>JBCBSZ010000047.1:0-45116 GCA_039818945.1 Actinomycetota bacterium
CCCGTGAGCTCCATGGGTCGACGCTACTCAGCCGGCGCCGTCGCCCGGTCTCCGTCGGGCGCTCGACCGCTGAGGGTGGTGGCGTTCTGTGGTCCTGGTCGGCGGGGGAGGTCGTGGTGGTCCCGTGCTCCGAGCGACAACTGGGTGATCGTCCCGCGGTTGTCGCTCTGACGGCGGGACCGCGAGGTGTCGGTCGGGACGCTCGATGGCACGGCGGGTCAGCACTCGGTGTGGTCGGCACCTCGATGGCAGGTCCACGGGCCCGCCGGAGGCCGTCGCCCGGCGGGCTCCTCAGCGACGCGCACCGGCCACGACGTCGGCGAGGAAGCGGTCGTAGGTCGGGGCGACGGTCGACCAGTCGAAGCGGTGGGTGTCCTCCGCGAGGCCGTCGACGCGGCGACGGGCGGCGCCGACGTCGTTGAGCACGACGGCGAGCCGGTCGACGAGCGTTTCGGGTCCGTAGAGGACGTCGCCGTGGTAGCGGGTCGGGATCAGCTCGGGATACGAGAGCCGGTCGGGGAGCACGGGCACGCAACCGGCGGCGATCGCTTCGACGACCGCCACGCCGAAGCACTCCTGTGTGGCGGTCGAGAGCACCACGTCGGCGTCGTGCAGCACCTCGACATACGCGGCGCGATCGAGCTCGCCGGCGTGGCGCACCCGGTCGCCGAGGCGGGCGAGCCGGTGGCGTACCGGCCGGTCGTCGGGGAGGTCGTCGGCCCCGCACATCACGAGCTCGAACGCCACGCCACGGTCGGCCACGGCGAGGAGGGCGTCGAGCGCCGCTTCGGGCTGCTTGTCGTGGTGCCAGCGATGGTTGAACAGCACCGTGGGCACGGCTCGGTCGATCGCCGGTCGGGCTCGCAGTTCGGAGAGGTCGACGCCGACGGGCAGGACGGACGAGGCCGCGGCCAGGGCGGGGAGACGGCCGTGGTGACGGTGGTCGGGGGCATCGTCGAGCAGCCGGGGCAGCGCCTCGAGCAGCGCGGTGCGGTGATACTCGGAGTTGAAGACCACCCGGTCGGCAGCGACCAGGGAGGCCCACTCCTGGAGGCGGATGCCCTTGGAGATGCGGGCGCCGATCGCCTCGGGGTAGAGCAGCTGGCTCTCGTGCCGGAAGTGGACGACCGGCGTGTCGCCGACCGTGCGGCGGGCGATGCCCAGCAGCTGCGCCAGGTCGGTCATCGACGACACGAGCAGCAGGTCCATCGGCTCCCACCGGCACGTGGCGGCCAGCTCGGCGGCGAGGGTGACCGACGAGGCCTGCAGCCGCCATCGCCACGGCCCGCCCTGGTGGCCGACGACGCGGACGCGATGGCGACTGGCTGCGGCGTACCCACGAGCCCACGCCTCGTGGCTGCCGCCGAGCCAGGGCTCGACGAGCACGACATCGAGCGGCTCGGGCTGCACGGCGACAACCTAGGGCGGGTCCACCGGTCCGGGGCTCCCGACGGGCATGGTGGCGGGCGTGCTGGCCGCCCTGCTGACCGCGCTCCTCCTGTTCGCCGGACCCGCCGGCGAGGTCATCCCGGAAGGTGACGCCACCGACCACGGAGACATCGCCGGGCTCGACGTGAAGGCGGCGGTCGTGGGGATGGCGGCCTCGCCGTCGGGTGGTGGGTATTGGTTGGTGGCGGCCGATGGTGGGGTGTTCGCGTTCGGTGATGCGGGGTTCTTCGGGTCGACGGGGTCGTTGGTGTTGAGCTCGCCGATCGTGGGGATGGCGACGACGTCGTCCGCCGCTGGGTACTGGCTGGCAGCCGCCGACGGTGGCGTCTTCTCGTTCGGCGACGCCCCGTTCCTCGGGTCGGCTGCGGAGCAGGGGTTCGGGCGCCCGGTGGTGGGCTTCGGCGCCGACGACGCCGGCTACGCGATGGTGACCGCCGACGGCGCGGTGGCAGCGTTCAGCGACGGCGCCTCGTCGCTCACGTCGGCCGACTGCCGGGCCGAGCCGGTGAGCGGCTTCGTCCCGAACCCGGTTGGCGACGGATGGTGGATCACCACGTCGCCCTTGCCCGTGCCGCGCACCGTGCCGTCGGCGTCGAGCTCGGGCATCGACAGCGTCGCCGTCGACGAGCTGCTCTCCTACGCGCAGGCCTGCCAGGGCGAGGTCGTCGCTCCGGCAGCGGACTCGCTGTCGTCGCCCGTGCCCGGGGCCCGGCTGTCGTCGTCGTTCGGCTCTCGGGTCCATCCGATCTGGGGCGTGCGCCAGCTCCACGCCGGCGCCGACGCCGCCGCTCCGACCGGCACGCCGGTCGTCGCCGCAGACGAGGGTGTCGTCGTGCAGGTGGCGGACGGCCTCACCGCCTACGGCACGATCGTGGTCGTGGACCACGGCGACCGGGTCGCCACGCTGTACGCGCACCTCTCGGCCGTCGACGTCGCTGTGGGGCAGGAGATCGCCCGGGGCGAGCAGCTCGGCCGGGTCGGCACGACGGGATTCGCCACTGGGCCCCATCTCCACTTCGAGGTCCGCCTCGACGGCGTGCCGGTCGACCCGGTCCGCTCCCTCGACGCGGTCTTCGCCTCGCCGCTGCGCTGACCGTCTGTCAGGTTCGGATCAGGTGGGAGGCGACGGAACCGGGTGGCCCCGGCGAGTACTACCGTTTCGGCACTCGACCACTTCAGGACCGAGCCACGTCGGCTCGTCGCGACGCTCGTCACGGGGGAAGGGCATGAGCACGCGGATAGCGCCGGAAGACCTCACGTGGCTCCTGATGGACCGGCCGAACAACCTCATGCACGTCAACGCGCTCGTCGCCTTCGACGACCCGCCGGACGTGGACGCGCTCGTCGAGGTCGTCCTGGAGCGGATGGTCCGCCGGTACCGGGTGATGTCGCAGATCGCCGTGGAGCGCGACGGTGTCTGGACGTGGGAGGACGACGACCAGTTCTCCATCGACCGCCACGTTCGTCCGGTGCGACTCGACGACGGCGGCGTCGATGCCGTCCGGGCCTACGTCTCGGCCCAGTTCTCCGTCCCGTTCGATCGGTCCCATCCGCTGTGGGAGCTCCAGCTCCTCAGCGTGCCCGACCAGGACGCCGGCGGATACCTCTACAGCCGCTTCCACCACGGGATCGCCGACGGCATCCGGCTGGTGCAACTCCTGCTCGGTGCCTGCGACCCCGCCGATGGGGCGACGCCGACGGCGGTCGGTCGCAACACGTCGGAAGAGCACCACCACCCACTCGAACGGGTGCTCCACGTGGTCGAGCGCTCGGTCGCCGACACCGTCGACTACGTCGGCCACGCCGGGCAGGCCGTCTCGTCGGCAGCACGCCGGCTCGTGTCCACCACGAACCCGCTCGGGCTGTCCCACCACATCGGCGAGGCCGTCGATCTCGTCCGCCATCCCGACCGACTCGTCGACGCGCTCACCGGCATCGCATCGGTCGACAACGAGTCGTCCAACTCCTGGCGTGAGATCGGTCGGTTGCTGCTGTCGGACGGCCACGACGCCGAGGCCTGGGCCGGGCACCCGGGTGTCGACAAGTCGGTCGCCTGGATCGACGGGTTCCCGCTCGACGGGCTCCGGTCTGCCTCCCGGGCGCGCGGCGCGAGCCTGAACGACGTCCTCCTCGCTGCCGTGTCGTTGGCGCTCACCGACTACCTCGAGGAGCGTGGGGTCGACGACGTCACCGACCTGTCGTGGATGATGCCGGTCTCCCTCCAGCCGGTCGATCCCACCCTGCCGGACCGGCTCGGCAACCACTTCGTGGTCGTCATGCTCTCCATGCCGCTCGGCATCCGGAAGCCGGCCGCCCTGATCGACGAGATCCACGAGCGGACCACACGGCTGAAGCGCTCGGTCGAGCCGATGGTGGCCTTCGGTGTGCAACGGCTCGTCGCCGAGGCGCCGTCGTCGGTCGCCCGGCAGGTGACGGACTTCTTCGCCGGCAAGACGATCGGCCAGCTGACCAACGTCCCGGGGCCCCGTGTCGCGATGACCATGGCCGGAGCGCCCGTGCGCTCCATCCTCGGGTGGGTGCCGACCTCGGGCGACCAGCCGCTCGGCGTCTGCCTGTTCAGCTACGACGGCACCCTCAGCGTCGGCGTGTCGAGCGACGCACGGATGGTTCCCGACCCGCTCCACCTTGTCGAGTTGGTGGAGCGACACCTCGAGTCGCTCTCGCAGATCGCCACGGGGGAGACATGAAGCCGAACGGAGGAGAGACCATGGCGCCGTCAGAGGACCTCACGGTCGTCAACGTGACGTTCCAGGGCGATGAGTGGGACTACGACGAGCGCGTCGAGCTCGCTGGTCGGCGATTCCGGATGGTCCGCGTCGGGACGGGCGGCGACGTCGATGCCGCCGAGGACCACGTCTGGCGGTGGTCGCTGAACGCCGACGCGATCGCGGTGAGCGGCATCCGGGAGGCGCGCGCCGCCGGGCACCTCGGTGGTCGCGTGGAGGACCTCGATCGGGTCAAGGCCACGACGACGCGCATCCCCGTCCGCGATGACTCCCTCGTCACCGACATCTTCCAGGAGTGGGCGATCCGCCGGATCGAAGCGGAGATGCCCGGCTACTTCGTCAACGCCCGCGTCGTCATCGTCGGCGGAGCGACCCGCGAGCGCACCGTCGCCGTGCTCCGCGAGTTCACCGACAACATCACCTTCGACGAGGCCGATCACGATCTGACGTTGCCGGGTCGGGTCAAGACCAACCCGGTGACGGCGGCCGCCAGCGGTCTCGGTGAGTTCGCCTGGCGGCAGGTGCCCGGCTTCGTGAAGGAACGCGTCGCCGGGCCGGTCGGGTGGATCAGCGACAAGGTCGCGCACTCGGCCGCCGAGGACGCAGACGTCGTCATCGGGTCCTTCTCGGAGCTGATGCGGTTCGGTCTCCCGGACCTGCAGGGAAAGGCCGTCATCACCAGCACGGTGTCGGAGGAACGACTGGCGACGCTCACCGAGCTCGGTGCCGACCTCGTCGTGGACGTCACCCCGCAGCCCTTCGAGTTCATGGTCGTGCCGGCCATGTACGAGGCGATGGTCGCCGCGTCCGCCGCCCATCGCACCCGGCTCACGACCGACGACCTCGCGCAGTTCATCCAGGACGCCGACCTCGAGCCCCGCCTGCTGTGGCCGCGTGGCCGTCGCCGCAAGAGCCGCTTCTCGTTCGTCATCCATCCGCTGTCGACCGAGTACTTCAAGAACGTCGAGCCGTTGGGGCGGGTCACGAGCATCCCCGGCATGAGCCAGGTCGTCGAGAAGACCATGGCCTACATCCCGCCCTTCGTGTACAGCCGTGTCACCGGCGTCGTCTCCGAGACCGGCGACGAGGCCGAGGGATGGCTGATCACGGTCGGCGGTACCCCGAAGGAGATGCTCGCCCACCCGCCCGAGTTCACCTACTCGCGGCTGCTCGAGGCCGCCGAGCTGTCCCGGCGTCTGGGCGCGCAGATCATGGGCCTGGGAGCCTTCACCAAGGTCGTCGGCGACGCCGGCGTGACCGTCGCGAAGCAGGCGCCCCTGCCGGTGACGACGGGCAACAGCTACAGCGCCTCCGGCGCGCTGTGGGCCGCGCACGAGGCGGTCCGTCGCCTGGGGATCATCGAGCCCGACGAGGACGGCGTCCTGCACGGCAAGGCGATGGTCGTCGGCGCCTCCGGTGCGATCGGCTCGGTCTGCGCCCGGCTCCTCGCCCTCGCCGCCGACGAGGTCTGGCTGGTGTCCCCGGAGACGGCGAAGCTGCTCCAGATCAAGGACGAGATCGAGCGCGACCGGCCGCGCGCCACGATCCACGTTGCGACGGACCCGTCGGCCGCGCTCAGCGACATGGACGTCATCGTGACGGCCACCTCGGCGGCGGGGCACAAGGTGCTCGACATCATGGACGTCAAGCCGGGGTGCGTGATCACGGACGTCGCACGGCCGCTGGACATGTCGGCCGAGGACGTCGCCAAGCGCCCCGACGTCCTGGTGATCGAGTCGGGTGAGGTCGAGTTGCCCGGCGAGGTCCGGATGGGCGACATCGGCCTGCCCGACGGCGTGGCCTACGCCTGCCTCGCCGAGACGATCGTCCTCGCCCTCGACGGTCGCTACGAGACCTTCACGGTCGGTCGCAGCCTCACGTGGCCGAAGGTCAAGGAGATCTACCAGCTCGGCTTGCGGCACGGCATGCGGCTGGCGACCATCTCGGGGGTGAACGGGCCGTACACCGACGAGGACTTCGCCCGTGTGCGCAGCGCCGCGCTCGCCGCGCGAACCTCGCAGCCGTCGGCCCACGCCGATGCCGATGTGAAGGAGTCGACATGAAGTCGGTCAAGGGCAAGCGCGTCCTCGTCACCGGTGCGGCCATGGGGATGGGCCGGTTGTTCGCGGAGCGCGCGATCGCCGAGGGAGCCTCGACGGTCGTGCTCTGGGACGTGGACGCATCGACCCTCGAGCAGACCCACAAGGAGCTCGACGGCGGATCCAGCGAGGTCCGCGCCGACGTCGTCGACGTCAGCGATGCGACGGCGGTCGCCGACACCGCGGCCTCGGTCCTCGACGAGCTCGGTCGGGTCGACGTGCTCGTCAACAACGCCGGCGTCGTCCGTGGCAACAAGTACTTCTGGGAGACCGACCTCGAGCGCGACGCCAAGGTCACGATCGACGTCAACACCCTCGCCCCGATGTACGTCGCCCACGCACTGCTCCCGGCGATGATCGGGGCGCCGGGGGAGTGCCGGTTGCTCAACCTGGCCTCGGCGGCCGGCTTCACGCCCAACCCGCGGATGGCGGCGTATGCCGCCTCGAAGTGGGCGATCATCGGCTGGTCCGACTCGGTCCGCCTCGAGCTCAAGCAGGCCGGTCACGAGCACGTGAAGGTGACGACGGTGTGCCCGTACTACACCAACACCGGCATGTTCGAGGGTGCGAAGTCGGCGCCGCTGCTGCCGATCCTCGACCCTGCGGACGTCGTCGACGAGGCCTGGAAGGCCACCCTCGACGGGCGGCCCTTCGTGGTGCTGCCCAAGACGGTGCAGCTCAGCGAGATGCTCAAGGGCGTCGTGCCGACCGGCGTGCGCGACTTCCTCGCCGACCGCGTCTTCGGCGTCTACCGCACGATGGAGGACTTCACGGGCAGGGCCCAGCCCGACCGCTGAGCCGTCGTCGGGAGTCTCGGCGGATTCTCGGCGTCGGTGTCGATTTCGGCGCTCGCCGAGCGTCATGGTCATGTCGACGGCGGCCATCGCCGCCGGGGAAGGACCGGAACCGTGAAGTACTTCATCCTGCTGGCGGGCTACGGCGAGCTGCCGGACTGGGACGAGCTGAGCGCCGACGAGCAAGAGGCGCAGATGGCCGACCACGTCGCGTTCGACGAGGCGTGCGCGGCACGCGAGGGCGTCGAGATCGTCAGCGCCGAGGCGCTCCAGGACGGCTCGACGGCGACGACGCTGCGCACGCGCGGCGCGCAGCTGACCATCACCGACGGACCGTTCGCCGAGGCCGCCGAGCAGATCGGTGGCTACTACGTGCTGGAGGCGCCGGAGCTCGACACCGTCATCGAGCTGTGCCGGATCCTGCCCGCCTATGACATCGAGATCCGCCCGGTCCTCGCGACCGTCTGAGGAGCTCGTCGGCGCCGTCCATCGCGACGAGTGGGGTCGCTTGCTGTCGCTGCTCGTGGCGCGCACGCGACGCCTCGACCTCGCCGAGGACGCGCTCGGCGAGGCCTTCGCCCGCGCCGCGGCTCGATGGCCCATCGAGGGCGTCCCCGCCAACCCGGCCGGTTGGTTGTACACCACCGCGCATCGCCAGATCCTCGGCAGGCTCCGCGCCGCTGCGGTGGCCGGCAGGAAGGCACCACTGCTGGCGGTGACGGCCGACTGGCAGGATCCGAGTCCCCTGGACGTCGAGTTCGCCGACGAACGACTGCACCTCATCCTGCTGTGCTGCCATCCGGCACTCCCCAGGGACTCCCGGTCAGCGTTGGCGCTGCGTCTGGTGATCGGGACGCCGACCGAGCAGATCGCACGACTGTTCCTGGTCTCGACCCCGACGATGGCGGCTCGACTGACGAGAGCGAAGAAGAAGATCGTGGCGGCCGGCATCCCACTCGGCGATCCCGTCGCCGCTGCGCTGACCGAGCGACTCGACGAGGTCTGTCGAACGATCTACCTGGCGTTCACCGCCGGCTACGCGCCAGGGACCGGGGCGGATCTCCTGCGGGCGGACCTCGCGGCCGACGCCGTCGCGCTCGCCGAGGTCCTGCGGCAGGTCGCGCCGTCGGCGCCGCAGGCTCGTGCGCTGAGCGCGCTGCTGATCCTGCAGCATTCCCGCCGCGACGCCCGCCAGCGCGGTGGGCGGCTGGTCACCCTCGCCGACCAGGACCGGACGCGATGGCATCGCGACGAGATCCGGCAGGGTCTGGAGCTGGTGTCGTCGCTCGGTCCGGGCGAGGGGTATGCGGAGGAGCTCCGTCTCCAGGCGATGATCGCGGCCGCCCACGCTCGGGCGAGCTCCGGGCGCGACACCGACTGGGCGCAGATCGCGGAGCACTATCTCGCCCTCGAGTCACTGACCGGCTCGGCGATCGTCGGTCTCAACCGAGCCGTCGCCGTGGGCGAGGCCCATGGACCGGAGGCCGGCCTCGCCGTCCTCGCCGGGCTCGACGCGGAGCTGCGCCACCACCACCGGTTCGCCGCCGTCTGCGGTGAGCTCGCGTGGCGGGCCGGCGACCTCGAGCTGGCGGTCTCGGCCTTCGACGCCGCCCTCGACCTGTGTGCCAACGACGCGGAGCGGTCGCACCTGCGCCATCGCTCGGACGAGGTCCGGTCCGCTGCAGCGTCGTCGTCCAGCCGCTGATCCGCTCGGCGAGGGTGACGATTCCGGGCTCGCTGTCGAATTCCGGCGTCCGTGCGCGTCATCTCGGTGGGGCGTCGCTGCCGACCGGCGCGGCCGTCACCCACGACACGAAGGAGCTCGAACATGTCCAACCTGAACAGCGTCGTCGCCATCCTGCCCGCCGCCGACCACCCGACCGCGGTGGCGTGGTACCAGCGGTGGATCGGACGTGAGCCGGACGTCGCACCCACCGAGGGCGTGGCCGAGTGGCAACTCGCCGAAGCCGCCTGGATCCAGGTCACGGTCCCGGACGAGACGACGACCGGGCCGTCGTCGGTGGTCGTCGGCGTCGACGATCTCGATCTGCAGCGCGAACGGTGCGCCGCTGCGGGTGTGGAGGTGGGCGACGTCGACGACCTCGGCTTCATCCGCCTCGCGGCCGCCACCGACCCGGCCGGCAACACGGTCACGTTCGTCCAGGTGGTGAGCTGACCGGGACTCCGGTGATGTCGACGGGCGGGACGGGCGCACCCCCGTTCCCGCCCGTCTCGGGTGGCACCCCCTGACGGTCCTTGGCGCCGACCCTCGCCCCTGTTGCGCGAGGTCGAGCGCCCGAACGTGCTGGGTCCACACCGGGTGCGGTCGCCGGCGCCGTGCGAGAGTGGGTCATGAACGTCGAGCGGGTGATGTTGCCGGTCGTGCAGGCGATCGGGGCGCGCCCACGGGTGTCGCGTGTGGTCTTCCGCTTCGCCAGGTGGGGCGACCCGTTCGCGCCCGAGCGATTCAGCTGGCCGTACCCGATCTACGACACGATGACCGCCGACGGGCCGGTCGTGTACTCACGGGCGTACCACCAGTGGTTCGTCTCGGGCCACGACGAGGTGCTCGCCGTGCTGCGCTCGCCGAACGCGAGCACCGAGGCACTCGGACGCCGGCTGCTCGGGCTGTCGCCGTACACGAAGCTGAACGAGACCGCGATCGAGAACTTCCGGCGGTGGCTCCTCGTCACCGACCCGCCGGTCCACACCCGCCTTCGCACCGCCGTGAGCCGCGCCTTCACGCCGAAGCGCATCGCCGAGCTCGAGCCACAGGTGCTCTCGATCGCCGACCGGCTCCTCGACGACGTGGCCGACCGGCGATCGGTGGACGTGGTCGAGGCGTACACGGCGGCGCTCCCGATCAACGCGATCGCCGCGATCCTCGGACTTCCGGGCGACCGGTGGGCCTGGCTGAGGACGTCGTCCACCCAGATTGGTCAGATGCTCGAGGCGATGGATGCCTTCGACCCGCACGAGATGAACCGCACCTTCGACGACCTCCAGTCGGTGTTCACCGAGCTGATCGCCGAGCGACGGGCAGAGCCCCGGGACGACCTGATCTCGGCGCTGGTCGCCGACGAGAGCCGGCTGGACGACGACGAGGTCGTCTCGATGATCTCGGTGCTCATGTTCGCCGGCCACGAGACGGCCACCGGGCTGCTGGGCAACGCGATCGTGGCGCTCGGCCGCCATCCGGATCAGCGCCGGCTCCTGCGGGACCGGCCCGACCTCATCGACAACGCCGTCGAGGAGCTGCTCCGCTACGACACGACGGCCCAGTTCACGGGGCGAAACACGATCGGTCCGATCGAGGCCGGCGACGTCACGATCCCGGCCGGCGCCAACGTCGCGCTGATGCTCGGCGCCGCCAACCGCGACCGCCGCCGCTGGCCGGACGCCGACGTGCTGCGCCTCGACCGGCCCGACCCGAAGCCCATCTCGTTCGGCCACGGCATCCACCACTGTCTCGGTGCGGCGCTCGCGCGCCTGGAGATGCGGGTCGGACTGCCGGCGTTCCTCGACGCGTTCGGCGACTACGACGTGGCCGACGACGACGTCGAGTGGAAGCGCTCGCACACGCTCCGGGGCCCCACGAAGCTGGTGGTCCAGCGCCCGGCCGCCGATTGACGACGGCGGCGAAACTCCCGGGCGGCCGTGCGAAGGCCCTCGCTAGGGTCCGGCCGTGAGCTTGGAGTGGGAGCAGATCATCGTCGCCTCGCGCGACCCGATCGCGCTCGGTCGCTGGTGGTGCGAGGCCCTCGGGTGGGTGGCCGTCGACGACGGTCCGGAGGTCGTCGAGATCCAGCCCGAGCCCGGCCGCATGCCGGGCATGCTGTTCGTGCCGGTCGAGCAGCCCGAGGCGCGGCAGAACCGCATCCACGTCGATCTCCGCCCCGACGACCAGGACGCCGAGGTCGAGCGGTTGATCGGCCTCGGGGCGTCGCGCCTCGACCTCGGCCAGGGCGACGTGCCGTGGGTGATCCTGGCCGATCCCGAGGGCAACGAGTTCTGCGTCCTCGCCGCCCGCCGGGGGAGCTGACCGGCCTGGGGAGCGAACGGGCAGAGGACTGCGGGACTCGGCCGGCTCGCGCAGTTCAGCCGGCGAGGCGACGTCTGACCTCGGCGACATCGGCTGCGAGCCGATCGGCCAGCTCCGATGCGTCGAGATCGGCGATCTGTTGCCGGCGGCTGATCGCGTCCGCGAGCAGATCGCGTACGACCTGGGAGGCCGTCGTGTCGAGGTCGGCCGCCAATGCGTCGAGGCCGGCAGCGAGCTCAGCGGGGAGGCGGACCGAGAGGTGTCGGTCCTGAGTCGGTGGCTCGGCATCGGGTCGGTCGAGCCGTTGCCCCGTGGCCTGCTCGAGCCAGTCGATTCCTGGTGGGGTCTGCGTCATGTCTCACCTCCGCGCTGCCGTTCGATCGCATCGGCGATCGTGAACGCGATGTCGACCGTATGGGCACGGTTCGGGTCGAGCTCGTCGGTCCCGGAGACCAGCGCTCGGAGCGCAGCGAAGATCCGTTCGAGCTCGGACCGGGAGAGCGCGACGCCCTCGTCCGAGAGCCAGCTGAGATCGTCCTACACCGTGTGACACTGTAACACGCAGGTGGCGACGGCCGGGGAGTCGCGGCTCAGTCGAAGACGACGGTGCGGTTCTCGTAGGCGAGGACCCGGTGCTCCAGGTGGAGTCGGACGGCGCTGGCCAGCACGGTGCGCTCGAGGTCGCGGCCCTTGCGGACCAGATCGGCGACCTCGTCTCGGTGGCTGACCGGCGTGACGTCCTGGACGATGATCGGGCCCTCGTCGAGGTCGGCGGTGGCGTAGTGCGCCGTCGCCCCGATGATCTTGACGCCCCGCTCGTGGGCCCGGTGGTAGGGCCGGGCCCCCTTGAAGGCGGGGAGGAACGAGTGGTGGATGTTGATCACCCGACCGGCCCACCGCTGGGTGAACCCGTCGGTGAGGATCTGCATGTAGCGGGCGAGGACCACGAGCTCGATGTCGTGGTCGACGAGGAGCTGGTCCATCGCCGCCTCCTGCGCCGCCTTCCCGCCCTGCTCGGGGTCGATGGGCAGGTGGTGGAAGGCGATCCCGGCCCGCTCCACGAGCGGCCGGAGCACGTCGTGATTGGACGCCACCAGCGCGATCTCGGCGTCGAGCTCGCCCAGCTCGACCCGGCTAAGCAGGTCGGTGAGGCAGTGCCCGTCCTTCGACACCAGCAGCCCGACCTTCGGTCGGCGGGTCGTCGAGTGGATCGACCACGTCATGGCGAACCGCTCGGCCAGCGGGCGCAGCGCCTCGGACAGCTCGTACCCGTCCGGTGCGCCGTCCGCGAACTCCACCTCGACCCGCTGCAGGAAGAGTCCGTGGGACCGGTCCGTGTGCTGGTCGGCGTGGACGATGTTGGCGCCCTGGCGCTGCAGGAAGTCGGCGACCGCCGCGACGATCCCGGGGCGGTCGGCGCAGCGCAGCAACAGGACGATCCGGTCGGCGGTCTCGCTCACAGCATGCGCACGCTACCGCCGACCGGTCGTCGAGGACGGTTCCGATCGATCAGCCGGGAGCGACGTGCTCGATCAGCTCGACCGTCGCATCGCCACCGTCGCCGCTGACCTTCGACTCCAGCACCAAGCCGACACCGCGGGCGTAGGTCTTCTCCTCGACCACGTCGGGTTCGAGCGGGGTCCAGTCACGGGTCATGAGCACGTCGGTGAAGTCACCGGCCGGCACGGTCGCCGACCCGGACGTGGCGATGACCTGGCCCATGTCCTCGGCCTCTCCCGGGAGGTACTCCTGGCGGTATCCGAGCTCCGACACGGCCGGCTCGGCCGGCATGACGATGCCGGGCAGCGCCCCGTCGACGCCGGCCTCCCAGGCGCCGTCCGAGCTGGCGACCCCACCGTCGTAGGACGTGGTGTCCTCACCGAAGTACCAGACGTTGCCGCCCGCGTCCTGGGCGAACCAGTCGAAGGTGTCCTCGACCAGCGTCCCGTCGGCCGTCGTCACCACGTCGTGGACCACGATCGTCTCCACGCCCATGATCGTCCGCCGCTCGTCGAGCACCTCGACGCGGATCGTCTCGACCTCACCGTCGGACGATCGTGCTTCGTACACCCAGACGGTGCCGGGGAGCTTCGGTGCGAAGGGGTGATCGATGACCGAGCTGAACGCAGCGGGGTCGATGGAGACCGCGTACGCCCCACCGTCGCCGGGATCGATGACCGGCGCCGTCGCAGCGGTCGCCGCCGTCGTGGCGGGCGAGTCGCCAGGCGGAGCGGTGCTGCTGACCGCACCCTCGTCGTCGGTGCCTCCACAGGCGGCGAGGGCGAGCCCGGTCGCCACGACCAGAGCGGCTCGTGTGCCACCCACCTCAGTCGAGGTCCGGTTCGGACGGATCCTCTGCCTCGGTGCCGACGACGGCGAAGGACTCGTCGAGCTGGACATCGACCTCCGAGCCGTCGTCGAGGGTGACCTCGACCTCGTAGAAGCTGTCCTCGTCGCCGACCTCGGTGTCGGTGACGCGACCCTCGCCGGTGTGGGCGAGCGCCGCCGCGGACGCCTCGGCCAACGCGGGGCCCGTGATCGGGACGTCGTCGTCGCCACCCGTGGCGGCGACGGCGATGCCGGACCCCGCGACGAGCGCCGCGGCGCCGACGGTGATGGACGTGATGATGATGGTTCGTCGTTGCATGTCCGCACCGTGCCTCGGCGCCGCTGACACCGACCTGACCCGACACGGCCGAGTCAGCTCGGAGTCAGCTCGGCGTGGGATCGTGTCGGGGTGAAGCTGCTCGTCGTCGACGATGACCGGTCGCTCACGGCGACGCTGCGCCGCGGGCTGGAGGCCGAGGGCTTCACCGTCGACGTCGCCCACGACGGCGTCGACGGGCTGTGGATGGCCGAGGAGGGCACCTTCGATCTCGTCGTCCTCGACCTGATGTTGCCGGGCCGCAACGGCTACCAGGTCTGCGCCGAGCTCCGAGCGGCGGGGGACTGGACGCCGATCCTCATGCTCACCGCCAAGAGCGGCGACCTCGATCAGACCGAGGCGTTCGAGACCGGCGCCGACGACTACCTGGTCAAGCCGTTCTCGTTCGCCGTCCTCCTCGCCCGGGTGAGGAACCTGCTCCGCCGGGCCGCCGCCCGGCCACCGGCGCCGTCGAGCGTCGGCGATCTCCACCTCGACCCGACCACCCGCGAGGTGCGCCGGGGAGATCGGGCGGTCGAGCTGACGACGCGGCAGTTCCAGGTGCTGGAGCTGCTGGTGCGCAACGGCGGCGCGGTGGTGTCCAAGGACGACCTGCTGAGCTGCGTCTGGTCGCACGACTTCGACGGTGACCCGAACATCGTCGAGGTGTACATCCGTCGCCTGCGCCGGGCGATCGACGAGCCGTTCGGCCGCCGTTCGATCGAGACCGTGCGGGGTGCCGGCTATCGCCTCGTCGACGATCGCGCCGGGCCTCGGTGACCCTCCCCACGGCGCTGCGTCGGCTCCGCTTCCGTCTGGTCGCGGTCGCCGTGTCGGTGACGGCGATCGTGTTCGTCCTGGCGGCGTTGCTGATCGTGGACCAGCAGCGCGACCGTCTGCTCGACCTGGTCGACGATGCCCTCCGGGTCCGGGCCGACGAGCTGGTCGCCGTCGCCGAAGCGGGGCGGGTCACCCGGCTGCCGATCGCCGACCTGGACGATCAGGCCGCGCAGGTCGCCTCCCCGGACGGTACGGTCCTGGCGGCCTCGGCCAACCTCGACGGCGCGACGGCGATCGCGCAGCAGCCGGCGGGCGACGAGCAGATCCGCACCGTCGACGGGCTCCCGATCGAGGACGACGAGTACCGCATCCTCAGCCGCCGGATCGAGCTCGCCGACGACACCACGGTCGTGCTCCACGTGGCGGAGAACATCGACGACGTCGCCGATGGCGTGCTGGCGCTCCGCTCGACCCTGCTCCTGTCCTTCCCGGCGTTGTTGCTCGTGCTCGGTGCGCTGACATGGTGGCTCGTGGGTGCGGCGCTCGCCCCGGTCGCCGAGAACGCCCGCCGGCAGGAGCGCTTCGTCGCCGACGCCAGCCACGAGCTGCGGCGCCCCCTCGCCCGCGCCCGATCGCGGCTCGAGGTCGAGTCGCTCCACGGCGATCCGGCCGATCTGCGCAGCTCCGCGGTCGACAGCCTCGGCGAGCTGTCGGCACTCGAGTCGCTCCTCGACGAGCTGTTGGAGCTGGCGCGAGCCGGGGATGCCCAGCCAGCGATCGAGATCGATCTCGACGACGTAGTGCTCGAGGAGGTCGCCGCGCTGCGCCCTCAGGTCTCGGCGTCGATCGACGCCTCGGCGGTGTCCGGTGCGACCGTGATCGGCCGGCGCAGCGAGCTGCAGCGCGTCGTGAGGAACCTGGTGGAGAACGCCTGCCGGCACGCCGCGTCGGCGGTTCGCCTCGGTCTCGTCGAGCAGGACCGGACGGCCCTCCTCACGATCGACGACGACGGCCCGGGCATCCCGGAAGGAGACCGTGCCGTGGTCTTCGAGCGCTTCGCCCGGCTCGACCCGGCCCGGACGACCGGTGGGAGCGGCCTGGGCCTGGCTCTGGTCGGCGACATCGTGACCCGTGGCGGCGGCACGATCGCGGTCACCGACAGCCCGCTCGGCGGCGCTCGATTCGAGGTGGTGCTCCCCGCCGCCCGCTGATCGGGCCCCCTGGCGCGGTCCGCTTCGCGGATCACCGGTGTCCCGTCGACGAGGCGAGGTCGTACGCCTCTGGCGCGGGCGTCGGTTCCGGGGTCCTGATGGGGGAGGGAACGGGGGAGGTCATCATGTCCGACGACCGTTCGGCGCAGGGCTACGCGCTGTTCGAGTGGATCAACCGTCGTGCGTGGCCGGTCGCCGGCGCCGCGCTGGCCGCTGCCGTGGCGCTCGCCATCCTCAGCCCGATCGTCGCGGACGACGGTGAGCCGTCGTTCGATCCGACCGGGGAGATCTACGACACCGCAGACCGTGTCGACGAGCTGTTCGCGGGGAGCACGCCGGTTCGCACCGCCCAGTTCATCATCGAGGCACCGGGTGGCACCGACGTCCTGACCCGCGCTGCGCTCCTCGAGCTGTGGGAGCACCAGCAGGTGCTCCTCGACGACGCCGAATCGCAGAACCATCTCGCTTCGACGTTCGACAGCGATCTCGGCGTCCGGATCGACGGCGTGTACTCCATCGCGGACGCCGTCGACGAGGCCGTGCCCGGCGGCCTCGCCGCCGCCTCGGACGCAGACGTCAAGCTGGCGCTGAGCGATCTTCTCGCCGACGGCGCCTCGACGAGCTCGCTGCGGTTCCTGCTGTCGACGACCGCGACCACGCGCGAACCGACCACGGTCGACGGCGCCGACGTCGTCGTCTGGGAGTCGCCGGCGTTCCTGACGTCCGTCGTCTACGACATCGACACCTTCGACGGCGAGCGGGTCGAGGGCTTCGACGGCGAGACCGATCTGGACGCCGAGCGGTGGTTGCGCGACGTCCAGACGATCCTTCGGGGTGACCAGGAGTCGGTCACCGCGATCGGGCTGTTCATCGACGCAGGCCTCGTCGGGCAGGAGGAGGGCGAGGCTGCCGCCCCCTACATCTTCGGAGCGGTCGCGGCCATCCTCATCATCGCTGGGGCGCTCCTCCGTTCCTACTGGGCGGCGATGCTGGTGGCGGCCGGGCTCGGCGTGGTGATGATGGCCTTCAACGGCATCAACGCGTTGATCGGGTTGAAGACGGGCTCCCCGCTCCTCATCATGATCGTCCCGATCGCCCTCATCAGCTTCGGCATCGACTTCTTCATCCACGGCAGTGGCCGCACCCGCGAGAAGCAGGTCGACGGACATCCGAGGGATCGGGCCTTCCCACTCGGAGCGACGGCGGTCTTCGCCGCGTTGCTGCTCGCGGTGGCCTCGTCTGCCGCCGCGTTCCTCGCCAACACGGTGTCGGGCATCCAGGCGATCATCGAGTTCGGCATCGCGGCAGCGATCGGTCTCCTGCTGTGCTACCTCGTGCTCGGCTGGGTGGTGCCGAAGCTGCTGCTCGCGACCGAGGAGGCGCTCGGCCCGCGGCCGGCCGACCTCAGCCACCTCCGGGTCGCGTCGCAGAAGGTCGGCTTCGTGCTCGCTGCACTCGTGGGTGGCGTCGCCGTCACGATGGCGATCGTCGTCCCGGCGGTGGGATGGGCGATCTACTGCGTCTTCCTGGTGCTCTTCCTCGCCGTGCCGTTTCGCCTCGCCCGTCGTCGCAACCGTCGGGCCGCGCAGGCGGGTCGTCCGCTGACCGATGAGGTGAAGGGCGCGGGTCACGGCTTCGCCGCCGCCGGCACGCTCGTGCACTTCCTCGCCCGCTGGCGCGTCTTCACGCTGCCGGCGGTCGCAGGCCTCGCGCTGCTCGGGCTGGTCGGGGCGTCGCGCGTCGGCGAGGGGTTCGACGTGCGCGACTTCTTCTCGTCCGACACCGATCTGATCAAGGGGTTCGAGAAGAGCGAGCGGTACTACGGGCCGCAGGGCGACGTCGACTACGTGCTGCTCGAAGGCAACCTGACGTCGCCGGCGACGCTCGTCGCCATCGAGGCGACCGAGGAGGCGTTGGAGGCCGCCGACGCCGAGTTCGTCCGTGACTTCAACGGTGAGATCGACTTCCTGCCCAACGCGGCGACCGTGGTGCGTACGGCCACCGGGTCCGCTCCCATGAGAGCGGCGATCGCCGACGAGCGCGGGATCGAGATCACCGATGCCGACGGTGACGGCCTCGCAGACAGCGAGGAGCAGGTCGCTGCCATCTACGCCTACGTGACGACGAACAGCGTCGTCGATGACGGTGGCGTCGAGGTCTTCACCCCCGAGCAGACCGTGACGTTCCTCGCCGTCGACGGGGAGCGGCAGGCGACCACAATCGCGCTGAGCATCGCCACGATCACCGACGAGGACATCATCCTCCCGGCCCGCGCCGCGCTGGAAGAGGCCGGGCGAACGCTCGACGCCTCGTTGTCGGGTGAGGACGTGGTCGTGCGGGTCTCGGGCGGAGCGATCACCACGCAGAACACGCTCGATGCGTTCACCGAGGCGATGCTGGTCTCCCTGCCCGTCGCCATCCTGTTGACGTCGATGCTCGTCTTCGTGGCGCTCTTCGTCGTCTTCCGCAACTTCGGGCGTCGGATGGCGTCGATCCTCAAGCGGTCGACTCGGTACGCGCTGATCTCGATGGTGCCGATCCTGCTCGTCGTCGCCTGGGTCTACGGGTTCATGTTCCTCGTCGGCTACGAGATCAACGTGATCACGGCCACGATCGCCGCGATCGCCGTCGGTGTCGGCGTCGACTACGCGACCCACTTCACGATGCGGTTCATCGAGGAGTTCGAGCACGAGCCGAGTCGGTTTCCGGCCCTGCGACGGACGGGCGAGGGCACCGGGGGTGCGCTGGCGATCTCGGCGGTCACGTCGATGACCGGCTTCCTCATCATGGCGCTCGCGCCGATGCCCATGTTCGAGACCTTCGGCGTGCTCACCGCGGTGATGATCTTCTTCTCGCTGCTCGTGTCGTTGCTGGTGCTGCCGAGCCTGCTGTTGCTCATCACCCCCTCGCGCAAGGGTGAGGAGCGCGAGACGATGATCGAGGAGGTGACCCACGGCGAGTTCGTGTACGAGCCGCACTCGAGGGAGACCGCCGTTCGCTCCGCCGCCCACGAGGTGGCCGACCGGGAAGGGCTCTCGACGTCGGATCGATGAGGGCGGCCGGATGCCTCAGCCCGGGACGGCGTCGAGGAACTCCAGGGTCTCGTCGACGAAGCCGAACTGCTTGGGCAGCGAGAAGTGGTCGACGCCCCGAAGCGTGACGAGGCGGGCGTCGGGCAGCGCCTCGACCAGCGGCTCGCCGGGGCCGGCGAAGTCCTGATCGCCGATGACCACCAGGCACGTCGCCGTGATGTTGCCCAGCTCGCCGGGTTGGAGCCCGCCCCGCGGCCGGCGCATGAAGGCGGCGAGCGCCTCCGGGTCGTTGCCGTCCTCACGGGCGTAGCGGGCGAACATCTGGGCCTGGAGGTCCTCGCCGGGCGCCTCGCCGGCGACACCCGCCGCGATGCGCTTCGCCTGCTCCTCGTCGCGCTCGAGAACGTTGCGGCCGATGCCGCCGAGCACGAGCCGGCCGAACCGGTCCGGATGCCGGGCCGCGAGCGCGAGCAGCGTGATGGCGCCCATCGAGAAGCCGATCCCGTCGACCTGACCGTCGGGCATCCGGTCCAGCACGTCGTCCTCCAGGCCGACGTAGGCCTCGGGGTCGTGAGGCTTGGGGCGGTCGCCGTGGCCGAGCAGATCGAGCGGGAGGGCGGTGCGCCCACCCTCGTCGAGCAACAGCGCCAGCCCCGACTCGGTCCAGGTCGAGGCGGACGAGCCGGTGAAGCCGTGCAGCAGGATGACCGGGTTCGCCATCTCAGAGCACCCCGCTCTCGTGACCCTGCCAGTAGGGCTTGCGCAGCTCCCGCTTGAGCAGCTTGCCCGAGCCGGTCTTGGGCAGCTCGTCCATGAAATCCACCGAGCGGGGCACCTTGTACCCGGCGAGGTGCTCTCGGGCGTAGGCCATCACGGCGGCGTCGTCGATCGCCGAGCCGGGCACCTTCACCACGACGGCGTGCACGCTCTCGCCCCACTCCTCGCTCGGGATGCCGAAGACGGCCGCCTCGAAGACCTCGGGGTGGTGCTCGAGGGCGCTCTCGATCTCGGCCGGGTAGATGTTCATCCCCCCGCTGATCACCATGTCCTTCTTGCGGTCGCAGATGTAGAAGTAGCCCTCGTCGTCGAAGTAGGCGATGTCGCCGACGGTGTGGAAGTCGCCGTGCTGCTCGCTCGCGTACTTCTCCGGCGCCTTGTAGTACGTGTCGAACACGCTCGAGGCCTTCACGAACAGCTCGCCGGGCTGGTTCGGTTCCGTGATGCGCTCGCCGTCGGGGTCGAACAGCGCGACCTCGACGTGCGGGGCGGGCCGGCCGCACGAGCCCCGTCTGCGGCGCTGGTCGGGCGGGGCGAGGACGGTGTTGATGCCCATCTCGGTCGAGCCGTAGACCTCCCACAGCGAGTCCTCGGGGAAGCGGTCGAGGTACTGCTCCTTCAGCGCATAGGGCCACGGCGCGGCGTTGGCGATCATGATCCGCATCGACGACACGTCGTAGCGCTCGAACACCTCGTCGGGCTGGGTGCAGATCCGCCGGATGGGCGTCGGCGCCGAGAACGTCGACGTCACGTCGTAGGTGTCGACGAGGCGGACCCAGTCCTCGGCGTCGAAGTGGTGCTGGACGACGACGGTCTGGCCGAGCATCGCCGCGATCGCCGCGAACGCGCCCGGACCGGAGTGATACAGCGGACCGGTCGTGATGTACACGTCACCGGGCCCGTAGCCGATGAGCTGCAGCAGCGCCTGGGACTGCTGCGTTCCGGATGCGGCACCGTTGGTGCGCACCGTGCCCTTCGGCTTCCCGGTCGTGCCGGAGGTGTAGATCATCGTGGCGCCGGGCGGGCCGGCGATCTTCGGTGCCGTCGCCGGGACGTCGCGCAGGTAGTCGCCCTCCGAGATCTGCCTCTCCAGCGCCTCGCCGTCGAACACCACCACCTGCCGCAGGTTCGGCGTGTCGGGTCGGGCGTCGGCGAGCAGCTGGGCGTACTGGGCGTCGACCCAGGCGAACACCGAGTCGGAGTTGTCGACGACGTAGGCCGCTTCCTCGACGCTCAGCCGGTAGTTGAGCGGCACGGCGATGACACCGGCCTTGCGGGCGGCGTGGGTGAAGGCGAGGAGCTTGATCGAGTTCTGGCCGCACCAGATGACCTTGTCCTTGGGCTGCACGCCGTTGGCGACCATCGCGTGGGCGATCTGGTCGCTGTAGCGGTGCAGCTCGCCGTAGGTGAACGTCCTGGTCGGCTCACCGGGCCGGTCGTCGATGATGGCCAGCTTGTTGGCCATGCCCACGGCGTAGGTGGCCAGGTAGTCGTCGGCCATCGTCGAGTCGTCCCCTCCCTGCGTGCACCGATCCCCGATGTCGCACGTGGGAGTCTTCCAGACGTGACCGTTCGAGTGGGCTTCCTCGGAGCCGGCAACATCGCCCGCTACCACGCCAGGAACGTCGCGGCGGCGATCGAGGGGGCTGACGTCGACGCCAGGATCGTCGGCGTCCACGATCCGGCCGACGATGGTCGAGCGGCCGCCTTCGTCGAACGGTTCGGCGGAGAGATCGCCGGCTCGGCATCCCGGCTGGTCGACCGAGCGGACGCCGTCTACGTGTGCACGTGGACTGCGGCGCATCCCGAGTCGGTCGAGCTGGCCGTCGGCGCGGGACGGGCCGTCTTCTGCGAGAAGCCGCTGGGCGTCGATCTCGCGACCGCCCGGCGGGTCCACGACGCTCTCGTGTCGTCGGCCCGGCCGCACCAGGTCGGCCTGGTGCTGCGCCGCTCGCCGGCGTTCACCGTCCTGCGTTCGCTGGTGCAGGACGAGGCGGCCGGCGCCCCGATGGCGATCCTGTTCCGCGACGACCAGTTCCTCCCCGTGCAGGGCGCCTACGCATCGACGTGGCGGGGCGACCGCACCCTCGCCGGCTCCGGTGTGCTCATGGAGCACTCCATCCACGACATCGATCTCATCGAGTGGATGCTCGGTCCGATCGGGCGGCTCAGCGCGACGATGGCCAACCACCACGGCATCGACGGGATCGAGGACGTGGCGACGGTGTCGTTCGAGACGGCGTCCGGAGCATCCGGCACGCTCGTCACGGCCTGGCACGACGTGCTGTCGCGCCCGAGCCAGCGCTGCGTCGAGGTCATCAGCGCCGGCCGGGTCTCCCGGCTGGAGGGGGAGTGGACCGGCACCATCTCGTGGGAGGATGCCGTCGGTCGCCACGAGCTGGTCGACGACGCCCTGCTGGCCCACGCCGCCGAGACCCATCCCGAGGCGGCCAACCCCGATGCGGCGTTCCTCCGGTGTGTCGAGCGGGATGAGCCGTGCTGGCCCGACGCCGGTGACGCGCTCCGCTCGCACATCGTGATCGACGCCGCGCACCGGGCCGCCCGGGACCACGTGGTCGTCGACGCCTCGCCCGGTTGAGACCGATCAGACGGCGGCGGGGCTGCGGCGTGCGAGGTCGTCGTGGTGGTCGGCCAGCCCGGTGAGGTAGCAGCGCGCGGGCTCCTCCAGCTCCGCTCGCCGCCGCTCGAACAGCGAGCGGGCCGCCGTGCCGGGCCAGCCGGGCGGGAGCAGGTCGGCGGGGAGCTGCGGGTCGACCCTGACCGCGAGGAGGAAGTCGTGGTTGAGGGCGAACCGCTGCACGAACGCCTCCCGGTGGTCCGTCGGGCCCCGGCCACCGTCGTCGTGACGGGTGAGGAACGTGCGGTAGGCATCCTCGGCTGCGGCGAGGTCCCAGCAGCGCTCGACGAGGTCGCCGTTCCGGCCGTCGACGTGAGCGTCGACGAAGACCTCGTGCGAGCGATCGCCGAGCACGGCGTCGAGCGCGTCGTCGGGGACGAACGGGCTCAGCCAGAGCCCGCGGCGGAGCTCGCCGAGGCCGAGCCAGCGCAGCCGCTTCTCCACGGCGGGGTCCAGGTCGGCCGCGTCGACGGAGACCAACGTCCACCGGTCGGCAGGACGTCCCTGCGGTGGGTCCAGGATCCGCAGATCGCCCCGTGCCAGCTCGTCGAGCGCGGTCGGCGTCGACGTGTAGCGGCTCCGCCGTCCGACCCGCTCGACGTCGAACCAGCCGGCGTTCGCGAACCGCTGGGCGACGGTTCGGGCCGACCGCGGGTTGATGCCGACGGCGTCGAGCGCCCCCAGCAGCTCGCCGAGCCAGAACGAGGGGCGGTGGGGAGCGAACCAGTCACCGAAGAGCACGAGCGCAGCGGTGCTCGGCTCGGCGCTGGCTCGGTCGGTCACGGCCGCGGATGATGTCATGCGCACACCCGCCTGTCGATCATCGTCTGAATGTCATTCATGGTTGACAGGTCGAACGACAGCCTGAATGCTCTGCGTCGAGGTGACCGGAGTCACGATGGCGCAGCTCGACCCCAACTCGGTGCTCGGCAAGGTCGAGGCGATCCTCGACGCCCTCGCCGAGGACGGCACCACCATGGGACTGTCCGCACTGGCCCGGGCGAGCGGGGTGCCGAAGGCGACCGTGCACCGGATCTGCGCCGACCTCGTCACCTGGGGCGTGGTCGAGCGCTCGGGCGATGCCTTCCGCCTCGGCGCGCGGCTCTTCGAGCTGGGCAGCAGGGTGCCGAGCCGGCGGGTGTTGCGCGAGCTGGCCCTGCCGTACCTCGAGGAGCTGCTGGTCGCCTGCGGCCACTCGGTCCACCTGGCGGTCGCCCTCCCGGACTCGGTGCTGTACCTCGACAAGTTGATCGTGCACCGCTCGACGCCGACGCCGTCGGAGGTGGCCGCCCGGGCGCCGCTGCACGCCACCGCCACCGGCAAGGCGGTCCTGGCCTTCGGCGACCCGTCACTCGTGCACGGTCTCCTCGCCGAGCCGCTCGAGCGGTTCACCACCCGGACGCTGGTCGATCCGTCGGAGCTGGCGCGAGACCTCGGCGAGACGCGGGCCCGCGGCTACTCCGTCGAATGGGAGGAGTTCGCCGAGGGGTACGCCTCGATGGGCGCACCGCTCATCGGGCTGGGCGGGCGCGTCGTCGGCGCGGTCTCGGTCACCACCGCCGCCGGGGAGCTCGACGTCGGGCGCACCAGCGAGGCCCTCCTGGCGACCGCCCGCCAGATCTCCGAGCGCCTGGGCGGAGCGGGGGTCCGCCCGGCCGTGGCAGCGGTGGGCGCGTGAGTCGTTCCCTCGATGCGCTCCTGGCGCCGTCGCGCCTCGCGGTCTGGGGCGCCTCGGCGACCGACGCCTCCAAGCTCGGCAACGTGCTGCTGCGCAACGCGCAGACCGATCCGGCCATCGAGGTGACCGCCGTCCACCGGACCGCAGCCGAGATCGACGGCGTCCCCGCCCGGTCGGAGCCCGGAGCGATCGATCTCGCCCTCATCTCGTTGCCCGCGCCGGCGGTCGAGTCGGCGGTCGCGCAGGCGGCGTCTGCGGGCGCCGGCGCGGCGATCGTGCTGGCCTCGGGGTTCGGCGAGGCCGGCCCCGACGGCGTGGCGAGGGAGCGTCGCCTCCTCGACATCGCCGGCGAGGCGTCGATGCTACTCGTGGGGCCCAACTGCATGGGCGTCGTCAGCCGGACCGAGTCGGCGTGGTTGAACGCGACCTACTTCTGGTCGGTGCCGCTGGTGCCCGGCCCGCTCGGGTTCGTCTCGCAGAGCGGGGCCTTCGGCGGGGTCTTCTTCGGCCAGCTCCGCAGCCGGGGACTGGGCATGTCGCGGTTCGTCAGCGTCGGCAACTCCGCCGACGTGAACGAGACCGACGTCATCGAGTGGCTGGCCGACGACGACGAGACCGAGGTGATCGGCGTGTTCTGCGAGGCCCTCGGTGGCGGCCGGCGCTTCGTCGACGTGGTCAGGGCAGCCACGCAGCGCAAGCCGGTCATCGTCCTCAAGAGCGGGAAGGCGGCGACCGGCGCCCGCGCGGCGGCAGGTCACACGGGGGCGCTGACGTCGGACCACCTCGTCGTGCAGGCAGCGCTCCGGCGAGCCGGCGCGATCGAGGCGGCCACCACCGACGAGTTCTTCGACCTGCTCCACGCGGCGTCGAGCCCGGCGTCGCGGGCGCCGTCGGCCGATCGAGTGGCGGTCATCACCGTGTCGGGCGGTCCGTCGGTCCTCGCCGCCGACGAGGTCGACCGCACCGGGGCGCGGCTCCCGGTCTCGTCCGGCGCGCTCGTGGCGGCGCTCGAGCCGTTGCTCCCCGACTTCGCCGCGGTCGCGAACCCGTTCGATCTCACGCCACAGTGTCCACCGACCTCGTTCGGGCCCGCCGTCGCCGCGATCTACGCGAGCGGCGAGTACGACCGGGTGGTGGTCATCAACTGCGGCATCGACTCGGCGCCGATGGCCGACGCGGTCCTCGCGGCCCGCGAGGCGCACCCGCTGCCGACCACCGCCTTCCTCCTCGACACCCCGGGGATGAGCGAGCGCTTCGCCGGCGCCGGCATCGCGGTGCTCGGCACGGCCGAGGCGGCGGTCCGGGCGCACCGGTTGGGACTCGAACGCGGGCGGACGGCGTGATCGAGCTGAGCGAGGCGGAGAGCAAGCGGCGCCTGGGTCCACACATCGCACGACCGGCCGAGATCGTCACCGACGAGGTCGAGGCGGCCGTGCGCTTCGTCGCGACGGAGACGGCGGGGCGCGTCGTCGCGAAGGCGTCCGGCGTCGCCCACAAGACCGAGGATGGCCTGGTGCGGTTGGGCCTCGACGAGGCCGGCGTGCAGGCGGCGTTCGCAGAGCTGGCCGCCGCCGGTGACGGTCGGGTCGTCGTGGCCGAGATGGTGCCGACGGACGTGGAGATGATCGTGGGCGGGGTGCGCGACGCCGTCTTCGGACCCGTGGTCACGGTCGGGGCCGGCGGCGTGGCCGCCGAGGCTGCGCCGGACGTGGTCGCGGTCCTCGCTCCGCCCGAGCCGGGCGAGGTCGAGGCGGCCCTGGCGACCCTGCGGATGGCGCCCGTCCTGCGGGGGTGGCGCGGGAGCGCCCCGCTGGATCAGGGAGCGTTCGACGCTCTCGTGGAGGCCGTCAGCGCCGTGTTCGACGACCCGGAGGTGGTGGCGGTCGACGTCAACCCGGTGAGCATCGTCGACGGGAGACCGGTCGTGCTCGACGCCCTCGTCGTGCTCGACGGAGGGGAGGCGCCGTGAGCGTCGTGGAACGGGTCCTGCGTCGGGTCGACCGGGCGGCGGTGAGCGTCGACGACGAGCCCTTCGACATCCCCGGCGAGGTCGAGCGGCTCGACGAGCGCGACGTCGTGTTCGCCAAGGGGATCAAGGGCCGGCTCGGACCGATCATGAAGCGTCGGGTGCGCCAGCCCTTCCCCGATGCCCTGCACCGGACCCTGTTCCCGTCGACCCGGTTCGAGAACTCCGTGCAGTGGCACCTCTACGAGGCCGCGGACGGTCCGGTGAACCCCCAGCGGACCGAGCTGGCGTCCGAGGAGGCGGCGGCGCTGACGAAGGAGATGGCCCGGTTCCTCGGCGCTGACCTGGTCGGCATCTGCGAGCCCCGCCAGGAGTTCGTCTACACCCATCGCGGCAACGTCATGGACTACCCGAAGGGCCGGCTCGGCGATCCGATCGAGTGCGGTCACCGCTTCGCCATCTCCATCGCGATGGGCATGGACCGGACCCGCACGCTCGCGTCGCCCAGCTACATCGAGAACTCCGAGACCGGCCTCAAGTACGCGCAGCTCGCCCTGACCGCCAGCATGCTCGCCGGCTGGATCCGGGAGCTCGGCCACGACGCCCGAGCGCACATCTTCATCAACGAGGAGGTGCTCCACCAGCCGATCGCCGTGCTCGCTGGGCTCGGCGAGCTGGGGCGCAACGACTCGGTCATCAGCCCGGAGTTCGGCCCGGCGATGCGCCTCGCCACCGTGACCACCGACCTCCCCCTGGTCGTCGACGAGCCCATCTCGATCGGCGTCAAGGAGTTCTGCTCGACGTGCAAGAAGTGCGCCGACAACTGCCCGGCGTCGGCACTCTCGCACGGCCCGCCCAAGGAGACCCGTGGCATCCGGAAGTGGGTGCTCGACGGCGAGAGGTGCTACCGGTTCTGGAACTCGAACCCGCAGGGCTGGTCGAGCTGCGCCAACTGCCTCAAGTCGTGCCCGTACCTCAAGGACTGGACCTGGTACCACCGGGTCTCGCTCGCCGCGACCAAGCGATCGCGGCTCGGGCGCCAGTGCCTGAAGTGGCTCGACGACCGCGTCTACGGCGAGATCCCGATGTACCCGACGACGCAACTGGGGCACTCGTTCCCCCGACCACCCGGGCCGACGCCGGTACGGATCACGCGCAAGCCGGAGGTGGACCGTGCGGCTCGCTGATCTCCGACGCCGTCTGGTGCGTCGAGCCGAACCGGGCACGGTCGAGGTCAGGGTCGAAGCCGCGACCGGAGAGGTGCAGCGCGGCGAGGTCGACGCCGGGACGCTCCTGCTGCGGGCCTCGCGGCGGGTCGGCGTGCCGTTGGAGAACCTCTGCGCCAACCGTGCGCTCTGCATGACCTGCGCCGTCCGCATTGTCGACGGCCACGACGGGCTGACCCCTGCCGACGAGCGGGAACGGCGCTACCTCGACTGGGTCGGTGCGCCCGATGATGTCCGCCTCGCCTGCCAGGCAACGGTGCGCGGCGACGTCTCGGTCCGGGCCAACCTGATCCCGATCGACCGCTGGGACCACGACCCGGCGATGCCGTGGTGGGACGACCTGCGGCACGACCCGCCCGACCGGGAGGCGGGCCGATGAGCGAGCGCACCGACGACACGCCGCGCCTCGCCGAGCTGCTCACACCCACCGGGTTGCGCGACCCGCTCTCCGCCTACGGGAGGTGGAGGGCGTGGGAGGCCGAGCACGGCACCCACCCGATCCTGGTCCTCTCGCACGCGGCCATCAGCGAGGTGTACGCCGATCGCGACATGTCGGCGGCCCGGATCGGCAATGTGATCCGCTCCGCGCCTGATGACGTACAGGCCACCCTGGGTCCACTCGAGCAGATCCTGTCGTCGATCATCGCCTTCCAGGACCCGCCCGATCACACCCGCATCCGATCGATCATGGCGAAGTCCTTCACGCCGAAGGTGATCCGGCACCAGGAGGCGGCGGTCGAGCGGATCGCCGGGAGGCTCGTCGCCGACATGGCGGCGTCGGGCGACACCGACGTGGTGCGCGCCGTGAGCCACCCGATGCCCGCGCAGGTCATCGGCGCGATGCTCGGCCTGCCCGACGGCGAGCTGCCCCGGTTCGCGGCGTGGGCGCAGCGGCTCGTGTACTTCGTCGGGTCGAGCGCGCCCACCGCCGCGCAGGCCCGCGAGATCGCCGACGCCCTCGGCGAGATGCACCAGCTCCTCACCGACCTGGCGGCACGGCGGCGGGCGGAGCCGACCGACGACCTGTTCTCGTCGATGCTGACGGTGGCCGACACCGAGGAAGGGCCCGGCATCACCGACGACGAGCTCTTCGCCAACACCCTGTTCCTCATGACCGCCGGCCACGAGACCACCACCAACGGCATCACCAACGGACTCCTCGCCCTCCTGCGCCACCCCGATCAGCGGGCCCGTCTGGGCGAGGAACCGTCGCTGATCGACACCGCTGTCGACGAGATGCTGCGCTTCGACTCGCCGATCCAGATCAGCGCCCGGCTGTGCGATCGAGACCGGGAGATCGCGGGTCGGTCGAGGCGAGCGGGCGATCCGGTGGTGCTGGTGATCGGCGCGGCCAACCACGACCCGGAGGTGTTCGACCGGCCGGAGCGCTTCGACGTCGGACGGGCCGAGGCACGCCATCTGTCGTTCGGTCACGGCCGGCACCACTGCCTCGGCGCGGCCTTGGCCCGCAGCGAGATGCGCGTCGTGCTCCCGGCGCTGCTCGACGCCTTCCCCGCCTTGGCGCTGGTGGACGAGGCCGCGCTGGCGTGGCAGCCGACCCTGAACTTCCGCGGCGTGCGCGAGCTCGAGGTCGCGTGGTGAGGTCGCGTTCGTGAACCTCGCCGATCATCTGCGCTTCTGGATCGAGCGCCGACCCGACCACCCTGCCCTGGTCGACGACCACGGTTCGCTGGACTACCGGGGTCTCCTGGGAGCGATCGACCGGACGGTCGCCGGGCTCGCCTCGGCGGGTGTCGGCCGGGAGGACCGCGTCGGCTGCCTGGGCACCACCCGTGCGGACGTGTTCGTGACCCTGTTCGCCTGCGCTCGGCTCGGTGCGAGCCTCGTGCCGATCAACCTGCGGCTGGCCGATGCGGAGATCGACTGGATCCTCGACGACTGCGCGGTCTCGGTGATCGTCGGCGACGAGGGTCAGCTCCGGCGTCTCGGGCACCGCAGCGAGCCGCGATGCTCCTTCGACGACGACACCTGGCGAGGTGACGCCGGTGACGTGCCGGCGACCGGGGCCGTCGACGACGCCCTGCTCGTCGTCTACACCTCCGGCACCACGGGCCGACCGAAGGGTGCGGTGCTGACGCAGGCCGCGCTGCTCGCGAACGCGGAGAACGCCGACGGCATGTTCGACCTCACGCCCGCCGACGTGACGCTCGTCTGCCTGCCGCTCTTCCACGTCGGCGGCCTGAACATCACGGCGACGCCGACGTTGCTCGCCGGTGGGACGGTTCGTTGCCACGGCGCCTTCGATCCGGGTCGGTGGCTGGCCGACGTCGAGGCGCACCGGCCGACGACCTCGATCCTCGTGCCGGCGATGATGGCGGCGGTGGTCGGACACCCGGGCTTCGACGCCACCAACCTGTCCTCGCTGCGGTACCTCGCCACCGGCTCGTCGGAGGTGCCCGAGCCGCTGCTGCGGGCCTTCCTCGACCGCGGCGTGCCGATCGGCCAGGTGTACGGCCTGACCGAGACGGCGCCGATCGCCGTCCACCAGCGGGCCGAGGAGGTCTTCGAGCGGGTCGGCAGCACCGGGCGGGCTGCTCGACGGTGCGCGGTGCGGATCGTGTCGCCCGACGGTGAGGAGCTGCCGCCGGGCGAGGAGGGGGAGGTGCAGCTCGCCGGGCCGAACCTCTTCGACCGCTACTGGAACGACGCCGAGGCGACGGCCGAGGCCCTCGACGACGGCTGGTTCTGCACCGGCGACATGGGCGTGCTCGACGACGACGGCGAGCTGACGATCCGCGGCCGCATCAAGGAGATGATCATCTCGGGTGGCGAGAACGTGTACCCGGCCGAGGTCGAGCGGGTCCTGCTCGACGACGAGCGGGTGGCCGAGGTGGCGGTCGTGGGCCGCTCCGACGAACGGTGGGGCGAGGTGCCGGTCGCCGTGGTGGTCCTCCGGCCCGGCGCCGGGGCCAGCGAGGAGGAGCTGCTCGCCCCCTTCGCCGGTCAGCTCGCGAGGTTCAAGCGCCCGGCAGCGATCGTCTTCGTCGATGAGCTTCCACGCAACGCCATGGGCAAGCTCCAGAAGGTCGAGCTCCGCCGGACGATCTCGCGCTAGCGGTTGGCGCCGAGCTCGTAGGTCGTCTTGGTGTGCGTGATCGCGAAGCCGGCTCGGAGCAGGTTGCGCTCGGAGGCGCTGCCGGGCTCGGCCGCGGTCGTCGCCAGCGTGCACCCGGCCTCGTGGCCGAGGCGAAGCCGGTGGTCGATCAGCGCCCGCTGCACGCCGGTGCGGCGCTCGGCGGGCAGCGTGGACGCTCCACCGAGCGTGGCGACGTCGCCGCCGATGCGGAGGCTGGCGCAGCCGAGCACGCGCCCATCGCTCGCAGAGCGGGCGAGGAGGAGCCCCGGCCGGTCCGCGGCGTGGGCGGCGGTGGCGAAGGCGTCGCTCGCACGACGCGGCCCCGGATCGGTCAGCCCCCAGCCGAGCGCTGTCGCTTCCTGCCAGGTCGGCAGCGTGTCGTCGGTGACGCGCTCGAGTTCGACGTCGGCGTCAGGTTCAGCCGGCGGCACCGGGTCCGTCAGGCTGAACGCCAGCGCCGAGGTCGTGTCCGCCGGCGCGTAGCCCCGTCGGGTGAGCAGGTCGACGACCGACGGTCGGGTGGCCTCGCACACCTCGACCGCCGGGACGACACGGACGTCGGCGGCGAGCCGTTCGAGCTCGTCGAGGTGGCGGTCGTCGAGGTCCGCTTCGAGGCCGGACCCGAGCACACGGTTGAGGAAGAGTCCTGGCCCGCACAGGACGGCGACGCCGTCGGCGATCGGAGCGGCCTGCGTCCCCCAGGTCGGGTCGTGGCGGGCGAGGGCTGCGGCGAAGGCGGTCTCCTGAACGGCCCACGCCCGCTCGATGCGGAGGACGAGCGCCGGGTCGCTCACGTCAGCCGAGGTGGGGGAGCACGATGAGGCAGAACGGGTGCCCGGCGGGGTCGGCGTAGATGCGGATCGACTCGACCGGGTCGTCGGCCCGGTCCTCCAGGAGCCGGGCACCGAGCGCGAGCGCCCGCTCGTGCTGCTCGTCCAACGCCTCCCGGCTCGGCACGCTGAGGTCGAGGTGGAGCTGCTGCGGGACGTCAGCGGCCGGCCACGTCGCCGCCGGGAGCTCGTCGACCTGCTGGACGGCGAGCCGGGCGGTTCCCGCCTCGTCGCAGAGCACCAACCAGGAGGTGCCCCGCTCGTCCGGTTCACCGGGAGGCGGCGACTCGTCGCCCCGGGCGTACTCGAAGCCGAGGAGCCGGCGGTAGAACTCCGCCAGCTCCCGGGCGTCGGTGGCGTCGAGCACGGTCGCGACAATCTTCGGATGGTCGGCCGCCATGGCCGCATGATGGCCGATCAGGCCCGGCGGTGGGTGCCGAGTTCGCGCCAGTGGCCGACGTCGCAGAAGTCCTCGATCATCCCGTAGGGATAGGGCGGGAGGCCCGGGGCGGAGACGGCGTCGAGGGCGGCGACGTCTGCCGGGTCGAGCTCGATCGAAGCGGCAGCCAGGTTGTGGCGCAGCTGCTCGACGGTCCGGGCGCCGAGGAGCACCGAGGCGACGGCCGGTCGGGTGAGCACCCAGGCGATCGCCACCTGCCCCATCGGCCGGCCCACGCGCTCGGCGACGCCGGCGAGCACGTCGAGGACGTCCCAGGTCCGGTCGGTGTTGCGCGTGTCGTAGGCCTCGACGCCCCGCTCGGGGTCGTCGCCGAGGCGCGACTCCCCGGTGGGTCGCTGGTCGCGGGCGTACTTCCCGGTCAGCCAGCCACCGCCGAGCGGCGACCACGGCGTCAGCGCGAGGCCGTGGTCGAGGCAGCAGGGCAGCACCTCGAGCTCGATCCCGCGGTCGAGCAGGTTGTACTGGGGCTGGAGCACGCACGGCCCGACCAGGCCGCGGTGCCGGGCCTCGAGGACGATCTCGGCGAGCTGCCAGCCCGTCACGTTCGACCACCCGAGCGAGTGGATCTTGCCCGCCCGGACCAGGGCGGTGAGCGTGTCGAGCGTCTCGGCGACCGGCGTGACGTCGTCCCAGCCGTGGATGAAGTACAGGTCGATGGCGTCGACGCCGAGCCGTTCGAGGCTGGTATCCACGCTGCGGACGAGGCTGCGCCGGGAGGCGCCCGCGGAGCCGGGCGGGGGAGCGAAGCGGCCCTTGGTCGCCACGATGATCTCGCTCGGTCGACGGTCGGCGAGCCAGCGGCCGATGATCCGTTCGGACTCGCCTGCCGAGTACGCGTCCGCGGTGTCGATGAGGGTGCCGCCCGCCGCGACGAACTCGTCGAGCTGAGCGAACGCACCGTCCTCGTCGGTCTCGGCGCCGAAGGTCATGGCCCCGAGGGCGAGTCGCGACACGGTGGGCCCGGTGCGGCCGAGGGGGGCCGTGGGAAGGGTGGTCGATGCGGTCATGCCTGCCACCCAACACCCTGGAGCGCGCTCCAGGTCAAGCCCCGTCGGGCGATCGCCGTCGCGGCCGACGCCCGCTCCTACCATGACCGCCATGACGGACCCGCTGGACGCCCGCCGGTTCGAGTCGGCGGCGGTCGACTCGGTGGCCGAGGCCGTGCCCGGGGCCGACCTCGATGCGCTGCGGGCCAGCTTCGACCTCATCCGGGCCTCGACCCTGCTCGTGCAGCGGCTGGAGTCGGAGGTGCACCGCGAGGCCGGCTGGAGCATGGCGGGCTTCCGGGTGATGTTCTGCGTCTGGGTGGGTGGCGAGCTCGAGCCGCGCGAGATCGCCCGGCTGTCCGGGTTGTCGCGTGCGGCGGTGTCGAGCGTGTTGAACACCCTCGAGCGCGACGGCCTCGTCGAGCGCTCCCGGGAGTCGGCGGACCGGCGCCTCGTCACCGTCCGCCTGACCGACGACGGAGCCGCACGTGTCGTGAAGGCCTACGAGCGCCAGAACGGCGTCGAGCGGACGTTCTTCGCGCCCCTCGGCGCCGACGGGCAGCGCACCCTGGCCGCCGACCTCGCCCGGGTCCTGGAGCACGACGGTGACGGCGACTCGTAGCGGTTGAGATCATCTCAACCTTGACGATCTCCCCACCGCCCGATATGTTGACGCCGGTCGGCCCCGGATCCGTCGGGGGCGCAGGGATCCGGGGGGTCGGAGACGTGGCACCGAAGACGAAGCTCGCGCAGGAGATGGAATTCCCGCCGGCGACCGAGCAGCCGAACGTGTTCCCGCTGAGCTGGCACGAGGGCACCGCGAAGATGGAGGAGATCTGGTCGGCGAGCCAGCGCGAGGTCTGGGACCCGGCGCTGTTGTCGTGGGACACGTTCGACCCCGACTCCTACAGCTGGGAGGAGCGCGAGGCGATCGCCTACTGGTGGACGCTGCTGTCGGTCTTCGACGCCTCCGCCCCGCCGGTCTTCGCCGAGGCGTTCGTGAAGACCTACGAGGTCCACGAGGAGGACGCCGTCCGTCGCTGCTTCTTCTCGGTGACCCGCGACGAGCAGAACCACGAGCAGATGTGCGGCAAGGCCATCACCGCCCTGCTCGGGTGGCCGGACCCGCTCACCTACGAGCCGAAGACCGAGCTGGGCATGAAGGCGCAGCGCAACGTGAAGTGGCTGTACTTCAACGGTGGTCGCTACTGGGAGGGCTACAAGCAGGCGGTCCCGAAGTACCCGCTGGCGGTGCTGTTCTCGTCGTTCCTGATGGGCGAGATCGCCGCCGCGACCATCTTCCACCAGATGGCCGAGGGCGCCCGGGAGCCGGTCTTCGAGGAGGCGTTCACCAACATCGGCCGTGACGAGGGCCGGCACATGGCCATCTGCATGAGCCTCATGGAGAGGGACTACCCGAAGCTCGACGTGTCCGAGCGCGAGCTGATCACCAAGCAGATCCGAGCCGGCTACCTGTTCCTCTCGGCCGTGCTGTTCGAGCCGCCGGAGGACTTCTGGGACCTGCCGTCGGACTTCATCGAGGTCCAACGCCGGTGCGAGGCGGTCGCCCGCGAGGCCGGCTTCCACATCCCGGAGTACGAGGCGAAGAAGGACAACTGGCGCCAGGCGATCCTGAACCTCAAGGCCGTCCTCGACCAGTACGACATCCCCTTCCCGGCGATCCCGGAGGTCGGGATCAGCGGCGAAGAGGTCAACGACGTGGATCTCGAAGACATCATCCCGGTCTTCTAGTGGCAGCCGACCAGGTCATCCGCCTCGCGCCCTCGGGGCGCGAGGTGCCGGTCGAGCCGGGCGACACGGTGCTCGGCTCGCTCGAGCGGGCCGGGTACGCGCTGCCCAACAACTGCCGCGCCGGTGCGTGCGGGGAGTGCAAGACCAAGGTGCTGGGCGGCGAGGTCGACCAGGGCATCGTGCTCGACATGGCCCTGTCGGCCGCCGAGCGGGCCGAGGGCTACCGGCTGATGTGCATGGCCAAGCCGATCGAGCCCGTCGTCGAGATCGAGTACGGCACCGGCGACGCCAAGCCCAAGCTCTTCCCGCCCCGCGACCGCGTCCTCAGCGTGGTGACCGAGAAGATCGAGCGCACGCCCAAGATCGTCGAGCTGCGCCTCCGCCCGGTGGGCGAGCCGATCCGCTACTGGCCGGGCCAGTACCTGATGGTCGGCGACGAGCGGGCCGGCGCGCCGCCCCGGCCGTACTCGATCGCCAACGCCCCCCGCCACGACGGCGAGATCGTGCTGCTCGTGGCCCGGGTACCGGACGGCGCGACGAGCGGCTGGATCCACGACCAGGTGCGGCCGGGGTCGCGGATCACCGTCGCCGGTCCCTACGGCACCTTCATCGGCGATCCGGGCACCGACACCCCCGTGTTGTGCCTGGCCGCTGGATCCGGCCTGGCGCCGATCCTGGCCCTCGCCGACGCCGCGCTCCGCCGCGGGTTCAAGCACCCGGTGACGTTGCTCTACTCGGCCCGCACGCCCGACGACGTCTTCGACGAGGGGCTCATGGCGTGGTGGACGGCGAAGCACCGCCGGTTCGACTTCCGCGTCACCTACACCGGCGACGACCCGCCCGCCGATGCGAAGTTCACCGGGCGGATCCCGGCGATGCTGGGCGAGGCCGTGAAGGACCTCAGCGGCCACGCCGTCTACATCGCGGGCAGCCCGGAGTTCGTCGACGCCTCCGCCGACGCGGCGCGGGCGCTGGGAGCGACCGATGACCGGATCTTCGTCGAGCGGTACCACCCGCAGGCCCCGCCCCAGACCCCACCGGCCGAGCAGCTGACCGGCTGAGCCGGCGCGGCGTCAATCAGCCGAGCGCGGCGCGAGCGCCCGCAGCCAGTCGCAGAGCGCCTCGACGCCTTCACCGGTCTTGGCCGAGACGTGGAGGATCTCGACGTCGGGGTGCACGTCGTGGACGTTCGACTCGAACCGGTCGATGTCGACGTCGAGGTGGGGGAGCAGGTCGATCTTGTTGACGACGACGAGGTCGGCAGCCCGGAACATGACCGGGTACTTGAGGGGCTTCTCCTCGCCCTCGGTCACCGAGAAGACCATGAGCCGGGCGTCCTCGCCGACGTCGAACTCCGCCGGGCAGACCAGGTTGCCGACGTTCTCGATGACGACCAGGTCGAGGTCGCCGAGCGGGAGCCGGGGGAGCGCGGAGCGCACCATCGTGGCGTCGAGATGGCACTCGCCGCCGAAGCCGTTGGCGGTGTTGACGAGCGACACCGGGACACCGGTGTCCTCGAGGAGGTCGGCGTCGATCGAGGTCTCGATGTCGCCCTCGACGACCCCCGCCCGCGTCTCGGAGCCGAAGCGGAGGAACACCTCCCGCAGCAGCGTGGTCTTGCCGGCCCCGGGCGACGACATGACGTTGACGACGGCGACGCCGGCCGAGCGGAAGTCGTCGCGGTTGGCCTGGGCGGTGCGCTCGTTCTCGCCGAGGATGCGCTCGAGCACCTCGACCCGCTGGGTGCCGGTCTCGTAGCCGGAGTGGTCGCCGACGTCGCGGCCATCGTGGTCGTGGTCGTGGCCGTCGTGATGGTGGTGGTGATCGTCGTGGTGGGGGTGGAAGCGGCCCACGGTCAGCTCCCCGCCAGCTCGAGCGAGCGGACGAGCAGCTCGTCGCCGCTCGTGACCGTCACGTCGGTCGAGCCGCAGGTCCCGCAGCGGAACACCGGCACGTCGATCGTCGTCGTCGCGGCGCACGAGCGGCACTCGAGGGCCGCCGGGATGTGGTTGACCACGAGCGTCGACCCGGCGAGTGGGCTGTCCTCGACGACGAGCGCCCACGAGTACTCGAGCGTCTCGGGCACGACCTGGCGCAGGTGCCCGATGTCGAGGTGGACCTCCTCGACGGCGCGGCCGGCAGCGTGCTCGCCGGCGATGGCGGCGATCGAGGTGCAGATCGACAGCTCGTGCACGGCGGCGACCCTAGTGCGGTCGCGCCACCTCGGAGGGCCGGAAGGAGTCGTCGAGCGAGGTGAGGTCGTCGATGAACGCCTGGACCGGTTTGGTCGGGGGCTCGTCGGCCCGCACGACGGCGTGCCAGGGGCGCGAGACCGGCGTCGCCGTCGTGTGGACCGTGACCAGCGTGCGGGACCGCAGCGCTCCGGCCACGTCGTCGAGGGGCAGCAGGGCCAGGCCGAGCCCGGCCTCGGCCGAGCGCAGCACCGCCTCGTCGGAGCCGATCTCGAGGTAGCGGGGCGAGAGGTCGAGGCGGGCCATGACCTCCTCGACGACCATCCGCGTGGTCGAGCCCTCCTCGCGCAGCAGCCAGGTCGCCTCGCCGAGCCGGCCGGCCCAGACCACCCCGGGCCGGGCGACCAGCACGAACTCGGCGGGACGGGTCGCGACCGAGGTGAAGGCGCTCGTCACCGGCGGGCGGGTGCCGAAGGCCAGGTCGATGTCGCGCTGGTCGAGCAGCCTCCAGAGGTCGGCGAGCTTCTCCACGCGGAGCGTGAAGTCGAGCTCGGGTCGCAGATCGCGCAGGTCGGCGAGCATCGGGGTCAGCACGTGTGACGCCACGGTGCTCGTGGCACCGAGCCGGATCGGGCGTGCGGTGTCGCCGTCGACGGAGCGGACGGCGTCGAGCGTCTCGTCGACGAGTCCCCGGAGCCGGCGGGCGTAGGCGAGCATCGTCCGTCCGGCGTCGGTCAGCTCGATCCCGCGCCCGTCGCGGGCGACCAGCGCGACGCCGACCTCCCGCTGCAGCGCGGCCAGCGACGACGAGACCGCCGGTTGGCTGACGACGAGCTCCTCGGCAGCGCGGCGCACGGACATGTGGTCGGCGACCGCGATGAAGACGTCGAGTTGGTGGAACGTCAGCACCGGCGGCCTCGTCCTCGACTCATAACGGGAACCTTATTGATCCTCAAGCGAAGAGTCAGTTGACCCGCGCCGGGGTCGCCACAAGAGTGCCGACGCAAGGGGAACGCCAGACCGAAGGGGGGTCGGACGATGGTCGCCGACGCGCTCGACGACACCGTGCACGTGAGCTCACGCATCGAGACGGAACGACTGCTCGACCGGCTCGAGGATCCCAAGACCGCCGCCGCGCTGCACTCGCTGCTCGACAACGCCGAGCTGCTCGCCGTGCTCGTCACCGGCCTGGACGGCCTCGCTCGCAAGGGCGAGGTGGTCGGGGACACCCTCGCCGAGGTGCTCCACGAGGTGCGAGCCGCCGGGCGCTCGACCGGGCTCGACCCGATGACGACCTCCCGCCAGCTGGGCACGCTGATCCCGACCCTCGCCGCCGCCTCGCCGGCGATCAACCGCATCCTCGACTCGCCGATCGTCGAACCCGAGCCGATCGACGTGCTGAGCGAGACGGCCGTGGCGCTCGTCGCCGGCCTGCGCGCCGCCCAGGCCAACGAGACCCAGCTCGGCCCCCGGGGCCTCTACAAGGCGACGAAGGACCCCGACGTCCAGCGCGGCCTCGGGTTCCTCGTCGAGGTGGCACGGGTCTTCGGCCGCGAGATCGCCTCCGGCCAACTCGCCGTCGGCCCGGCCGACGAGCCCACCCATCCCGAACCGACCGGCGCCTGAGCCGACCACCCACCGAAAGGACGTCACCCGTGGCAACCATGCTCTGGCTCCAGGCCGGCGCCTGCAGCGGCAACACCATCTCCCTGCTGCAGGCCGAGGAACCGACCGTCGTCGACCTGCTCACCGACTTCGGCGTCGAGCTGCTCTGGCACCCGTCGCTCGGCCCCGAGCTGGGTGAGGCGGTGCAGGCGATCCTCGACGACCTGGTCAACGAGCGGAAGCCGCTCGACATCTTCGTCGTCGAGGGGACCGTGGTCATGGGGCCGAACGGCTCGGGCCGGATGGACATGTTCGCCAACCGCCCGATGACCGAGTGGATCCAGGAGCTCAGCTCGGTGGCGTCGATCGTCGTCGGCGTCGGCGACTGCGCCGCCTTCGGCGGGCTGCCGACGGTCCCGCCGAACCCGAGCGAGTCGACCGGCCTGCAGTTCCACCGCGACGAGAAGGGCGGGTTCCTCGGCAAGGACTGGGTGAGCAAGGCCGGGCTGCCGGTCATCAACATCCCCGGCTGCCCGTCGCACCCGGACTGGATCAGCCAGGTGGTCATGGCGGTCGCCACCGGACGGGCCGGCGACCTCGCCCTCGACGAGTACCACCGCCCGGCGACGCTGTTCACGACGTTCACCCACAACGGCTGCACTCGCAACGGCTACTTCGAGTACAAGCAGTCGACGACCGAGTTCGGTCAGGGGACCCGCACCGGCTGCCTCTTCTACGAGCTCGGCTGCCGCGGGCCGATGACCCGCTCGTCGTGCAACCGGATCCTCTGGAACCGGCAGTCGTCCAAGACCCGGGCGGGCCATCCGTGCCTCGGCTGCACCGAGCCGCAGTTCCCGCACGACGACCTGGCGCCCGGCACGGTGTTCAAGACCGTGAAGGTGTCGGGCGTGATCCCGCGGGACCTGCCCACCGATGCCGACCACCTGACGTACCTCGCCGCTGCCGCCGCCGCCCGGATCTCGGCGCCGCAGTGGGCGAAGGAAGACATGTTCGTCGTCTGAGCGGCCCGCTCGCTCGAACCTCCCACCTCTCGAAAGGACCCACAGCGCGATGGCCGTGACCGACAAGCAGACGATCGACCTCGAGGTGAGCCCGCTGGGCCGCGTCGAGGGCGACCTCGACCTCCACGTGAAGATCACCGACGGCGCGGTCACCGAGGCCTACACCGAGGCCCTGATGTTCCGCGGCTTCGAGATGATCCTGCGGGGCAAGGACCCCCAGGCGGGGCTGATCATGACGCCCCGCATCTGCGGCATCTGCGGCGGCAGCCACCTCACCAAGGCCTGCTACGCCATCGACACCGCGTGGAAGACGGTCCTGCCGCCCAACGCCGTGCTGCTGCGCAACATCGGGCAGGGCTGCGAGACGCTGCAGTCGATCCCGCGCTGGTTCTACGCCATCTTCGCCATCGACCTCGTCAACAAGAAGTACGCCCGCGAGGAGGGCTACGACGAGGCGATGCGGCGCTTCGCCCCATTCGTCGGCGAGAGCTACGAACCCGGCGTCGTGCTGGGCGCCAAGCCGGTCGAGGTGTACGCGATCTTCGGCGGGCAGTGGCCGCACTCGTCCTTCATGATCCCCGGTGGCGTGATGTGCGCGCCGACGCTCACCGACATCACCCGCTCGATCGCGATCCTCGACTACTTCCGCCAGGAGTGGATCGAGAACCAGCTCCTCGGGTGTTCGATCGAGAAGTACCTCGAGGTGCAGACGTGGGAGGACCTCCTCGCCTGGTGCGACGAGAACGAGTCGCAGCACGAGAGCGACCTCGCCTTCTTCATCCGCTACGCCCGTCAGATCGGACTCGACAGCTACGGCGGCGGGTATGGCAACTACCTGGCGATGGGCACATTCTTCGAGCCGAGCCAGTACGCCACGCCGACCATCGAGGGACGCAACCGGGCGCTCATCACCCGATCCGGTGTCATGGCCGACGGCGAGTACCACGACTTCGATCACCTGCGGGTGTCCGAGGACGTCACGCACTCGTACTTCGAGGGCACCGGCTCGCTGCACCCGTGGGAGGGCGTCACCGAGCCCATCGATCCCGAGATCGGCAACGCCCAGGGCAAGTACACGTGGGCCAAGGCGCCTCGCTACGACGTGCCCGGCAAGGGCTACGTGCCGCTCGAGGTCGGGCCGCTGGCGCGGCAGATGATCGCCGGCAACCCCGAGCGGGAGGCGTGGCAGACCTACGACCCGCTGATCCGGGACATCCACGACAAGATCGGCCCGAGCATCTTCCTCCGGGCGCTGGCCCGCCTCCACGAGGCGCCGAAGTACTACCAGCTGGTGCGCCAGTGGATCGACGAGGTCGACCTCCACGACCGCTTCTACATCAAGCCGGTCGAGCGCGACGAGGGCAAGGGCTTCGGCGCCACCGAGGCCGCCCGCGGCGCCCTGGCCGACTGGGTCGTGCTCGACGAGGGCAAGATCGCGAACTACCAGGTGATCACGCCCACGGCCTGGAACATCGGTCCGAAGGACGGCAACGAGGCCAACGGCCCGATGGAGCAGAGCTTCATCGGGGCGCCGGTCGAGGACATCCACGATCCGATCGAGCTCGGCCACGTGGCCCGCAGCTACGACAGCTGCATCGTCTGCACGGTCCACGCCTACGACGGCAAGACCGGCGAGGAGATGGCCCGCTTCAGGGTCGACGGGATGCTGTGAGCTGCGCGGAGACGTGCCGCAGGCACGGCCAGAAGGCGATCGGGGGGATGCCGTGAGCCGCACGGAGACGTGCCGCAGGCACGGCCAGAAGGCGATCGGGGAGGGGCTGTGAGCGGTCCTGTGACGCTGGTGATCGGGTGCGGGAACCTGCTGCGCGGCGACGACGCCGTCGGCCCGGTGCTGGTGCGGAGGATGCTCGAGCACGACCTGCCCGAGTCGGTCGAGGTCGCCGACGGCGGCACGAGCGGCATGGACGTGGGCTTCCGGATGCGCGGCGCCGGTCGAGTGGTCCTGGTGGACGCCGCCACGACCGGCGGCGAGCCGGGCAGCCTCTACCGGCTCGACGGCTCCGACGTCGAGGAGCTGCCGCCGCTCGAGGGGCTCAACCTGCACAGCTTCCGCTGGGACCACGCGCTGGCCTTCGCCCGGTGGCTGCTCAAGGACGAGTACCCCGAGGAGATCGTCGTCTACCTGATCGAGGCCGAGCAGCTCGAGTTCGGCGCGCCGCTGAGCGCGTCGGTCGAGGCCGCCATGGACCGGCTCGTTGAGCACCTCGTCGCCGACGAGACGGCGAGGGTGGCGTGAGCGGGTCCTCCGGGGACCCGTTCGTGCAGACCGAGGTCGTCGAGGAGCGGGGTCGGTTCACCGTCGTGCTCGACGTCGTGTTCCCGGACGGTGCCGTGCGGCACCGGATGCAGAGCTACCACACGCGCGGGCGGGCCGAGCTCGCCGCGAAGATCATGCAGGCCACGGCCGAGCGCGATCACGGACCGGACTGGGGGATGTCATGACCATCACGGAAGGCCCGCCGGCCGCAGCGCTGGCACCGCAGCCGCTGGGCGTCTTCGACGGCCCCGCTGGGCTGGTGCTCGTCGAGCGCGGGGACGGCACGGACGAGCTGCTCGGCGCGCTCGCCGCGGGCAGGATCCCGACCTCGTGGCCCGCCGGCGCCGCCGCCCTCGCAGCGGCGCTCGCCGAGGACACCGACCGGGCGGTCGGGCTCCTCGGCGACGGCCCCGTCGATGCGGTCAACCGGCTCGTGCTGGTGCCGACCGAGGAGCACCTCGTCGCCGCCGAAGCCGCTGCGTCCGGTGATCTGTCGCTCGGTGTCGTGGTCGCGGCCGCCGCCTACGCCGGCGGGTTGCGGGACGACCCACCCGAGGCCGAGGGCGTCGAGCGGGAGTTCGCCGTGCTCGCCCTCACCGTGCGGGCCGCGCGGGCGCTCGAGTTCAAGGACCCGACCGGCGCCATCAAGCTGCTCCGGGCCGCCGTGCCGCACGCCGAGGTGGCCGGACCCGTCCTGCACGCCCGCGTGCTCGGCATGCTCGCCGACCAGGAGAGCCGCCGGCAGGTGCGGGTCGGGGCCGAGGCCGCCATCGAGCTGTACGCCGAGGCGATCGGGCTGCTCGAGGGCACCGATCACGACGAGCTGCGGGCCAGCTTCCACCTCGAGCGCGCGGTGGTGCTCCACCAGCTGACCGACGGGCAGCGCCACCACCTGGTCGAAGCGATCCGCGGCTACCAGTCGGCGCTGCTCGTGATCGACGAGGTCGGCGACCCGGATCGCTACGCCCTGGCGAACATGAACATCGGCATCGCCATCCTGGCGCTCCCGATGACCCAGGCCTCCGACCAGGTGAAGCTCGGGGTCGCCGTCCAGTCGCTCCGGGCGGCGCTGCGGGTCTACCGGCCCGAGACCCACCCGTTCGAGTGGTCGAGCTGCCAGATGAACCTCGCCAACGCCCTGCAGTACCTCCCGTCGACCCACCGCGAGGAGAACCTCCAGGAGGCGGTCGAGCTGTACGAGGAGGTCCTCGGCGTCCGCTCGTCCCTGAGCGACCCGATCGGCTACGCCCGGGTCGTGGCCAACCAGGCCAACGCACTGGCGCACCTCGGCGTCTTCGAACACGCCGAGGCCAAGTACGTCGAGGCGCGGCGGCTCTTCGACGCCGGTGGTGACGCCGAGGGCGTCGAGGTGGTCGACCGCCAGCTGGCCGAGATCGCCCTGTGCACGGAGGACCGCTCGTGACCGACGCCGACCAGACCTTCACCGACCGAGCCGAGCGCATCGATTCGGCCCAGCGCGCCGTCGAGCGGCTCGACGATCCCGCCCGGCAGGCGGCGACGACGCTCGCGTCGGCGTTGGAGGAGCATCAGGCGTCCGTGCTCCGCACGATCGTCACCCGACTTCGCGACGACGACCGGGGTCGGGAGCTGCTCTACGAGCTGGTGGACGACGCCGAGGTGTACACCGCGCTGGCGAAGGCGGGGATCGTCCGGCCGACGTTGGCCATGCGTGCCCTCCAGGTGCTCGACGGCGTCCGGCCGTACCTGACGGGCCACAACGGCGACGTCGAGCTGGTGCGCATCGCCGACGGCGTGGCCCACGTCCGACTCCTCGGGGCCTGCCAGTCGTGTGGATCGGCCACCGAGACGCTGCGCGACGCCGTGGCCGACGCGCTGCTGGAGCACCTGCCGGAGCTCGAGGCGGTCCAGGAGGTGCCGCCGGACGCCGCTCCGACGGCGGCCTTCATCCCCGTGTCCTCGCTCTCGATCCGGCGGGACGGGGCGACGGTGTCGTGACCGCACCGGTCACGACCGGCTACGGGCCGGCGCGGTGGCTCGGTGGCGAGAGCGCCTTCGGGATCGCGCTCCCCGACGCGTCGCCGACGCCGTCGACCATGTACGCGCCCCGCGGTGTCTGCCTCACCGACGAGGCCGTGATCGCCGCCGACACCGGCAACCACCGGCTGCTGATCTGGAACGATCCGCTGCCGGCCGGCGACCACCAGCCCGCCGATGTCGTCGTCGGGCAGCCCGACATGCACACCGAGGGACCGGGCCTGCTCTTCCTGCCGACCGGCCTGCTCGTCGTGGACGGTCGGCTCGTGGTCGCCGACGCCTGGCACCACCGGATCCTGGTGTGGGACGAGGTGCCGCGGACCGGGGCCGAGGCTCCGTCCCTGGTGCTCGGTCAGCCCGACCTCGACGGCGTCGACGAGGGCTGCGCAGCGGACCGGTTCTACTGGCCGTTCGGCATCGCGCTGGTCGACGGCACGTTCTGGGTCGCCGACACGGGCAACCGCCGGCTGCTCGGGTGGGCCGGCGGGCTGCCGGAGTCGCCCCGACCGGCCGACCTGGTCGTCGGCCAGAACGACTTCACCTCCCGGGGCGAGAACCGCGACGGGGCCGTCTCGGCGCAGTCGATGCGGTGGCCGCACGCGATCGCCGCGGTCGGCGACCACGTGTTCGTCGCCGACGCCGGCAACCACCGGGTGCTCGGCTGGGTGGGCGGTCTCGCTGGGGACCGGCCGGCCGACCTCGTGCTCGGTCAGCCCGAGTTCGGCACCTGCGAGGAGTCGCCGTACCGCCCACAGGGACCACGTTCGTTCCGCTTCCCGTACTCGGTGGCGACGACCGATGCCGGAGAGCTGCTCGTGGCCGACACCTCGAACAACCGGATCGGCGTCGTCCACGACCTCGCGACGACCTTCGCCGCCGAGCCGATCGGCGCCGCCGTCGACGCCGTGCTCGGCCAGCCCGATCTCGACGCCAACGGTGAGAACCGTTGGGACCGGGTCGAGCACGACACGTTCTGCTGGCCGTACGGCCTCAGCGTGCTCGGCGATCGGTTCGCGGTCGCCGATTCCGGCAACAATCGGGTCATGATCTGGGAGCGACGGTGACGGCCACTCTGGTCCGCCGCCGTCTCGTCGTCACCGGCGTCGTGCAGGGCGTCGGCTTCCGGCCGTTCGTCCATCGCGTGGCGGACCGGCTCGGCCTGGCGGGTCACGTCGGCAACGATTCGACCAGCGTGACGATCGAGGTCGAGGGGCCCGAGGCTGCGGTCGACGAACTGGTCCGCTGCCTCGCCGCGGAGGCGCCGCCGCTGGCCCGCATCGAGCGGATCGACGAGGCGCGGCTGGAACCCGTCGAGGAGCGGGGGTTCCGGATCGTCGAGAGCGAGGTCGTCGAGGGCGCTCGGACCCTCGTCCCGCCCGACGTCGCCGTGTGCGACGAGTGCGTGGCCGAGCTGTTCGATCCGACCGATCGGCGCCATCGCTACCCCTTCGTCACGTGCACCAACTGCGGGCCGCGCTTCACGATCATCCGCGACCTGCCGTACGACCGACCGAACACGACCATGGCGGACTTCTCGCTGTGCGCGGCGTGTGCCGACGAGTACCACGACGCGTCCGACCGACGGTTCCACGCCCAGCCCCTCGCCTGCGACGAGTGCGGCCCTCGGGTCCGCCTCGTCGATGCGGACGGCGACATCGAGGGCACCGACGCCGTGGTCGCGGGTGCGCACGACCTCCTGGCCGCCGGGCGGATCGTCGCGGTCAAGGGCCTCGGCGGCTACCACCTCGCCGTCGATCCCCGATCGGAAGCGGCCATCGGGGTGCTCCGGGAGCGC
>JBCBSZ010000048.1:0-45082 GCA_039818945.1 Actinomycetota bacterium
CGCCACGCTGCTCGCCGAGGTGGGGGCGGCCGGGCTGCATCGTGACGACGGGTTCAGCTCGGTGCGCTCCTGGGTGCAGCACCGGTATCGGCTCTCGAACGCCGAGGTGGCCCGTCGGCTGCGCGAGGTGCGGGCGGTGGCGATCGCCGAGGTCGGCGCGGCGTACGAGGGGGGCGAGGTGTCCGGCTGCGCGGTGCGCGAGCTCGGCCGTGCGGCGTCGAACCCTCGGTGCGGCGATCGGCTCGTCGAGGTCATCGAGCCGCTCCTCGAGGTGGCTCGCGAGCAGCGGCACGTCGATCTGCGCACGGTCGTGCGGCAGTGGGAGCGGTTGGCCGATGCCGACGGAACGGCGCCCGATCCCGAGGTGCTCCACGAGCGACGCACCTGGCGACTCCGCCAGGACCTCGATGGCGCGTTCCACCTGACCGCCCGGTTCGGCAACGTGCAGGGCCTGGTGGCCGAGGAGCTGATGGACCGGTTCCACGCCGCCGAGCTCGAGGCCGACCTGGACGCGGCCCGCAGCGACGACGCCGGCAACGGTCTGCCCCGGACGGCAGGCCAGCGCCACGCCGACGCGTTCATCGCCGCGTTGACGGCGGCGAGCAGCGCACCCGCAGACGGGCGGGCGCCGGAGCCGCTCGTCAACGTCACGATCGACCAGACGACCTTCGAGCACCACCTCCTCGACGCCTGGGCCGACGAACCGCCGGAGCCGCTCGACCCGGCCGGGTTCCTCGACCGGGTCTCACGCAGTCGCCACGGCAGCTGGGTCGATCCGCGGACGATGCCCGCGCTCGCACTCATCGGCCACGTCCGGCGGGTGGTGCTCGACGGCGCCGGCGTCACCATCGACCTCGGCCGTCGCCAGCGTCTCTTCACTGGCGCTGCCCGCGAGGCCGTGCTGGCGTCCCGGACCCGGTGCGCGGCGCCGGGGTGCGACATCCCGGCCCACCGGTGCGAGATCGACCACGTGACGCCGTGGGACGCCGGCGGCCGCACCGACCAGCGCAACGCCGCCCCGCTCTGCGGCCGCCACCACCGGGCGAAGGATCGTGCCCGGCCGCCCCCGGTCGCAGGTGCCGCCTGAGGTCGCGATCAGTCGACGAACGGTTCGTCGATCGCCAGGGCGCGCTCGTCGGCCCAGAACTCACCCCAGTCGTAGAGCGCCTGCAGCGCGGGCTCGAGGCTGCGCCCGAGCTCGGTGAGGCCGTACTCGACGTGGCGACCGGCCGTCGGACGTTCGGTTCGAGCGACGACACCGTCGTCGACCAGCTCGGCGAGTCGCTGGGTGAGCATCTTCTCGGTGATGTCGGGGATGAGCCGGTGGAGCTCGGAGTACCGACGCGGTCGGGCCTTGAGGTGGGCGAGGATGACGGCCGTCCAGCGTCGACCGATGACGTCCATGGCGACCTCGACCGGGCAGTGGAAGACGCGTTCGGCCATGATCGTCCTTACCAGCAAGTGCGGAAGCGCTCGTCGTACGTTCGCCGCCATGATCGTCGAGTACATCCGCTACCGCATCGAATCGGACCGCTCCGAGGAGTTCGTCGAGGCCTACCGGCACGCCGCCGTCCCGCTCGCCGAGTCCGAGCACTGCATCGACTACGAGCTGAGCCGGTGCGTGGAGGAGCCCGAGCGGTTCGTGCTGAGGATCCGATGGGACTCCCTCGACGGGCACCTGCACGGCTTCCGAGGCAGCGAGCAGTTCCGGCGGTTCGTCGCGCACGTGCGCCCGTTCATCCCGATGATCGAGGAGATGCAGCACTACGAGGTGGGCGAGGTCGTCGGCGACGGTGCCGGGTCGACTCAGCGGTGAACGTGGAGCGGGCGGCCGTCGAGGCCGAGCGCCGCCTCCATGACCGACTCCGAGACGGTCGGGTGTGGGTGGATGGTGGCGGCCAGGTCCTCGACGGTGGCGGCGAGCTCGATCGCGAGCGCGGCCTCGCCGGCCAGCTCGGCGACGTCGGGGCCGGCGAGGTGGGCGCCGACCACCGTGCCCTGGCCGTCGGCGACCAGCTCGACGAACCCGGCGGCCGAGTCGAGTGTGACGGCCCGGGCCGACGCGCCGAGCGGGAAGCGGAAGCTGCGCGCCCCGGGGTCGGCAGCCCGGGCGTCCTCGACCGTCAGCCCCACGGTCGCGATCTCCGGGTCGGAGAACACCACGGCGGGGACGGCGGCGGGGTCGAAGGCGGCGGCCGGGTCGCCGAGGATCGACGCCGCCGCGACGGCGGCCTCGGCCGTCGCCTTGTGGGCCAGCGCCGGACCGGGCGTCAGGTCGCCGATCGCCCACACGTGGGCGGTGGCTCGGCGGGAGGGGTCGACGACGACGTGGCCCGAGTCCTCGACGTGGACGCCGGGCCGTTCCAGACCCAGACCGTCGGAGGCCGGGCGGCGGCCGACCGCCACGACCACGCGATCGGGCTGGATCTCGTCGACCACGGCGATGCCGTCTGCTCCCGTCCGGACGTCGACGTCGAGGCGGTCGAGACCGGCGTGCACGACCCGGGCCAGGTGCGCAGGCATGCCCGGCAGCAGTCGGTCGGCGGCCTCGGCGACGGTCACGGTGGTGCCGAGCTTGGCGAACGCCGTGGCCAGCTCGACCCCGATGTACCCGCCGCCGACGATCACGAGTCGGTCCGGCAGTTCGCGCAGGGCGAGCGCGCCGGTCGAGTCGAGCACCCGCTCACCGTCGAACGGGAGACCGGTCAGCTCGACGGGCCGGGAGCCCGTGGCGAGGACGGCGTCGACGAACTCGAGGTGGGCGACGTCGTCCCCGTGTTCGACGGCGAGCCGGTCCGGCCGGGAGAAGCGGGCGTTGCCGGCGACGACGGTCACGCCGGCGGCGTCGAGCAGCTGCCGGACCCCGCCGGTGAGCCGATCGACGACGGTGTCGAGGTGATCGCGGATCGCGGACAGGTCGGCGGTCGCCTCGATCCGCACACCGGTCGAGGCGGCGCTCACCGGCAGGTGGGCCAGGTCGGCGGCGTGCAGCAGGGCCTTCGACGGGATGCAGCCGACGTTGAGGCACGTGCCGCCCACCGCATCGCGCTCGACGAGCGTGACCTCCCGGCCCCCGGCCGCCAATCGGAGCGCCACGGCGTAGCCGCCGGGCCCGCCTCCGATCACGGCGACCTCGGTGCGGGTCGCGACCTCCCCGACGACCATCTCAGCCGTCCAGGAGGAGGAGCACCGGATCTCGCAGCACGCCGAGCAGCTCCTCCTGGAACGCGGTCATCGCGTCACCGTCGACCAGGCGGTGATCGACGCCGACCGACACCGGGAGGGTCGGGCGGGCCATGACCTCGCCGCCGACCACGATCGGCCGGTCGCGGACGGCGCCGAACCCGACGATCGTCGCCTCGGGCGGGCGGATGATCGGGGTGGCGAAGCGCCCGCCGTGGCTGCCGAAGTTGGTGAGCGTGGCGGTGCCGCCCCGCAGCTCGTGAACGCCGAGCGTGCGGTCGCGGGCGGCGCCGACCACCCGGGTCAGCTCGGCGCCGAGCTGGCGAAGGGTCAGGGCGTGCGCGTCGCGGACGACCGGCACGATGAGACCGGCGTCCGTCGCGACGGCCACGCCGAGGTGCACGCCGTCGTGGACGGTGTAGGTGCCGCCGTCGACGTCGATCGAGGCGTTCAGCATCGGATGGCGGGCGAGGGTCCGGGCGACGGCGAGCGCGAGCAGCGGCAGCAGCGTCGTCCGGCCGGCGACCGTCGCGATCCGCTCCCGTGCGGCGAGCAGCGCGGTGGCGTCGGCCTCGTCGTGGCCGTGGATGTGCGGGACCTCGGCCCAGGCCGTCGCCATCGACTCCGCCGTGACGCGCCGGATGCCGCGCAGCGGGTGCGTGCCGGCCGCGACGAGCGGTGCGGCGGCGACCACCGGGGCCGGCGAGGTCGGCGACGGCGGTGCCGACGCCGTGGCCGGCACCGGGACGGCACCCCGCTCCACGTCGGAGCGCAGGATTCGTCCGCCGTCGCCGCTGCCGGCCACCGATGCCAGGTCGATGCCGAGCTCGCGGGCGAGGCGACGGACGGCCGGTGAGGCCTTCGGCCGGCGGGACGGCGTCGCCGCTGCCGTCGCCGCTGCGGGCGGGGAGCCCGCCGACGGTGCCGCCTCGGTGACGGAGCCGTCGTCGAGCTCGACGAGCAACGAGCCGACGTTCACCCGGTCACCGGGCTGGGCGCCCAGCTGCACGACCGTGCCGGCCACCGGGGACGGCAGCTGGGTCTGGGACTTGTCGGTGAGGATCTCGACCAGCGGCTGGTCCCGGGTCACCACGTCGCCCGGCGCGACCAGCCACTCGAGGACCTCTGCCTCCTCCAGGCCCTCGCCGACGTCGGGCAGGTTGAAGCGGACCGTCACGGCGTCACCTCGGCGAGGCCCCGGACGGCCGTGGCGATGCGGTCGGCGTCGGGCACGTAGCGGTCCTCCAGCATCCCCATCGGGTACGGCGCGTCGAAGCCCGACACCCGCACCGGTGGGGCCTCGAGCGACCAGAACGCCTCCTCGCACGCCGTGGCGACGATCTCGCCGGCGAAGCCGCCGGTCGGCGCCGCCTCCTCCACGACCACGAGGCGGCCGCACCGCTCGACCGCGGCGCCGACGGCATCCAGGTCCAGCGGGATCAGCGACCGCAGATCGACCACGTGACACGAGATGCCCTCCCCGGCCAGCTGGTCGGCCGCCCGGAGCGCGATCTGCACCTGGTGCGACCACGCCACGATCGTCACGTCCTCGCCCTCGCGGGCCACCCGCGCGGAGCCCAGCGGCACGAGGTGGTCGCCGTCGGGGACCTCGTCGCGCACGCCCCGGTAGCCCCGCAGCGGCTCGAGCACGAGCACCGGATCAGGGTCGCGGATCGCCGAGGCGAGCAGCCCGGCCATGTCCGAGGCGGTCGCCGGTGCGACGACCTTCAGCCCCGGCAGGTTGGCCAGCTGTCCCTCCAGCGAGTCCGAGTGCAGCTCCGGGGTCCGCACGCCGCCCCCGAAGGGCGCCCGGATCGTGATCGGCATCTCGAAGCGCCCCGCCGAGCGGAGCCGCAACCGGGCGATCTGACCGGCCAGCTGGTGGAAGCCCTGGTAGCTGAACCCGAGGAACTGGATCTCGGGTACCGGCACCATGCCCCCGGCGGCCAGCCCGACCGCCGAGCCGAGGATCACCGCCTCGGCGAGGGGCATGTCGACCACCCGCTCTGGCCCGAACCGCTCCAGCAGCCCCTCGGTGGCCCGGAAGACCCCGCCGTTCACGGCGACGTCCTCGCCGAAGACGACGACCCGCTCGTCGCGCGCCATCTCGTGGCCCAGCGTGGCGTTGACCGCCTCGAGGATCGTCAGCTCGGCCACTCAGCCACCGTCCCGCAGCGCGGCGGCCTGGCGACGCATCCGGGGTGTCGGTTCGGCGAGGGCATGGGTCAGCAGGTCGGTCTGGTCGAGGGGCGTGGCCTCGGCCGCGGCCAGCGCCTCGTCGAAGCGGGCGTCGGCCCAGGCGAGCGCCTCGGCCTCGGCGTCGTCGTCCCACAGGCCCCGGGCCTCGAGCGCCGCACGGTGCACGGCGAGCGGATCGCGCCGCCGGCCCTCGGCCAGCTCGTCCTCGGGCACGTAGCGGGTCGGGTCGTCGGCGGTCGTGTGCGCCGCCAGGCGGTAGGTGACCGCTTCCACGAGGGTGGGACCATCGCCGGCGACGGCCCGCTCGCGGGCGGCGCTCATCACCTCGTGCACGGCCACGGGATCGGTGCCGTCGACCTGCACGCCCGGCATGCCGAACCCGGCCGCCTTGTCGGCGATCGCGGTGGCGCCGGTCTGCGCCGAGCGGGGGGTCGAGATGGCCCACTGGTTGTTCACACAGCACAGGATCACCGGCGCTCGGAGCACGCCGGCCAGGTTGCCGGCCTCGTAGAAGTCGCCCTCGGAGGTCGACCCGTCGCCGAAGAACACGACGACCACGCCGGGCTCGCCTCGCAGCGCCTTCGCCCAGGCGAGGCCCACGGCGTGGGGGATCTGCGTGCCGAGCGAGATCGACACCGGGAACACGTTCACCCCGGGCGGCACGTACCCACCGCGCGGGTGGCCGAGCAGGTACAGGACGTAGTGGTCGAGCACCTCCGGTCCGAACCGGTGCAGCGCCACCTGCTCGCGGTACTGCGGGACGACCCAGTCGGTGGCCGGGTCGAGCGCGTGGGCGGTCCCCACGACGATCGCCTCGCTCCCGTCGACCTGGGCGTTCGTGCCCGCCCGGCCCTGGCGCTGGAGGTTGAACGCCCGGTCCGACCAGTGTCGGGCGGCGAGCATCTCGCGCAGCATCGCGACCGAGGTGGCGTCATCGAGCGGCATGGAGCGCCGATCCTAGGAGGGTGAGGCGGGTGATCTCACCCGGTGGGTGACGTGATCACCCGTCGGTGCCGGTAGCCACGATGGTGTGACGCTCATCGATCGAACGACCGACCTGGCGCAGGGCCTGCGCGACCGGTTCGTGGCGGTCCGGGGGGAGACCGAGGCGTTGGCGGCGCCGCTGTCACCCGAGGACCAGCAGATCCAGTCGATGCCCGACGTCAGCCCCACGAAGTGGCACCGCGCCCACACGACGTGGTTCTACGAGACCTTCCTGCTCGGCCCGAGCCTGCCCGACTACGGCGAGCACCGCCCCGGCTACGGGTACCTGTTCAACAGCTACTACGAGGCGGTCGGGCCCCGGCACACCCGGGCCGACCGGGGCCTGATCTCCCGTCCGAGCGCGGCCGAGGTCGGCGACTACCGGCGCCACGTCGACGAGGCGATGCACGACCTCCTCGACCTGGTCGAGACGGGGGAGCGGAGCGAGCTCGCCCCGCTGGTCGATCTGGGGCTCCAACACGAGCAGCAGCACCAGGAGCTGCTGCTGATGGACATCAAGCACGTGCTGTCGGTCAACCCGCTGCGTCCCGTCTACCGCGACGAGCAGCACGAGGCCGCCGGCGACCCCGGGCCGGTCGGCTGGATCGAGCAGGCCGGTGGCATCGTGACCATCGGGCACGATGGCGACGGGTTCGCCTTCGACAACGAGGGTCCGCGCCACGACGTCCTCCTGCGGCCCTTCGCCCTCGCCGACCGGCTGGTCGCCGCGGGCGAGTGGCTGGCCTTCCAGGCCGACGGGGGCTACGAGCGCCCGGAGCTGTGGCTGTCGGACGGCTGGGCCACCGTCAACGCCGAGGGCTGGGACGCCCCGCTGTACTGGTTCCGCGACGGCGGTGACTGGTGGATCCACACGCTCACCGGGGTCCGCCCGGTCGACCCGGCCGAGCCGGTCGTCCACGTCAGCGGCTACGAGGCCGACGCGTTCGCTGCGTGGGCCGACGCCCGCCTGCCGACCGAGGCCGAGTGGGAGCACGCGGCCCGAGCCACCCCGATCGAGGGCAACCTGCTCCCCGCCGACCGTCTCCACCCCACCGCGGCGAGCGGCGAGGGGGTCCGCCAGCTCATCGGCGACGTCTGGGAGTGGACGGCCTCGCCCTACGTCGCCTACCCGGGGTTCCGGCCCGCCGCCGGTGCCGTCGGTGAGTACAACGGCAAGTTCATGAGCAACCAGATGGTGCTGCGGGGCGGCTGCGCCGTGACGCCAGGCGGCCACGTCCGCCGCACCTACCGGAACTTCTTCCCGCCGCACTCCCGCTGGGCCTTCGGAGGCCTCCGACTCGCCAAGGACGCCGCATGATCATCGAGGACCCGATCGTCCACGACTACCTGCCCGAGGGCTACCTCCGCGAGCGGCTCGTCGCCGATGTCGTCGAGGGGCTCAAGGGCGAGCCCCGGACGCTGCCGCCCAAGTGGTTCTACGACGAGCGGGGCAGTCAGCTGTTCGACCAGATCACCGAACTGCCCGAGTACTACCCGACCCGGGCGGAGCGCTCGATCCTCACCGCACGCGCCGCGGAGATCGTCGATCGATCGGGCGCCGACACGCTCGTCGAGCTGGGCTCCGGGAGCGCCGACAAGACCAGGGTGCTCCTCGACGAGCTGATGGATCGACACGAGCGTCCGACCTACGTGCCCTTCGACGTGTCGCCGGAGTACCTCCGCATGTCGGCCATCGACCTGGTCAAGGAGTACCCGGGCCTGCGGGTCGAGGGCATCGTCGGCGACCTCGACCTCCACCTCGGCAAGATCCCGCAGGGCGGGCGGCGCCTCGTCGCCTTCCTCGGCGGCACGGTCGGCAACTTCGACCCGGCCGAGCGGTCCGAGCTGTTCCGCGAGCTCGTCGCCGGGTTCGGCGACGGCGACCACCTGTTGCTCGGCACCGACCTCGTGAAGGACCCGGCCCGCCTCGTCGCCGCCTACGACGATGCCGCCGGCGTCACCGCGGCGTTCAACAAGAACGTGCTGCGGGTTCTGGCCCGCCAGCTCGACGCCGAGCTCGACCCGGACGGCTTCGACCACGTCGCGCTGTGGAACGACGTCGACGAGTGGATCGAGATGCGGCTGCGGGCCCGCACCGACCAGCGGATCCGCATCGCCGAGCTGGGGCTCGATGTCGAGCTGGCCGCTGGTGACGACCTCCGCACCGAGATCAGCGCCAAGTTCCGGCTCGACCGACTGGGCGACGAGCTCGAGCGGCTGGGACTGGAGCTGGTCGAGGTCTGGACCGACCCGGCCGGCGACTACGCGCTGTCGCTGTCTCGACGACGCTGACGGACGGGCGCGGAACACGCGCCACACCCCTGCGGTTGACTGTGGGCATGGGCGACCGCGCACCGACCACGGTCGAGGGCCGTCCCCTGCTCGCCGCCAAGCTCACCGTGCCCCGGGTTCCCGGCGGCGCGGTGCGCCGCGAACGGCCGGCCGAGCTCATCGAGGGCTGCCTCGAGCGCCCGCTGACGGTCGTGGTCGCCCCGGCCGGCTCGGGCAAGACCACCCTGCTGGCCATGGAGTGCCCGGCGCTGCCGGCGTCGGTGGCCTGGGCCACCCTCGACGGTGGCGACGTCGACCCCGTCCGCTGCTGGAGCTACGTGATCGAGGCGCTCGAGCGGGCCAAGGTCATCGACGGCGGCGCGGTGCGACGAGAGCTCGTCGCGGGTCCGATCGACGGCACCGAGCGGGCCATCGCCCTCCTGCTCGCCCGCATCGAGGCCGCCGCGATCGAGACGGTCCTCGTGCTCGACGACCTCCAGGCCGTGCGCAGCGGACCGGTTCCCGAGCAGCTCGGCGACTTCGTCCGCCTGGCGCCGCCGAACCTCCACGTCGTCCTCGCGTCCCGGGTCGATCCACCGTTCCCGCTGTCGCGCCTGCGGGCCCGCGACCAGCTCGTCGAGGTGCGCACCGACGACCTCGCGTTCTCCACCGACGAGGCCGCCGCCCTGCTGCGCGACACCGTCGGCGTCGACCTCGAACCGGCCGAGCTGGCGCGCGTCGTCGAGCGGACCGAGGGGTGGGCCGCCGGCCTCTACCTGGCCGGTCTGTCGCTGCGCTCGCACGACGACCGGGCGTCGTTCCTCCAGGAGCTGTCCGGGGTCGAGCGCCACCTCGTCGACTACCTGACCGAGGAGGTGCTCGAGGCCCAGCCGCCCGAGCTGCACCGCTTCCTCCTCCGCACCTCGGTGCTCGACGAGCTGTCCGGGCCGGCCTGCGACGCCGTGCTCGAGACCACGGGTTCGGTCGCCGTGCTGCGCCAGCTCGAGGAGGAGTCGCTCTTCGTCGTCCCGCTCGACGGCGAGCGCACCGCGTGGCGCTACCACCAGCTCCTCGCCGACGTCTTGCGCTCCCGTCTGGCCGAGACCCCCGAGCTCGCGGCCGAGCTGCACCGCCGGGCCGGCGACCACCACGATCGGACCGGCTCGGTCACCCGGGCCATCCACCACGCCATCGCCGCCGGTGACCACGCCGTCGCCACCGACCGGATCCTCGCCAGCTGGTTGCGGTACACCAACGCCGGCCGGCAGGCCACGGTGTGGGGCTGGGTCGAGGCCCTCTCCGACGACCAGCTGTTGCGCAGCGTCGAGCTGTGCGCCATGGCCGGTTGGGCCAAGCTCAATCTGGGGCAGTACGACGCCATCGAGGAGTGGGTCCGCGAGGCCGAGCGCGACGCCGGGACGGGCTCCTTCGTCGACGCCGCCACCATCCGCTCCCATCGCGAACGCCACCTGGGGCGAACCGACACCGCCGTCGAGTGGGGCCGCGAGGCGGTCGGGCGGGCCGGCGACGACACCGGGCCCCACGCCGCCGCGGCAGCCGCAGCCGCCGGGGTGGCGGCCTTCTGGGCGGCAGCGCCCGAGGCGGCCGAGCTGCTCGAGCGGGTCGCCGTCGACGCGACCGAGCAGGAGGAGACGTCGTCGTTCGTCATGGCGTCCGCCTACCTGGCGATGATGGCGGCCGATCGTGGCGACCACGACACCGCGCTCATCCGGGCCGGTGCGGCGTTGGCCAACTGCGAGACCGAGGAGCTGGAGCGCCACCACCTCCCGGCGATGGCCCACCTCGCGCTGGCCTCGGTGGCGATCGACGACGGTCGCCTGCGAGAGGCCGGCATCCACCTCGCCGATGCCATGCGCCTCGCGATCATCGCCCGCGAACCGCACCAGCGGGTCCGGATCGACCTGCTCGCCGCCCGGCTCGCCCACCGCCTGGGCGACTCCGAGGAGGCCCGCTCACGGCTGCGGGCGGCCTTGCGTCGATCGGGGACCCTCCGCGGCCACAACGCCGTCGCCGAACTGGTCCGCGACGCAGCCAACGAGCTGCGCTTCGCTCCCCGGCCCGATCACGACGCCCTGCCGCCCGGGGCGCGCGACCTGACCGACCGCGAGCTCGAGGTGCTCCGCCTCCTCCCGTCGGGTCTGACCCGCGCCGAGCTGGCCGAGGAGCTCTGCGTGTCGATCAACACGGTCAAGACCCACCTCACGGCCATCGGCCGCAAACTCGGCGCCGCGGGCCGGGCCGACGTGCTCGATCGGGCCCGCGAGCTGGGGCTGATCTGACCGATCAGGCCAGCACGACCACCGTGGTGCCGACCGGCGCCCACTCGTAGAGCTGGCGGGCCTGGGGCAACCGCTGGCGCACGCAGCCGGCCGAGCGGTACTGGCCCAGCTCTGCCTCGGTCTGCATCGGGCGGCCGTTGGCGTACACCGGGATCGAGTGGAATCCGATGGCCAGGCGACGGCCGTGGGCGAAGCGGACCATGTACTCCATGCGGATGCCGTCGTGGCCGGCGGTGGTGTGCCGGCTCTTGGAGAACACCGAGTACGTGCCCGGGGCCGGCGTGTTGCGCCGACCGGACACGAGCCACGAGTCCTCGACCCGCTCGTCGTCGCCGACGAGCCAGATGCGCTGGGCCGAGTTGGAGTAGACGATCCTGCGTCCCGAGCCCGAGTTGGCCGGGAGCGCCGGGCCGGTCCATCGGTCGGGGTTGGGCGACGTGGCGAGCCAGCCCGACGCACCGTCGGCTCGCACCGCCAGGCCCACGACGGGCTCGTCGCCGCCGGCCTCGACGCCCTCGATCGGTGCGGCGGAGCCGAACGCCGAGATGGTGCCGTCCTCGTCGACGATCCAGTAGCCCTCGCCGTCGGCGGCGGTGTCGAGGTCGATGACCGGCGCCTCGCTCCCGGCGCCGCCGAGGCTGCCGTGGAAGGTGGCGTCGCCGAACGCGAAGACGCCGCCGTCCTCGGCGACCATCCAGTAGCCCTCGCCGGTCGCGGTCGGGGTCATGGACGCCATCGGCGAGTTGAGGGGTGTGCCACCCATCGAGCCGAAGAAGGTGGCGTCGCCGAAGGCGAAGATGCCGCCGTCGCGGGCGGCGAGCCAGTAGCCGTCGCCGGTGGGTGTCGCCGCCATCGCCACGATCGGCTCGTTGAGCGGCGTGCCGGCCATCGACCCGTGGAAGGTCGCCGCCCCGAACGCGTAGACCCCGCCGTCGTCGGAGGTCAGCCAGTACCCGTCGCCCTGCGCGCCGGCGAGGTCGACGATCGTGTCGGCGTGATCGGTGTCGGCGAGCGACCCGAGGAATGGCGCGTCGCCGAGTGTGAGCACGTCACCGCCGGTCTCGGCCGCGACGAAGTACCGCTCGTCGTCGTCCTCGGCTGCCCCGGCCGGGGCGGCGACCACCCCCAGCAGGAGCAGGGAGGTCAGCAGGCCGGAGATCAGTGCTCGCACAGACGGCAGGGTGACACACCGAGGTCCCCGGATCGTGGGACTTCCGTCCCGAAGGGTGGTCAGCCCGCGGGAACGAGGGCCTCGGTGGTGATCGCCTCGGCAAGCTCGGCCGGCCGGGAGAACATCGGCCAGTGGCCGGTGGGGAGGTCGACCCATCGAACGTCGGTGAGGTCGAGCAGCTCGCTCGGGAGGTGCCCGGCCTCGATCATGCCCGGGAGCTCTGCAGCGGAGATGCTCGTGCAGATCACGCTGGCCGGAACGTCGAGTCGCCGCTCGTCGCGGAGCCGGACCGCGGAGCTCGCGACACCGCCGGGGTGGTCCACCGCCCCGTGGCGGAAGGCCGCGAGGACCTCCTCGTCCATGCCCTCGGTGCTCGCGCCCTCCGCTGCCAGCTGCTCCCACGACGGCAGGGGGAGGTCACCGTCCAGCTCCGGGCGCAGGCTGACGCCGTCGACGAGGGGACCGCTGTCGAGGTAGATCGTGCGGGTGAGGCGCTCGGGTCGGCGGTCGGCCACGCCCTGGATCACCAGCGCGCCGCCGCTGTGACCCACGAGCACAATCGACCCGTCGAGCTGGTCGATCAGGGCCTCGACGGCAGCGACGTGATCGTCGAGCGTGAGGCCCTCGGTCGGCGAGCCGTCGAGGCCGGGAAGCGTGACCGCGTGGGGCACGAGGCCGGCGGCGCGCAGCCCGGGCTCCACGCGCTCCCAGGCCCAGGCGCCGAGCCAGAAGCCGGGAACGAGGACGACGTGGATCGGCACGCCCGACAGCGGCGAGTCGGGCTGATCGGAACGGTCTGGTGCGGTCATGATCCGATCCTGACGGGCCGTTGGTGTCACCATGCTGTCACCAATTCTCCGGCACCTCGGAGCGACCGTGAACCGAACCGATCGACTCCACGCGATCCACGAGGCCCTCCGCCGGGCCGGCCCGGCAGGCACCACCGCGTCGCGACTCGCCGACGACCTCGAGGTGAGCATGCGGACGATCAAGCGCGACGTCAGCGCGCTCCAGCAGGCGGGCGCGCCGATCTGGGCGCAGCCAGGACCCGGCGGGGGCTATCGCCTCGACGGCTCGGCCACCCTGCCGCCGGTGGCGTTCACCCCGTCCCAGGCGGTGGCGGCGGCCGTGGCGCTCGCCACGTTGCCGGCCGGCAGCCCGTTCGGTGTCGACGCCCGGGCGGCGGCCGACAAGCTCCTCGACACGCTCGACGAACCGGCCCGGGCCCGCGCGGAGCGGATGTCGGAGCGCGTCTGGGTGCTCGACCAGGACCCCGAGCGCCCGTTCGATCGATCGATCGTCCGGGCGATCGAACGCTCGCTGTCCGAGCGGCTGGCCGTGACCATCGGGTACACGACCGAGCGCGAGACGACCGAGCGGACGGTCGAGCCCATCATCCTGGCCTGGAGCGGCCGACGGTGGTGGTTGGTGGGCCACTGCCGCCTCCGCGATGACATCCGGTGGTTCCGGTTCGATCGCATCACCAGGGCGGCGTGCACCGGGACGTCGTACCGACCCCGCCCGGTGGCCGATGTCGGCGAGCCGCCGGCCGCAGCTCGACCGGTCACCCGCTGAGCTCAGCGGTCGGCGTACGCGGACGCTGCACGTCGTGGTGCGGCCCGATGGGGCCCGGGTCGCCGAAGGGTCGCTGGCGAGCCGGCTCGCGTCTACCTGACGGCGGCGGCGACGTCGCTCAGCCCCGACACGAAGGCCTCGGTGTTGCCGTCCTCGCCCCAGGCGACGCCGAAGGCGCCGGTGTACCAGGCACCGGTCTCGGTCGGCGTCCGGACCTCGAAGTAGGCGGGCTCGTCGGCGTCGAGCTGCTCGTGCGTCACGTGGAACGAGATGATCGGGCCCTCGACGTTCGAGCCGGTCGAGTGCATGGCGATGAAGTCCAGGATCGGCCCCTCGCCGATCGTGCTGCCGTCGGTGAAGAACGACCGGGTGGCGTCGTCGAAGTCGAACGAGAGCGTCCAGCCCTCGCCGTCGACCGAGCCGATGATCTGCACCGTCGGCCCGTCGGTCGTCTCGTGGCCGCCGTAGTCGGTGCCGGGGCAGCGGCTGAGGTCGAGGAAGTTCATCGCGCCGGTCCCGGCACCGAGGATGTCGCCGCTCCCGACCGTCAGCTCGCCGGTCATCTGGATCACGACCGCGTCCTGATTGCACCCCGACGGTTCGTCGCTCCACAGGTTGCCGTGCACGTGGAAGGGCACGACCAGGTCGTCCTCGTCGTCGGTGCGCTGCTCGGTGGCGACCCCGCCCGGGCCGCCGCCGTCGCCGTCCTCGCCACCACCCGCAGCGGCGCCACTGCCATCGTCGCCGGCCGGTGCCCCCGCCGGCCCGCCACCGCCCGATCCGGCCGGCGTCGCCGCGGTCGTCGGCGTGGGCTCCTCCTCACCGGCGCCGCCCGGATCGGCCCCGGCGCACGCACCGAGCGCGAGGACGGTGGCGAGCAGGGCGGCGATCGTTCGGGTCGACATGGCGACCCTGTCGGCACCGGCTCACCCGATCATGAGCCGCTCCGGGCAGGTCAGTCGTTCGTGGCCAGGGTGACGGCGACCGCGAACTCCTCGGCCGGCTGCGTCGACAGCGACCGGATCTTGCCGGCGTCGATGACGTCGGCACGGACCTGGTCGAGCAGCGCGAGGCGCTCGGCGGTGTCGGAGACGACGACGGTCTCCGCCTCGGTGCGCAGGGACGTCTTCGCCTCGGTCTTGGCCCGGCGGACCTCGCGGAGGGCGTCGCCCGCGACGGTCAGCAGGGTCGGGTCGCCGTCGCCGGGCAGCTCGGCGGTCGTCGGCCAGGCCGCGTTGTGGACCGAGCCGTCCTGCCACCACGACCACGTCTCGGCTGCGACGAACGGGAGGAACGGAGCCAGCAGGCGATGGAACATCGACAGGGCGGTGGCCAAGGCGACGTGCGCCGACCGGGCGGCGTCGTCGCCGGCGGCCCCGTAGGCCCGGCCCTTGACCAGCTCGACGTAGTCGTCGGTGAAGCGCCAGAACAACGCCTCGGTGCGCTCGAGCGCACGGGCGTAGTCGAAGTCGTCGAAGGACCTCGTCGCGACGTCGACGACGCCGGCGAGCTCGGTGAGCAGCGCCCGGTCGATCGGTTCGGTGACCTCGCCGCCGACGAGGGCGGCGGCGTCCTCGCCGGCGAGGTTCAGGACGAACTTCGAGGCGTTCAGCAGCTTCATGGCCAGGCGGCGGCCGACCTTCATGACCGTCTCGTCGAAGGCGGTGTCGACGCCGGGCCGGCCGTTGGCGGCCCAGTAGCGGACGGCGTCGGAGCCGTACTGCTTGAGCAGGCCGATGGGCGTCAGGACGTTGCCCTTGGACTTGGACATCTTCTTGCGGTCGGGATCGAGGATCCAGCCGGAGATCGTGGCGTTGCGCCACGGGATCGCGTGGTCCTCGAAGTGGGCGCGGGTGACCGTCGAGAACAGCCAGGTGCGGATGATGTCGTGGCCCTGCGGCCGGACGTCGAACGGGGAGACGCGCTCCCAGAGGTCGGGATCCTCCTCCCAGCCGCCCGCGATCTGCGGCGTGAGCGACGACGTCGCCCAGGTGTCCATGACGTCGGCGTCGGCGGCGAAGCCTCCCGGTTGGTTGCGCTGCGACTCGTCGTAGCCGTCGGGGACGTCGGTGGTCGGGTCGATCGGCAGTCGGTCCTCGCTCGGGAGGAGCGGATGGTCGTGGTCGACGACGCCGTCGTCACCGATCGGGTACCAGACCGGGAACGGGACGCCGAAGAACCGTTGGCGGCTGATCAGCCAGTCGCCGTTGAGGCCCTCGACCCAGCTCTCGTAGCGCTTGCCCATGTAGTCGGGGTGCCACGTGAGCTCGCGGCCGCGGGCGAGGAGGTCGTCGCGGAGGTCGGCGTCGTGGCCGCCGTTGCGGATGTACCACTGGCGGCTGGTGACGATCTCCAGCGGCCGATCGCCCTTCTCGAAGAACTTGACCGGGTGGACGATCTCGCGGGGCTCGCCCCGCAGCGCCCCGGCCTCGCCGAGCTGCTCGACGATCTTGCGCTTGGCCTGGTTGAGGTAGAGCCCGGCCAGCTCGTCGTACGCCGCCTGGGCCGCCGGTGCATCGGCGGACTCCCAGCCCGGGCTGCCCCACTCGACCGGCTGCAGGCGACCATCGCGGGCGAGGATCGCCCGGATCGACAGGTCGAGCTCGCGCCACCAGATGACGTCGGTCGTGTCGCCGAAGGTGCAGATCATGGCGATGCCGGTTCCCTTGTCGGGCGCGGCGAGCTCGTGGGGGCGGATCTCGATCTCGGCGCCGAAGAGCGGCGTCCGGACCTTCGTGCCGAACAGCGGCTGGAAGCGCTCGTCGTCGGGGTGGGCGACGAGGGCGACGCACGCCGGGAGCAGCTCGGGGCGGGTCGTGTCGATCTCGATGTCGCCCTCGCGGTCGACGCGCTCGAACGCGATGCGGTGATAGGCGCCGGGCTTCTCGCGGTCCTCGATCTCGGCCTGGGCGACCGCGGTCTGGAAGCCGACGTCCCAGATGGTCGGCGCCTCGCTGGCGTACGCCTCGCCCCGAGCGAGGTTCCGGAGGAACATGCGCTGCGACGTCCGGATCGCCTCCGGCGCGATGGTGCGGTACTGGTGGTTCCAGTCGACCGACAGCCCGAGCCGGCGCCAGACCGCGGCGAAGGCCTCCTCGTCCTCGGCGGTCAGCTGGAGGCAGAGCTCGACGAAGTTCGGCCGGCTGATGTGCAGCGGCGGGTCGTGCGGCTCCTCGGGCGGGGTGAAGTCGGGGTCGTAGGGCAGCGACGGGTCGCAGGCGACGCCGTAGTAGTTCTGGACCCGGCGTTCGCTGGGCAGGCCGTTGTCGTCCCAGCCCATCGGGTAGAAGACGTGCTTGCCGGCCATGCGCTGGTAGCGGGCGACGAGATCGGTGTGGGTGTAGCTGAAGACGTGGCCGACGTGGAGCGATCCGCTGGCGGTCGGCGGTGGCGTGTCGACGGAGTACACCTGGTCGCGCGCAGCGGTCCGATCGAAGCGGTAGGTCCCCTCGGACTCCCAGCGTTCGATCCAGCGTTCCTCGAGCCCGTCGGGCGTCGGCTTGTCGGGGATGCGCGACATGGCCGCCAACGTACCGGCCGGACCTGGCGGAACGGGTATGGGTTCCGGTTCCTCCTAGGGCAGGCCGGCGCCCGGCACGTCGACCTCGACGGCCTCGACGCGGGCCGAACGGGCCTCGGGTGCGGCGTCCGGGTGCGACGACGCCGAGGTCAGGGCGAACAGCGTGCGGCGTTCGTCGCCGCCGAGCATGCAGGCGAACGCCGGCCGGTCGGTGTCGACGGTCTGGAGGAGCTCGCCGCCCTCGGCGACCCGGTGCACGCCGCCGACGCGGGGATCGGCGAACCACACCGCGCCCTCGGCGTCGAGGCAGATGCCGTCGGGGACCAGCTCGCCCAGATCGGCCCACACCCGCCTGTCCGACAGCGAGCCGTCGGCGCCGATCGTGAAGGCGACCAGGTCGCTGCCCATCGACTGGCCGACGATCAGGGTCGAGCCATCGGGCGTGACGACCGACCCGTTGGGGAACGCCATGTCGTCGTCCTCGACCGTGGCGGTGCCATCGGGGTCGACCCGGATCAGCTCCGCCTGCGCCGGCTGGGGGTCGGGTGCGTTGAGGTCGAAGCCGAAGTTGCCGACGTAGGCCCGGCCGGTGGCGTCGACGACCATGTCGTTGCAGTGGAAGCTCGCCAGCTCGGACAGGTCGGCGTGCACGACCAGGCCGCCGTCCGGCTCCTGGCGCAGCAGCTGGCGGCGCTGCATCGACACGACGAGCAGCCGACCGTCGGGCAGCCAACCGAGCCCCGAGGGCCAGTCGCCGTCGAGCTGGACCACGGTCTCGACCTCACCGCTGGCCGGGTCGACCGAGAGGACCCGTCCCGTGAAGAAGTCGCTCATGACCAGGCGGCCGTCGCGCCACCGCGGTCCCTCGAGGAACGTGTGGCCGTCGGTGACGATGCGCATGGGCGCACGTTAGGCGGTGGTCAGTCGGTGCACCGGAGGTCGACCGGGACCTCGAGGTCGACGAGGTAGTCGACGGCCGCGTCGCGCACGCACGACGAGCTGAAGAACGCCGTGTGGACGACGCCCTCGTACGTGACGAGCACGGCCGAGTCGAGCTCGGTGGCCATGTCGACCGCCCACCGGTACGGCGTCGCCGGGTCGCCCGTGGTGCCGACGACGACGATCGGCGGGGCGCCGACGGCGTCGAGGGTCTCGGGCAACGGGTCGACCGGGGCGGGCCACCCGAAGCAGTCGACGCCGATGTCGGGGGCGACGGGGGCGAACACGCGCAGCTGGGGCAGCGCGGTCAGCGCGGCGGCGCGGACCTCGGCCTCGGTCGGCCGGTACGACTCGTCGGCGCACGTGATCGCCGTGAACGACTCCACGATGTCGGAGTACGAGCCGTCCTCGCCGCGTTCGAGGTAGTTGTCCGTCAGGAGCTGGAGGATGGAGCCGTCGCCGGTGTCGCGGGCGAGCTCGAGCCCGGCGGCGAGCGTCGTCCACTGCGACTCGCTGTAGAGCGAGGTGAGCAACGCGACGTAGAGCTCGTCGCGGGTGAGGACCCGATCGGGGCCGACCAGCGACGAGTCCGTGTCGAGGACCCGGGTGCGCAGCTCGGCGTCGATCTCGGCGACGATCTGCTCGGCCTCGCCGGGGCCGAGCGGGCAACCGTCGAGGGCGCCGCAGGCCGCCGCGAACGTCTCGAACGCCGACTCGAACGCCACGTACTGCTGCAGCGTGTCGTCGGGCTGGGGGCGGATGCGGTCGGCGGCATCGAGCACGAGCGCCCGGACCCGGTCGGGGAACAGCTCGGCGTACACCGCGCCGATGCGGGTGCCGTAGGAGAACCCGAGGTAGGTCAGCGCGTCGTCGCCGAGGGCGGTCCGGAGCAGATCGAGGTCGCGAGCCGTTGCGACCGTGCCGACGTGGGGGAGCAGCTCGCCCACGGCGTCGGCGCACTGCTGTGCCTCCTCGACGGCCTCGGTGAGGGATGCCTCGACCCGGGTCGCGAGGTCGTCGGAGGCGTCGATCGGGTCGAAGCGATCCTCGTCGAGCACCCAGCCGCAGTCGATCGAGGAGCTGCGGCCGACGCCGCGGGGGTCGAACGAGACCAGGGCGAACCGGTCGCGGAGCTCGGCCGGGGCGGCGAGCGCGAAGTTGCGGAGGAAGTCGATGCCCGACGCGCCGGGGCCGCCAGGGTTGACGATCAGGCTGCCGATCGGATCGTCGTCGTCGGCCGGCGCACGGGCGACGGCGATGCCCACCGTCGAGCCGTCGGGGTCGTCGTGGTCGATCGGGACGGTCAGCGTGGCGCACTCCAGGTCGCCGCAGTCGTCCCACACCAGGACGGGCTCGGCGACATCGGCGCCGGGGTCGGCGGCCACCGGGGTGGGCGCGGTCGTCGGGGTGCCCGGTTGGGCGTCGTCCTCACCGCCGGAGTCGCAGGCGGCGAGTACGACGACGAGCGCGAGCGCGGCGAGCGCGGTCGTGGGCGGCCTGCGGAACACGGCAAGGACGGTAGGTCAACCGCACCGGCCACCGGGGGTCACCGTCTCGCCACGTTCGGCCAGGTACGTTCGTGCCCGTGGGCGGAGCCGAGGAGCCGGGGGAGCGCGAGCGGGCCCGCCGCCGCAGCGATCGCCACGTCGTCGCCGCCCACCGCCTGCGCGGCGTCGCCGCCCCGCTGCTGCCGCTCCTGGGTGTGCTGGTCGGCTGGTCGGAGGAGCCGCTCGGACTGGTCGCGGCCGCGGTCGTCGGCATCGGCGCCATGGTCGCCCTCCTCGCCACCAACTCCTGGACGGTCCGGGGCCCGGCACCCACGGCCGAGGTGGCGATCGACACCGCCGTCTCGCTGATCGTCTGCGCGCTCGTGGCCGGCGATGCGCTGGCCGCGGCCTGGCTCATCGCGCTGATCCCGGCGCTGGAGGCGATGGTCCGCCTCCCCCGCCGCTCGGCGCTCACGGTCATCGGCGTCCTCGGCGCCGGGCTGGTCCTCATCCAGCTCGCCCTCCCGTCGCCGGTCACCGCACCGTCGACCTTCACCTCCCTCACCATCACGTTCGTCGCCATCGCGGTGGTGGTGCGGGTGTGCCTCGCCGTCGTCGACGAGATCCGCATCGAGCGCCGGCTCGGCGCCGTGCTGCGCCGCGAGGGCCGCCGGCGGGGTGATCTGCTCCAGGCGCTGGGCGCGGCGGTGCGGCGGATGGAGGAGGTCGACCCCGTCCACGCCGTCGCCTCGATGTCGATCGAGGTCGGGGCCCACCACGCCTACGTCGTCGAGGACGGCGAGGTGATCGAGCGCATCGTCGAGCGGTCCAGCTCGACCGCCGGCTTCGTCACCGACGCCACGCTGGTCGCCGTGGCCGAGGTCGGCCGGGCCCGCTACGCCGATGGCCTCAGGGGTCCCCACGCCGTCTCGGTCGGCGAGGTCGGCGAGGGGTTCGCCGCCCAGCTCGCCTCGGCGGAGCACGTCGCGCTGCCCGTCGACGGCCGCGCAGTGGTGGTGTCGCTCGCCGCCGTGGTGCCGGGACCGCTCGTCGCCAACGCGCTCGAGATCGCCGCCCGCCACGCCGCCGCGGCCCGACGCCGTTCGGTGGTGTGAGCGCCCAGGCCTACCCCGATCTGCCCGGCCTCGAGGAGGTCTACCTCGAAGGCGCCCCGGTCGACCGGCTGGTCGTGAACGACGACCGGGTCGTGCTCGTCGTTCGGGCGGCGCTGCTCGGCGGGCATCCCGACTACGCCCCACCTCCCCGCGGTGAGACCCACCACCGCGAGCCGCTGCTGCTCGACTGGCGGAAGACGTCGTCCATCCGCTGGGACCGGACCGACGACCCCGATGTCCTGGGCCTCCTCGACCGCTTCGAGGTCGCCGGCGACCGCATGACGCTCGTCGGTGGGTTCGGTCGGCTGGTCATCCAAGGCCGCCCGCCGCGGGTCGGTCGACCCCGGAACTGACGAGGCTCAGCCCGCGAGCAGGTCGGGGAGGTCGGCCACCGAGTCGATCACGTGATCCGGTCGTCCGGGCGCCGCGGCGAGCGTGTCGTCGCGGTACTTGCCGGTGCGCACCAGCACACCGGTGAGGCCGACGGCTTGGGCAGCCAGGACGTCGTTGTCGACGTCGTCGCCGACCATGATCACCTCGGCGGCGTCGAGGTCGAGCTCGTCCAGGCCGGTGGCGAACACGTCCGGGGACGGCTTGCCCAGGACGGTGGCCTCGGTCCGTGCGGCCCGCTCCAGCGCCGCGAGGTAGGCGCCGGTGTCGAGCGAGGCACCTTCAGCGGTGCGCCACCAGAGGTTGCGGTGCATGCCGACGAGCAGCGCGCCGTCGAGCAGGAGCGCCAGCGCGTGGTTCATCTGGGTGTAGGAGAACTCCGGGCCCGCGCCGCCGAGCAGGACCACGTCGGCGGGCTCGTCGTCGCCGACCACCGTCACCCCCTCGAGGTCGGCGCCCAGGTCGCCGCTGTTGATGAGGAAGCAGCGGGCGTCGGGATGGTGGCGCCGCAGCCAGGACGCGGTCGCGGCCGGTGCGGTCAGGACCTCCGCCGCCTCCACCGGGATGCCCTCGCCGGTGAGCCGGCGGGCGATCTCGACCCGTGAGATCGACGTCGTGTTGGTGAGGAACCGCAGCGCGAGACCTGCTGCCCGGAGCTGCTCCACCGCCTCGGGCGCCCCGGGCAGGGCGTGCCAGGACACGACGACCACCCCGTCGATGTCGAGCAGCGCACCCCGGACGCCGTGCATGCCGGGAAGGATCGCGCGACCGACCCGGAGGTGGCGACGTTGGGTCAGCTCGGCGACAGCCCGGGTCGCTTACGCCCCGTTGACGCCTCGGTCGTCATGATGCTGAGCATGACCACCTGGCGCGACCTCCCCCCGGCCCCGCCGTACGGCTCCTGGGAGCCGCCCACGGCCACGCAGACCGCTCCCCCGCAGCTCCCGAACCTCGGCGATCGACTCGAGGTCGAGGAGGAGCCGGTCGAGCTGCCCGATCCCGACGACGGTGACGGCCCCCGCCGTTGGCCGCTCGTGGTCGGCGGCGTCGCCGTGGTCCTCGCCTCGATCGGTGGTGGCTTCATCGCCGGTTCGATCGCCGACGACGACGGTCCCTCCACCCAGGCGATCGCCGCGACCGCGACCACCGCCGCCCCCCGCTCCGCGATCGAGACCCCGGCGCCGAGCGTCGAGCCGGCCCCGCCGATCGTGGTCGAGGGCGGTGCCGACGCGCCCGCTGACGCCGCAGCGCTCGTGAGCCCGTCGGTGGTGCAGATCGACGTGAACAACGGCCTCGGGTCGGGCGTGTACTACGACGAGTCGGGCCTGATCCTCACCGCAGCGCACGTGGTCGGCATCGACGCCGACGTCCGGGTCCGCATCGCCGACGGTCGTGTGGTCGATGGCACGGTGGTCGGCACGCACACGCCCACCGACGTCGCCGTGGTGCGGATCGATCCCTCGGTCGACGTGCCCGTGGCCGAGCTCGGCGTCGGCATCGAGCTGCGGGTCGGTCAGCTCGCGGTCGCCGTCGGTAGCCCGTTCGGCTTCGAGCAGACCGTGACCTCCGGCATCGTCTCGGCCGTCGACCGCGACGTGCAGGGGATCACGATGGTGCAGACCGATGCGGCCATCAACCCCGGCAACTCCGGCGGTCCGCTCGTCGACGCCGCCGGTCGGGTCATCGGCATCAACGACCAGATCTTCACCAACAGCGGTGGCAACGAGGGTGTCGGCTTCGCCATCTCGATCGACCTCGCCAAGATCGTCGCCGACCAGCTGGTCGCTGGCGACGACGTGCGGCTGGCCCGCCTCGGCGTCTCCACCGACGCCTCGCCGACCAGCGAGCCCGGCGCCATGATCGAGCAGGTCGTGCCCGGCACGGCGGCCGAGGTCGCCGGCCTGGAGCCCGGTGACCGGGTCGTGGCCGTCGACGGCGATCCGGTGCGGGGTTCGAGCGATCTGCGCTCGGCCATCATCACCAGCCGCCCCGGCGACGTCGTCACGCTCACCGTCGAGAACGAGACCGGCAGCCGCGACATCGAGGTCACCCTCGGGTCGACCGAGTAGCGCCGGGCTTCGCCACCCGGCGTGGCGGCCGACGGGTGTGCTGGTTGTCACCACAAGTTACCGAGCGGTAACTTAGGGACAGCACGCATCTGCAGGAGGTCGTCATGTCGGAGTTCTCGGTCCAGCTCAACGAGGATCAGATCCAGCTCCAGAAGTGGGTCCACGACTTCGCCGAGAACGAGATCCGCCCCGTCGCCCACGAGTGGGACGAGCGCGAGGAGTTCCCGTACCCGGTGGTCGAGCGGGCCGCGGAGATCGGCCTCTACGGCTGGGAGTTCCTCGCCGAGGGCATGTTGAACGATCAGACCGGCCTCACCATGCCGGTCGCCATCGAGGAGCTCTTCTGGGGCGACGCCGGCATCGGCATGGCCATCATGGGCACCGCCCTCGCCGCCGCCGGCATCGCCGCCTCGGGCACCAACGAGCAGGTCATGGAGTGGATCCCCCAGTGCTACGGCACGGCGGACAAGCTCGCCCTGGGGGCGTTCTGCGCCTCCGAGCCCGACGCCGGCTCCGACGTCGGCGGCTACCGCACGAGCGCCGTGTACGACGAGGCGAACGACGAGTGGGTCCTCAACGGCACCAAGGCGTGGATCAGCAACGGCGGCATCGCCGACGTCCACGTCGTGATCGGCGTCGTCGACCCCAAGCTGGGCTCGAAGGGCCACGCCTCGTTCATCGTCCCGCCGGGCACGCCGGGGCTGTCGATGGGGCAGAAGTACAAGAAGCACGGCATCCGTGCCTCCCACACCGCCGAGGTCGTCCTCGAGGACGTGCGGGTGCCGGGTCGCTGCCTGCTCGGCGGCAAGGAGAAGCTCGACGAGCGCCTCGCACGGGTGCGCGAGGGCAGGCACGTCCACTCCCAGGCCGCGATGCAGACCTTCGAGGCCACCCGCCCGTCGGTCGGCGCCCAGGCCCTCGGCATCGCCCGGGCCGCCTACGAGTACTCGCTCGAGTACGCCAAGGAGCGCCACGCCTTCGGTCGGCCGATCATCATGAACCAGTCGATCGCCTTCATGCTGGCCGACATCGCCACCGAGATCGACGCCACCCGCATGCTGATCTGGCGGGCCGCCTGGCTCGGCAAGCAGGGCCAGTTCAAGAACGCCGAGGGCTCGATGGCCAAGCTCAAGGCCGGTCGGGTGGCCACCTGGGCCACCGAGCGAGCGATCCAGATCCTGGGCGGTTACGGCTACACCCGTGAGTACCCGGTGGAGCGCTGGCACCGTGACGCCAAGATCCACGACATCTTCGAGGGCACCGAGCAGATCCAGCAGCTGGTGATCTCGCGTGCGATCTCGGGGCTGCGGATCGAGTAGTCGTCGTCGGGTCCGCCCGCTCGGCGGGTCCCGCCACCGGGGCACCCCACGTCCTCGCTTCGCTGCGGGCATGGGGACCCCGCCCCGGCGCCACCCGCCGGCTCCGGTGCCCGTCTCACGCTCGTTTCGGCCGGCGATTCGATCCGCTTCGACCGCAGACGGGATCAGTGCGGTGGATAGATCCACTTCGTGTTGATGTCGCGCTTGAGCGCCTTGGCTTCTTCGCCCACCAGGACGACCTGTCGATCCCAACCCTCGGTGAAGACGGCGCCGGCGGTGCCGAGATCGAGGCAGGTCCCGTAGGGGAGCGTCTGGAGCTCGGTCAGCTCGGCGCCGAAGAGATCTGCGACGGCGTTGCGGCCGGCACAGGCACCCTGCGGGATCGCGTGCTGAGCGCTCTGCGCCACGACGTGCCCGGACTCGTCGAGTGGTGCAGCCGTGTCGCCGGCCGCGAAGACCGACGATGCATCCCGAACCCGAAGGCACTGGTCGACAGCGAGCCGTCCGAGCGGATCCAGATCCTCGGAGATCGAGGCGGTCAGAGGACTTGCGCTCATGCCGGCGGTCCAGACGGCGATGTCGGCCGCCAACGACCGCCCATCGGACAGGTCGAGGTGTGAGCCGTCGTAGGCGGTCACCGTCACGCCGGTTCGGGTGTCGACGTTCAGCGCCTCGAGTGCCGCCTCGATCTCGGGGCGGGGACCAGGCCCCAGCTGGGACCCGAGCTGGTCGGAGCGGTCGAGGAGCACGACGTTGGCGGACGGAACGCGGGCCGGGAGCTCGGAGGCGAGCTCGATCCCGGTGAAGCCAGCTCCGATGACCGCGATCGTGGCGCCGGCTGGGAGCCGGCCGAGTCGCTCGTCGAGCGTCTGGGCTGCGGCGAGGGTGTCGATGTCGTCGAGGTGGGCGTCATCGATCGGCGGCCGGTTGAGTCGGCTACCGGTTGCCAGGATGACCCGGTCGTACGGGAGCTGTTGCTCCTCGCCCCGATCGTCGATGACGGTCACAGCCTTGGCGTCGACATCGATGTCGGTCGCCGTGGCCCGGATGTGGCAGATGTCGCGTGGTGTGAGGATGTCCGCGAGTGGGACGGTCGTCTCCCCGGGTGCGCTCTCGTAGAGCCGCGGCCGGGGAACGAAGTGGTCGATCGGGTTGATGAGGTCGATCCGGACGTCGCCGTGCGTGGCCGCCGACTCCGCGGCGGCGAGTGCGGCCCAGACGCCGGCGAAACCTCCGCCGACGATGAGCAGTCGCGGCACCTCGGCGTCAGCGCGTGTCGGCTCACCCGTCCGGGGCTGCGGGGAGGTCATGACATCGATCGCCGACCGGCGCGGTGGCCGCTCCGCTCCAGGAGGCCACGGATCCCCGTGAACGACGCTCGTCTCGTGAGGTTCATGTCGGCCACTCCATGCCGGTGAGTTCAGGGACACCTCCGTTGTCCGCCTTCCGTGCCTCCGAGACCATGTCCCCTGCGGACAACCACTTGACCGGATCGGACACGACCCGATCTCGCCGCAAGATCGAGTGCCTACGCTCTGAGGGTGGTCTCCGCGAGCTCCAGACGGCCGGCGACGAGCCTTCGCCTGCTGTGCGAGACGGCCGGCGATCTGGGCATCACGCTCGACGTCGTCCTGGCCGACACCGGACTCAGCGAGCAGGACCTGGAGGACGCGGCCAGCGAGGTCACCGTCGACCAGGAGATCCTCGCCGTCCAGAACCTCGCCGCCGTCTACACGGCCGAAGCTGGCCTCGGGGTCGCGGTCGGTGAGCGCATGCACGTCAACTCGTTCGGGATCTGGGGCTTCGCCGTGCTCACGAGTCCGACGTTCCGGGCCGCAGTCGAGACCGCCATCAGCCACATCCGCCTCTCGTATGTGCTCGTCGATATCGAGTTCTGCGAGGACGCCGATGTTGCCCGCCTCGTCTTCGACCTCTCGAAGCTCCCGCCGCCGGTCCGTTCCTACGTGCTCGAGCGCCACTCGGTCGTCACGATGCACTTCTCACGCGAGGTGGTCCGTGAGTCGGATCTGCAGGAGTTCCGCATCGAGACGACACGGTCAGCGTCCTATGGCGGGGCCCTCGCAGCACGTCTCGGGCTCGACGTGGTGGCCGAGGCGGCGCACGACGCCCTGGTGTTCCCCAGCCGGGTGCTCGACCTCGACGTGCCGAGATCGGACTCGGCGACGCTGCGGTACTGCCTCGAGCAGTGCGAGCTGCTCAGCGCCCAGCTCGACGACGAGACACAGCCGTGGTCGGCACGTGTCCGGGACGTCCTGACCGAGGACATCGCAGGGGACCACCAGATCGGGATGGCGGCGGAGCGCCTGGCCGTCAACGAGCGGACGCTGCGCCGGCGTCTGGCCGAAGAGGGCACGACGTTTCGCGAGATCTACGCCGACACCCGCCTGTCGATCGCCTGGGAGCTGCTCGAGACCGCGGGCATGAGCGTGGAGGCGGTGGCCCGCCGTGTCGGCTACGCCGAGCCGGCGAGCTTCGTTCGGTCCTTCGCCAAGCACTACGGCGAGACACCCGGCAGGGTTCGTCGCACCCGACCCGGCTGACCTGCTCGGACGATCTGCCAACCGCCGTCCGATTCGGTCAACCGATTGTCCGGAGTCGACATGGCTCCTGACGTCGACGGGCACGCAACGTGGAGACCATGACGTCCCCCACGAAGAGAGCCCCCGATGCCGTCTGATGGACATGCCGCGTTCGCTCCCCCGTTCTCGGACGCGCCCGACCCGTCGGGCACCGGCCGTCGGACGCCGACGGCGAACCAGATCGACGTGGCTCGCGCGGTGGCCGCCATCGTCTCGGGCATCGGCTTCGTCGTCGCGGTCGGTGGCGAAGTACCGACCAGTGCGAGCGAGCTCCCGGCTCTGGCCGCCGCGATCGTGACCGCCTATCCGGTGATCGATGTCGTCGCGTCGATCATCGGGGCGCTGAGCGCCGGTGCTGCAGGACGTGCGCTTCGTCTCAACGCTGGCATCAGCGCGGTCGCCACCGTGGGAATCGGTGTTGCTGCGTTCGGATCCGACGCCGGGGCGACGCTGTTGGCGTTCGGGGTCTGGGCTGTCGTGTCCGGAGCGATCCAGTTCGTGCTCGCGCTCCGACGCCGTCGCGCAGCGGGTGGGCAAATCCTCATGCTGGTCAGCGGTGCGCTCTCGACACTGGCTGGCTTGTCCTTCGCGGCGGCCTCGCGCCAGTCCGACGTCACCTTGGGGACGCTGTCCGTGTACATGATCCTGGGCGCCATCCTCTTCCTTCTCTCCGCCCGCCGACGACCGGTCTGACTTCCGACGCCATCGACGTGGCCGTGAGGCGGCCGGCAGCCTCACCATCCAACCTCGGAGAGTGGCGCGGTCCTAGCGTGGGACCGTGGAAGACGACGGCAACGCCTTCTTCGACGCCATCATCGACTTCTTCAGGGCGACGGTGGAGGTGGGCGAGAGCTGGGGCGACCCGTGGGGCGTGGTGTTCCCGCTCGCGGTGGTGCTGTTCTTCGCCGTGCTGCTTATCGGCGGCTTGCAGTCGGTCGCCGGCAGCCTGGACAAGCAAGTGCGACCTTGGTTCGGACTCGTGATCATCCTGATCGCCGTGCTGGTGTTCGCTGCGCTCAACTCCGAGCGGCTCTCCGCCGACGACTCCGACCCCGACCCTGGCGTCGTGCCGGCGACCACCGCTCCGGGCGGCTGACCTTCTCCCCGCCAGTGCGGGTCGTCGCGCCCTGACGCGGCTTCAGGATTCGACCTCGTCCGCCCCGGGTGTTGCTTCGGCGCGCCTTCTCTGAGACAGTTCATCTCACTACGAGATGGATCGTCTCAGACAAGGACCCCCGCCATGTCACGCTTCCCTGCGCTCCTGACCGCCGCGGCCGCGCGGCGTCCCCGGGCGGTGTTGGCGGTGATCGCCGTCGTCACCGTCGTGCTCGCCTCCTTCGCTCCGCAGTCCGAGCTGTCCAACGACTCGACGGCGTTCAGCCCCCGCAACACCGAGGTGGAGGCGCTCGAGGAGCTGCGCGATCGCTTCGACGACACGTCGACGGCGACGCTCCAGATGGTCGTGACCGGCGACGACGTGGTGTCGGCCGACGGGCTCGTCACGACGACGGCGATCGTCGAGGCGGCGGAGTCGAGCTTCGGCGACTCGCTGGCCGGGGCGTCGGGCGGCCGAGCGATCACGACCTACCTCGATCCGGCGATCGACCGGATCGAGGTCGACGGGCTCGACGTCGGGTCCGTCGACGACGCGACCGTCGAGGAGTTGCAGGGCGCAGGGTTCGACGGCGTGCCGCCGGCGCAGGCCGATCTCATCCGGGCGCTGGCCGCCGGCGACGATCCGGGAGCGGCGGCGGCCGGGATCGTGCTCATCCAGCTCGACCGGTCCGCCTTCGCCGACGACGACGCGATCGCCGAGGCCCAGCGGGCGTTCATCGACGACGTCGATGCCCGGGACCTCCCGTTCGATGCGGCGCCGTTCTCCAACGAGCTCGTCCGTGCGCCCGACGACTCGTTCCAGCAGGAGGTGGCCCGGCTCTTCGGCCTCGCCGCGCTCGTGATCCTCGTCGTCCTGGCCCTCGTGCTCCGAGCCCGGTCCGGGCCGGTGCTGAGCCGGGTCGGTGCGGTCCGCCGCAGCCTCGCCGACATGGCGCTCGCGATCTTCGGCGTCATCATCGCCATCGCCTGGAACACGGGGCTGGGGGTGCTGCTCGGCCCGAGCTACCTCGATCTGATCGGCGATCCGACGCCGCCGACGCAGATCGTCCCGATCCTGCTCCTCGCCCTCGGTGTGGACTACGCGATCCACACCCACGGTCGGTACCGGGAGGAGCTCGCCCACGGGCGCGGCGATCCCACGGCCGTCGCCGGCAGCCTCGGGCGGACCGTCGGCGTCGCGCTGACGCTGTCGATGGTGACGACCGGCATCGGCTTCCTCACCAACCTGGTCTCGCCGCTGCCGGCGATCCGCGACCTCGGTGTGCTGGCGGCCACGGGCATCTTCGCGGTGCTGATCGTCGACCTGACCTTCCTCGTCGCCGGTCGGACGTTGCTCGATCGGCGGGCCGCTCGGCGCGACCGGCTGGCGACCCTCGAGATCGAACCGACGGAGACGTCGACGCTCGCGCGGGTGGCGACCGTCGGCCTCCGTCCGGCCGTGACGGCCCCGGTGGTCGTGCTCGGGATCGCGGGCGCGATCACGGTCGGCAGCGTCGTGGCGGCGACGCAGCTCGACACCGAGTTCAGCCCGGTGGACTTCCTGGCGGACGGCGACCCGTCGAAGGACGCCTTCGTCGCGCTCGACGAGCTGTTCTCCGGCGGTCTCGGCGAGACGACCGAGGTGCTGGTGACCGGCGACGCGGTGCTGACGCCGGCGGCCCACAACGCCACGGCGGGCGTCGAGGCCGGGCTCGTCGGGCAGGCGGGCATCGTGAGCCTCGACGGTCGGCCCGATCTCGCCTCGCCGGTGACCGAGCTCGCTGCGGCCCAGCGCGTCGCCGAGGGCGTCGAGCAGACGACCGCCGTGGACGCCGCGGTCGCCGCCGGTCTCCAACCGGACGGCACCATCGCCGAGGACGGCGACGTCCTCACCGTGTACTCCGAGCTGGCTGGGGCCTTCCCGGCCGTCGATGCCGTCGTGTCGCCGGAGCCCGTCGCCGGGACGGAGGGGGCGGCCGTCCGCCTCACGGTGCGGACGCAGTCCGAGTCGGTCGGCGTCGAGACCGTCCGGACCGCGGTCGACGACTCACTCGCCCCGCTCGACGCCGCCGGGGTCACCGCCGTCGCCACCTCGGACGCGATCGTGAACGACCTGACGATCGACGCGCTGTCCGATTCGGCCGTGAGCGGTCTGGTGATCACCCTGGCCGCCGTGACGGTCCTGCTCGCCGCCGTCTACTGGTTCCGGTCGCGCCAGGCCGGCTTGGGTGCGCTGGTCGTCGCCCCGGTGGGGGCGGTGGTGCTCAACACCTTCGGGCTCATGTGGGTGTTCGGCATCCCCTTCGACCCGATCACGGCGATCGTGTCCGCGCTGGTGGTCGGCGTCGGCGTCGACTTCTGCATCCACCTCGGCGAGCGCTTCATCGAGGACCTCGATGCCGCGGACGGCGACGTGGAGATCGGGCTCCGGCAGGCGCTGCGCCACACGGGCGCCGCGCTCGCCGGCTCGGCCACGACCACGACGCTGGGCTTCGCCGTGCTCATCTTCGGTTCGATCGTGCCGTTCCAACGGCTCGGCCTCGTGACGATCTTCGCCATGGTGCTGTCGCTGCTGGCCGTCGTGTTCGTGCTCCCGGCGATGCTCGTCCTCTACGGCCGGCGGCGCACCGCCGACCGCTCCGACGACGACGGCGAGGTCGGCACCGAGGGGGAGGTCGGAGGCGGTGATCTCGTGGGCGTCGTGGGAGACTGACCCCTGCGTGAACACGGCGGACACCCGAAGCGACGAGGACCCCCGGGTGACCCGGACGCGGGAGGAGGTCCACGCGACCGTCCTCCGGCTCCTCGCCGACGACGGGCCGGCGGCCGTCACCCACGCCCGGGTGGTGGAGGAGTCCAACGTCTCGCGGGCGACGCTCTACCGGCACTGGCCCGACCGCACCGCGCTGCTCGTCGACGCCATCGGCTCGGAGCGACCACAGTTCGACGGCGGTGAGCCGACCGGCGACCTCCGGACCGATCTCCGCAACCTCCTCCGGGCGGGCGCCAACGCGCTGACCGAGACCCAGTCGATGCCGTGGCTGCTGGCCATGTCGGTCCGAGCTGCTGAGGACCCCCACTTCGCCGTCGTGATGGAGCGGATCGCCGAGGTGCACGACACGCCCCTCAGCCCGCTCTTCCGACGGGCGATCGCGGACGGCTCGATCCGTGCCGACGCCGACCTGGTCGTGTTCCAGTCGATGTGCTTCGGCACGATGTTCTCGCTGCGCTTCCTGTGGCAGCGCGAGCTGACCGACGACCTCGTCGACACCGTGGTCGACACGATCCTCACGGGCATCCAGGCCGAACCGGACTGATCGGCCCGCGTCGGCTCAGCCCGACAGGCGGGCGCGCATGCCGGCGACGAAGGCCTCGTCGCCGGCGGTCGCCCGGCCGGTGATCATCTGCTCAGCGTCGGGGCCGGCGGTGTAGCGGAGGCGGTCGGTCCCGTCGGTGACCGCCTCGAAGATGACCTCGGCGACCAGCTCCGGCGGCGAGGCCTGCTCGTCGATCGTGGCGAAGCTGGCGGCGATGGCGGCCGACAGCGGGGCGTACTCCGGGATCGAGTCGTCGGTGGTGAGGTCGAGCGAACGGGTGGCGAAGTCGGTGCGGATCGCGCCCGGCTCGATGATCTTCACGGCGATCCCGGCCGCGGCGAGCTCGTAGCTCATCGCCTCGGACATGCCCTCTACCGCGTGCTTCGAACCGCAGTACAGCGTGCCGAGCGGGAAGCCGATCTTGCCGGCGGGAGAGCTGATGTTGACGATCGTCCCCGAGCCGCGGGCTCGCAGGTGGGGGACGACGGCCTTGGTGACCGCCAGCAGTCCGATCACGTTGGTGTCGAACTGGCGGCGGATGCGCTCCATCGGCGTCGCCTCGATCGGGCCGTAGCCCGCGTAGCCGGCGTTGTTGACGACGACGTCGAGCGAGCCGAAGCGCTCGATCGCCCCGGCCACGGCGGTCGCGATCGACGCCTCGTCGGTGACGTCGAGCGCCGAGACGGCGAGGTTCGGCCCCTCGGCCAGGTCGGACGAGGCGGGATCGCGCATGGTCGCCGCCACGTTCCAGCCCCGGTCGGCGAACAGGGCGGCGGTCGCTCGTCCGATGCCGGTCGACGCGCCGGTGACGAGGATGGTCTGGGTCATCGTTCCTCCTAGAAACCGAATTCTGGTTCTAGTCGCGATCTGGCAGGCTGGCCAGCGGTTCGACGAGGCGTGCGAGCATGGATCGATGACGACGGAGGGTGCTGCCGGGTCTGCGTCGCTCCGGCGGCCGGAGCAGGAGCGCAGTCGCACGAGCCGCGAGGCGATCCTCGCTTCGGCGACGGAGCTCTTCGCTGAACGGGGGGTCGAGGCCACCTCGGTCACCGACGTCAGCGCCCGGGCCGGGCGCTCGATCGGCTCGATCTACCACCACTTCGAGCACAAGGACGCGCTGATCGCCGCCGTCGTCGAGCGCCTCGCGGTCGAGCTGGAGGCCAACGTCGAGCGGGCGATCGACCCGGAGCAGTGGGCGGGACACGGCATCACCCAGGTCGTGCGGGGCTACGTGGCGACCTCGCTGGCGCTGAACAGCCGCCAGCCCGGCCAGAAGCGGATCACCGTCGAGGTGTCGCTCGTCGACCCGTCGACCCGAGACCGCTACGGGCGGCTCCGTCGGCAGCTCAACGATGGCCTGACCGACCTCCTCCTGGCTCGCCCCGACGAGATCGGGCATCCCTCGCCCGAGCTGGCCGCACGCTTCGCCGTCGACCAGGTGAACGCGATGCTGGCGGCCCGCCTCGACCCGGAGATGTCGCCGACCCAGCTCGAGCTTCGGTCCGACGAGGAGTTCGTCGCCGAGGTCGTGGCCTCGGTGTCGGCCTACCTCGGCCTGCCGTAGCGCTCAGGAGGCCCGGGTCACGCCCCCTGCGGGACCAGCTCCTCGTTCGGTGGCGTCTCCGCCGGCTCGTGGATCACCAGGTCGGTGGACTCCCGCCAGCGGTGGTAGACGGCCCAGAGCACGAGCATCGGCGGGACGACCAGGATCGACGCGACCAGGGCGTAGAGGATCGTCAAGCCGGTGACGAGTCCGAACTGCTGGAACGGGGTCATCGGGCTAAGCATCAGCACGGCGAAGGCGAGCGCGGTGGTGAGCGCCGAGCCGATGAGCGCCGAGCCGGTCGTCGCCAGCGTCGTGCGGGTGGCCTCGACGATCGAGCCGCCGCCGTGCACCTCCTCGGTGAACCGGTGGATCACGTGGATCGTGTAGTCGACGCCGATCCCGATCGACAGCGCCGTGATCAGCGCGGTGACGACGTTGTACGGGATGCCGAGCAGCGCCATCGTGCCCAGCACCCAGATCAGGACGAGCAGGATCGGCAGGACGGCGATCACGGCCAGCATCGGCTTGAACTCCGTGAACCAGAAGAAGAGCATCAGCACGACGAGCGCCGCGAGGATCGTGGTGGCGATGGCCGTCGTCTGGCTGTCGGTCATCGCATCGGTCACGACGAGCCCGGTGATGTCGCCGGAGGTGGTGGTGACCTCGTCGTCGTCGCCGTACCAGAGGCCCTCGATGTCGTCGACCATGTCGGCGGTCTGGTCGAGGTCGGCGCTGAGGGCGTCGAACTGCAACAGCGTGCGATCCGGGCCGTCGGGGACATCGACGGCCACCTGTGCGAATCCCTCCGGATCCAGCGTCTCGAGCCGGTCGATGATCGCCTGCAGGTCGGCGGGGTCGACGAGGGTGCGCTCGGCGAAGGCGTCGGTGGCGAGCCCGGTGGTCATCGCCTCGAGCTCGGCGTCGTAGACGTCGCCCGGCTCGCCGCTGTCGTCGATCCAGTCCTCGAAGAGCATGCCGAGCGACAGCGTGATCGGACCGGCGGCACCGGTCGGTCGGCTGAGGTCGTCGCCGAACGCCTGGTCGAGGGTGAGCAGGTTGCGCAGGGTCCGGTCGTCGGTGAGCTCGGCCTCGACGAGGATCGTCGCCACCTGGGTCTGACCGCCCACGGCGCCGAGCGCCTCGCGGTCGACGACGCCGTCGGCGTCCGAGGGCAGGAAGTCGTCGGGGTCGAACTCGGTGCTGATGCCCGTCGCTGCGATGCCGAGCCCGATCGTGAGCGTGCCGGCGGCCAGCAGGACGACCATCGGCGCACGGGCGGTGAAGGTGCCGAGGCGGGTGGCGAACGCGCCGCCGCCGGGGACCGCGTCGGTCATGGTCTGCACCTGTCCGAGCGTGCCCTTGGCCTCGCGCCGCTCGTCGAGCAGCTGACGGGCCGCGGGCATCAGGATCAGCATCGTGAACAGGCCGAAGCCGACGCCGAAGGCGGCGACCACGCCGAAGTCCTGGTTGGCCGGCAGCGGTGAGGTGAGGTTGGTGAGGAAGCTGATCATCGTGGTGATGCCGGCCAGTCCGAGCGGCAACATGACGCCGCGGAGGCCGCCGATCACCGCCGGCGTGACGCCCTCGCCGTCGGCCCGGAGCTCCCGATAGCGGCCGACGGACTGGATGGAGTAGTCGACGACGAGGCCGATGAGCATGATCGGCACCATCGTGGTGATCCGGTTGGGCGGGCCGATCAGGTCGAGTCCGTTCGGCCCCATCAGCCCCTGGAACCCGAGCGTGCCGGCGACGGTGATCCCGAGGCCGAGCAGCGACAGCGCCACGTCGGATCCGGTCCGGAAGAACACCGCCAGGAGCAGGGCGATGACGACGATCGAGAGCGCGACCAGGTTGCGCATCGAGGTGTTGATCGCATCCTCCGACTCGGCATCCCGGGTCGCCGGCGACAGGCTCCGAACCTCCAGCGGGCCGTCGACGTCCTCGACGACCTCGGAGATCTGGAGCTCGGTCGCCTCGAGGCCGTCCTCGTCGCCGAGCTCGCGGAGGCGCAGGCCCGAGACCGTGAGCTCGGTGCCGTCGGCCTCGCCGTTGAGCGCCTCGACCGCCGCGGCGACCTGGGGGCTCGCCGCAGCGGCTTCGATCTGCTCCTGACCGACCGTCGACAGGTCCTCGACGCCGAGCGCCTGGGAGAAGACGTCCGCGAGCGAGATCGTTGCGTCGGTCCGAGCGAGCCGCTCGGCGACCTCGGGGGTGGACGTGACCTCGTCCATCACGGCGTCGATGTGCGCCAGGCCCTCGGGGGTCAGCGCGTCGCCGCGGTGGAGGATCGTCACGTTCACCAGGCCGGCGGAGTCGGGGAACGACTCGGCGAGCGCGTCGTCAGCGAGCGCGACGTCGCTGTCGGGCGGCAGGAAGGCGGAGTCGTCGGCCTGCTCGTCGAGCAGCGCGACGCCGGTGGCCAGCACGACGAGGGCGACGGCGAGGACGGACAGTGCCGTGCGGGGGCGGTGGGCGATCAGTTGGGCGAGGCGGGCAGACATCGGGGCTCCTGCGGAGTCGGAATGTTCTGGGACTACTGCTACCACATTCTTCGAGAAAGTGGGAGTGTCTATTCCAAAACATCCGTCACGTGGGCTAGGATGTGGCCATGAGCGAGGTCGTGGAGGATCGGGTCGACGGACGGACGGCCCGGCGCGAGCGGGGCAAGAACGCCGTCATCGACGCCGCGTTCCGGATCCTGGCCTCCGGTCGGCCGGCCACCACCGAGGTGCTCGCCAAGGAGGCGGGCATCTCGACGTCCTCGCTCTTCCGGTACTTCGACGGCCTCGACGATCTGTTCCGCCAGGCGGCGGAGCGCTTCTACGTGGAGCACGTCGAGCTGTTCGAGGTCGAGCCGCCGCCGGGCGCCGACCGTGCCGAGCGCATCGCCCGCTTCGTCGACCTTCGCCTCCGGTCGGTGACGACGCTCTCGTTGTGGGTCAAGCGGGCCGAGGCCGCCGTGCTCGACCACCCCGAGCTGGGCACGGTCCTCGACGAGCTCCGCCGGCGAACGGCCGAGCAGGTCCCGGCCTTCTTCGGGCCCGAGCTCGAGCGGCTCCCACCGGCCAAGCGGGCCGACGTGGTGGCGATCATCGACTCGGCGATCTCGGTGCTCGCCGGCAGGGTCATGGTGGAGGTCCACGACCGTTCGGAGACCCAGATCAGGCGGGCGTGGAGATCGACGCTGGGCGCCCTCTTCGAGTCGCTCGACTGAAAGAATTCCTCTCCTTCTAGCATGAAGAGCAAGTATTCTTGTTCTCCATGGGACGTCAGGTGACACCGCAGGCGCGTGACGCAGCACGAGCGTTGGGCGCGCAGGTCGCTGCGGCGCGCCGTCGCCGTCGTTGGACCGTGGCCCGGTTGGCCGAGCAGGCCGGCATCTCGATCCCGACCCTGCGGAAGGTCGAGCGGGGTGATCCGAGCGTGGCGCTCGGAACCGCGCTCGACGTCGCGGTGCTCGTCGGCGTGCCGCTCTTCACCCCCAACCCTGCCGAGTTGGCGATCCTCTCCGATCAGCTCGCCGACCGGGTGGCACTGCTGGGTGAGCGGGTCGTCCCCGTCTCCGATGACGATCTCGATGACCACTTCTGACCGACCCGACCCGGTCTACGTCTGGTCGTGGCTCCCCAATGCCGCGGAGCCGGTGCCGACCGGGGTGATCGAGGCGGTCCCGGCGCCGGCGGGGTACGTCCTCACCTTCGCCTACGGCCGGTCGTACCTCGGGCGCGACGAGGCGGTCCCGCTCTACCTTCCCGAGCTCCCGCTGCGCCGTGGCCGCATCGAACCCGGTCCGGGGCTCGAGATCGCCGGCGTGCTCCGCGACGGCGGACCCGACGCGTGGGGTCAGCGGGTGATCCTGCGTCAGCTCGGCGGCGACCCGCGCACCACCGATCCCGGCGAGGTGCCGCTGCTCACGTACCTGCTCCGCTCGGGCTCGGACCGGCCTGGCGCGCTCGACTTCCAGATCTCGCCGAGCGACTACGCGCCGCGGTCGCACGACGCGCCCCTGGCCGACCTCCTCCGAGCCGCCGATGACCTGCAGGAGGGTCGAGCGCTGAACGCCGCCCTGGGCGAGGCACTGACGGCCGGCTCCTCAGCCGGCGGTGCCCGTCCGAAGGCGACGCTCGTCGCCGACGGCCGTCACCTCATCGCGAAGTTCTCGACGCCCACCGACACCTACCCGGTCGTGCGGGCCGAGGCGGCGGCCATGCGGCTCGCTCGACTCGTCGGCCTCGACGTCGCCGACACCGAGCTGGTCGAGGTCGGCGGGCGGGCCGTCCTGCTCGCCGAACGCTTCGACCGGCCCGGAGGTGGGACGAGGCGGGCCTTCGTGTCCGCGCTGACGATCCTCGGGCTGCACGAACTGGCCGGCCGCCACGCCACGTACCACGAGCTCGCCGACGTCATCCGCGCCCGGTTCGTCGAACGGAAGCGCACCCTACGCGAGCTGTACAGCCGGATCGTGTTCAACGTCCTCGTCGGCAACACCGACGACCACGCTCGCAACCATGCTGCGTTCTGGGATGGCGAGCGGCTGCGGCTCACCCCGGCCTACGACGTCTGCCCGCAGGCGCGCCTCGGTGAGGAGCAGGCGCAGGCGATGGCCATCGCCCCCGACGGTGGGCGGCTCTCCCAGGTCGCCATCTGCCTCGGGGCGGCCCGGCACTACGAGCTGACCGAGCGCGATGCGAGGAGCATCATCGACGGCCAGATGCGGACGATCACGGAGCGATGGGACGAGGTCGCCGACGAGGTCGGGCTCACCGGTGCCGAGCGACGGGAGCTGTGGGGCAACCAGATCATCAACCCGTTCGCCACCTACGGCTACGGCTGATCGACCTCGGCGATGAACTCGAAGCCCCGGCCGTGGACCGTGCGGATGACCGACTGGCGGCGGCCGTCGTCGCCGACCGCGGCGCGGGCCGACCGGATCCGGGAGCTCACCGCGGCGGCCGAGACGAAGCGGGTGTCCCACACCTCGTCCATCAGCTCCTCGCGGGTGACGAGCCGGCCGGGGTTGCGGGCGAGGAACGCCAACACGTCGAACACCTGCGGCTCGACGTGCACGACCTCGCCGTCGCGCCGCAGCTGGTAGCGGCCGAGGTCGAGCTCGTACCCCGGCTCGAAGCGGAGGACGACCTCGTCCGCCTCGGCTGCCTCGACGGGCGCCTCGACCGTCGCCAACGCCGTCTGTCCCCGCTCGACGGCTTCGCCGAGGCTCATCGGCACCGGTGCGCCGCAGCGGTCGAGGAGCCGCTGCTCCTCGGCGAGGAACGGCCGGGGCAGGATCGTGTTCGCGCGCCCGGTCGGCCGACACCGCCACAGCTCCTCGGCCAGGGTCGCCTGGTCGCACGCCTCGGCCGACGCCGCAGCGGTTCGGAGGCAGACGCCGATGCCCTCGGCGTCGCCCCATCCGGCCATCAGCTCCAGGCACCGCGCCCAGGCCGCTGCGGCCGTCGGCCAGTCGCCCTCGAAGGAGGCGACGATCGCCCGCGACCGGGCCACCGAGGATGCCGACCACCGCAGGGGTGACCGCTCGGCGGCGATCTCGGCCCGGTCGAGATGACGCCGCGCCTCGACCAGCCGGCCGCACTGCAGCTGGATGTTGATCATGGCGACCAACACCCAGCCGAGGGTCATGTCGTCGCCCTCGGCTGCGGAGCGGTCGCACAGCTCGGAGAGCGCCGGGAGGGAGGAGTCGTCGTCGACCCGGAACCCGGCGAGGGTCGCCCGCATCTCCCGCCCGAACAGGCCGCCGAGCGCGTCCGCCTCCGCGATGGCGTCTTCGAAGTGCTTCGACGCCCGGTCGTAGTCGTCCGCGTAGGCCGCGACCGATCCGAGCGTCCGGTGCGCCAGGAGCCGACCGAGCTGGAAGGCGTCGGGCACGTCCAGCGCGGCGGTGGCGAGCGCGACGGCGGTCGGATCGTCGCCGACGTTCATCGCCGAGTGGGCGATGACGGCCAGCGCCTCCGACCGCAGCGGGTCCTGTGCCTCGGGCCATCGGGCGTGGACCTTGCGGCCGAGCGCCGCCACCTCCAGCCGGGGCCCGCTCGACGGGGTCAACAGCGGGAGGAACATGCGGTACACCCGCCCGGGTCTGTCGTCTCGGCGCACGGCGATCTCGATCGCCCGGATGAGTTGCGGGAAGCGACCGAGGGCCGCCGCGAGCTCGCCGATGTCGAAGGCTCCGACGGCGTTGGCGACCACGCCGTCGGCGAAGGTCGCCATGGCGTCGACGAAGCGGTCCTCCACGAGATCGAGCTCGCCGCACTCGTCCAGCTGCTCCAGCGCGAACTCCCGCACCGGTTCGAGCAGCCGGAAGCGGCTGGCGCCGTCCTCGTCGTGCTCGACGGTGAGCAGCGACTCCTTGAGCAGCCGGCCGACGAGGTCGAGCGCGGCCAGCGGGTCGACGTCGGCGAGCGCCGCCGCGACCTCGAGCTCGAAGGACCCGCCGGGCAACGCCAGGGTGCGGAAGACGCGTTGCGTCTCGGGCTGCAATCGCCGGTAGCTCGCGGCGATGACGTCACGGAGGCCGGTGCCGTCCGGATCGGAGGTGGACCGTCCGGTGAGGACGTCGAGCGAGCCGGTCATGAGCTCGGCCAGCTGAGCCGGGCTGATGGCGACCGCTTGAGCCGCTGCGAGCTCGATGGCGAGCGGGAGTCCCTCGACCCGGCCGACGATCGACTCGACCGCCGCGAGGTTCGCCGCTGACTCCGGCCACGTCGCGCCGGCGGCGCGGCATCGCCGGAGGAAGAGCTCGGCCGCCGGTGAGGCCGACGCGCCGGTGGCCCGCACCGACAGGGGTGCGAGCCGGTAGCGGATCTCGCCGTCGACGCCGAGCTCGACCCGGCTCGTCGCCAGGAGGCGGGCGTCGGGGTGGGCGTCGAGCAGTTGGCCGGCGAGCTCGGTGGCACCGGCGAGCACGTGCTCGCAGTTGTCGAGCACGATCAGCGGGGTGCGGCCGGCCTGCGCGACCGCCCACCCCTCGAGCGAGGTGGCCCCCAGCATGCGCGCCGCTGCGGCGACGGTGTCGGACTCGGCCACCAGCGCCGCCAGGTCGACCCACTCGCCGCCATCCGGCAGCCCGTGGGCCACCGAGCGGGCGAGGGTGGTCTTGCCGAGCCCGCCGGTGCCGAGGATCGTGACGACCCGGGCGTTGGCCAGGTGGTCGGTGACCGCGGTGAGGTCGGCGTCACGCCCGATGATCTGCTCGGCGCTCACCGGCGTCATCGTCGCGCGCAGGAACTCAGTAGTTGAAGACGAGGGCGCCGCCCTCGGTGAACTCGTAGACGGCCGGCGCGCCGGCCACGGTGGCGCCCTCGGCCCAGGCGGCGTCGGTCAGCCCCCGCAGCTTCACGCAGACCGGGCAGACGAGGAAGGTGCCGCCGGCGGCGACGAACTCGTCGTGGAGGGCGGAGATCGACGGGGCGCCGTCGACGACGAACGTCTCGGCCGCGCCCTCGAGGGCCACGGTCACGCCCTCCTTGGTCAGCCACATCGTCGCCTGCTTGCCGGCTCGGACCGCCTCGACGCCCATGAGGTAGGCGATGAGGACGTTCTCGGGCTCGTCGGCGCCGTGGGTCAGGGCGACGAGGACCTTGTCGTCGGGGCGCTGCTCGGCCGCGGTCTCGGTCGTGGTCTGGGTGATGGTCATGGTGGTGCTCCTCGTGTGGTGGTGGGGTGTTCGGTCAGTGGGGTTTGCGGGCGAGGAAGGGGTAGCCGCTGACCTCGAAGGTCCGGGCGTTGGCCTCGCCGCCGGCGCCGCCGAAGGTGTCGACGGGTTCGCCGATCTGCACGTCCTCGAAGCCGTGGGCCTCGAGGAGGGTCTGCCAGCCTGCGCACGGCAGGCCACCGGCGATTCAGCCGGTCCAGAGGTCGATGTGGCGTCGGGCGCCCTCGGGGACCTCGGCGCCGTTGGCGATGTCGGCGAACTGGAGGACGCCGCCGGGCCGCAGGATGCGGTCGATCTCGGCCATGACGGCGGCCTTGTCCGGGCACAGGTTGATGACGCCGTTGGAGATGACGACGTCGGCCCACCCGTCGGCCACCGGGATCTCCTCGAGGTGGCCGAAGCAGAACTCGACGTTGTCGGTGCCGGCTGCCGCGGCGTTGGCCCGGGACTTGGCGAGCATCTCCGGCGTCATGTCGACGCCGACGACGTACCCGTCGGGGCCGGCGGCTCTCGCAGCGAGGATGGCGTCGAGCCCGGCGCCGGAGCCGAGGTCGACGACGCGCTCGCCGGGGCGAACCGGCCGGAGCGCGAACGGATCGGCCACGCCGGCGAAGGACTCGACGACCTCGGCCGGCAGCTCGTCGAGCTCGGTGCCGTCGTAGCCGCATCGCTCGGCGATCGTGCGGCCGGTGTGGAAGTGGAAGTCGCCGTCGGGGTCGTCGGCGACCTCGGCGTACTTCAACTGGATCTCCCGCCGAAGCTCCTCCCGGTCGACCGGGAGGTCGCTGTCGGCCGAGCCGCCGAAGTACTCGTCGTCGTTCGTCGTGGGCATGCGTCGATCGTGCGACGCCACGCCGGACGGAGCTTGAAGGACATCTGCAGAGCTTCTGCAGATGCGGGCCGCTCGACCGGGCCGACGGCCCGGTACCGCTAGTCCCGCGTGATCCACTCCTCCAGCAGCCGGTGGAAGTGGCGGATCTTCGTCTCGCCGTAGTCGGCGAACATCACGTGGGGCTGGTGCATGGTCTTCAGACCGGCCTGCACCTCGGGCATGTTGTGCACGTCCTGGTTGAAGACCTTCGCCAGCATGCCCAGCTCGGGGGCCTCGACCCAGTCGTCGTCCTCACCCAGCCAGTGGATCGGCGCCGCCGCGGGACGGGGCCCGTCCTCGGGCACCGGGACGAAGTACATGCACTCGTGGATGCACCGGTCCGGGTCGTCGCCGTAGGGGCGGAAGCGGTACACGATCCGGTTGAACGACCCCCACGGGTGCCAGTTGGGGAACACGGTGAGGTAGATCGCGTCGACCAGCTCCGCGTCGCTGATCTTCTCGACCGCGTCGCCGAGCCGGTCACGCAGGCCCTCGCGCTCGGCGTCGCCGGCGATCTCCCGCAAGTTGCCCTCCTCGGGGGGTCCCGTGAGCCACGGCGGCACGGGGTGCGACTCGAAGTCGGGGAGCTGCCGCCCGCCGATCCAGTCGCACAGGTTCGGGTCGGCCTCGCCGAGCTCGCCGTCGATCCGCTCGCCGGCATCGGTGAACGTGCCCGTGCGGCCGTCCCTCGCGGTGACCCGGACGACCCCCTCCTCGACGCGCTCGTAGATCGAGCCGCTCAGCGGGTGACGCAGCTTCGTGAACAGCCCGAGGTCGTCGACGTCGGCCGGCTCGAGGCCGAACACGTGCGGGCTGGGCGTGGCCTGGGGCGAGATCGCCCGGCTGTAGTTGCCGAAGACGTCGTACTTGGTGTTGGCGTCGGCGAGGCCCTCGAGGATCTGGGGGTGGGTGGCGACGACGTGGTACGCCTCCGAGAACGCCTCCTGGGCCACCTTCCAGTTGCAGCGGAGCACCTTCGCCACGTGGGCCGCCTTGTACCGGCGCTCGTAGGGGAGCAGCGTGAAGTGGTCCTCGAGGTCGCCGAGGTAGTCCTCGAGCGGCTCGGCGTCGAGGTCGGGGTTGATGAACACGAAGCCCTGCCACCGGCCCACCTGCACCTCGGGCAACGAGAGCCGCTCGGGCTGGGCCTCCTCGTACGGGAAGTCCCACTGGCAGGGGATCTCCTTCATGGTCCCGTCGAGGTTCCAGCACCAGCCGTGGAACGAGCACCGCAGATCGGTGGCCCACTTCCCGTCGTTCGCCCGCAGCAGCTTGCCCCGGTGCAGGCAGGCGTTCCAGTACGCCTTGATCTCGTCCGGCGCGGTCCGCACGACGAGGAACGAGAGGTGGGCGATGTCGTAGACGAGGTGGTCGCCGACGTCGGGGATGTCGTCCTCGTGGCAGGCCATCTGCCACACCCGCTTCCACACCTTCTCGACCTCGAGGTCGTGGAACTCCCTGGAGAAGTACCGCTCGACCGGCACGAGCGTCGGGCCCGGCTCCATGGGGGAGTCGACCCGGAGGATGTCGCGCACGGGCCGGCTGTCGGTGTCGAGGTACTCCTGGTAGGTCGGGCCGGCGGAGCGGTTCGTCCCGGTGACTGTCTCGACCATCGTGGCCCCCTTCGCCTGCGGGTCGTCTGGTTGTGCATCGTAGGTTGTGTAACGGCTGTTGTACACTGGTCGGCGTGCCGAGGATCGTGGACCACGACGCGCGCCGCGACGAGGTGGCTGCGGTCGCCGCCGGTCTGCTGGCGTCGGCGGGGATCGAGGGCTCGACCATCCGCGACGTCGCCGCGGCGGGCGGCTGGTCGACGACGATGGTCACCCACTACTTCGCGACGAAGGACGAGCTGCTCCTCCACACCCTCGCGTCGTCGGTGCACCGCTTCGCCGACGCGCTCGCCGCCGCGCAGGCGGCGGGCACCGACCCGCTGCGCGCGATCATCGAGCAGGCGCTCCCGCTCGACGACGCCCGGACGGATCGGTGGCGGCTGTGGCTCGCCTTCTGGGGGAGGGCGATGGGATCCGAGACCCTGGCCGCCATCCAGCGAGACCGGCAGGACGAGCTGGTCCGCGCCATCTCCGCGGCGCTGCGCGGTCGCCCCGGGCTCGACGACAGGGCGGCCCGCTCCCACGAGGCCCGGCGGTTGACCGCCCTGGTGGACGGCGTCTCGGTCCAGGCCGTCTTCGCTCCCGACCTCTGGCCGCCCGACGAGCAGCTGGCCTACTTCGACGACGTGATCTGACGGGCCGCTACCAGCGCATCGGGATGTGGGCGGCCGACCGGTCGCTGATGTTCGGCTTCCACGTCGGCGCGCCGTCCAGCTCGAGTCGGGGGAACCGCCGGAGCAGGCGCGGGATGGCCAGTCGCAGCTCGAGGCGGGCCAGCGCTGCGCCGAGGCAGAAGTGGTGGCCGTGGCCGAAGGTCAGGTGCGGGTTCGGGCTGCGGTCGAGCACGAGCCGGTCGGGCTCGTCGAAGACCCGGGGGTCGCGGTTGGCGGCGAGGATCGCCATGAAGACGGCCTGGCCCTCCTCGAAGGCACGTCCGTCGCGGTCGTGGGCCTCGGCGACGGTGCGCATCATCGCCTTCGCCGGGGCCTCGAAGCGCAGCAGCTCCTCGACGGCGGCGTCGAGCTCGTCGCCCTCCAGCTCGACGAGCGTCCGCCGCGCTTCGGGGTCGCGACACAGCGCAACGACCCCGGAACCGAGCAGCGACGCCGTGGTGTCGTGGCCGGCGAAGAGCAGGATCGAGCAGGCCCCCAGGATCTCGGCGGTGCTGAGCCCGTCGTCGGCGCCCTCGCGGGCGAGCAGCAGCGAGAGGAGGTTGTCCTCGGGGTCGGCCCGATAGCGGTCGAAGAGGGGGTTGAGCCGGTCCTCGAGCTCCTCGCCGGATTCGCGGGCGAGGTCCTCGTAGTCGGGCCGGTTGACGGCGCCGAAGACGACGACGCCGAACTTCTCGGACCAGTCCGCCAGCCAGTCCCGCTCCTCGACCGGCACGCCGAACAGCTCGGCGATGACGGCCGCCGGCAGCGGATGGGCAAAGCGCTCGACCAGGTCGCCCCCGTCTGCCACGGCCATCTCGTCGAGCAACCCGTCGACCAGCGAGGCGACCCGTTCGCCGAGCCCGCCCACCGCCTTCGGCGTGAACGATCGCGCCAGCGGGGTGCGCAGCCGGGTGTGCTCGGGCGGCTCGTGGAAGAGCATCCATCCGTCGAGGAGGTCGATCGCCTTGGCGAGCGCCTCGGCCCGCCGGCCGCTGAGGCGGTCGCGGAAGCCGCTCATCCGCTCGGTCGACAGCCGCCGGTCGTGGAAGGCGGCGTTGAGCTCGCCGTGCCCCATGACGATCCAGGCCCGGTGGCGATCGCTCCACTGGACCGGGTCGGCATCCGCATGACGCCGTCGAGGCTGCGATGACCGGCATCGACCTGCTGGCGCCGGAGGCGATCGAGGACCCGCA
>JBCBSZ010000049.1:0-45055 GCA_039818945.1 Actinomycetota bacterium
CCGACACCCACGCCCGCGTGGGCGTCATGCCCGGCTGGGGGCTCACCGTGCTCCTCCCCCCAGGCCGTCGGCGTGCGCCGGGCCCGGCAGATGAGCGTCACGGGCAACTACGTCGACGCCGAGACCGCACGCTCGTGGGGCCTGGTCAACGAGGTCGTTCCCCACGGGCAACTGCTCGACCGCTGCCGCCGTCTGGCCGCCGACATCGCCACGAACGACCGGGCCGGTGTGGCCCAGATGCTGCGCACCTACGAGGCGACGACCAGCGTCGGCGTCGACGAGGGGTGGCGGATCGAGGCCCGCATGGCGGCGGAGTGGGCGCCGTCGATCTCCTCGGCCGAGGTGGAGCGGCGCCGGGAGGCCATCCAGGCCCGCGGCCGCGAGCAGGCCGGAGGCTGATCAGGCGCTCGGGAGGATCTCGCGGGTCGCTCGGGCCCGGCCTGGATCAGGCGCTCAGGAGGATCTCGCGGGCCCGGGTCAGCTCCTCGATCCGGGCGGCGGCGACGTCGTCGGTCCCGCCGTGATCGGGGTGGGCCTCGACCACCAGCTGGCGGAAGCGGCGGACGACGTCCTTGCGCGACGGCGCGCCCTCGAGGCCGAGCACGTCGCGGGCCCAGGAGACCGGATCGCCGACCATGCCGACCAGGGTCCCGGTGGCGCCCTGCTGGCCGGTGAGGAAGCGCACCAGCTCGGGCCCGTGGCCACCACCCCAGACGATCGAGCGCTTGATGAGGCCGAACACGTTGGAGCGAGGGCCCGGCTCGAGCTTGGCCGCCTCGTAGACTGCGGCGAGGATCTGCGGGATCGGGGGCGCCTCGCCGGCGAAGTCGAAGGCCAGGCGCTCCCCGTCGCCGAGCAGCCGGTGCACCGACCGCGTGAGGCCGATCCGGTCGACCTGGAACCGGTGGCGCAGCCGAGGCTGGGAGATGCTCCGGCCCCGCTCGATGTCGCGGATGAGGAGCTCGACCTCCTCGCGCAGGTCGTCGTCGAGCGCAGCGGCGTTGGCGGCGACCACGCCGCCCAGAAGGATGCCACCGAAGCCCGGCGCCGGGTCGGTGGGCAGGGTCGAGAAGCCGAGGGCCACCCGACGGGTGGGGGCGATGGGCCGGCTGTGCCAGACCTCGAGCTCAGCCAGGGAGGACATCTCCCCACGACGGTATCCGCCCCGCCGCCGCGACCGGCAGTCCGGCCCACCGAATCTGCCGGTCGCAGCGGCGCGCCGGTCCGCCCTTCACACGACGGGACGCAGGGCGTTGCGCAGCAGCGCAGGTCCTCCCTTCACACGACGGGACGCAAGACGTTGCGCAGCAGCGCGGCGTGCTCGCGGATCTCGTCGGCTGGTGCCTCGTCGCCGACCAGCTCGCGGATCCGGATGACCAGCGTCCGTACCTGCAGCCAGTACTTCTCGTCGAGCCCGAACGGGGTCCCCACGCCCTCGGTGGCGTCGAGCGCCGCAACCAGATCGACCACCGGTGCGACCCGGGTCGGGTCCTTCGCCAGCGTGTCGGCGACCACGAACCACGTCGAGATGGCCTCGATCGCCCGGTCGTCGTGGTCCTCCGCGACCGGCAGGGCGTCGGGGTTGAGCACGGCCTCGAGGATGTCCTCGGTGCGGTCGGCGTCGGCGGCCTCGACGACCAGGAGGTCGTCCTCGTCCCACCCGGCGACGATCCCCGCCTCGCCCAGCCGCATCGCGAGGTCGTCGAGCTCCGCATCGGTCAGCGGCGGGACCTCGAAAGCGACCTCGTCGGGTCCCTCGGACGGCGCGTCGTCGGCGGTCACATCCTCCATGAGCAGGCCTTCCTCGCCGTCCGCGGTCGTCGCTGGAGATCGGGACCTGCGTCGGTTCACCCCCGCAACCGGTCGGAGTATGGTCGACCACGTGATCCAACGGAAGACCGGTGAGGTACCCGATCGGAACCTCGCACTGGAGCTCGTGCGGGTGACCGAGGCGGCAGCGTTGGCTGCGGCCCGCTACATGGGGCGAGGTGACAAGGAGGGGGCCGACGGCGCCGCAGTCGACGCGATGCGCAACGTCCTCGCCAGCGTGCCGATGGACGGCACGGTCATCATCGGCGAGGGCGAGAAGGACGAGGCCCCGATGCTCTACAACGGTGAGCGCATCGGCGACGGCTCACCACCGTCGGCCGACATCGCCGTCGACCCGATCGACGGCACCACGCTCACCGCGCTCGGACGCAGCAACGCCATCGCCGTCATCGCCGTGTCCGACGCTGGCACGCTCTTCGACCCCGGGCCGTGCGTCTACATGGAGAAGATCGCCGTCGGGCCGGCCGCCGCCGACGCGATCGACATCGCCAAGAGCGCCACCGAGAACGTGCACGCCATCGCCGAGGCGCTCGGACGCCCGCCCCGCGACCTCACGGCCGTGGTCCTCGACCGCGACCGGCATCGCGACCTCATCGCCGAGCTGCGCGAGGTCGGGTGCCGGATCCGGCTGATCCCCGACGGCGACGTCGCCGGCGCCATCTCGACCGCCGAACCGGAGTCCGGCGCCGACGTGCTCTTCGGCATCGGCGGCACCCCGGAGGGTGTGATCGCGGCCGTCGCCCTCAAGTGCATGGACGGCAACCTCCAGGGCAAGCTGTGGCCGCGGAACGACCGGGAGCGCGATGCGGCCATCGCTGCCGGCTACGACCTCGACCGCGTCTACGGGATCAACGACCTCGCCTCGGGCGAGAACGCCTTCTTCGCGGCGACCGGCATCACCGATGGCGACATCCTCCAGGGTGTCCGGTTCACCCAGCGGGGGGCCACCACGCAGTCGTTGGTGATGCGTTCGAAGTCGGGCACCGTCCGCCACGTCCACGCCGACCACCGCCTCGAGAAGATCAACGAGTACGCCCAGTTCGACTACTGATCTCCCCGCTCAGGCGTAGCGGTCGCGCAGGTCGGTGATCTCGTCGAGGCCGATCGTCGTCGCCATGTCGTCGAAGGTCGGCAGCTCGTCGAGCAGCCCGATCGGCGTGCGGTGCTCGCGGATCGACGCCAGCGTGCGTTGGATGGCGCCGGTGGCGGCGAGCAGCGTGGTGATCGGGAAGATGACCAGCGCGAAGCCCCAGTCGACCAGCTGCTCGATGGGGATCGGCGGGGTCTTGCCCCCCTCGACCCAGTTGAACAGCAACGGCACGTCGGCCAGCTCCCGGGCCACTCGCTCTATCTCGTCGACGCCCTGGAGCGCCTCGACGAAGAGCAGGTCGGCGCCGGCCGCCCGGTAGCGGTGGGCCCGGTCGAGCGTGGCGTCGAAGCCCTCGGTGGCCCGGGCGTCGGTGCGGGCGATGATCAGCGGACCGTCGGGGCTGCGGGCGTCGACGGCCGCCCGCACCTTCGACTCGAACTCGTCGACCGGGACGACGGTCTTGCCGTCGAGGTGCCCGCACCGCTTCGGGGCGACCTGGTCCTCCAGGTGCAGCGCGGCCACGCCGGCCCGCTCGTACTCCTGCACGGTGCGGATCACGTTGATGGCGTTGCCGTAGCCGGTGTCGGCGTCGGCCACGACGGGGACGTCGACGGCGGCGACGATGCGGCGGACGCTGTCGACCATCTCGGAGAGGTCGAGCAGGCCGATGTCGGGCCGCCCGAGGCGGCTCGCAGCGGTGCCGAACCCGGTGAGGTAGACCACGTCGAAGCCGGCGGCCTCGATCAGTCGTGCCGAGAGCGCGTCGTAGGCGCCCGGCGCCAGGACCGGCTCACCGGCGGCGAGCAGCTCCCGCAGCCGCGACGGACCGTGGGGCCGCTCGCGCAGCAGGTCCGCCACGTCAGCGGCCGGTCGTCAGTCGAACTGGCCGGTGGCGACCCGGAGCCGGGCCTGGGCCCAGCGGCTGGCCTCGACGTCGTCGCCGGCGGCGTCGAGCTCGGCCTGCACCTCGGCGGTGTCGATGCGGTCGGCGGGCACGGCGATGTCGGACAGGATCGTCACCGTGTTGCCCGACACCTCGACGAAGCCACCCCGGACGGCGGCCGCGGTCTCGGTGCCGTCGGCCTGCCACAGGCGGACCGCACCGATCTCGAGCGTGCCGATGAACGGGGCGTGCTCGTTGAGGAACGCGATCTCACCGTTGGAGGTGCGGGTGAGCACCTGCGTGCACTCGCCGGAGAAGAGGATCTCCTCCGGGCTGACGAGGTCGACCTGCACCGCCGATCAGCCCTGCTGCTCGAGCTCGCGGGCCTTGGCCATGGCCGACTCGGCGTTGCCGACGTTGAGGAAGGCCTGCTCGGGCAGGTCGTCGAGCTCGCCGTTGCACAGCATCTCGAACGACTCGACCGTCTCGTCGATCGGCACCCAGATGCCGGACAGGCCGGTGAACACCTCGGCCACGAAGAACGGCTGCGACAGGAACCGCTGGATCTTGCGGGCCCGGTCGACCGTGATGCGGTCTTCCTCGGAGAGCTCGTCGAGACCGAGGATGGCGATGATGTCCTGCAGCTCCTTGTAGCGCTGGAGGATCTCCTGGGTCCGGCGGGCGACCTCGTAGTGGCGGTCGCCGACGACCTCGGGGCTGAGGATCGTCGAGGTCGAGGCCAGCGGGTCCACCGCCGGGTAGATGCCCAGCGAGGCGATCTGACGGCTCAGCTCGGTGGTGGCGTCGAGGTGGGTGAACGTGGTGAACGGCGCCGGGTCGGTGTAGTCGTCGGCGGGCACGTACACGGCCTGCAGCGAGGTGATCGAGTGGCCTCGGGTGGAGGTGATCCGCTCCTGCAGCTCGCCCATCTCGTCGGCCAGGGTCGGCTGGTAGCCCACCGCCGAGGGCATGCGACCGAGCAGCGTCGACACCTCGGAACCGGCCTGCACGAAGCGGAAGATGTTGTCGACGAAGAGCAGCACCTCCTGGCCCTGCACGTCGCGGAAGTACTCGGCCATGGTGAGCGCCGACAGCGCGACCCGGAGGCGCACACCGGGCGGCTCGTCCATCTGCCCGAAGACCAGCGCGGTCTTGTCGAGCACGCCGGACTCCTCCATCTCCAGGAAGAGGTCGGTGCCCTCACGGGTGCGCTCGCCGACGCCGGCGAACACCGACACGCCGCCGTGCTGGGAGGCCACCCGGTTGATCATCTCGGTGATGAGCACCGTCTTGCCCACGCCGGCGCCGCCGAAGAGGCCGATCTTGCCGCCCTCGACGTAGGGGGCCAGCAGGTCGATGACCTTGATGCCCGACTCGAAGACCTTGGCCCGGGGCTCGAGCGCGTCGAACGACGGCGCCGGCCGGTGGATCTCCCACCGGTCGTCGGCGGCGTCGAGCTCCTCGGAGCTGACGTCGAGCGGCTCGCCGAGCACGTTGAACACGTGACCGAGCACGGCGTTGCCGACCGGCACGGTGATGCCCTTGCCGGTGTTGCGCACGACGGTGCCGCGGGTGAGGCCGTCGTTGGCCTTCATGGCCACGACGCGCACCCGGGCGCTGCCGATCTGCTGGGCGACCTCGCCCGTGATGGTGACCATCTTGCCGTCGAGCTCGGCATCCATCTCGACGGCCGTGTTGATCTCGGGGATGCCGTCCGGGGGGAACTCGACGTCGACGACGGGGCCGGCGATGGCGACGACCCGGCCCTCCTTCAGCGTGGTGGCGTCATCGGTAGCGGTCATGTGGTGATCTCCGTAGGTGTCGAAGGCGGCGGCTCAGCCACCGATGCGCGGGGCGATGGATTCGGGGGTGACCGAGTCGAGGAGCAGGTCCTGGTCGGCGTCGAGCACGTCACTGCTCGCCGCCCCGCCCGCCTGGCGGAGCGCCTCGGCACCGCCGACGATCTCCATGATCTCGGTGGTGATGGCGTCCTGGCGGGCGCGGTTCATGATGCGGGACAGCGTCGTGATGAGGTCGTCGGCGTTGTCGGTGGCGGCCTTCATGGCCCGCTGGCGGGCGGCGTGCTCGGAGGCGGCGGCCTCGAGCAGGGCGGCGTAGAGCTTCGCCTCGGCGTAGCGGGGCAGCAGGCTGCCCAGGATGCCGTCGGGCGAGGGCTCGAACTCGTAGTCGGCCGCGATCCCGCCCTCGTCGTCGCTCTCACCGCCGACGTTCGAGACGTCGAGCGGGACGAACGGCGTGATCTCCGGCGTCTGACTGCCGAGCGAGAGGAACCGGGTGAAGACCAGGTTGACCTTCTGCACCTCGCCGGCGGTGAACAGCCCGACGGCGGCCTCGGCGACGGCCTTGGCGTCGGCGTAGGTCGGCGCGTCGGAGAAGCCCTCGAACGAGTGGGCGATGTCGAAGTTCCGGAACCTGAAGTAGCCCCGGGCCTTCTTGCCGATGGTGATCAGGGCGTAGTCCTGGCCCTCGGCCTGCTGCGCCTTGATCGCCCGCTCGGTCAGCCGGAGAATGTTGTTGTTGTACCCGCCGGCGAGGCCGCGGTCGGCCGTGACCACCACGTAGGCGGCGCGATCGACCTGGTCCGGGACCCGGAGCAGCGGCTGGTCGGCGCCGGCGCCCGCCGCCGAGAGGTTGGCGATGACGTCGGTCAGCTTCTCGGAGTACGGCTTGGCCGCGTTGACCTTGGCCTGGGCCTTGACGATCCGGGACGCGGCGATGAGCTCCATGGCGCGGGTGATCTTCTTGGTCGCCTGCACCGTCTTGATGCGGCGACGAAGGATGCGCTCCTGGCCTCCCGCCATGGGATCAGTTCTCCCCGCCGGCGTCGGACGCCTGGAAGGTCGAGGCGAAGTCGGCGACGGCCGCGGCGAGGGTCTCCTCGTCGGGCATGGCGCCGGTCTCGTCGACGTTGCGCATGAGGTCGCCGTGGCGAGCCTTCATGTACTCGAGCAGCTCGGACTCGAAGCGCTGCACGTCGCCGACGGGCACCTCGTCGACGTAGCCCTTGGTGCCGGCGTAGATGACGACGATCTGCTCGCTGACCTCCATGGGCGAGTTCAGCGGCTGCTTGAGCAGTTCGGTGAGGCGGTAACCACGGGCGAGCTGCGCGGCCGAGACCTTGTCGAGCTCGGAGCCGAACGAGGCGAAGGCCTCCAGCTCGCGGAACTGGGCGAGGTCCAGCTTCAGCGTGCCCGAGACCGCCTTCATCGCCTTGGTCTGGGCGGCGCTGCCGACCCGGGACACCGAGATGCCCACGTCGACGGCGGGGCGGATGCCCGACTTGAACATGTCGTCCTGGAGGAAGATCTGGCCGTCGGTGATCGAGATCACGTTGGTCGGGATGAAGGCCGACACGTCGCCGGCCTTGGTCTCGATGACCGGCAGCGCCGTGAGCGAGCCGGCGCCGTTGGCGTCGGAGAGCTTGGCCGCCCGCTCCAGGAGCCGGGAGTGCAGGTAGAAGACGTCGCCGGGGTAGGCCTCACGACCCGGCGGGCGGCGCAGCAGGAGCGAGAGCTGACGGTAGGCCTCGGCCTGCTTGGACAGGTCGTCGTACACCACGAGGGCGTGCTCGCCGTTCTCCATCCAGTGCTGGCCGATGGCGCAGCCGGCGTAGGGGGCGAGGTACTTGAACGGGGCCGGGTCCGAGGCGGGCGCGGACACCACGACGGTGTACTCCATGGCGCCGTACTCCTCGAGCGTGGAGACCACCTGCGCGACCGTCGAGCCCTTCTGGCCGACGGCGACGTAGATGCACTTCACCCCCTTGCCCTTCTGGTTGAGGATCGTGTCGATGGCGACGGTCGTCTTGCCGGTCTTGCGGTCGCCGATGATGAGCTCGCGCTGGCCACGACCGATGGGCGTCATGGCGTCGATCGACTTGATGCCGGTCTGGAGCGGCTCGTGCACCGGCTTGCGGCCGATCAGGCCCGGGGCCTGCACCTCGAGACGACGGTTGACGGCGCCGGTGATGGGGCCCTTGCCGTCGATGGGCTCGCCGAGGCCGTTGACGACGCGACCGAGGACGGCGTCGCCGACGCCCAGCGAGAGGATGCGACCGGTCGAGCGGACCGTCTGGCCCTCCTCGATGTCGTCGACCTCACCGAGGACCACCGCACCGATCGACCCCTCGTCGAGGTTGAGCGCGAGGCCGACGGTGCCGTCCTCGAACTCGAGCAGCTCGTTCACGGCGGCGTTGGGCAGGCCGGAGACGCGGGCGATGCCGTCGCCGACCTCGAGGATGCGGCCGATCGTGTTCGCCTCGACCTCGACGTCGAAGCCCTCGAGGCTCTGACGAAGTGCGCTGGCGATGTCGTCGGTGCTGATGGAGAGATCTGCCATCCGTTGAACTCCTGGGTGGGACCGTCGTGGCCCCTCGTGGTGCGGTTAGAGGCGCTCGCGGAGGCGAGCGAGGCGCGTGCGGACCGAGCCGTCGATCACGGTGTCGCCGATCTGGGTGACGACGCCGCCGAGCAGGCTGCGGTCGACGCTGGCCCGGATGTCGACGTTCTTGCCCATCCGCTCGCTCAGCGAGGCAGCGAGACGGATGCGCTGGTTCTCGGTCAGGGGCTCGGCCGACCGGACCTCGGCGACGAGGGCGTCGCGCGCTTCGGCGGCGAGCTCGACGAGGCGGCCGACGATCTGCGGCAGCTCGCCGGCGCGGCCGGCGCCGACGACGAAGTCGACGAGGCTGACCGTGACCGGGTGGGCGCGATCGCCGAGGAGCTGCTCGACGACCTGCTGACGCCGCGACACCGGGATCGACTGATCGGTGAGCGTGGTGCGCAGCTCGTCGCTGCCCTCGATCGCGCCGCGGACCACGTGCAGCTCGTCGGCCACGGTGTCGAGGGCACCCTCGACCCGGGCCACCTCGAGCAGCGCGTTGGCGTATCCGTCGACGCGGGCGCTCATGACGACGCCACCGAGCTGATGTAGTCCTCGACGATCTGGCTGTTCGTCGCGGGATCGAGGTTCTGGCCGACGACCCGCTCGGCGGCACCGATCGCCAGCTCGGCGATCTGACCGCGGAGGTCGGCGGTGGCCTGGGCCTTGGCGGCCTCGATGTCGGCCGCGGCGGCGGCGCGACGCTCGGCCAGCTCGGTGTCCAAGGCGGCGACGCGCTCGGCGCGCAGCGCCTCGGCCTGGGCCCGGGCCTCCTCGATGATGCGGTTGGACTCGGCCTTCGCGTTGGCGAGGGAGGCCTCGTACTCGCGCTGGATCCGCTCGGCGTCCTCCTTGGCGGTCTCGGCCGCCTCGAGGTCGCCCTGGATCTTGGCGGCACGGTCGTCCATGGTCTGCTTCACGGCCGGGAAGGCGAACTTCGCCAGCAGCGCGACCAGGATGAAGAACGCCAGACCGCCCCAGATGACCTCCTTGGTCTCCGGGAGGATCGGGTTGTTCTCTTCGGGGATCGACAGCGGGAGGATCTCGTCGAGCAGCTCTTCCTCACCGTTGACGGTGACGACGACGTTGTTCTCGTCGTCGATACGGAAGCTCTCGATCTCCTCCCCGCCGGCGGCGAGGATCATGCTGCTCATCCGACCCGCCTCAGGCGAACTTGAGCAGGATGAAGGCCACGAAGCCGATCAGGGCGAGCGCCTCGGTGAAGGCGATGCCCAGGAACATCGTGGTGCGGACCATGCCGGCCGCCTCGGGCTGGCGGGCCATGGCGGACACCGCCTGGCCGACCAGGTAGCCGATGCCGATGCCCGGGCCGATGGCCGCGAGACCGTAGGCGAAGCCGGCCGAGAGGCCCTCGTTCGCTTCGATCAGATCCTCGCCGGACTGGGCAAAGACCTGCGCAAGAATTTCCATCTGTCTCTTCCTCGCTTCCTCGGTTGAGAGGTCGTGTCAGCTGCCGGAGCCCTAGTGCTCCGGATGCATGGCGCCGCCGATGTACACGGCGGTCAGGATCGTGAAGATGTACGCCTGCAGCACCGACACCAGGAGCTCGAAGGCGAACACGAAGATGAGCATGAAGAACGGCAGCGGCAGGATGATCGCGTACCACTCGGCGGCGAACAGCGCTGCGGTCAGCACGGCGAAGGTGACGACCAGGATGTGGCCGGCCAGCAGGTTGGCGAAGAGCCGGACCGCCAGCGAGAAGGGCCGCACCACGAACACCGAGATCAGCTCGATCGGGGTCACCAGGATGTAGATCGGCTTCGGCACGCCCGGCGGGAACAGGGTCTCCTTGAGGTAGCCGATCCCCTGGTACCGGAAGCCGGTCACGATGAAGCAGACGTAGGCGACGATGGCGAGCAGCGCCGGTGTCGCCATGCGGGCCGTCGACGGCATCAGCCAGCCCGGCACGAGCTCGAACAGGTTCGAGAACAGGATGAAGAAGAACAGCGCCGTGAGGAACGGCGTCCAGCCCCGACCGTCCTTGCCCATGGTCGGCTCGACGATCTCGTCCTCGATGAGGTCGATCGACGCCTCGGCGACGTTCTGCACGCCGGCCGGCACCATCTGCTTCTTGCGTCCGCCGAGGAAGAAGATCGCCAGGGTGAAGACCATCGACAGCATCGAGCCGAGGGCGATCTTGTTGAAGCCGAAGGCCGTGTCCTGGAACAGGAAGTCGGGCCACTCGACGAGCTGTGAGATGGCGGGGAACTCGAGCGCGAGGATCACGGGTGTCTACCCCTCCGTTCGGGAGGTCGGCTTCAAGGACGGATAGGCCAGCGACGCGGAGACGTAGCGCGTCTCCCACGCCAGCAGGCCGAGGTGGGCGACGATGATCGTCAGCCCGAGCGGCAGCCACTCGATCCACGCGGCGTCCTGCACCAGCCAGACGGCGATGAAGATGAGACCGAGTCGGATGAGGAAGCCGAAGAGCGCCGCACCCATCAGGAAGGCGATGGAGATGCGGGCGGCCCACGCCAGCATGGCGCCGGCCAGCACGAAGTTGCAGAGGATCAGGCCGAGCCCGTAGCCGGCCGAGAGGGCCCCGTCGGCGCCCCAGATGATGGCGCAGAACCCGATCCAGATCGGGGCGAAGGGGAGGGAGCGCTTGACGAGGTCGAAGGCGATCTGCTGCTCGGGGGCCGGGCCCTCGAGACGGGTCAGCATCGGGTCGGTCATGCTCGGCTCTCGTCGGCGACGTTCAGGCGGTCGGCACCGGCCTCGCCGGACGCGGCGGGACCCCGCCGTCGCTCCTGCAGCTCCCGCTCGTGCTCCCGCATCGTGGCGTCGTATCGATACCACATCACGGCCGATTCGCCGACGATCGCGAACACGGCGAGCCCGATGGTGAACAGCGGGGTGGTGCCGGCGAGCGCATCGATGCCGAGGCCGATGAGCGCGAACACCACCGGCGTGAGGACGAGCTCGAGGGCGCGCGTGAACCCGTCGTCGAGACCCTGCAGATCCTGCGAACGGAGACGGAGACGCACCCGGTCCTCTTGGGGGGTAGGTCGAGCAGGCGGGATCGGACTGCTCGTGAAACCGATCGCAAGGTAGTGACCCGGGAGGGGTCGGTTCAAGTTCGGTGCACGTGGCGGGACCGGGTCGGCTCGGCGGGCTGGTCGTCACCGTCGTCGCGGGCGAGGCGCGGGACCAGGACGGTGAACCCGACGAGCGCCGCCGCGGCGACGCCGATGGGCACGAACGCCCCGGCCGATCCGGCGAAGGCCGGGTAGAGCGCGGTGGCCGACAGCAGCAGCGTCCAGGCCCAGAGGATGGCCACGGACTGCCGGTGGGTGTGCCCCAGCCGCAGCAGCCGGTGGTGGAGGTGGTCCTTGTCGGGCGTCGACAGCCCGACCCGCCGGGTCGCCCGTCGGGCGATGGCGAACACCGTGTCGAGCAGGGCGACGCCGAGGACGAGGAAGGGGATCGCGACCGGCGCGAAGAAGAAGTAGGTGCCGCCGGCGAACTGGTCGTTGGCCCGGCCGCCCACGACCATCGTCGACGCGGCCATGAGGAGGCCGAGCAGGAGCGCTCCGCTGTCGCCCATGAAGATCTTCGCCGGGTGCACGTTGTGCACCAGGAAGCCGAGGCACAAGCCGACCGTCGCGAGGGCGACGAGGGGTCCGACGTTCTCCGGGCCGATCTGACCCTCGTCGCGCAGCAGCAGGCTGTAGAGGAAGAAGGCGCCGGCGGCGATGGCGACCACCCCGGCGGCGAGCCCGTCGAGGCCGTCGATCAGGTTGATCGCGTTCGCCATCAGCACGACCCAGAGGACGGTGACGAGCGGCGCCAGCTCGGGCCCGAGCACGACCACACCGAGCACCGGGACCTTGAAGAAGAACATCGTGACGCCGAGGGCGTAGAGGACCACCCCGGCCAGCGCCTGCCCGGTGACCTTCGCCGGCGCGGAGACCTCGCGGAGGTCGTCGAGCAGGCCGACGAGGAAGATGACGGTGGCGGCGATCAGCACGCCGACCGGCTCGGTCGAACCGGCGAACACCGGCTCGTAGGTGGGCAGCTGCGTGGCGACGCCGACGGCCGCGAAGAGCCCCACGAGCATCGCCGCACCGCCCGAGGTCGCGGTCGGGCGCTCGTGCACGCGGCGCTCGTCGGGGGCGACGACGGCACCCGCCGCGGTGGCGAGTCGACGGACCACGGGCGTGACCAGCGCGGTGACGACGGTCGCGGTACACAGGACGATCAGGTGATCGCGCACAACACCCCTCGACGAGACGCCTCGACGGTAGCTCGCTGCCGACCCGAGGTGAGGCCGTCTCACCGACCACGCGCCGCGGTCCGCTGCTCAACCCGCCCGGGCACCCGCCGATGGGAGGAGGTGCCTCCACGACGCCAACACTCTCCGCGGTCACCCCGGCGCGCCGTGAACGCACTTGGTGAAGGCAGCTCCCGTGCCGTCGACCCGACCCCCGTCGTAGCGTTGCTGTGCGTCAGCAGGCCGGGTGGGGCATCTGCGAGGGACGTGAGGAGCGAGTGGCCACGAGTGGACGGGAGGCGAGGGTGACGATGATCGACGCTCCGCCCGTTCGCCACGACCGGCTCCCCATCACCCCCTTCGACCCGAGCGCCGTCCGGCCCGGGGATCGCCGATCCCGCCTGAAGTTGGCGCTCGTCTCGCTCGACGCCGCGGCCGTCGCCGTCGCCTGGACCGCGGCGCTGGTGCTCTTCTCCACCGGACCCGGCGTCAACCGATCGGTGGCCGAGTCGCTCGTCGTGGCGGCCGTCGTGACGATCGGCTCGCTCGTCGGCCTGAGCCAGTTCGGCCTCTACCTGTCCCGGGTCAACTCCATCCGCACCGCCGAGGTGGCGGGCATCGGCAAGCTCGCCGTCCTGGCCACGCTGGGTGGGCTCGCCACCCTGCGCGTCCTCGACCTGCCCTACCAGCGGGTCGAGCCGTTCCTCGGCGGGCTCTTCGCCGGGTCGCTGCTGCTCATGGGGCGCAGCGGCTTCCGGATCTGGCTCCAGGGTCAGCGCCGGGCCGGCAAGCGCTGCCGCAGCGTCGTGATGATCGGCTCCAACGACGAGGCGGCCGAGATCGTCGAGCTCGTCGACCAGCACCCCGAGTTCGGCATCCGCATCGTGGCCGTGATCGGCGACGAGAAGGAGGCCGAGGGCGGCCCGCTCGAGGACCTCGTGCTCGGCAGCCCCGAGCACTCCGTCGAGATCATGCGGTCCCTCGAGGCCGACGGCGCGATCGTCGCCGTGTCCGCCCTGTCGAGCCACGACCTCAACGGCGTCACCCGCGAGCTGCTGCGCAACGGCATGCACGTGCAGATCACGAGCGCGCTCCGCGGGATCGACCACCGCCGCCTGCGGGCCCAGCCGATCGGCCACGAGCCGCTGTTCTTCCTCGAGCCGGCGACGCTGTCGCTGTGGCAGCTCGGCATCAAGCGCGTCGCCGACATCGCCATGGCGTCGGTCTTGCTGCTCCTCACCGCTCCGGTGCAGCTGGTGCTCGCCATCGGCGTGAAGGCCACCGACGGCGGCCCGATCTTCTTCCGCCAGGAGCGGGTCGGCCGCCACGGCCGCACCTTCGGCATGATCAAGCTGCGCACGATGGTGGTCGACGCCGAGGCCCGCCTCGCCGAGGTCCAGGCCATGAGCGAGCGCAACGGCCCACTGTTCAAGATGGACCACGATCCCCGCTTCACCCGGCTCGGGCGGTTCATGGACGCGACGAGCCTCAACGAGCTGCCCCAGCTCTGGAACGTCCTGCGGGGCGAGATGAGCCTGGTCGGCCCCCGGCCGGCGCTCCCCAAGGAGATCGCCAGCTTCGACGACGCCCTGCACGCCCGCCATCAGGTGCGGCCCGGGATCACCGGGCTGTGGCAGGTCGAGGCCCGGGACAACCCCGCCTTCGCCGCCTACCGCCGCTACGACCTCTTCTACGTCGAGAACTGGTCGGTGGCGTTCGACCTGGTCATCCTGCTCGCCACGGCCGAGACCGTCGTGGCCCGCATGGCCCGCCAGCTCCGGCGCAGCAAGCCCGAACCCACCCCGGAGCCGACCGAGCGCCGGCCCGACGTTGTGCAGGAGTTGAGCGCCAAGAGCGCCTAGATCGCTTTCCGTGGTCGTCGACCACATATAGCGTTCACTGGTATGTCGCTCCGTCGGTGCCGTGCCGGACTCCTCCTCCCCTTCCTCTTGGTCGTGCCGGCCTCGCCGGCCCTCGCCGAGACCGTGGGCGTCGACGTCGAGGTCGACGACCACAGCGGCCAGGGTGACGGGCACAGCGGCGGCGACGAGCACAGCGGGGGCGGGACCGACCAGGGTCCGCGCGACTCGCCGACGACCTCGACGGCGCCCTCGCCGTCGATCCCGCCGGAGACCCCCGAGCCCCAGGGCGAGCCCGACGTCGGCGACCCCGAGGACCCGCCGCCGACGAGCACGACGACGACTACGACGACCACGACGCCCGGGTCCGACACGCCCGACACGACCTCACCGGACCCGATCCCGACCGGCACCCTGCCGCTCACCGGCGGTGACGTGCGCGGCCTGGCCGCCATCGGCCTGGGGATCACCGCGACCGGTGCCGCCCTGGTGCTCGTCGGTCGACGCCGGGACGAGCTCGACGAGGCCTGAGGCCGACCGTGCGCCCGGTGGGGATCCGGCGAGGTCGCTGGTTCGTCGCCGGCGCGCTCCTGCTGGCCGTGGTCGCGTGGGGACTGCACGCCGCGGCCGAGGTCGGCGCGGCGGCCGACGACGCCGGTGCCCTCCGAGGCCGGCTCGAGCGAACCCTCGACCTCGACGCTCCCCTCGATCTCCTCGAGGACGAGGCCCGCGGTGAGCTCGAGGAGATCGAGCACGAGCTGACCCTCGTCGCGGCGCGCCTCGACCAGCCGTCGCTCACACCGCTGCGGTGGCTGCCGGTCACGAGCCGACAGCTCGCCGCCGCGGAACACCAGCTCAGCGCGGCCATCACGACGCTCGACATCGTGGGCTCGTTGGCCGATGTCGCCGACGCGGTCGAGGCCGACCTGACCGACCCCGGCCGACGCGTCGCCGCGCTCGACCGTCTCGCCGCCGCGACCGCCGACGCCGCCACCCGCCTTCGCGCCGTGGAGCTCGGCCCCGACGAGGCGCTGGTCGGGCCTCTGGCGCAGGGACGCGTCGAGCTCGCCGGCCACCTGAGCGAGGCGGCGGACCTGCTCGAGGAGGGCACTCGCACGATCGAGGCCGCCGCGACGCTGGCCGACGGGCCGTCGCGCTACCTGGTCCTCGCCGCCAACAACGCCCAGATGCAGAACGGCTCCGGCATGTTCTTGTCCGCCGGCCGGCTCGACCTCGTCGATGGTCGGGTCGAGCTCGGGGCGATGACCTCCCTCACCGACCTGCCGCTCCCGTCCGACCCCGTCGAGCTGCCGTCCCACCTCGCCGACCGCTGGGGCTGGCTCGACCCCAATCGGGACTGGCGCCACCTCGGCCTCTCCCCTCGTTTTCCGGAGACCGCCGAGCTCGCAGCCGAGATGTGGGAGGCCGCGACGGGTGAGCACATCGACGGGGTGATCGCCGTCGACGTCTTCGTCCTCGCCGAGCTGCTCGGGGTCAGCGGTCCGGTCGAGGTCGACGGTCTGGTCTTCGACAGCGAGACCGCCGTCGAGCTGCTCACCAACGGCCAGTACCTCCACTTCTTCGGTGACGGCCGCTTCGACCGCGACGCCCAGGCGGACCGCCGCGAGCTGCTCAGCCAGGTCGCCGATGCGGTGCTGACGGAGCTGCTGACCGAGCTCGACGTCGAGGTGCTCCGGGCGCTGCGCGACGCCGGAGCGGGCCGCCACCTCACGATCTGGTCGGCCGACGCAGAGCTGCAGCGCACCTGGGGTGAGCTCGGGCTCACCGGCGAGCTGACCCCGGACTCGATGCTGCTGTCGATCATCAACCGCTCGGGCAACAAGCTCGACTGGTTCCTGCGCTCCCACGCCACCGTCGAGATCGTCGAGGGGACCGAGACCGACGAGGTGATCGTCACCGTGCGGGTCCGCAACACCGCACCGGAGGACGGCCAGCCCCGCTACGTCGTCGGGCCGTACCACGGGAGCGGTCTCGATGCCGGCGAGTACCTCGGCGTCGTCGCCCTGACCCTGCCCGCCGACGCCACCGACGGCCGGGTGGACGGTGTCGAGTCGTTGGCGGTGGTCGGCTCGGAGGGTCCCTCGAACCGGGTGGTCGGGGCGTGGATCGAGCTCGATCGTGGCACGTCGACCGAGCTCACCTTCCGCTTCGACGTCCCGGCCGACCGCTCGACGATGACGATCGAGCCGTCGGCCCGCACCCACCCGACGCGCTGGACCACCCCGGACGGCACGAACCTCCGCGACCGGCGGGCCCAGTCGCTCGACTGGTGATCAGCTCGTGGCGACCGAGCCCGGGCCCGGGCCGTCCCGGTCGGCAGCGGTGGCCGGCGTGATCAGGTCGGCAAGGCGACGGACGTCGGTCTCGAGGAGGTCGGCGACCCGCTCGTAGATGCGACGGCGGCGACCGTGGGGGTCCTGGACGTCGAAGGGTGACTCGACGGCGGTCATGACCGACCGGTCGCGAGCGGCGTCGAGCTCGGCGGTGATCTCGGCGATCGGCCGATCGGGGTCGAGCCCGCCCGCGGCCTCGGCGAGGTCGACGAACTCGCGGAGCATGAACGTCCGCGTCGTCGCGCTCGGGTCCATCTCGATGACGTGGAGCACGTGGCGGGCCGTCATCGTGAGGATCAGGAAGGCGCCGTCGATCAACGCCCGGTCGATCATGGTGCTGCGGTGTTCGCCGGCGTCGAGGTCGCGGCGGGCGAGCGCCTTGACCGCGCCACGGTCGATCTGCTCGCCGCCGCGACGGAAGCCGGCGGAGCGCACGTCGATGCGTCGTCCCCGCTCGGCCAGCTCGGAGCGCAGCATGGTGGCGGCCATCGGTGAGCGGCAGATGTTGGCCGTGCACACCACGAGCAGGTGCCCGGGAGGGGTGGTCGGCGCGTCGGTCACCGCGCCAGCATGCCAGCTCGACACCACCGCGCGAACGTCGCCCACCGGAGGTGGCGGCCTCAGCCCGCTGGGCGTCGAGCTCGGAGCGCTCGCGGCCGCCCGGCGAGGTCGTCCACGGTGGTGACGTCGACCCAGCCGCCGGCCTCGGCCCGTTCGACCAGGCCGACGGCCTGGTCGGGGGCGTGTTCGAGCACGAGCGAGCCACCGGGCGCCAGCCAGCCGGGCGCCTCGTCGAGGAGGTGGTGCAGGTCGCGGCACCCGTCGGGGCCGGCCCGCAGGGCGGTGGTCGGTTCCCACTCGGCCACGGCCGGCTCGATCGGCTCGTCGTCGGCGACGTACGGGGGGTTCGACACGACGAGGTCGACACCGCCCCGCAGCTCGTCGGGGAGCGGATCGAACCAGTCGCCCTCGACGATGCGGAGCCGGGCGGCGTGGCGGCCTCCCGCACCCGCGGCGTTGGCGCGTGCGACCTCGATCGCCTCGCTCGAGGCGTCGACGGCCCACACCTCGACCGACCGGTGCTCGCGGACCAGCGACACGGCGATCGCACCCGACCCGGTGCCGAGATCGACCGCGCGGGGCGTTCCGGCGGGCGATCGGGCGAGCTCGTCGAGCGCGACCTGGGTGACGACCTCGGTCTCGGGCCGTGGGATCAGCACCCGCCGATCGACGAGCAGGTCGAGCTCACGGAACGACCAGTGGCCGAGGACGTACTGGAGCGGCTCGCCCTCGATGCGCCGCTCGACCATGGCGTCGAAGCGGGCGAGGTGGCGCTGGGCGACGTCGGCGGTGCTCCGGGAGACGTCCGCGGCCTCGATGCCGGCGACGTCCTCGACCATCCACCTGGCCTCCTGATCGGCGGCCTCGATCCCGGCCGCAGCGAGGCGATCGCGGGCCTCGCGCCAGATGGCGGCCCAGATGACGCCGTCGTCGCTCACCCTCAGCCCCCGTGGCTGAGCTGACGCGTCCGCTCCTCCGCGAGCAGTGCCTCGACGACGGCATCGAGATCGCCGCCCAGGATGCGGTCGAGCTGGTGGAGCGTGAGACCGATCCGATGGTCGGTGACCCGGTTCTCCTTGAAGTTGTAGGTCCGGATCTTCTCCGAGCGCCCGCCGCCGCCGATCTGGTCGCGCCGTGCGGCGGACAGCTCGGCCGACTGGCGCTCCTGCTCGGCGGACAACAGCCGGGACCGGAGCACCCGCAGCGCCTTCTGGCGGTTCTGCAGCTGACTCTTCTCGTCTTGCATCGACACGACGATGCCGGTGGGCCGGTGGGTGATGCGCACGGCCGAGTCGGTCGTGTTCACCGACTGCCCGCCCGGGCCCGACGACCGATAGACGTCGATGTCGAGGTCGTTGGGATCGATGTCGACCTCGACCTCGTCGGCCTCCGGGAGCACGGTCACCGTCGCCGAGCTCGTGTGGATGCGGCCCTGGGACTCGGTGGCCGGGACGCGCTGCACCCGGTGGGGGCCGCCCTCGAACTTCAGGTGAGACCAGGCGTCGTCGCCCTTCACCAGCGCCGTGACGTCCTGGTAGCCGCCCTGGTCGGAGGGTTGCGCGGCGAGCACCTCGAAGCGCCAGCCGCGCTGGGAGGCCCAGACCCGGTACATCTCGAAGAGGTCGCGGGCGAAGAGGTTCGCCTCCTCGCCGCCCTCGGCACCGCGGATCTCCAGGATCACGTTGCGGCCGTCGTTCGGGTCGCGGGGCAACAGCAGCAGCTTCAGCTGCTCGTCGAGGCGATCGCGCTCGGCCTCGGCGGTGGCGATCATCTCGCGCAGCTCGTCGCGATCGTCACCGGAGGCCTCCTGGTACATCTCGCGAGCGGTCTCGATCTCGTCGAGCGCGGACTCGTACGCGCGGGTGGCCTCGACGATCTCGTCGAGGTGCTTGTAGCGGCGGGAGACCTCGGCGTAGCGGGCCTGGTCGGCGATCAGCGCCGGATCGCTCAGCTGGGCCGCCACGTTCTGGTGCTCGATCGCCAGCGAGCGGAGGCGGTCGAGCATGGTCACGAGGCGAGCGGCAGACCGATGGTGCGCCAGTCGCCGGGCAGCGCCACCAGTCGGGACGGGCCGCGGAGTCCGGCCAACAGCTCGCCGGTGAGCGGATGGGCGTCGCGAGCCGGGACGGCGACGACGAGCTCGGCGTCCTCGGCGACCATCTCCCGCGCGTCGGCCGCCTGCGGCACGAGGTCGACGTCGATGCCCACCGAGCACGCGACGACGATCTGGCGCCCACCGCGGTCGGTGCCGACGGCGCAGGCGGGGAGCTGGTCGGAGAGGCTGCGGCGCGGCTCGGGCGGCGGCAGCGGGTCGAGCCGGTCGGCGTCGACGACCTCGGGATGACGCAGCACCAGCGCCCGGAGCCAGCGCTCGGCCCGGAACCGGTTGAGCGGGTGGGGTTCGGCACCGGGCGAGCGGTGCCGCTGGACCGTCGCCACCACCTCGGCGAGCGACTCGGCGGTCGGTCGGTCGCCGTGGAGCATCTGGAAGGCCTCGCGATCCTGGGCACCGACGCCGACCTCGATGCGCGAACCGGCGCCGTCGCGGACCACCCGGGCCACCTCGAGCCCCATGACCTCGCCGGTCACGACGCCGTGCTCGACGACGACGTCGCAGTCGGCGGCGCGCAGCACGGCGGTCAGCTCGTCGAGGCCGGGATCGACGGGCGCGGGCGGCGAGGGAGGGCGCGCCATGGCCGGCACGATCGATCGGTCCTCGACCTGCCAGCAGCTGGGACCGGCGGTGAAGTGCGACGCGAGTCGGGCGGCGACCCCGGCGTCGCCGTCGACGAGCACGTGGACGTCGGTCGCGCCGTGGCGACGGCCGAGGGCCAGGGCCGGCCCGAGGCACCCCTCGATCTCGTCGTCGGCGAGGAACCACAGCGTGTCATCACGCCGGCCGACGGCGCCCGTGGAGAGCCCGCTGGTCTCGACGTCGTCGACCCCGAACCCGGCGGCGATCAGCGTGCGCAGCTTCGCCGCCCGCAGGGCGGCGAGCCGCTCGGCGTCGAGGTTCGAGGTCAGGACGGGGCCTTGGCGATCTCGTCGAGGAACTCGTCGTTGGTGCGGAAGGTCTTGAGCCGGTCGACCATGAGCTCGAGGCCGGCGCCGGGTCGGCCGCCCTCACCGTCACCGCCGGCCAGCCCGGACAGCACCCGGCGCAGCTTCATCACCTGCGGGTACTGGCGGCGCTCGAAGAGGAGCTGCTCCTGGCGGGTCGACGAGGCGTCGACGTCGATGGCGGGGTAGATCCGGCGCTCGGCCAGACGGCGGTCGAGGCGGAGCTCCATGTTGCCGGTGCCCTTGAACTCCTCGAAGATCACTTCGTCCATCTTCGAGCCGGTCTCGATGAGGGCCGTGGCGAGGATCGTCAGCGAGCCACCCTCCTCGAGGTTGCGGGCCGCACCGAAGAAGCGCTTGGGCGGATACAGCGCACCGGAGTCGACACCACCGGACATGATCCGGCCGGTCGCCGGGGCCGCGAGGTTGTACGCCCGGGCGAGGCGGGTGATGCCGTCGAGGATGATGACGACGTCCTTGCCGGTCTCGACCATGCGCTTGGCCTTGGCGATCGCCAGCTCGGCGAGCTGGGTGTGCTCGTCGGACGGGCGGTCGAAGGTGGACGCCACGACCTCGCCGCGCACGGCACGACGCATGTCGGTGACCTCCTCGGGGCGCTCGTCGACGAGCAGCACCATGAGGTGGACGTCCGGGTTGTTGGCCTCGATCGACGTCGCGATCGTCTTCATGATCGTCGTCTTGCCGGCCTTGGGCGGTGAGACGATCAGGCCGCGCTGGCCCTTGCCGATCGGCGAGATCAAGTCGACGATCCGGGCCGTCATGTTGGTCGGGTCGTCTGGCTGCTCGAGCTTCAGCTTCTGGTCGGGGAACAGCGGGGTGAGGTCCTCGAACTTCGGGCGGGCCTTGGCCGCCTCGGGACTCCCGCCGTTGACCGTGTCGACCCGCTGCAGCGCCGGGTTCTTCTCGCTGCGGTTGGCCGGGCGCGAGAGGCCCTTGATGATGTCGCCCTTGCGCATGCCGAACTGCCGGACCTGCTTGGCGCCGACGTAGACGTCGTCGCTGCTGGCGAGCATGCCGCGGGTACGCAGGAAGCCGTAGCCCTCGTCGCGCAGGTCGAGGATGCCCTCGACCTCGACCGGTTCGCCCTGTGGCTCGTCGTCGCGCTCGCGATCGCGGTCTCGGCCGCGACGGCGCCGGCGCCGGTTGCCCGGCTCGGCCTGGTCGCGGTTGCGATCGTCGCGGTTGCGGCCCTGGTTGCCCTGGTTCTGACCCTGGTTGCCCTGGTTCTGGCCCTGGTTGCGGTCGCGGTTCCGGTTGCGGTTGCGGCCCTGGTCGCCATCGCGACCCTTGGCGTCGTCGTTGGACTTGGCCTCGGCGTCGGCACCCGAGCCGTCCTGTCGGACGGGGGTCTCGGGCTCGGCCTCCGCGGTATCGGACCCGCCGGCCGGCTCGGTGACCTGCTCGGTCGGGCCCGTCGCGACCGGGTCGGTCGACCCCTCCGTCGACTCGGCAGCGTCCGACTCGGCCGCGGCCGGCGCGTCGGCGCCCGCCTCGTCCGAGGGCGGTGCGTCGGCGCGGGCGCCGCCGTTCATGCGGCCCCGACGGGCGGACGCGGCCTCGGCCTCGTCGGCGGCGTCGGCCCACGGGTCGGCCGAGAAGCCGCCGGACCCCGACGAGGAGCGGGGGGCGGGTCGGGCCGGCGCGGTCTCGGTCTCCGGCGCCGCGGTCTCGGCGGCCGGCTCCGGCGCGGGAGCCGCGGGCGCGTCGGCCGCGCCGTCGGCGGCGGGTTCGATCCCGGCGGCGTCGAGGATCGAGTCGACGATCTGCGCCTTGCGGGCGCGGGAGCCGGGCTTGGCTCCGATGGCGGCGGCGATCGCCTGCAGCTCGTCCCGGCCCTTGGACTCGAGGACGGAGCGATCGAGCGCCTCCGGTTCGATGCTCATCTGGCACCTCTGTGAGGGTGGTTGGCAGACCCGCTCCGAGATCGGGAGCGACCGGGGAGCGGGAGGAGAACGGTGCACCACGGTCCGCAGGATCGTGCCGCGGTTCGCCGGAGCGGGGACCGCGTACGAGGCCGAGCAGCGACTCGGAGAGTCACGCCGTGATCCAAGATGGTGGGACGTTCGCCCGCCACTCCCCCGGATCGACGGCATCGGGGTGACGGGCTGACTGTACCGAGTGGTCGTGGCCGCGGCAACCATCCTCCGCGACCAGGGGCTCTCACCCAGCGCGGCAGGCGCGCCGACTCACCGCCGTCGGTCGTTGCGCACGAGCCAGACGCCACCGCCGACGATCGCCGCGCCCATCGCGAGGACGAACAGCGCTGCGAACAGTGACGGCGACGCGGCCGCGATCACCGAGGCGAGCGGGGTGGAGCTCATGTCGATTGCCTCCGAACGATGTCACGGACGGTGTCGAGGTCGTCGTCCACCGTGAGATACCGCTCCGGCCGGTCGGCGAGGTCGGCGAGGCGGGGTGGCAGCTCGGGTGGGCGGCCGACGGCGCGCTCCACGGCGGCGCCGAACTTGGCCGGATGGGCGCAGGCCAGCATGACGTGCGCCACGTCGGGGTCGCGCTCGACCGCACGGCCGACGCCGATCCCGACGGCGGTGTGGGGATCGACGACGACGCCATGGGCGTCGTGGACCTCGGCGATGGTGGCGAGGATCTGCTCGTCGGACCGGCGCCCCCCGCCGAAGCCGACCCGCACCGCCTCGACCACCGCCCCGTCGACCGGCAGCCGCCCCGTCCGTCGGAACTCGACGAGCGCCTCGGCCACGGCGGCGCCGTCGCGACCGAGGACCTCCCAGAGCAACCGCTCGAAGTTGCTCGACACCTGGATGTCCATGGCCGGGCTCAGCGACGGCTCGACGGCCTCGATCCGCATCTCGCCGTCGAGGAGGAACCGGGCGAGGATGTCGTTGCGGTTGGTGGCCACGGTGAAGCGCTCGAGGGGCAGGCCTCGCTCGCGTGCGAGGTGGCCGCTGTAGACGTTGCCGAAGTTGCCGGTCGGCACCGTGTAGGCGACGCGGCGCTCCGGCGCCCCGAGCGCGAGGGCGGAGGTCACGTAGTACACGGACTGCGCCAGGACCCGGGCGATGTTGATCGAGTTGACCGCGGCGAGGCCGACCTCGTCGCGCAGGGCCCGATCGGCGAAGAGCGCCTTCACGAGGTCCTGGCAGTCGTCGAAGGTGCCCTCGACGGCCACGTTGGTGATGTTGGGGGCGTCGACCGTCGTCATCTGGAGCCGCTGGATCTCCGAGACACGCCCTGACGGGTGCAGCATCACCAGCTCGATGCCCTCGCGGTCGCGCATCGCCTCGATGGCGGCCGAGCCGGTGTCGCCCGAGGTGGCGCCGACGATCGTGACGGTCCGGCCGGTCCGGGCGAGCTGGCGCTCGAAGAGCACGCCGACGAGCTGCAGGGCGACGTCCTTGAAGGACAGCGTCGGGCCGTGGAACAGCTCGAGCAGCCACTCGCCGTCGCCCAGGGGGCGCAGCGGGACGATGTCGGGATCGTCGAACCCGGCGTACGCGGCCGAGACCAGCTCGGCGAGCTCGTCCCGCTCGATCGCCGGGGCCACGAGATCGGCGAGCACGCCGGTGGCGACCTCGGCGTAGGGGCGGTCGCGCCAGCCGCGGAGCTGCTCGTCGGTGAACCGGGGCAGCTCGGTCGGCACGTAGAGGCCGCCGTCGATGGCCAGCCCGGTGAGGAGCGCCTCGCCGAAGTCGAGGACCGGGGCGTCGCCCCGCGTGGAGACGTACTTCACCCGTCCTCCTCCGAGCCGATGACCCGGATCGGCGCGCCGATGCCGATCACGGCGTCGAGCTCCCGGACCTCGTCGAGCGTGCTCTGGAGGTCGGCTTCGCGGGCGAGGTGGGTGATGAACACCAGGTGGGCCTCGCCGCCGCGGCCGCGCTGCTCCATCGACTGGATCGAGACGCCGTGGCGACCGAACGCTCCGGCCACCTCCGCGAGGACGCCGGGCTCGTCCATGACGTCGAGCGGGACGTAGAACGCCGACACGGTCTCGTCGATGCCGCGCACCCGAACCTCGCGCAGCGGGCCGGCGCCAGCGCTCGCCCCCTGGCCGAGGTTGGTCGCCGCGGCGAGCACGTCGCCCAGCACGGCGGAGGCCGTCGGATGCCCCCCGGCGCCCCGGCCATACAGCATCAGCTCGCCGACGGCGTCGCCCTCGACGAACACCGCGTTGAAGCTGTCGCGGACCGCGGCGAGCGGGTGGGTGTTCGGGACCATGGTCGGGTGGACCCGGGCCGCGACCTCGCCGTCGACCTCCTCGACGATGGCGAGCAGCTTGATGACGTGCTGCATCCGATCGGCGGCCTCGATGTCGGCCACGCCGAGCTGCGAGATGCCCTCGGTGTGGACGTCGCCCTGCACCACGTGGGCCCCGAAGGCGATCATCGCCAGGATGGCGGCCTTGGCCCCGGCGTCGTGGCCCTCGACGTCGGCGGTCGGGTCGGCCTCGGCGTAGCCGAGCTGCTGGGCCTCCCCGAGCGTCGCGCCGTAGTCGGCACCCTCCTCGGTCATCTTCGTGAGGATGAAGTTGGTCGTGCCGTTGACGATGCCCATCATGCGGCGGATCCGCTCGCCGGCGAGCGACTCGCGCAACGCCCGCAGGAGGGGGATGCCGCCGGCGACGGCCGCCTCGTAGAGCAGGTCGACCCCCGATCCGGCGGCGATCTCGGCCAGTTCGGCGCCGACGTTGGCGATCAGGTCCTTGTTGCCGGTGACCACCGGCTTGCCCGCCCGCAGCGCATCGGCGATGAGCGTCCGGGCCGGCTCGATCCCGCCGATCAACTCGACGACGAGGTCGATGTCGGGGTCGGTGACGACGCCGTGGGCGTCGCGGGTCAGCACCCCCTCGGCGAGCTCGACGTCGCGGTGGGCCGTGAGGTTGCGCACCGCCACACGGTCGACGGTGAGGTCGAGCCCGGTCCGGGCGCGGATCTCGTCGCGCTCGGCCTCGATGATCGACACGAGCGAGGACCCGACCGTCCCGCACCCGAGCAACCCGATCCGCACCGGCCGCTTCCCGTTAGTCGACGTCACAGGCCACCAGGTCCTCGTAGGTCTCCCGGCGCACGACGAGGCGGGCCTCGCCGTCGCGCACGAACACGGCCGCCGGCCGTCGGATCTTGTTGTAGTTCGATCCCATCGACAGGCCGTAGGCACCGGTCACGGGTGTCGCCACGACGTCGCCGACCTCCAGGTCGGCGGGCAGCGGCGCGGCGTCGATGAGCACGTCGCCCGACTCGCAGTGCTTGCCGACCAGCCGGACGACCCGCTCCCGCTCGGCCCGCACGTCGCGGGGCAGGAACGACTCGTAGCCGCTGCCGTAGAGCACCGGCCGCGGGTTGTCGCTCATCCCGCCGTCGACGGCGACGTAGGTCCGGACACCGGGGATGTCCTTGATCGTGCCGACCGTGTACAGGGTGACCGCCGCGGCGGCGGCGATGGCACGGCCGGGCTCGGCCCACAGCTCGGCGTCGAGACCGTTGGCGGCGGCAGCCCGATGGATCACGCCGGCCCAGGCGGCGATCGTCGCCGACTCCTCACCGTCGACGTAGGCCACGCCGAGCCCGCCGCCCACGGACAGCTCGGGCAGGTCGAACGGCGCTGCGAACTCGGCGACCACCTCCATCGCTTCGGTGTACGACTCGACGCGGAACACCTGGCTGCCGATGTGGCAGTGGAGGCCGAGGAGGTCGAAAGCGGGCGAGTCGGCGACCCGGCGCACGGCCCGCTTGGCATCGCCGCTGCGCACACCGAAGCCGAACTTCGAGTCGTCCTGACCGGTGCGCACGAACTCGTGGGTGTGCGCCTCGACGCCGGGGGTGATGCGCACGTGCACCCGCGGGATCGGATGGCCGTCGGCCACGAGCGACTCGATGCGATCGATCTCCTCGAAGGAGTCGATGACGATGCGGCCCACGCCGGCGTCGAGCGCCTCGGCCAGCTCGGCGATCGACTTGTTGTTGCCGTGCATGACGAGTCGGTCGGCCGGGACGCCGGCCCGCCGGGCTACGAACAGCTCGCCTCCCGTCGCCACGTCGAGGCGCATGCCCTCCTCGTGGGCCAGCCGAGCCATCGCCGTGCAGAGGAAGGCCTTGGTGGCGTAGACGGCCCGGTCGCCGAACGCCTCGACCGCCTCACGACACCGGGCCCGCAGATGGTCCTCGTCGTAGACGAACAGCGGCGTGCCGTATTCGGCGGCGAGCTCCAGCACGTCGCAGCCGCCGATGGACAGCCGGCCGGCGTCGTCGATGCGGGAGTTGTCGGGCAGGAGGTCGGGCGGCAGCGGGCCCGCCATCACATCTCCTCGGGCGCGGAGACGCCGAGCAGGTCGAGCCCGATGGCCAGCCCGATGCGGGCGGACTCGACCAGCCACAGCCGGGCGGCGGTCAGGTCGGACGGGATGTCGTCGCCGACCACGTAACAGTCGTGGAAGAAGCCGTGGAAGGCCGCGGCGAGCTCGCGGACCCACGTCGTGATCTTGTGCGGCGCCCGCTCGCGTGCCGCGACGGCGAGCAGCTCGGGCAGGGCGGACAGCGAGCGGAGCACGTCGAGCTCGCGCTCGTGCACGAGCAGGCCGAGGTCGACCTGGTCGAGCGGGGCCCGCTCGAAGCCCTTCGCCCGGGCGTTGCGCTCGATCGACCGGGCTCGGGCGTGCGCCATCTGCACGTAGAACACCGGGTTGTCCATCGTCTTGCGGGTGATCGCGTCGAGATCGATGGTCTGGCGGGTGTCGATCGACTGCACGAGGTAGGTGAAGCGGACCGCATCGGTGCCGACGGCGTCGAGCAACTCGTCGATCGTCACCATCTCACCGGTGCGGCCCGACATGGGAACGGGCTCGCCGTCGCGCTCCAGATCGACCAGCTGCGTGATCTGGATCTCGAGCTCGTCGGGATCGTGGCCGAGCGACTCGATCGCCGCCTTCATCCGGGCGACGTAGCCGTGGTGATCGGCGCCCCACACGTTGAGCAGCAGCTCGAACCCCCGGGCGAACTTGTCCCGGTGGTAGGCGATGTCGGGCAGCAGGTAGGTGTACTCGCCGTCGGTCTTGACGAGCACCCGGTCCTTGTCGTCGCCGTGGTCGGACGAGCGCAGCCACACCGCACCGTCGTCGTCGAACACGACGCCGCGCTCGCGCAGGTCGGCCAGCGTCGTCTCGATGGCACCGGACTCGACCATCGACCGCTCGCTGAACCAGGTGTCGAAGCTGATGCCGAGCCGCTGCATGGTCTCCTGGTGGTCGCGCAGCGCCCGGGCGTACCCCCACTCGAACACGTCGGCGTCGTCGGGCATCTCCGCCGCCCACTCCCCCACGTAGGCGCCCTGATAGCCGTCGTCGGGCGGGGCCTCACCCCGCTTGCGGGCGGCGAGCGAGTCGGCGAAGAGCTGCATCTGGGTGCCGCGGTCGTTGAGGTAGTACTCGCGCGACACGTCGTGGCCGGTGCGCTCGAGGAGGCGGGCCACGCTGTCGCCGACGCAGGCGCCGCGGGCGTGACCGGCATGCGGTGGCTTGTTCGGGTTGGCCGAGACGAACTCGACGTTGACGCGGCGACCGCCGCCGGTGTCGCTGCGGCCGTAGTCCTTCTCGCCCTTCGCCACCACCTCGGCCAGCACGTCGTGGAGCCAGGTCGGGGCGAGCCGGAAGTTCACGAAGCCGGGTCCGGCGATCTCGACGGCCTCGACGTGGGGCAGCCCCGCGGCGGTCAGCGCATCCGCCACCTGCTGGGCCAGCTCGCGGGGGTTGCGTCCCGCCCGCTTCGCCGAGGCCAGCGCGGCGTTGGTCGACCAGTCGCCGTGCTCGCGTCGGGCGGGGCGCTCGATCCCCACCTCGTTCGGCGGTTCGACGCCGAGCGCGCGGAGCGCGTCCGCGACGGCGTCGGCCAACGTCTCGGCGATCACGGGTCCTCCAGCGAGGGTCGTCAGGGAACGCTCCAGCTTACGGGCCGAGGTCCGGTGGGCCCGAATGGCTATGGTGCGCTTCCGACAGCGGCACGAGTGCTCTACCCTCGGCTCGTCCCGCCCCTGTAGCTCAGCGGATAGAGCAGTGGCCTCCGGAGCCATGTGCGCAGGTTCGATTCCTGCCAGGGGCGCTCACCTGGTTGCCCTCCCCGAGGCTGCCCGTGCCATCGGTCCCGGTGGTCGATCCGGCAGCCGCCGGCCTCGATCGCACGTCACCCGCCGCGCTGCCGTGTCATCGTGGAGCTCTCGCAGGGGGTGCGGCGTGGACTACAGCGGCGATCTGGCCTCCGTGCAACGCGACCTGGCGCGCAGCCACGACATGGACCGCCGCCGCAGCCACGTGCTCGCGGCCCTCGCCCCGGTGCCCGGCGACCGGGTCATCGAGGTCGGCTGCGGCGGTGGGCTCCTGCTCCGCGAGCTCGGGCGGGCCACCGCACCCGATGGTGTGGCGCTCGGCGTCGACATCAGCCGCGATCAGGTCGACGCCGCGGCCCGAACCTGCGCCGACGTGCCTCACGTGCGCGTCGAGGTCGCCTCGGCCACGGCGCTCAGCGCCGACGACGGCTCGTTCGACGCCTCCGTGTCGACGCAGGTCCTCGAGTACGTCGTCGACGTCGATGTCGCCGTGCGGGAGTTGGCACGCGTCACCCGCCACGGTGGGCGCCTCGTCAACGTGGCGACGAACTGGAGCTCCCTCATGATCTCCGGTGGTGACGCCCGTCTGAACGACGTCTTCGTCGCGGCGTGGGACCACCACGCCCCTCACCCCGATCTTCCCGTCGCCCTCCCGGGTCTGCTGCGCGACGCCGGCTTCACCGCGATCGGGCAGACCCCGCTCCCCCTCGTCAACCGGACCTTCACGCCAACGACCTGGGCGTACGGCATCGCCCGGCTGATGGCCGACTTCGGCGCGGCCCACCTCGACCTCGACGACGACGTGGCGGCGCGGTGGCTCGCCGGCCTCGCCGACGCGGCGTCCCGCGACGAGCTGTTCGTTTCGGCGATGCCGATGATCACCACCGCGACCCGGTGCGCGTCACCGCCTCCGGCTCGGCGTCCAGCGAGGTGACGGAGCGGGCAGGGCGATCCGCGCTCGCCCCTCCCCCTCAGGCCACGCCCGAGTCGTGCCCCTCCCAGTACGGGGCCCGCAGGTCCCGCTTGAGCACCTTCATGGCGCCCGACAGCGGCAGCGGCTCGGACCGGAAGTCCACCGACTTGGGCACCTTGTAGCCGGCGATGCGCGCCCGGGCGTGCTCGATCAGCTCCTCGGCCGTGGGCTCGGTCCCCTCGTTCGGCACGACGATGGCGTGCACGGCCTCACCCCACTTCTCGTCGGGGATGCCGATGACGGCGACCTGGGCGACCGCCGGGTGCGTGGAGAGCGCGTTCTCGACCTCGATCGAGTACACGTTCTCGCCCCCGGTGACGATCATGTCCTTCACCCGGTCGACGAGGAACAGGTAGCCCTCCTCGTCGAGGTAGCCGGCGTCGCCGGTGTGGTACCAGCCGCCATCGAGCGAGGCCGCGGTCTGCTCGGGCTTGTTCCAGTACTCCCGCATGATCGACCCGGAGCGCAGCCACACCTCACCGGTCTGCCCCTGGGGCACCGGCTGGCCTGCGTCGTCGCGGATCGAGAACTGCGAGCCGTAGACCGGCCGGCCCGCCGACCGCAGCCGTGGGCTCCCCGCCACGTGGTCCGACGGGAGGAGGAACGACGCCGTCGAGGCCGCCTCGGTCATGCCGTAGCCGTTGATGAAGTCGAGCTCGGGCAGGTCGCTCATGAGCTGGTCGAGCGTCGCCGCGGGCATCGGCGACGCGCCGTAGACCAGCAGGTCGAGGCTGGCCAGCTTCTCCGGGGCGTAGTCCTCGTGGGCCAGGACCATGTTGACCATGGTCGGCACCATCACGGTGCCGGTGACCTGCTCGGCCTGGATGAGCCCGATCACGCCGGCCGGGTCGAAGAGGGGGATCACGACGCTCAGCCCGCCCGTCGCCGGGATCGACAGGATCGCCGAGGTCGAGGCGGCGTGGAACATCGGGGTCTGGTGGAGCCAGGTCATCCCCTTCATGAAGTCGATGTAGAAGCCGGCGTGGTACGTGTTCAGGATCTGGGCCCGCTGGTCGTGCAACACCCCCTTGGGCAGCCCGGTCGTGCCGCCGGTGTACATGAGCACGACCGGGTCGGTCTCCTCGGGCTCGGCCGGGACCGCCGGCTCGGCCGCGGCCACGAGCGCCTCGTAGTCGTGGGCACCGTCGTACTCGCCGGGGCCGACGAGGACGACGTGGCGGATCGGCAGCGGCTCCTCGGAGGCCTCGATCGCCGCCGCGACCAGCGGAGCGAAGAAGCCGTCGGTGAAGACGACCTCGGTACCCGAGTCGGCCAGGATGTAGGCCAGCTCGGGCGGGGCCAGCCGGAGGTTGAGCGGGTTGATGATCCCGGCGCCCAGGAAGGCGGCGTGCCAGAGCTCGACGTACTGGTGGGAGTTGAGCGCCATGACGGCGAACCGATCGCCCCGGCTCACGCCGAGCTCGCCGCCGAGGGCGCTGCAGAGGCGGAGCACGCGTTCGGTGTGCTCGCCGAGCGTGGCCCGGTACTCCCCGGAGACCATCGACGGGCGATCGGCCAGGGTCTCGGCTGCGGGCAGCAGCAGGCGTGGGTAGACGAGCTCCTTCATGGTCCCTCCCGGTGACGAGTGTCACAGAGGGTAGGCCGCCCGGGCCGGGCTCCGGACCGCTGCGCCACACCGCCATGACGTCGGAGGTCATCGCCACGCCGTGCGGGCCGACCGTACGTTCGCTGCATGCCCACCACGACCGACGAGGCCCGCATCGCGATCGACCGGTACTGCGCCGCCTGGCGGGGTGGCGATCTCGTCGGCCTGATCGAGTGTTACGCCGACGACTTCGCCCTGCACTACTTCGGCACGAGTCGCTTCGCCGGCGATCACCTCGGGCGCGACACCGCCCTCGCCGTGCTCGCCGAGGTCTCGGCGATCGCCCCCCGGGAGCTGGTGGCGATCGACGAGGTGCTGGTCGGCCCGACGGCTGCGGCGATCGTGGTCCGGGAACGATTGACCCGCGACGGTGCCACCCACGAGTTGCGGCGCGTCCTGCGGTACCGGACCCGGGGCGACAAGCTGGCGGAGTGCTGGCTCTACGACGAGGACCAGGCGCTGGTCGATCGCCTCTGGGCCTGACCAGGTGGCCGGCGTGATCGCGCGCCGGCCACCGCCCGACGTCGAGCTCCCGATCGCCGTGCGCCGCTTGATCGGGGGACGATCCCACCGCCCGCTCTGGCGCAACGAGCTCGGTGGACTCACCGTGGCCGTCGACGACGAACGGCCGGTCGTCGTGAAGTGGGCGCCGCCCGCTCAGCGTGCGGAGCTCGACGCAGAGGTCGAGCGACTCACCTGGGCGGCGCCCTTCGTGCGGGTGCCCGAGGTCCTCGATCACGGCGCTGACGACGACACCGGCGGCGCCTGGATGCTCACGGCGCTCATCGAGGGCGAGTCGGCCGTGGAGGACCGTTGGCTCGCCGACCCCGAGCCCGCCGTCCGCGCCGTCGGCGCCGGACTCCGTACGTTGCACGACAGCCTGCCGGTCGCCGACTGCCCCTTCGGCTGGTCACTCGCGGACCGGCGCGCCGATGCCCACCGTCGTGCCGCGGCCGGGCTGATCGACCCGGCACGCTGGCACGAGGATCTCGCCGACCTCTCGCTCGCCGACGCGCTGGCGCTGATCGATGCCCTCGACGAGGACGCCGCCGATGTCGTCGTCTGCCATGGCGACGCGTGCGCCCCGAACACGTTGGTCGACGAGCAGGGTCGATCGGTGGCTCACGTCGATCTCGGCCGCCTGGGTGTCGCCGACCGCTGGGCCGACCTCGCCATCGCCACCTGGAGCACGGTCTGGAACCACGGCCCCGGCTGGGAGGGGGCGCTGCTCGACGCCTACGGCATCGACCCCGACCCGGACCGGATCCGCGGCTACCGCGTGCTCTGGGAGCTCGGCCCGTAGGACGATCCGTACCCGGGCGCGCCGAAGCCACCCGCAGGCCGCGGGCCGATTCGGTCGTCGGTGGTTCCAGCTCAGGACGGCGAGATGCCGCTTCGTGTGAGCCAGTGGTCGGGTTCGCGGTCGGGAGGTGGGTGGAAGTGGAGGTCGTGGTCGGGGGAGCCGGTGGTGGTCCATCTCGATTCGTGGAGGAATCGGTGGTGGTGGCGGCAGAGGTGGACGAGGTTGTCGAGGCGGTGCGCTCCGCCCTCGGCCCGATGGGTGAGGTGGTGGGTGTCGCAGCGGTGGGCGGTGACGGTGCAGCCCGGGAACCGGCAGGTCGGATCTCGCACCAGCAGGGCTCGGCGTTGGCCGACGGTCACGGATGGGGTGGCTTCGGTGACGTCGAGGATCGAACGGCCGATGCGGGTGACCGTGGAGACCGCAGCGCCACAGGTGAGTCGTTCGGCGGTGACCGCGGCGATGGGGAGGCCGTGGACCTCGGCTCGTGGTGCGAGCTGGTCGGTGCGGTCGAGGTCATGGTCGACGACGACGGTGACGCTCACGGGGGCGTCGTTGGTGGCCAGGGCGACGAGGGCATCCGCGTTGCGCTGGCCCAGTGATCGTGGTGGCCCGTCGGTGGGGTCGGGGTCGTTGCGATGGGCGACCAACGCGGCCGACAGCGCGGCACCACCGTCGGGGTCGAGGGTGCCGGTCAGTGACCAGCCACCGAACAGCGTCGGTCGCAGATGCACCCTTCGTTGTTCCCAGATGTGCTCGGCGTCTTCGGCAGCGAGCTCGCGGTCGCAGTGCTGGCGCCAGGCGCCCAGTGTTCGTTCGAAGGCCGAGACCGTCTCGTGGCGGGCGGCATCGAGCAACGCGGCCTCATCACGAACGGCGTGTTCGAGGCGACGATCGCCGACCGTGCGGACCAGCGCATCGAGGTGGGCGGCGGTGATCTCCCCGGCCCTGAACGCGTCTGCGAACCCGGCCAGCTGCTCGCACAGCTTCGAGCGCCGCACCAGCCGGCGGGCATCGCCGCCGTCGAGGCGACCGAACAGGCCCAGCCACTCCTCCGGCGAACGGGCCCCGTCGAAGGCCCACCACGAGGTGTCGAGCCACTCGGCCACGGCACCGGTCAGCTCGGCCTGCAGCTCCTGCAATCGGTCGCAGAGCTCGACGACCCGCCCCGTCGTCGCTCGGGCGGCGACCACATCCACGACCTCCGTTCGACTCGAACACATGTTCGTAGTGTAACGACGGGCTGTGTCATCGGTCCCGCGCCGGCGCCGCGCGTCGATCAGGCCCGGCGCTGTCCCCCACACGCGCCGCACCCCGCCGCCGGGCGGGCCGACGACGGGGTGCGGACGAGCGATCGGGCGTGCGTCAGTCGCGCAGCTTGGCGAGCAGTCGCAGCATCTCGAGGTACAGCCACACCAGGGTGACCACCAGGGCGAAGGCGCCGAACCACATCATCTTCGCCGGCCACCCCTCGGCCTCGCCCCGCTCGATCAGGTCGAAGTCGAGGACGAGGTTCATGGCGGCGAGCCCGACGACGAACAGCGAGAAGGCGATCCCGATGGCGCCGCTGTCGGTGATGAGGGCGATGTCACCCCAGCCGAACACCGCCATCAGCAGGTTGATCAGGTAGAGCGCCATCACGCCCATCGTGGCGATGATGACGATGCGCCGGAACTGCGGGGTCGCCCGGATCCTCCCGGAGCGGTACGCCCCGAGCGTGGCGAGGGCCGTCAGCACGGTGCCCATGAACGCCTGCAGGACGATGCCGTCGAACTGGACCTCGTAGACCCGGCTGATCGCGCCGACGAGCACGCCCTCGCCGACCGCCCAGATCGGCGCGGTGACCGGCGCCATCTGGGGCCGGAAGAAGGTGAGGAACGCGAGGGCGATGAGACCGAGCGCCGCGGGCATCACCCACCCGGGGAAGCCGACGACCTCGCCGTCGGTGACGTCGACCAGGTTCCAGCCGACCCAGCCGCCGACGACGACGAGGCCGAGGAGCAGCAGGGCGCGCTGGGTGACACCGATGATCGTGAAGCGCTCGGTCAGCGTGCGGGCGTCGGAGGGCACGCCGAGCTCGTCGACCACGCGGTCGATGGCGGAGTCAGACAGCACCGGGTTGGAGGTCCTCATGACCTCACAGTCTAGGGATCGGCGATCAACGCCCCACCAACGACGAGCGCGTCGAGCAGGGAGTGCGCCACGGGCCGTCCGGTCCGCCCGAGCGCCTCGGGACCGTGCTCACCGCCGGTGTAGAGCACGATGCCGACGCCGTTGACCTCGGCGGCCGCCGCGTCGTCGAGGGTGTCGCCGACCATCACGACCCGCTCGGGTGAGGCCTCGATGCCCGCCCCTCGGAGGGCCTCCAGGTGCGCTGCGAGGTGCGGAGCCTTGGAGCCGCCGCCGACGCCCCGGAGCCCGTCGACGCGCACGAAGCGATCCGAGAGCCCGAGCCCGTCGACGTACGGCACGAGTCGCTCGTGGTGCCACATCGACAGGATCGACTGCGTGACGCCAGCCGCGGCGAGCGCCTCGATGGCCTCCAGCGCGTCGCCGGTGAGCCCGCCGTCGTCGAGGATGGCGTGGTAGCGGTCGTGGAACGCCCGGTCGATGCGATCCCAGAGCTCGTCGTCGATCTCGCGGCCGAGCAGGCCGGAGTAGAAGTCCCGCACCGGCCGCACGAACCGCTCCCGGTAGGTCTCGGCGTCGATCGGCGGTCCACCGGCGACGTCCATCGCCGCGTTGGCGGCATCGAGGATCAGACCGAAGTCGTCGTGCAGGGTGCCGTTCCAGTCCCACACGACGTGGGTGATCGAGGTCAACCCGGCCGGGGCTCCTTCGGGAGGCCGAGCACCCGCTCGCCGACGATGTTGCGCTGGATCTCGGCCGTGCCACCCCAGATCGTCTCGGACCGGGAGAAGAAGAAGCCCGCCTGCAGGATGTCGACCGGGTACTCCGGGGTCCCGCGCCGCCGGCCGACACCGGGCACCGAGGCGTCCTCGCCCCCGCCCTGCAGCAGCTGGCCGTCACCGCCCAGGATGTCGAGGTACAGCTCCATCACGTCGCGGTGGTACTCCGACCAGTTCATCTTGTTGAGCGCGCCGAGGGCGCGGGCCTGCTTGGTGCCGTGCAGCACGTCGGACAGGCCGCGCAGACCGTTCATGCGGATGATCTGCACCTTCGAGTGAGCCCAGGCGAGGCGCTGGCGGATGCGGGGGTCGTCGATGGCGCCGTTGGTCTGCGCCGCCTCGATGATCACGTCCAGCTCCTTCTGGAACCGGCGGTGTGAGGTCGTCGCCGAGGTGCCCCGCTCGAAGCCGAGGGTGGTCATCGCGACCTTCCACCCCTCGTTGACGCCGCCGACACGTTGTCCTTCGGGCAGCGGGCGTCGGTGAAGAAGACCTCGTTGAACTCCTCGGAGGAGTCGACCTGCTTGATCGGGCGGACCTCGACGCCGGGCTGGTCCATCGGCACGAGGAGGTAGGAGATGCCCTTGTGCTTGGGCGCCTCGGGGTCGGTGCGGCACAGCAGGAAGCAGTAGTCGGCGTGCTGGGCCTGGGTGGTCCAGACCTTCTGGCCGTTGATGACCCACTCGTCGCCGTCGAGCTCGGCCTTGCAGCCGAGGGCGGCGAGGTCGGAGCCGGAGCCCGGCTCGGAGAAGCCCTGGCACCACCGGATCTGGCCCGAGAGGATGCCGGGGAGGAACTCCTGCTTCTGCTGCTCGCTGCCCCACTGCAAGATCGTGGGCCCGACGAGGGTGTCGCCGAAGAAGTCGCCCCGCATCGGTGCCCCGGCTCGCTCGAACTCCTCGTTGAGCACGACGCCCTGCATCGTCGTGAGGCCCTTGCCGCCGTACTCGGCCGGCCAGGTCGCGCAGATCCAGCCGCCCTCGAAGAGCTGCTTGGTCCATTGCTCGTTGAACGCCTCGCGGTCGTCGAGCTCGAAGTCCTCGTCGCGCTCACCGTCCGGGCCGAACCAGCCCTCGGGCAGGTGCTCCACGAGCCAGCGGCGGATCTCCGTCCGGAACTCCTCGGCCTCGGGCGGATAGATCATGTCCATGACGCCGACGGTAGGCCCCTGGGGCGTGGGGCTCCAAGGAGCGGGCGGCGTCGATGACCGCGCTCCGCGAACGAGCTGACCACGCCGCCGGCCTCGATTCCGGCGATGCTGGTGCCGATGGGGATCCGTGACCAGGCGCGCTCGGGAGATGGCTGACGGCTCCTCCGCGGGCGCGCAGTTCGACCGCCGACAGTTCCGCGTCCGCATCGCCATCGTCCTCGCGCTCTCGCTCGGCGCGGCCGTCGTGCCGTCCGCGGGCGACAACCGGTTCTGGGTGTCGGCGCTGCTGGTGCTGGTCGTGTGGCCCGCCCACTACGTCATCCGCCACATCGCCGGGCGGCCCAACCCGACCGGCTGGCTCGACCTCCTCGCCGTGCTCGCCGCGAGCGCCATGGCCGCGATCGAGCCGGACGTCTGGAACGCCGCGCTGCTCTTCCAGATGCTCAACGTGGGCGGAGCCGTCGCCTTCCTCCCCCAGCGGTGGACGGCCATCCTCGGCGGTGTCGCGGTGTCGACGATGGCGACCGTGGCCGCCATCCGACCGGTCGACAACCCCGTCCCGATGCTCGTGGTCGTCGCCGTGTTCCTCCCCGCGCTCATCGCCGGCGCCTCGCGCCGCAACGCCCGCGAGCGACGATCGACGGGCCGTGTCGATGCGATCGTCGCGTCCCTGCCCGTCCTCATCTGGGAGAGCCGGGCCGAGCCGTTCGACATCGACTCGGTGGTCGGTCGCCCCGAGCACGTCCTCGGCCACCGCCTCGACGAGATCGTTGGACCGGGCCTCGATCAGCTCGTCGTACCGGAGGACCGCGACCGACGGCGCCGCGCGCTCGAGGCGGGACAGGGGGCTGTCGAGTACCGGGTGCGGCGGCCGGAGGGCACGACGATCTGGTTGCGCGACCAGTTGCGCCGCGAGGAGACCGAGCGGGGCGAGGTGCTGCGCGGCGTCACGACCGACATCTCCGAGACGCGCGAGCAACGGGCCCGCCTCGAGCGCCAGGACGAGATCGTGCGTCGGATGTCTGCGCTCGTGCTCGTGCTCGACGATCCGGTCGCCGGTCCCGACGCCCACCTCCGCCAGGTCGACGACAACATCTCGTGGATCGACCGACCGATCCGGTCGGGCGAGCGCTTCGGCGACGCGGTGCCGGAGCTGGCCGGCCATCCGCGCATCTCCGCGGCGTGCGCCGGGCTCGGGCCGGTCGAGTCGATCGAGATCGACAGCATCTCGGTCACCGACCGACGCGGCGTGGGCCGCCACGTGCAGGTCGAGCTCTTCGGTCTCCCCGACGGCGCCGCGGCGCTGCTCGTCGAGGACGTGACCGAGCGCGAGACCGCGATGGCGCACGTGCGGCACCAAGCGACCCACGACGCGCTCACCGGGCTCGCGAACCGGAGCCGGCTGATGGAGACCGTCGATCGCCGCATCGGCGACGGCGGCGACATCACGCTGCTGCTCATCGACCTCGACAACTTCAAGGACGTCAACGACACCCTCGGCCACTACACCGGCGACGAGCTGCTCAAGATCCTGTCGCTGCGCCTGCGCAACTCGATCCGCGGCGCCGACCTCGTCGCGCGACTGGGGGGCGACGAGTTCGCCGTCGCCGTGCCCCACACCGACGCCGGCGAGCTCGACATCCTCATCGGGCGCATCCTCGCCAAGCTCCGCGAGAAGGTCGTGGTCGACGGTGCGACGCTCGCACCGGGGGCGAGCATCGGCGTCGCGAGCGCGCCGCTCCACGCCACCGACGCCGAGAGCCTCCTGCGCTGCGCCGACGTCGCGATGTACGAGGCGAAGCGCACCCGGGTCGGCTTCTGGCACTACGGACCGTCCATGCAGGCGGACCCGTCGCGCCTCCAGCTCTCCGCCGAGCTGCGCGAGGCGCTGGCCCTCGGTGAGCTGACCGTCCACCTCCAGCCGGTGGTGTCGCTGCGCACCGGCCTGGTCCGGTGCGCCGAGGTCCTCGTCCGGTGGGAGCACCCCACGCGGGGCCTGCTGCTCCCCAAGGACTTCCTCGATCTCGTCCACGTCGCCGGGCTCGACTCCCAGCTCGTCGAGCACGTCCTCTCCGCCGGCGTCGCCGCCGCCGCCCGGCTCCCGGACGATGTCGACATCGCCGTCAACGTGTCGGCCGCCGACCTCCGCCGCCCCGAGCTCCCCGACCTCATCGACCGGATCCTCCTCGAGCACGAGGTCGAGCCGACGCGCCTCGAGATCGAGCTCACGGAGTCGGAGATCATCGACGACACCGGCGTCGTCGGTGGGACGCTCGCCACGATCAGCGACCTGGGCGTGCAGATCGCGATCGACGACTTCGGCACCGGCTACTCCTCGTTCGCCCGACTCCGGGAGCTCCCGCTCGACCGGCTGAAGATCGACCGCCGCTTCGTCCACGGCATGATCGATCACGAGCACGACGACGTGATCGTGCGCTCGATGATCGACCTCGCCGAGAACATGGGTCTGCGCACCACGGCCGAGGGGGTCGAGACCGTGGCCCAGCAGCGCCTGCTCGCCGAGCTCGGGTGCGAGGACGGCCAGGGCTTCCTCTACGGGCGCCCCCAACCGCTCGCCGAGCTCCAGCGCACGATCGACCGCCTCCGCCTCACGACGTGACGTGACCCCGCTTCGGCGGCATCGGGAAGAACCCGCTGGTGCGGGCGATGTACTCGTCGTAGCCCGGGCGGCGCTTCTTGAGGTTCCGCTCGAGCAGCCCCTTGCCGGACACGCGGACGAGGAGGACGGTCATGACGATCGGGCCGATGACGGTCCACCAGCCGCCGATGCCGGCATCGACGACGACGAGCCAGATGCCCCACCACACGGCGAAGTCGCCGAAGTAGTTCGGGTGCCGGGTGTAGCGCCACAACCCCCGGTCCATGATCTTGCCCTGGTTGGCCGGGTCGGACTTGAACCGGGCGAGCTGCCAGTCGCCGACCGCCTCGAAGAACAGCCCGACGAACCAGATGAGCTCGCCGACGTAGCCGATCGGGCCGACGGCGTCGTCGGGATCGAGGGTCATGCCGTACTGCACCGGCAGCGAGACCACGTACATCAGCACCCCCTGCAGGGTGAAGACCGTGGCGAGGCTGATGATCGGGAACCGCGGGCCCCAGTGCTTCCGCATCTTGACGTAGCGGAAGTCCTCGCCCTTCCCGGCGTTGCGCCACAGCAGGTACGCGCCGAGCCGGAGCCCCCACAACGACACCAGGACGAGGAGGACGTTCTGACGCGAGCCGGTCTCGTCGGCGGTCAGGTACGAGACCCAGGCGACGACGACGAAGCCGAGCCCCCAGACGATGTCGACGATGCTGGCGTTGCGCAGGACGAGGCTGAGCAGCCACGTGCCCAGCATCACCACCACGATCGCCAGCGCCGATGCCACGTACACGCTCATCGCTGCTCCTCCCGGTCGCGCAGCCGACCATCGATCCACTCGTCGAGCTCGGCCCAGCGCTCGAAGAGCCACCGCGCCCGGTCCTTCGCCTCGAGCGGCACGTCGGCCCGATCGAAGCGACGGGCCAGCACCTCGACCGGCCGGTCGAAGGGCACACCCCGCCAGAGCCCCGGGAACGAGTCGAGCCCCTCGAACCCGACGTGGCCGAAGATCACGACGTCGGTGTCGGGGGCCCGGTCGAGCAGTGCCAGCGCACCGCCGGGTCGGGGCGGGAGCAGGTGCCGCAGGTCCTCGGCCATCGGCAGGAGATCGCCGGTGTCGTCGCGGTCGCGCAGGCGCTGGAGGGCACGGTCGCGCTTGGCCGGGCTGAACCTCGTGCCCTCCGGGAAGATGATCACCGCGGTGTCGGCGCGGAGGTCGTCGCCGAGCCGACCGACCGCTGCCGTCTCGGCTGCGTCGCCGCCCGTGCGGTCGACGAAGTGGTTGCGCAGGCGGTGCCCGACGATGTCGAGGCACGGGTCGGCGCGCAGCTCGCGCTTGAGGACGTAGCGGAGCTCGTACCCCCGGTCGCTCCCGAGCAGCACGGCCGAGACCATCGAGTCGACCAGGCTGACGTGACGGCCGAACACGAGCAGGGGCGGCCGGGAGAGGTCCTCCTCGCCGTCGACGGTCACGCGGAGACCGAGTAGCAGGCGGGCGGAGCGGAACAGCATCCCGGTCCACGCGGCCTGCAACCTGACGTGTGCGTCGATCCACGCCTCGCTGTCGCGTCGACCGACGAAGCGGACCGCCAGCGCGGCCGACGCCGCCAGGCCGACGAGCTCGGTGAACACGTAGGCGACGGCGAAGCCGACCGCCCGCAGCGTGGGGAGGCGGCGCGGCGCGGTGAGGAGGTCGACGACGAGCGCGACGGGCACCAGCACCGGCAGGGCGAGCAGGAGCAGCGGCGCGGCCACGACCATCCCGCCGACGGACACGACCCGCCGCTTGAGGTGACCACCGCGGCCGTCGGTGCTCGGGTCGCGTCGAGAGGACATGCGCACCTCCTGGGCCGTCGGAGGGCGACGACACTACCGGCGCACGCCCGCCGGGTCGCAGTCCCGGTGGGCCCCGGACCTACAGTGAGCACATGGCCGTCACCGACACCGAGCAACCCGCCAAGAAGGCCCGCTGGACCCACCAGTGGAAGGAGCTCTACGCCGAGGTCATCACCTCGGGACTCTGCACCGGCTGCTCCGGTTGCGTGATCGCCTGCCCGCACGACGTGATCGGGTACGACCACGTCCAGGGTGGCTTCACGCCGTACCACCTCGAGACCGAGCTCGGCCTCGACAACTGCATCCACGGCGAGAAGGGCTGCACGTCGTGCACGCGGGCCTGCCCCCGGTTCCGGACCTGGGAGCAGGAGGCCGATCAGCTCCTCTTCGGCCGTGACCGCAACGGCGACGAGGTCTCGGGCGTCTACAAGGACGTGATCCTCACCCGGGCCTCCGACGACTTCGTGCACGAGCTGGGCCAGGACGGCGGCCTCGTCTCGGCGATCCTCATCTGGTGCCTCGAGAACGGCTACATCGACGCTGCGCTGACGTCGTATCTGGCCGACGAGGGTGATGCGTGGACGGCGGTGCCCGGCGTCGCTCGCACCCGTGACGAGGTCCTGCGCGGCGCCGGCTCGCGCTACACCTACTCGGCCAACACGCTCGCCTACGACGAGGCCATCGACGGTGGGGCGGAGAAGGTCGCCCTCGTCGGGATGAGCTGCCAGAGCTCGATCCTGCCGGTGATGGCGTCGCGCAAGGTCGGCAAGGTCGGCCGCCGGTTCGCGCTCAACATCGGGCTGCTCTGCTCGAAGACGTTCGACGAGGCGATCTTCGAGGAGCTGTTCTGGTTCAAGTTCGGGCTCAAGCGCTCGGAGATCAAGAAGACCAACATCAAGGGCGTCTTCCAGATCTGGACCCACGACGGCCGCTACCTCGAGGTGCCGCTCAAGGAGTGCCACGCCTGGACCCGGGACGGCTGCAACCACTGCCCCGACTTCGCCGCCGAGCACGCCGACATCTCCACCGGCGGGATCGGCAAGGACAACGACTGGACGTTGACCATCATCCGCACCCCGCTCGGGCGCGAGATCATCATGAAGATGCTCGAGCAGGGCGTGATCATCGGTCGACCCGGCGAGGACGATCCCGCGGCGATCGAGCTGATGCACAAGCTGTCGATCAAGAGCCGCAAGCGGTGGCCGGAGTGGGCGACGGAGGTCCCCGCCGCCATCTCGGCGCCCTCGGGAGGCTGACCGAGCCCACTCGGGCGTGCCCTTCGCGCCATTTACCAGTAAAGTGAGTCCATCACCACAGGACAGGAGACTGAGGTGGCGGATCTCGACTCGTTGGCGCCGAACTTCGACTGGACCGAACTCGCGATGTGCCGTGGGAAGACCGAGCTCTTCTACGACGGCAAGCGAGAGTCGGAGGGCCAGCGGTCCCGGCGTGAGGAGCTGGCCAAGAAGTACTGTGCGGTGTGCCCGGTGATCGAGGTGTGTCGCATGATGGGTCGCATCGGGCGGGAGCACGGCGTGTGGGGTGGTGAGACCGACGAGGAGCGGGCGGCGGCCGGCTACCTCCCCACCCGGTCGACCAGCCGACGCATCCGAGCTGCGTGGCGACCCCAGGCGGCCTCCTCGGCGGAGAGCTCCCACGGCTCGGCCGACGTGGACCGCGAGGCCGGGAACCGTGGCGCAGCCTGACGGCGGCGGTGATCTGACGCTCCACGAGGTCGCCGAGCGGCTCGGCGTCCACTACAACACCGTGTATCGCTACGTGCGGCGCGGCCGGCTCGAAGCTCGGCGGGTCGGCGGCGAGTGGCGGGTCGATCCCGAGGCGCTGGAGCGGTTCGGAGACGATCAGCCGAAGCCCGGGCGGCGCGGGGCGCAGAGCTGGGAGCTCCACCAACGTCGTCTCCTCGATCGACTCGTCGACGGCGACGTCGAGGGCTCGTGGGAGGTCGTGACCGGGGCGCTCGACTCCGGCGCCGAGCCGACCGACCTCCACCTCCGTCTGCTCGGCCCGACCATGGCCGAGATCGGCGAGCGGTGGGCGGCGGGCGAGCTCGACGTCGCTGACGAGCACCGGGCGTCGGCGGTCACCAACCTGCTGCTCGGTCGCCTGTCGACGCACACGCGTCGTCGGGGTCGGCGCCGTGGCCGGGTGATCCTCGGGGCCGCCCCGGGCGACCACCACAGCCTGCCCGTGGCGATGATGGCCGATGTCCTGCGCGGTCACGGCTACGTCGCCATCGACCTCGGCGCCGACGTGCCGCCACCGTCGTTCGAGCGAAGCGTCCGCGGTGCCGACCAGTTGCTCGCCGTGACGCTCTACGCCGGGGCCGCCGACAACGACCTCCGCATCGCGGAGACCGTGCGCGCCATCCGTCGAGGGGCCGAGTCCGACGTGCAGATCATCGTCGGCGGGCGGGGCTTCACCGACGCCGAGCACGCCATCTCGCTGGGCGCCGACTCGTTCGCCGAGACCGGCGGTGCGGTCGTCGAGCTGGTCCAGGCCGCCGCCGACGGCCGTCGGGCCCGGGCGGCCTCGTAGCGACGGAACGATCGGGTGCCCCGGGCGACTCGCGGAGGAGTGGTGGGCAAACCTCCCCGAGCCCCCGAGGCTGGCGATGCGCACGGTGGGTTGCGCGATCGCGGCGTCAGTATAGGGATGCGCCGTCCGCGGCTGACGCATTCGCGTCAACCACCCGGTGCGTTCCTCGTCGTCACCGGTCGGCGAGCCGCAGCGCTGCAGCGAAGACGTCGTCGAGCATGTCCTCGGTCAGTCGGCCGGTGAAGGTGTTCTGCTGGCTCGGGTGGTACGAGCAGACGATGTGGCGGCCGTCGCCGAGCTCGACCTCGACCCCGTGCCCGAAGCGTGGCCGGGGCCGCAGACCGACCTCACGGGCCGCCGCGGCGTAGCCGAACTGGCCCAGCGCGACGAGCACGTTCCACCGCGACAGCGACGCCAGCTCCCTGGTGAGGAACGGTCGACAGGCGTCGCGCTCCTCCGGGGTGGGTTTGTTCGCCGGCGGCGCACACCGGACCGCCGCCGCGACCCAGGCGTCGTGGAGCCGGAGACCGTCGTCGAGCGACACGCTCTCCGCCTGGTTGGCGAGACCGAGGCGGTGCATCGAGGCGTAGAGGAAGTCGCCGGAGCGGTCGCCGGTGAAGACCCGACCCGTCCGGTTGGCGCCGTGTGCTGCGGGTGCCAGGCCGACGACGACGATCCGCGCCTGCGGGTCGCCGAAGCCCGGGACGGGCCGGCCCCAGTACTCCTCGTCGCGGAACGCGGCCCGTTTCTCGACCGCCACCTGCTCGCGCCAGGCGACCAGCCTCGGGCACCGGCGGCACGAGGCGATGTCCTCGGCGAGCACGTCCAGGTCGTCCACGCCACGAGCCGACCACACCGAGCGACCTCGCCGCCAACGAGGGCGGGGTGGTGTCGGGTCGTTCGCCACCCGCCGGTAGCGTCGGGCAGGTCCCGGCGACCAGGTGAGGCAACCGAATCGTGGCCAAGCGCTCCCCCTCCCGACCCACGCTCGTGCTCCTGGTCCGCCACGGCAAGACGCCGACCACCGGGGCCAAGCTCCCGGGTCGCGCACCGGGCCTGCACCTCGCCGACGAGGGGGTCGCGCAGGCCGAGACCGCGGCGGCCCGCATCGGCGAGCTCGATCGCGTCGCCGCCGTCTACGCTTCCCCGCTGGAGCGCACCCGAGAGACGGCCAAGCCGATCGCCAAGGCGACCGGGCTCCGGGTCCGTACCGACGAGGGGCTGCTCGAGCTCGACGTCGGCGACTGGACCGGGAAGCGCCTCAGCGACCTGCGGCGTCGCACGGAGTGGTCCACGGTCCAGCGCTACCCGAGCGGCTTCACGTTCCCGGGCGGCGAGAGCTTCGCCGCGATGCAGCAGCGCATCGGTGGCACGCTGCACCGCCTGGTCGCCGCGCACCCCGGCGAGACCATCGTCGCGGTCTCCCACGCCGACCCGATCAGGGCCGCGGTCGCCGACGCCATGGGCACCCACCTCGACCTGTTCCAGCGGATCGTGGTCGGACCGTGCTCGATCAGCGCGCTGCTCTACACCGCCGACGGCCCGTTGGTGCTGGCGGTCAACACCAACGGCGGGAGCCTCAAGGGCATGGGCCCCGCATGAGCGAGTCCTACCGGTTCGACCTCGTCGACGACTTCACCACCGGGACCATCGGTCAGCCCGGTCAGCGGGTCTTCTTCCTCCAGCTGCTCGCCGGGCTCGACCGCGTGACGCTCCGCTGCGAGAAGGGCCACGTCTCGGCGCTGGCCGCGTCGTTC
>JBCBSZ010000050.1:0-44340 GCA_039818945.1 Actinomycetota bacterium
CGAGCAGCTCGGCCAGGCGCTCGAGGTCGAGCGGCCCGTCCTCGTCGACCGGGATGCAGACGTCGCCGCGGCACAGACCCTCCGGTCGGCGATCCCAGCCGAGGACGGCCGGATCGACCACGAGATCGTCGTCGAGCTCGACGTCGATCGGGGTCTGCTCGTCGATCAGCACCCAGGCGCTCATGGAACGACCCTAGGCCACCGCCGGGCTGCGGCCTGGCGCCGGGGGAGGTCCTCGGCCTGCTCCTGCCCCGCTGGACGGGTGCGACGACGCACTCGCCGAGTCGGCGATCCGGCGCCCCGAGCGCCGACCGCTGCGCTGACCGGCTCGGACGGCGAGGTGTGCCATGGTGCCGGCATGGATGATCCCGACCTGGACGAGCTCGTCGACGAGCTCACGCCGGTGATCCGTGCGGCGAGCCGCAGGTCGCTCGAGTGGTTCCGGCGACCCATCGAGGTCGCCTCCAAGCTCGCGGAGGGGTTCGACCCGGTGACCGAGGCCGACCGCGCCGTGGAGGACGAGCTGCGGGCCCACCTCACCGCTCGCTTCCCCGACCATCGGATCGTCGGCGAGGAGCGGGGCACGACCGGGTCCGGCGAGCTCAGCTGGATCATCGATCCGATCGACGGGACGCGCGCCTTCGTCAGCGGCATCCCGCTGTTCGGCACGCTGGTGTGCCTCCGCGACGGCGACGACCCGCTGCTCGGATGGATGCACCTGCCGGTGCTCGACGAGACCTACGTCGGCCGGGCGGGCCGGGCGTGGATGGACGGCCCCGCCGGTCGTCGCGAGCTCGCCACCAGGCGCACGGCAGCGCTCGCCGAGGCGACGGTCTGTTGCACCCACCCGGACATGTTCACCGAGGCGGACGAGGTGGCCGCCTTCGAGCGGGTGGCCGCCGCCTGTCGGATGACCCGCTTCGGTGGCGACTGCGCCAACTACGGCTTCCTGGCCCTGGGCTTCGTCGACGCCGTGGTCGAGACGGACCTGGCGCCCTACGACATCGCCGCGCTCGTGCCGATCGTCGAGGGAGCGGGCGGTGTGGTCACGTCGCGCGACGGTGGGAGCCCCGGCGACGGCGGGTTCGTCGTGGCCTCCGCGCACGCCGCGCTCCACGAGGAGCTGCTGGCGATCGTCGCGCCCTGAACGATCAGGCGCTCAGGGCGTCGACGAGGAGGCGCCAGAGCGCGTCGCCGTCGATCGTGCGTCCGACGCGGACGTTGGGCTCCGCGCTGTCATGGCCGCCCCGCTCGTCGACGACGGTCATGCCGCGGGTGTGCGCGCCGACGGTCTCGACCGCGACCGGGAGGAGGTCGTGGGTCACGAGCGCGGGGTGGGTCACGGCGGCGACGGCGCACGGATCGTGGAGGTGACCGTGGCGGGGGAGCCCGAGCGCCTCGATCCGATCGAGGAACTCCGCGATCAGCCCGGCGGCCATCCGTGCGGCCGGGCGGTCGATGGCGGCGAGCTCGGCCTGACGGTCGTCGTCCACCGGCGCCTGGTGGGTCAGGTCGAGCCCGGCCATGAGCAACCGCGCCCCCGAAGCGAGCACCACCGCCGCCGCCTCGGGATCGGCGAGCAGGTTGAACTCCGCCGCCGCCGTGGCGTTGCCGCCGTGGCGACCGCCACCCATGAACGAGATGCCCGCCAGTCTGTCGGCGAGATCCGGCGCCTGCCGCAGCGCCAGCGCGACGTTGGTCATCGGCCCGATCACGATCAACCACAGGTTGCGCTCGGCCCGGACGGTGTCGATGAGGAAGCGGACCGCGTCATGGCTCGCGGGCGACCCCGACGCCGGTGGCAGCCCCGAACCGGCGAGGCCGTCGGCGCCGTGCACCTCGGCCGCATCGACCCTGGTCCCGACCAGGGGCCCGTCCGCACCGGCGTGGACGGGGACGTCGAGGCCGAGGAGCTCGCAGACCCGGAGCGCGTTGCGGGTGGTGTGCTCGAGCCCGACGTTGCCGGCGACGGTCGTGATGCCGACGACCTCGGCGTGCGCGGCGGCGAGGACGATCGCCAGGGCGTCGTCGCTGCCGGGATCGCAGTCGATGATGACCCGGGGTCTGGGCATCGGGCCAGTGTGGCTCAACGCTCCGGCTCGATCGGTCGATGGAGCCCGATGGAGCGACGCCGACGGATCCGTGGCCTCGCGGTCGTGCGCGCCGCCGCGCCGCTCGTCATCGTCTGGGCGGGCGGCCTCGGCGTGCTCGCCGCCGCCATCGGTCAGGACGTCGTCGAGCGCGAGGAGCTGCTGCTCGACCCGGTCACCGTCGGCGGCCTCCCCTGGTACACCGGCCTGGTCTCGCAGCTCGGCGTGGTCTGCTGGGCGATCGCGGCGACGGTCGCCGGCTGCGGTGGGTTCGTCGCCGCGCTGGTCGATCGGCGCGGAGCGGCGCACTTCTTGTCCTCGGGCGCCGCGCTCGGCGTGCTCCTGCTCCTCGACGACCTGTTCCAGCTCCACGCCGTGCTCCTGCCGCGGTGGCTCGGCGTGTCGAAGCACGCGATCGTCGCCGGCTACGGCGCGGTGGCCGTGACCTGGATCGTCGCCAACCGGGCCGAGCTGCTCCGCACCCGGCTCCACCTGCTCGCCGCGAGCGCCCTGGTCTTCGCCGCCTCGGTCGGCGCGGACGTCGTCGGCACGGGGCGCGGCACGTGGCTCGTCGTCGAGGACGGCGGTAAGCTGCTCGGGATCCTGGCCTGGGCCGCCTACTTCATCGCCACGTCGGCCGACATCGTCCGGTCGGCGGTGCGCGCTGCGGCGGACACTACGGTCGAGCCGCATGAAGACGGACTGGAATCCCGTCCTGCGTGAGGAGCTGGCCAAGCCGTACTGGCGGGAGCTGCAGGAGTTCGTCCACGCCGAGCGGCAGCGCCACGAGGTCTTCCCGCCCCACGACGAGGTGTTCGCCGCGCTGCACCTCACGCCCTTCGAGCGGACCAGGGTGCTCATCCTCGGTCAGGACCCCTACCACGGTCCCGGCCAGGCCCACGGGCTGTGCTTCTCGGTCCGGCCCGACGTCGCGCCCCCGCCGTCGCTGGTCAACATCTTCACCGAGCTCCGGTCCGACCTCGGGTGCGGCGAGCCGGCGTCCGGCTCGCTGGAGCACTGGGCCCGCCAGGGGGTGCTGCTGCTCAACGCGGTGCTCACCGTTCGGGCCCGGCAGGCCGGCTCCCACGCCAAGCGGGGTTGGGAGACCTTCACCGACCAGGTCATCTCGGCGGTCGACGCCAAGGAGCACCCGGTGGTCTTCATCCTCTGGGGCGGCTACGCCCGGAAGAAGAAGGCGCTGATCGACCGCTCGCGCCACGTCGTGATCGAGTCGCCCCACCCTTCACCGCTGTCCGCCCACAACGGCTTCTTCGGGACCCGCCCGTTCTCCCGCGCCAACGCGGCGCTGGAGGAGGCCGGGCTCGACCCGATCGACTGGTGCCTGCCCATGACCTGAGGTCGACGCGCGAGGCTGCCCTCATGACCGCCGAAGAGACCGTCAACGCCTTCCTCGCCGCGTGCGAGCGTGCCGACATCGACGCCGCCATCGCGCTCGTCGCCGACGACATCCGCTACGAGAACATCGGGATGAACGTGCTCGAGGGGGCGGCGGCCACCCGCGAGTTCCTCGGCCCGTTCCTGGGGCAGTGCGACGAGATCGAGTGGGTCGTGCACCACCAGACCGCCGACGACCGGGTCGTGATGAACGAGCGCACCGACCGCTTCCGGGTCGGGGACAACTGGGCCGGCATCCACCTCATGGGGGTCTTCGTCGTCGAGGACGGCAAGATCACCGAGTGGCGTGACTTCTTCGACGTGGCGGAGGCCGGCCGCCAGCTCGCCCAACTCGGCTGACGCCCAGGACCACCGGGACGCGAAGCGGCCCCGGTCCTGGGGGGGCGGGACCGGGGCCGTTCGTGGATGGTTCGCTGACCGAGGTACGCCGGCTGTCCGGAGACGGCCCGGCCGCAGGCCCACCATGCGGCGTAGCCGCCGTCCGGGGCCGAGGACCTCGGGAGGAGGCTGGGGCGCCGGGGCCCCAGCCGGGCGAGGACTCGACTCAGCCGGCGGGCAGCAGCACCGAGTCGATGACGTGGATGATGCCGTTGGAGGCCTCGATGTCGGTCTGGAGGACCGTCGCGGTGCCGATCATCACGGTGTCGCCGTCGACGACGACCGGGAGCACCTCGCCGCTGACCATGGTGGCCTCGGTGAGGCCGACGACGTCGGCGGCGGGCACCTCGGCGGCGACCACGTGCAGCGTGAGGATCTCGGTCAGCGCCGGGATGTCCTCGAGGAGGCCCTCGACGGTGCCCTCGGGGAGGGCGGCGAAGGCGTCATCGGTCGGGGCGAAGACGGTGAACGGACCCGGGCCCTGCAGCGTCTCGACGAGACCGGCGGCCTCGGCGGCGGCGAGCAGCGTGGTGAACGAGCCGGCCTCGGTGGCGACGTCGACGAGCGTGCCGACCTCAGGTGCGGCCTCCTCCTCGGCCGGAGCCTCGGTGTCGTCGGTCATCTCCTCGTCCATGGACTCGTCCATCTCCTCCATGTCGTCGGCGCCGTGGTCCGGCAGCACGATGCCCTCGGGGAGGATGACCGCGTCGATGACGTGGATCACGCCGTTGCTGGCGGCGATGTCGGGGGTGACGACGTTGGCGCCGTCGACCATCACGCCACCCTCGTCGGTGACGGTGATGTCGATGGTGTCGCCCTGCACGGACTCGGCCTCGCTGAGCTCGACGACGTCGGCGGCCAGGACCTCACCGGCGACCACGTGGTACGTCAGGATCTCGGCCAGGGTGTCGGTGTCCTCGAGGAGCGCCTCGACCAGGCCCTCCGGGAGGGCGGCGAAGGCGTCGTCGGTCGGCGCGAACACGGTGAGCGGGCCCTCGCCCGACAGGGTCTCGACGAGACCGGCAGCGTCGGCGGCGGCGAGCAGGGTCGTGAACGAGCCGGCTTCGGTCGCGACGTCGACGATCGTGCCGTCGGCGGCCGGGGCCGCGGCCTCGGTCGTCTCGGCCGGCTCGGCCTCGTCGTCGTCGGAATCTCCGCAGGCGGCGGCCACGAGGGTGAGGCCGAGTGCGACGGCGCCAACGCGCCAGGAACGTGAACGGTTCATCAGGGACTCTCCATGATCAGGGGGGTGTATCTGGGAGTTACGCCTTCTTCGCCTGGTGTCCATCTCGTGGATGCACTCGGACCGGGGAAATCCTCGATCGGTCCGCTACCAGGTCGGACGGTCGCTCCCGGCCGGCGACGGTGGGCGTTCCCAGCGAGGCGCGACGCCGTCGATCGAGCCGGGCGGGCGGACGTGGGTCACCGGACCGAACGGGGTCGAACGGGTGTCGAGGAGGTCGGCGACGTCGTCGTGGGTGGGTGCGACGACCCCCCGCTCGGCCGCGTGGTCGATGCCCAGCGAGACCAGCAGGTCTCGGGTGCGCTGGAGCGACACGCTGACCGCCCAGCTCCCACCCTCGGTCGCCCGGCGGACCAGGGCGGCGGTGGCCCCGGCCGCGGCGAGGAAGCCGGTGGCGTGGTCGAGGGCCTGGCACGGCAGCGGGCGCGGATCGTCCCCGGGTCGGTACCGAGCCCCCTCGTGGGCGATCCCGGTGGCGGTCTGGCAGATGGAGTCGAACCCTCGGCGCCCGCCCCACGGGCCGCCGGTGCCGAACGCGGAGACCGAGACGTGCACGATCCCGGGCCGCAGCCGGGCCAGTCGGTCCGCGCCGTAGCCGCGGGCGGCGAGCGAGCCGGGACGGTACGACTGCACGAAGACGTCGGCGTCGGCGACGAGTCGATCGAGCCGGGCTCGGTCGCCCGGCAGCTCGAGGTCGAGGTGGGCCGATCGCTTGCCCCAGGCGGTGTCGGGCTCCGCGGCCGCCACCACCGGCCGGTGCGGCGAGGTGATGCGCAGCACGTCGGCGCCGTGGGCGGCGAGCGTTCGCGTCGCGACCGGACCGGCGATGACCCGGGTGAGGTCGAGCACCCGGATGTCGGCGAGGGGCCGGTCGGCGGGGGACGGCGCCCCCGGTGGCGCGTCGCCGATGCGCTCGATCGCCACGACGGGTTCGCCCCGGTGGGCCGCGGCGTGCGGGTGCCCGGACCACTCGTCGAGCGAGCGGAGCGCGGCGCAGATCAGGCCGCGGGCGGTGAGCGCGTCCTCCAGCTCGAACGCGTCGCGGTCGGCGATGGCCGCCGAGACCGCCTCGCGTTGGGCGTCCACACCGAGGTACTCGACGATCCCGGCCCGGTGGTGGGGGAAGTTGGCGTGGAGCTGGACCCAGCGACCGTCGCGGGCGCGGTGGTAGCCGCTGATCGGGTCCCACAGCGTCGGCGCCTCGCCGCCGACCCGCAGGTGGCGCTCGCTGCGGAAGGCGACCGCGGCGTGCCGGCGATCGACCAGGACCCGGCCGACGTGGTCGTCGTTGCGGATCGCGGCGAGCTGGGCGGCGGCAGCCGTGGCGCCGGCGACGGTGGCGGAGGCCAGCTCGGTCACCGCGAACGGCGACGGCAGCACGTGGGTGGGCCCGACGACGTCGACCGGCACGCGGCCGAGGTCGAGCTCGGCCAGGAGATCGTCGACGAGGGTCACGACGCCAGGGGGGCGAGCGCAGCGTCGAGGAGGTCGACCAGCACCTCGGGTGCGAGGCCGATCTCGAGGCCGCGACGCCCGGCGCTCACGAAGATCTCCGGGAGCGATGCGGCCGCCTCGTCGACGGCGGTCGGGAGCCGGCGGCGCTGCCCGAGCGGTGAGATCCCTCCGACGACGTAGCCGGTGAGCCGCTCGGCGTCGCGGGTCTCGGCCATCGTCGCCTTCTTCGCGCCCAGGGCCCGGGCACAGGCCTTCAGGTCGAGCTGGGAGGTCACCGGGACCAGCCCGACCCCGTGGGTGCCGCCGGCGAGGGCGACCACGAGCGTCTTGTGCACCCCGGCGGGATCGAGGCCGAGCGCCTCGGCGGCCTCGGTGCCGTAGGCCTCGGCGCCCGGGTCGTGCTCGTAGGAGAGGACGCGGTGGGCCACACCAGCCCGCTCGAGCGCGACGATCGCCGGGGTCATCGGCGCCCAGCCTGCCGGGTCAGGACTCCCAGAGCGAGCCCAACAGGTCGCCCACGGGGTCGACGTCGGCCACGCCGCCGCCCAGCACGTCGTCGTGCGTCGCGGCCCCGGCGACGTCGTCGTCGAAGCGGTCGCGGATCGGCTGCAGGAAGCGGCTGAGCTGACCGTGGGCGTGGCGGTCGTCGCGGCCGAAGCGGTGGATGTGGAAGTGCACCGGGTAGCTCACGTGGAGGTGGTCGCGGGCCCGGGTGAGCGCGACGTAGAGCAGCCGCCGCTCCTCGTCGAGGCCGTCCGGCTCGCCGAGCGCCATGTCGGAGGGCAGGCACCCGTCGGCGGCGTGGACCAGGTGCACCGCCCGCCACTCGAGCCCCTTGGCCGAGTGGATGGTCGAGATCGTGAGCCAGTCGTCGTCGAGGTGGGGCGGCCCGGCCAGCTCGGAGGTGGACGACGGGGGGTCGAGCACGAGATCGGCGAGGAACTGCGACCGCGTGGGTGCGGCGCCGGCCAGCTCGGCGAGCTGGTGGAGGTCGGCGACCCGCGTGGGGGCGGCGTCGTGCACCCTCGGCATCACCCGCTCGAAGAATCCGAGCAGCCGGTCGATCTGCGTCGCCGGTGCTGCCTCGCCGCGGCAGTCGGCGAGGGCGGCTCGCAGCTCGTCGGCCTCGTCGCCGGCCGAGGCCGGGAGCTCCGGCTCGCCGGCGCAGAAGCGGCGGAGGGACTCGGTGGGATCGACGTCGTCGGCGCCGACCCCGAGCTCGTCACACACCCGCCGGACCGTCGCCGGCCCGACGCCGTCGAGCAGGCGCAGCATGCGGTGCCAGGCCAGCTCGTCGGCCGGGTTCTCGAGCACGCGGAGGGTGGCGAGCAGATCCTTCACGTGGGCGGTCTCGACGAACTTCAACCCGCCGAACTTCACGAACGGGATGTCGCGCGCGCCGAGCTCGATCTCGAGGCCGGCCGAGTGGTGGGCCGCCCGGACGAGGACGGCCTGGTCGCGCAGGGCCAGCCCGGCCTCGCGCTCGGCGAGCACCCGCTCGCACACCCGGCGGGCCTGTGCGCTCTCGTCGAGGCACGTGGTGAGCGTCGGCCGGCTCCCGCCGGCGCGATCGGCGACCAGGCGGCGCTCGAAGGCCGTGGCGCCGGCGGCGAGGACGTCGTTGGCCGCATCGAGGATCGGTTGGGTCGACCGGAAGTTCCGCTCGAGGGTCACGACGGTCGTGCCCGGGAACCGATCGGGGAAGCGGCGCAGGTTCTCGGCCGTCGCGGCGCGGAAGCCGTAGATCGCCTGCGCGTCGTCGCCGACGACGGTGATGTTGCGGTGCTCGCCGGCCATCGCCTCGAGCACGTCGGCCTGCACCGGCGAGGTGTCCTGGTACTCGTCGACGAGGAGGTGGTCGAAGCGCTCCACCACCGTCGCCCCCGCCGGGGTGGCGAGCAGCGCCCGCCAGTGCAGGAGGAGGTCGTCGAAGTCGAGGACGCCGAGGCGGCGCTTGCGCTGGGCGGCGGCGGCGAGCACCGCCCGCAGGTCGTCGAGGTGCTCCTCGCACCAGGGGAAGTGGCGCCGCACCGTCTCGCTCAGTGGTTGCAGGGAGGTGGCGACCCGGCCGGCGATGGCGGCGATGGTGTCCTTGGTCGGGAAGCGGCGGCCCCGCTCGGCGAGGCCGAGCTCGGTGCGCACCACGCCGATGAGGTCGACGGCGTCGCCGGCGTTGAGGACGGTGAAGTTGGGCCGCACGCCCACGGCGCCACCGTGCTCGCGCAGCACCCAGGTGGCGGTGGCGTGGAAGGTCCCACCCCGGATGCGCTCGTGCGCACCGGCCATCTGCGCGGCCCGCTCGACCAGCTCGGCGGCGGCCCGCCGGCTGAAGGTGAGGAGCAGGATCCGGTCGGCCGGCACGCCGGAGCGAAGCAGGTGGGCGAGCCGAGCGGTCAGCGTGCGGGTCTTGCCCGTGCCCGCACCGGCGACGATCAACAGCGGGCCCTCGCCGTGGGTGACGGCGGCGCGCTGGTCGGCGTCGAGCCCGGCCAGGTGCGCCGGTTCCTCGGCGGTCTGGTCGACGGCGGTCTCCACGAACATGCGTTCGCCAGGGTAGCCCACCGGCCGATGCGGGGTGGGCGCTCCCCCCGCACACGCTGGGCGCGAGGCGCGATGGGACGAAGCCGTGCGGTGGCGGTACCATCACCGTCAGGAACGGCACACGAACCTCACGAGACGAAGGACCGACGGTGGGCGAGCGGCTCGACCACGAGCGCCAGGGCGAGGACTCGCTCTCGTTCGCGCCGGTCGACGAGACGGCGTTCGACGATCGGCGCCGCTCGTTCGAGGAGGTCTTCCTCGCCGAGTACCAGCCGATGGTGCGCCTCGCCGTCCTCCTGGTCGACGAGCTCGACGTGGCCGAGGAGCTGGTGCAGGACGCCTTCGTGAAGCTGCACCAGCGCTGGCGGCGGGTCGATCGACCCGGTGCCTACCTGCGCACCTCCGTCGTCAACGGCTGCCGCAACGAGCTGCGCCGCCGCAAGCGGGAGCGTCGGGCCCGCCGGCACGAGACCGCGCTGCCGTCCGTCGAGCTGGGTGCCGACGAGATGCTCGACGCCATCGCCGCCCTGCCGCCGAAGCGTCGAGCCGCCGTGGTGCTGCGCTACTACGGCGGCCTGGGCGAGCGCGAGATCGCCGACACGCTCGGGGTCCGCCCCGGCACGGTGAAGAGCCTGCTCCACCGCGGGCTGGCCGAGCTGCGCCGCACGCTCGGCGAGTAGGTCCCCGAGAACTTCGCGGATTTCTCGGAACCGATCCCCGCCCCCCGGTGTCGTTGGGGGTGTGAAGGGTGAGGAGCGTGCCGAGGGAGGTGGTGACGATCTCGAGCGTCGCCTCCGCGCCGCCCTCGAGGGTCGCAGCGATCGCGTCGACCCCTCGCCCTACGCCTACCGGTCCGTCCTGCGCCGCGCCGAGCGCGCTCGTCGGGCCCGGGTCCGCCGCCGCCTCGCCGTCGCCGGCGCTGCCGCCGTGGTGGTCGGCGCCGTCCCCATCGGTGTCGCGCTGGTGGCCGACGAGCCCACCGAGGTCGTCTCCTCGGCTCCGGTCGAGGGCCTGCCCCGCCTCCTGCCGGGCGAGGTGCCCTCGGGCTTCGAGCTGAACGAGGTCGTCGATCTCGCGCCGTCCGACATCACGCCCTCGGGCGAGGACTTCATCCAGGTGATCGAGCCGGTCGGTCGCGACGGGCGAATCGTCGTGCGCGAGTCGTCGCTGTCACCGGACCAGCTGGTGCCCCCGACCGACGCCGCACAGGTCGACGTCAACGGCGCCACCGCCTGGCTGGGCCGCTCCGACGAGGATCGGGCCTCGCTGACGTGGGTCGACAACCAGACCCAGGTGGTCCGGGAGCTCTACGCCCGCGGCTTCTCCGACGCCGAACTGGTCGACGTGGCCCGCAGCCTGCCCCGCCGCCTCGACGGTCCCGGGTTCGACGTCGAGGCGCTGCCGGTCGGCTTCGTCGCTGTCGACGAGGGCGGCATGCTCGCCGACGAGGAGTCGGCGCAGATCAGGCAGTCGTGGGCCAATCCGGCCGTCGACGGAGCCATCGAGCTCTCCGTGCGTCCCGGCTCCTCGTTGGAGCTCGAGATGCTGCGGGTGACGGCGCCGACCTCCCCGCTCGTGGTGCCCCGAGACGGCGTCGAGCGGCTGCTGTTCACCGAACCCGGCCCCGACGGCGATCTACTGCGCCTGATGTGGAGCGTCGGCGACGCGATCGTCGAGGTCACCGCCGTGGGCATCAGTCCCGTCGAGCTGCTCGACCTCGCCTCGAGCCTGCGCTCGGTCGGGGCGGACGACTGGGAGAGCTGGTTGTCCGCTGCGCCCGACGGTGCCGTGATCCGTGGTGTCGACGAGCCGACCGCCGTCGTCGCCGAGGCCGACGTCCCGGAGGAGCCCGGCTTCGCGGTCGAGGGGCTGATCGACGGGACCTCCTGGCGCCTCTCGCGACCGGCCGTCCTCGACGTCGGCTCGTGCCTGACGCTGCAGCTCGGCGCACCGACCACGCAGCACTGCCTGCCGAACCTCGACGCCACGGCCGTCGCCGTCCCGCTCGGCGACGTGACCGCCCTGGTGGTCGTGGCGCCGGGCGATCAGGTGCGCTCCGTGGTGGTGGGCGAGGGCCTGGTGCCCTTCGGCGCCGTCGAGAACGTGTGGGTGGGGTGGCCGGCGACCGACACGGTCCCCGAGCTGGTGACCGTCGAGCTGGCCGCAGCCGGCTCGGTCGAGCTCGCGGTCTCCTCGCCGATCGAGGTCATCGAGGAGCCGGCCGTCGAGCCGGCAGCAGACGACGGGGGTGCGCGATGAGCACCCGACGAACAGATCGGTCTCCGACGGGCAGGGGTGTGGTGAGGGTCAGGGCTCACCGCTCCGTCGGGACAGAGCCCGCAGGCTACGGACGCGACTCCCTCTCCGCGTTCGTGGCCTGCGGGCAGACTCGCCGGGGCCCGGGGCTGCCGTCGTGCCCCCGGGCCACGAGCGCTCGCTGACGCCGGCCCGGCGTCCTCAGGCCTGGTTCAGCCCGAACGCGATCGCGTCCATCACCCGCTCCGGTCGGAACGGCTTGACGATGAACTCGGCGGCCCCGGAGTGGATCGCCTCCACCACCATCTCCTGCTGGCTCGACGCCGAGCACATGACCACGCAGGAATCGGGGTCGAGGCGACGGATCTCCCGCAGCGCCTGGAGGCCGTCCATCACCGGCATGGTGATGTCCATCGTCACGACGTCCGGCGTCAGCTCCTCGTAGAGCTTGACGGCCTGTGCGCCGTCCTCCGCTTCACCCGAGATCTCGTGGCCACCGCTGACGAGCACTCGTCGGAGGTTGTTGCGCATGAAGCTCGCGTCGTCGACCACCAGGATTCGGGCCATCTCCTCCACCTTCGCTCGGGACCGAGTCTCCCGTCGGCACCGGCCCGGTCGGGATGAGGTTCGGTCGTCGGGTCGCGACGATTCGCTGCGGGATCAGGCGAGCACGACGAGGAGGGCGAGGATCCCGCTCCACACGGCGACGCCGATCGCCCCGGCGATCAGCAGCCCGCGGGCGGCTCGCACCCCGCTGTCGGGCTCGGCGACCGGTGACTCGCCGGCGAGCGCGGCCTGGCGGCGGCGCACCTCGACCTCGAAGGCCTCGTTGAGCATCTCGACGAGCTCGCCGACCAGGACGTCCTCGGGAGGAGCGTCGGTCGCCGGAGCGATCGTGGGGTCGAGGCTGGTCGTGTCGGTCTCGGCTCGCACGTGGTCCTATCGGCACGATCGGCTCCGCGCTGAGCCACCGTTTCGACAACACGCGGGCCGGCTGCGAGTCCTCGGTCGGAGGTCGGGGGTGTGCCCGGGCCCGGATTCCGCCATGCTGGACACCGATGTCCGAGCTGCAGTGGCAACGGGTTCCGGCGCTCCGGCGCCCCGTGGTGGTGCTGGCCTTCGACGGCTGGTTCGACGCCGGCGAGTCGGCGACCGGCGCCGTCGAGTGGATCCGCGAGCGGGTCGTCGCCGAGCCGCTCGCCCGCATCGACGCCGAGGAGCACTTCGACTTCCAGCAGCAGCGACCCGAGGTGCGCATCGACGAGCGGGGGATCCGCCAGATCAGCTGGCCCGACACGACGGCCCACGCCGCAGCGTTGCCGCACGCCCCGCACGACGTCGTGCTGGTGTCGGGGGTCGAGCCGCACCTGGGCTGGAGGACCTTCGTCGACCACCTCGTCGAGATCGTCGAGCTCAGCGGTGCCGAGCTCGTGGTGACGCTCGGGGCCATGGCCGCAGGGGTCCCTCACACCCGACCGCCGCAGGTGTCGGGCAGTTCGAGCGACGCCGGGCTCGCCGAGCCCCTGGGCCTGGCGCGGCCGACGTACGAGGGGCCGACCGGCGTCGTGGGTGTCCTGCACGGTGAGCTCGATCGCCGCCACGTCCCGGCGATCTCGCTGCGGGTGTCGGTGCCGCACTACCTCGGTGGCTCCCCGAACCCCCGCTGCACCCGCGCCCTGCTCGAGCACCTCGAGCGGGTGACCGGCATCGAGACCGGATTCACCGACCTCGACGACGAGGTCGCCGAGTGGCTCGGTCGGGTCGAGGCGGCCGTCGAGGTCGACGACGACGTGCGCAACTACGTCCTGGGCCTCGAAGAGGAGTTCGATCGCGCCGTCGACGAGATGGCCAACTCGATCGACCTCGCCGACGAGCTCGAGCGGTTCCTCCGCGACCGCAACGACTGACGGGCGCAGCCCGGTCCTCGCTTGACCTGGAGCGCGCTCCAGGTTGTTGACTGGGGCCATGGAGACCGAGACCCCGCACCTCTCGCCGGCGGAGATGGCCGAGGCCTGTGACGTCACCGTCGACACCCTCCGCTACTACGAGCGCGAGGGCCTGCTCGACACGATCGAGCGATCGCCCGGTGGTCAGCGGCGGTACACCGCCCATGACGTGGCCTGGGTGCAGCTGCTGCGGTGCCTCCGCGTCACCGCCCTGCCGATCCGCGACATGCGGCGCTTCGCCGAGCTCATGCGCCTCGGCGACGTCGCGATCCCCGAACGGGTCGAGCTGCTCCAGGAGCACCGGCGCTCGGTCGTCCAGCAGATGGACGAGCTGCGGGCCGCGCTCACCCGCATCGACGAGAAGCTGACCACCTACGGGCGGATCCTCGGCACGGAGCTCGTCGAACCCGACGACGATCGGGGCGCCTAGGCCGACAGGACGGCCTGGGACAGTCGGGGCCAGCGATCGAGCGCCCACTCCCCGAAGGGGCGGTCGGTGAGGCACACCATCGCCTGGCGGCGGTCCGGATCGACCCAGAGGAACGTGCCGCTGGCACCGAAGTGACCGAAGGTCCTCGCCGACGCGCTGGGCGCCGTCCAGTGCGGCGCCTTCGACGTGCGCAGCTCGAAGCCGAGGCCCCAGTCGTTCGGGTCCTGACGGCCGTAGCCGGGCAGGACGCCGGTGAGTCCCGGGAACTGCACGCCCGTGGCCTCGTCCAGCGTCTCGGTGGCGACGAGCGTCGGCGCGAGCAGCTCGGCGGCGAAGCGGGCGAGGTCGGTGGCCGTCCCGACGCCGGCGAAGGCGGGGGAGCCGTCGAGGTACGTCGCCGCCATGCCCAGGGGCGCGGCGACGGCCTCGCGCAGGTAGTCGGCGAACGAGAGGCCCGATGCCCGCTCCAGCTCCTGGCCGAGGACGTCGAAGCCGGCGTTGCTGTAGATGCGGCGTGTGCCGGGCGCCGCGAGGACCTGACCGTCGGGAGCGAGCCCCGCGGCGTGGGCGAGCAGGTGGCGGATCGTCGAGCCGTCCGGGCCGGCGGCGGCGTCGAGGTCGAGCGTGCCCTCCTCGACGGCGACCAGCACCGTCATCGCGGAGAGCAGCTTGGTGACCGAGGCCAGGTCGAAGGGTCCGTCGACCGGGCCCCGGGTCGCCAGCACGCCGCCGTCGCCGACGACCGCGACGGCGACGCGGTCGACCGGCCACTCGTCGACGAGCTCCAGGGCGTCCTGCATCGCCCGGCATCGTGGCACGTCGTCGGGCCGGTGGGCGCCAGTACCCTCGGCCTCCGTGTCCAGCACGTTCGGTCGGCTCTTCACCGTCACCACGTTCGGCGAGTCCCACGGCGGCTCGGTGGGTGTCGTCGTCGACGGCTGCCCGCCTCGGCTGCACCTCGACGTCGATGCGGTCCAGCACGAGCTCGATCGCCGCCGGCCCGGTCAGAGCCGCCTCACGACGCAACGCCAGGAAGCCGATCGGGTCCAGGTGCTGTCCGGGGTGTTCGAGGGACGCACGATCGGCAGCCCGATCGCCCTGGTCGTCGAGAACACCGACGCCCGCTCCGGAGCCTACGACCACCTGAAGGACCTGTACCGGCCGAGCCACGCCGACTGGACCTCCGAGGCGAAGTACGGCTTCCGGGCATGGGCCGGCGGCGGCCGATCCAGCGCCCGAGAGACCATCGGGCGGGTCGCGGGCGGCGCGGTGGCGCGGCAGCTGCTCACCGCGATCGCCGGCGTCGAGGTCGTCGGGTGGGTGTCGAGCGTGCACGACATCGACGCCGACATCGACCCGTCCACGGTCGACGAGGCGAGCGTCGATGCCGGTCCGACGCGGTGCCCCGACCCCGTGGCCGCCGCCGCGATCGAGGCCGCGATCGATGCCGCTCGCCGCGACGGCGACTCGCTGGGCGGCGTCGTGACCTGCGTCGCCCGGAACGTGCCCGCCGGGCTCGGCGACCCCATCTTCGACAAGCTCGACGCCTCCCTCGGCGCCGCGATGCTCTCCCTGCCGGCGGCGAAGGGCATCGAGGTCGGCTCGGGTTTCGCCGGCACCAGGCTGCGGGGCAGCGAACACAACGATCCGTTCGTGCGGGGTGACGACGGCCGGCCGGCGACGACCACCAACCACAGCGGTGGCGTGCAGGGCGGCATCACCAACGGCGAGGACGTCGTCGTGCGGGTCGCCTTCAAGCCGACGGCGACGATCAACGCCTCCCAGCGCACGGTCACCCGCGACGGTGACGAGGTCGATCTCGCCGCGACCGGACGCCACGATCCGTGCGTCCTGCCGCGAGCCGTCCCGCTGGTCGAGTCGATGGTGTGCCTCGTGCTCGCCGACCACCTCCTCCGCCAGCGCGCGGTCGACGTGCTGCCCCGCGAGGAGGGCGACACCCCGGCGCCGTAGGCGGCGCCGCCGTCAGTCGGACCGCAGGCGCACGCCGTGGCCGGCGCCGCGGAGCAGGTCGATCAGCGAGGCCGTGTGCTCGGCGCCCCGGGTCTCGACCATCACGTCGATGTCGACGCGACGGGCCGGGAGCTCGGTGAGCAGGCGCTGGTGGCTCACCTCGACGATGTCGGCGCCGCAGTCGGAGATGATCCGCGTCACGTCGGCGAGGCTGCCGGGGAGGTCGTCGGCCTCGATGCGGAGGTGCGCGATCCGGCCGCCGCGGACGAGGTCGCGCAGCAGCACGGACGCGAGGACCCGGGCGTCGATGTTGCCGCCGGAGAGGATCACGCACACCCGTCGACCCCGGAAGCGCTCGGGGTGCTCGAGCACCGCGGCGAGCGAGGCGGCGCCGGCGCCCTCTGCGACCGACTTCTCGATGTCGAGGAAGAGGGCGATGGCGCGCTCGATCGACGCCTCGCCGACGGTGCGCACGTCGCCGACCAGCCGGTCGATGAGCGCCCGGTTGCGGCGGCCGGGGGACTTCACGGCGATGCCGTCGGCCAGCGTCGCGCCGGTGACGACCGGGCCGGTGCGGCCCCGGGAGCGGGCGACGGCGTCGTAGCGTTCGGACTGCACCCCCACGATCTCGACCTCGGGCCGTCGCTCGGCGAGCGCGAGCGCGACACCGCCGATCAGCCCGCCACCGCCGATGGGGACCACGACGTCGTCGAGCGGGCCGGCGTCGTCGTCGATCTCCAGCCCGCAGGTGCCCTGCCCCGAGATGATGAGCGGGTCGTCGTAGGGGTGGATGAGCGTCAGGTCCCGCTCGGCGATCAGGCGATCGGTGGTGGCCACGCACTCGGCCAGGTCCCGGCCGGCGAGCACCACCTCGGCGCCCATCATGCGGGTTCGGTTGACCTTGGCGTACGGCGTGGTCGACGGCATCACGATCGTGGCGTGCACGCCGAGCCGTGCGGCGTGGTGCGCGACGCCCTGCGCGTGGTTGCCGGCGGACAGGGCGATCACGCCGCGGGCCCGCTGGTCGTCGTCGAGGGCGAGGAGCCGCACGAGCGAGCCCCGGTCCTTGAACGATCCCGTGAACTGCAGGTTCTCGAACTTGACCCAGATCTCCGCCCCGGTGACCTCGGACAACGTGTGCGATCGCAGGCACGGCGTCCGCACCGCGCCGTCGGCGACCTGCTCGGCCGCCGCCTCGATCGTGGAGATGGTCGGTAGGTCCGCCGGCTCGGCCTCGGGCACGGCGTGATCCTGCCACGTGCCCCCTACCACCGCCCGGGAACGCCCGGAGCGTGGTCGAACACTCCCAGGAGCGCGCAGGATGTGACGAGTGGTGATTTCTTAACACTTGTAACACTCCAGGTGGAGCCGCCTACGGTCGATGACCAGCGAGCGGGCGCACGAGTCGGACAACTGGAGGCAGCGGTGGACCGCGGCGAAGCCCGCCATCTGCTCCGTCGAACAGGCGGAGACACACGAGCAGCAACCGTCGACGCGTTCGCGGCCATGAGCCGCGCCGAGGCCGTCGACGAGATCCTGAACTTCGGCCGGAACCCGGCCTGGTCCCCGCCGGCGGTGAACGGCGAGCGGACGTGGGAGTACGCCAACACGCTGGCCCGCTACTGGGTCGAGCGCTGGGCGACCGTCCCCCGTCCGTTCGAGATGAAGCTGCTGCTGTTCTTCCACTCGCACCTGACGGTGAACAGCGGTCGGCTCAAGCACGCCGACCAGATGCACGAGTACCTGACCATCCTCCAGGCGAACCAGCTGGCGGACTACCGGACCATGGTCAAGCAGGTCGCCGTGAGCCCGGCGATGTTGCAGTACCTCGACAACTACCGGAACCGGGTCGGCAAGCCCAACGAGAACTTCGCTCGCGAGAACTTCGAGATCCATCTGCTCGGCACCGGCTCGTACACCCAGCAGGACGTCGTCGAGGCGGCCCGGGCATGGACCGGCCACACCCTCGACGAGGACCGCCGCTTCTACCGCTTCGATGCCTCGCAGCACGACGACCGGGAGAAGACGATCCTCGGCGTCCGCCGCCGCTGGGATGGTCCGCTGTTGATCGACCACGTGTTCTTCAACGCCCAGCTCCGCGAGCGGGCCGCCCGCCACCTCGTGGGGCGGCTCTGGCACTTCCTGACCGCGACGCAGCCGCCGGCCGCGGTCCACACCGCGCTGGCCAACACGTTGCTGCAACACGACTTCGCGCTGCGTCCGATGATCCGGGCCCTGCTCCTGCGCGAGGAGTTCCTCACCGGCGTGGGCCGCACGCCCATCCCCCGCCCGCCGCTGGAGTACGCCGCCGACCTGCACCGGGTCACCGGCCTCGATCCCGACGAGACGAACCCTCAGTGGAGGCTGCGCCAGATGGGCCAGATGCCCTTCAACCCGCCGAACCCGGCCGGCTGGGAGGACTTCGAGGCGTTCATCTCGGCCTCGGCGTTCCTGACCCGGGCGAGCTTCATCCGCAACCTCGCGTGGAAGGCCAACGGCGACACCAACTTCCTCGAGGGCATCGACAGCCGCACCCCCGGCGACTCGGTCGCCACCGCGCTCAGCGCCTTCGGCGTGGCCGAGGCCTCGGCGGCCAACCGCCGGATCCTCGAGGACTACGTGGTCCGAGAACGAGGCGAACGAGGATGGGCCGAACGGGTCAACCTCATCACGACGATCGCCCTGTCCCCCGACGTGCAGGTGGGCTGACCGATGAGCGACTTCCTCGAGATCCGCAACGAACTGGCCGTCCCCAACCCGACCGACCCGATGTCGGTCAGCCGCCGCAAGTTCCTCACCTGGGTCGGCGCCGGCGGCGCCGGGCTCGCCGCGGCACCACTGCTCTCCTCGCAGTTCGCACGGGCCGCCGACTTCGTCGGCGCCGAGCCCATCGGCGCCAACGAGGGCATCCTCGTCGTGCTCCAGCTCGGCGGTGGCAACGACGGCCTCAACATGGTCGCCCCCGTTGACTCCGGCCGCTACCGCGACCTCCGGGGCAACCTCGCCCTCGACCCGGCCGAGGTCCATCGCATCGACGACGGCCTCGCCTTCCATCCGGCGCTCGCCGGCCTGAAGGCACGCTACGACAGCGGTCAGGTGGCCGTGGTGTCGGGTGTCGGTGACCCCGACGCCGACATGAGCCACTTCGTCGCCATGGAGCGCTGGCAGCGCGGCATCGCCAACCAGAACATCCCCTGGAGCGGGTGGCTCGGCCGCTACCTCGACGGCGTCGACGGTCCGGCCGACCTCGCCGGTGTGGCGGTGACCGGCCACGGCGTGCCGCTCACCTTGGTCGGCCGCAACCGCATCGGTGTCGGTCTCAGCGGTGGCCCCCCGGGCTGGCTGGTCTCCGACAACGAGAACGAGCGCGACGCCCGTCGCATCGTCGAGCAGTTCGGGAGCGCCAACCACGGTCTCGGGCCGTGGGGTGACGCGGTGGCCGAGTCGGGTGCCGACGGGCTCCGCTTCGCGACCCAGATCGAGAGCGTCTCCGAGGGGCTGCCCGACGACGGCTTCGCGGAGGAGATGGCGATCGCCGCCCGCCTCATCAACGCCGGAGTGGGCGCCCGCGTGCTGAGCGTCGATCTCGGCGGCTTCGACACCCACCAGGGCCAGGACTGGCGCCACACGGGTCTCATGGAGCGGCTCGACCTCGGCATCTCGACGTTCTTCACCGAGCTCGACCCCCGGGTCGCCGGCCAGGTCACGCTGATGACGTTCTCGGAGTTCGGCCGCCGCCTCGAGACCAACGGCGCCAACGGCACCGATCACGGCGTGGGCTCGATGTCGCTGGTGATCGGGCCCAAGGTCAAGGGTGGGGTCTTCGGCGGAGCGCCGAACCTGGGCGCCAACGACCGCGGTTCGATGGTCACCACGATCGACTACCGGTCGGTCTACGCCTCGGTGCTGGGCCCGTGGCTCGGCGGCGACGCCACCGAGATCCTCGGGGCCAACTACGAGGACCTCGGGCTGTTCACCGCCGGACCGGGCAACGGCACGGTCGCCACGCCGGCCCCGGTCCCCGGGGCCTCGCAGGGCTACCTGATCGTCACCGAGAACGGCCAGGTGCTCAACTACGGCAACCGGCCCAGCTACGGCAGCTCCGTCGTGCCCGACATCGTGGCCGCGGTGGCCAACCCGTCGGGCACCGGGTACTGGCTGGCGACGGCCGACGGCGGGGTCGAGCCCTTCGGTGCGGCCAACTTCGCCGGGTCGATGCGGGGTACGCCGCTCAACGGCCGGATCGTCGACATGGCCTGCACCGCTGACGGCAGCGGGTACTGGCTGCTGGGCGAGGACGGCGGGGTGTTCTCGTTCGACGCGCCGTTCCACGGCTCGACCGGTTCGATCCCCCTCAACGCCCCGGTGGTCGGCATGGCCGGCCATCCGGCCGGCGACGGCTACTGGTTCGTCGCCTCCGACGGCGGCATCTTCACCTATGGCCCCGACGCCGAGTTCTTCGGGTCGACGGGGGCGATGACGCTGAACCAGCCGGTCGTGTCGATGGCCGCCACGCCGTCGGGCAAGGGGTACTGGCTCGTCGCGACCGACGGCGGGATCTTCGCCTTCGGCGACGCGGAGTTCTTCGGGTCGACCGGTTCGATCCCGCTCAACTCCCCGATCGTGTCGATGATGGCGACGCCGTCGGGCAAGGGGTACTGGCTGGTCGCGTCCGACGGCGGGATCTTCGCCTTCGGCGACGCCCAGTTCCACGGCTCGGCGGTCGGAGCGGGGCAGCGCGTCGTGGCCATGAGCTGACGCCGACGCCCTGGGGTCCCACGGTGGGGCAGGCTGTCGTCATGGACGAGCTTGCCCGACTCCGGCGACTCCAGGGCGTGAAGTGGCGGCGCCACGGCGACGAGGTGCTCGCCTGCTGGGTCGCCGACATGGACCTGGGGACGGCACCGGCCGTCGCCGACGAGCTGGCTCGGGCCGTGGCCGACATGGATCTGGGCTACCACTCCACCGTGTACGGCGAGCTGCGCACGGCGCTGGTCGACCGCATGGCCCGCCGTCACGGATGGCAGGTCGATCGAGAGCGGGTCGTGCTCTTCGGCGACGTCCTCCAAGGCATCGAGGCCTCCCTCTGGTGGGCGACCGAACCCGGCGACGGCGTGATCATCCACAGCCCGGTGTACCCGCCCTTCTGGGCTGCGATCCGGTCGACGGGCCGTTCGATCGTCGAGCACCCGCTGCGCTTCGACGGTGCGAGGTGGACGCTCGACGCGGGCGCGGTCGCCGAGGTGGCGGCGGCCCGTCCGCGAGCGATGATCCTGTGCAACCCGCACAACCCGACCGGCCGCTGCTTCACCCGGCCGGAGCTCGAGGAGCTCGCCGAGCTGGCCCAGCGGCTCGACCTGCTCGTGATCAGCGACGAGATCCATGCCGAGCTCGTCCATCCGGGTGGCGTCCACGTGCCGTTCGCCTCCCTCGGTCCGGACGTCGCCGCCCGGACCGTCACCGTCACGTCGGCGTCGAAGTCGTTCAACCTGGCCGGCCTGAAGTGCGCCTTCGCGGTCGTCGACCACGATGCCCTCGCCGAGCGCTTCGCGACCCTTCCCACGCACCTGCTCGGCAGCGTCAACGCACTCGGCGCCCGGGCCACCCTCGCCGCCTACGACGAGGGAGACGGATGGCTCGAGCAGACGCTGCGGACGCTCACTGCCAACCGCGACCTGATGGCCCGACGCCTCGAGGAGTCGCTGCCCGGCGTGCTGGCCGGGGTCCCCGAGGCCACGTACCTGGCCTGGCTCGACGTGCGCGGTCTCGATCTGGGTCCGACGCCGGCGGGCGCCCTGATCGAACGGGCTGGCATCGCGCTGAGCGAGGGAGCGGACTTCGGTGTCGGCGGTGAGGGATTCGTGCGGTTGAACTTCGCCACCACCCGCCAGCTGCTCGATCGCATCCTCGACCGCTTCGTCGGCGCGCTGGGGTGAGCGACGTCGACGAGGTCGAGGCCGTGCCGCGGGCGATGCAGCTCGCCGTGCGCATCGAGAAGGCCGCACCGCCGACGACGGCGGCGGTGTGCGCCGCCACGGCGCTGGCGACCATCTCGCTGCTCGACGACGCCCGCTCGCAGCCTGGCGGTGAGTGGCACGGAGCGGTGTCCGCCTGGAACGGCGAGCGCATCCGCAAGATCGTGCGGCGAGGCAGGGGCTCGCCGTGGAGGCGGGCCCAGGAGCCCGCCGGCGTGACCGTCGCCCGCGACGGCGCCGAGGTGCGCGCCTACGTGCCGAGCCGCGTCGACGACGTCCCCGAGCCCGTCTCCCGCCTCCAGATCCAGTCGACGCCCCTCGACGAGGCCGACCTGGTCGACCAGCTCCCCGAGCTCGACGGGTTGCTGATCGCCGTCACGCCGTCGATCGAGATGTCGTGGGGCAAGCGGGCGGCGCAGAGCGCTCACGCCGGCCAGTGGGCCTGGATGCGCTCGGACCCCGAGGTCGTGGGGCGCTGGGACCGGCGCGGGCGCCCGATCGTCGTGGTGCACCCCACCGAGCGGCTCTGGGCCGAGCTGACCGCACGGGCGCCGGTGCAGATCCACGACGGCGGCTTCACCGAGGTCCCGGCGGGGACGAAGACCGCGGTGGCCTGGTGGGGTTCCGCCCCGGGTTGATCAGGCCGAGACGGGCTGCGGCTCGTGGTCGTCACCGTCGTGCTCGTCCCGGGTCCGAGCCGCCCAGCGCAGCACGAGCGGGTAGCCGATCAACACGACCAGGGTGAAGAGGAACCACTGCCCGGCGTAGGAGAGGTGGGGACCCTCGCTCAGCTCGGGCTCGGGCACCGGTTGCGGCACGGCGTCGAAGGGCACGTCGTCGTCGACGAGCTCGGCGAAGCGCTCCACGAGGGGTGCCGCCGTCTGCTGGTCGAGCCGATCGACGTCGACCCGGGACACGACGGCGAGCACACCCTCGGCGGGGTCGGCCGAAGCGAGGCCCCGGGCCCGCTCGCTGTCGCGGAGCCGACCGAGGACGGTCACCTCGCCGGCTGGGGTGTCGACCGAGGTCGCCCGGTCGTCATCCACGGCTGAGAGGGGGATCCAGCCTCGGTTCACGGCGACCGCTCGACCGTCACCGAGCTCCAGCGGCGTCACGAGGTGGTAGCCGGGCTGCCCGTCGAGGGTCCGGTTGCGCACCAGCACCTGCTCGTCGGACTCCCACGACCCGGTCAGCTCGACGAGTCGCCAGGCGACATCGGATCCCTCGGCCTCGGCCGCGTCCAGCGGGACGGGCGGGAGGTCGGCGACCGCCTCGATCTCGGCGTTGAGCGCCTGGCGCTCGTCGAGCCGGCGCAGCTGCCAGAACCCGGCCAGCACGAACACCACGATGGCAGTGAGCGCCAGGACGTGTCCGGCGATCCACTTCGGGCGGAGAGCGAAGCGGTACATCGCACCTCACGCTACCGACGGTGACGACGACCCGGACCCGTGGTCGCTGGTCGACCGGGCTCGGGTGCGGGCTCCCTACACTCCCGCTTCGTGGATCGGCGCGGGCTCCTCTTCGTGCTGGCCGTCCTCGGGGCCGGGCTGCTCGTCCTCGGCGCCCAGCTCGCCGGTGGCTCCTCCGACGACGCCGAGGCAGCCCCCACCTCCTCGACCGCGCCGGCGACCGTCGCGACCGAGCCGCCGCCGTCGACGACCTCGTCGACCACACCCGCCACGACCGCGCCGCCGCCGACCACCACCACCGCCCCGGCCGAGTGGACCCTGCTCGTCGGTGGCGACGTCCTCATGGACCGCTCCGAGCCGGCCGGCGTCGACGTCTTCGGTGGGATCGAGCCGGCGCTCTCGTCCGCGGACCTCGCGATGATCAACGTCGAGATGGCGATCTCCGATCGGGGCACGGCGGTGCCGGGCAAGGAGTTCGTGTTCCGGGCACCCCCCTCAGCGGCGCAGCGGATCGCGGACGCCGGCGTCGACGTCGCCAGCCTCGCCAACAACCACGCCCGCGACTACGGCCCCGACGCGCTCGCCGACACCGTCGAGCTGTTGGATGACTTCGGCGTCGTGCCCGTCGGGGCGGGTCCGGACCGGGCATCGGCGTTCGCGCCCGCCTCGATCGACGTGGCCGGTGTGCGGGTGGCGGTCATCGGCGTCAGCTACATCGTCCCCGGAGGGTTCGGTGCGACGACCGAGCGGTCCGGTGTGGCATCCGGGCGCGACGGCACGGGGGCGCAGGTCGAGGCGGTCGCCGCCGCGGCGGCGGACCACGACGTGGTGCTCGTGTACGTCCACTGGGGCATCGAGCGCGACACGTGCCCCAGCGGTGCGCAGCGCGAGCAGGCGGCGGAGCTCCTCGCCGCCGGGGCGACCGCCGTGATCGGCGCACACCCCCACGTGCTGCAACCGATCGAGCAGCTCGACGACGGATGGGTGATCTGGTCGCTGGGCAACTTCATCTGGCATCCCCGCTCCGGCATCACGGGCGAGACGGCGGTGGTGCAGGTCGACTTCGTCGAGGCCGAGATCGCCAGGATCACCGTCCACCCGCACCTCCTCGACGGCGACGGCGCACCGGTGCCCGTCAGCGAGGGCACCCGCCACGATCGCATCCTCGACATCACGTCCGGCGACTGCGCCCGACACGATCCGCCGCCCGTCGTGACCTCCACCGCGCCACCGTCGACGGAGGCGCCGACCGACACCACGGCGCCCACGACCACGACGCCCACCGAGACCACGGCGCCGCCGACCACGGCCCCACCGTCGATGGAGGCACCGACCGAGACGACGACCCCGCCGGCGACCGATGCGCCGACGACCACCACCGCCGAGGCGGCGGTCACGGCCGACGACGCTCCCGTCGAGGCAGCTCCGCCCGACCCGGGGCCGGAGATCACCGGCGCCCTCCCGCCGACCACCCTGCCATCGGAGGACACGCCGTGAGCCTGCCACCCCTGCTCGCTCTCGAGAACGGCATCCAGCGCTACGCCTGGGGTTCACCGACCGCGATCCCCGAGCTCCTGGGCCACGAGCCCGATGGCGAGCCGGTGGCCGAGCTGTGGATCGGTGCGCACCCGGTGCTGCCCTCGACCGTCGAGGTCGACGGACGGGTCGTCGGCCTCGATCGCCTCGCTGCCGAGCGACCCGGCGAGGTGCTCGGCCGAGCGGTCACCGACCGCTTCGACCGCTTCCCCTACCTGGCGAAGTTGCTCGCCGCCGGCGAGCCGCTGTCGCTCCAGGCCCACCCGTCGATCGAGCAGGCGGTGGCCGGGTACGAGCGTGAGGACGCGGCGGGGGTCCCCGTCAACGCACCCGACCGCTGCTACCGCGACCGCAACCACAAGCCGGAGATCATCATCGCCCTCACCGAGTTCGAGGCGCTCTGCGGGTTCCGGCCGGTCGTCGACGCCGTCGAGCTGCTCGGCCGCGTCGGCGGCGAGTTGACCCGACGCTGGATCGAGACGCTCGAGACGACACCTCCCGGGCAAGGCTGTGTGGACGTCATGGCCGGTGTCCTCGGCCTCGGCGACGCCGCAGGCGCGGCCCTGGCGACCGAGGTCGGTGCGGGCCTCGGCGCACTGGCCGCAGCGGGCGATGATCGCTGGTCGGGCACGGCGCAGTTGCTGGTCGAGGTCGCCGCCCTCCACCCGACCGACCCCGGCATCGTCGTGGCCGCCCTGCTGCAGGACGTCCGACTGGCACCGGGCGAGGCGCTCTTCCTCGGCGCCGGCAACCTGCACGCCTACGTGCGCGGCCTGGGCGTCGAGGTCATGGCCAGCTCCGACAACGTGCTCCGAGGCGGGCTCACGCCCAAGCACGTCGACGTCGCCGAGCTGTGCTCGGTCGTCCGGCCGGTGATCGAACCGGTCCCGGTCGTGCACCCGGTCGAGGTCGCTCCGGGAATCCACGACTACCCGGTCCCGGTCGAGGACTTCTCCGTCGCGCGACTGCGACCGGGGGGTGGTGCCGCCGAGGTCGAGGTGAGCGGGCCGGTGGTCGTGCTGGTCACCGACGGCTCGTGTGCGATCGAGGCCGCCGGCGCCGAGCCCTCCCGGCTCGGTCCGGGCGACGCGGTGTTGGCGCTGCCCGCCGCGGGTCGCCTGCGCTGCACCGGCGAGGGCACGGCCTGGGCCGTCGCTGCGTCACCTCGCATCCAGGCGCCCTCGTAGGCTCGGGCGTCCCCGCCCGTCGAGAGGTCCCCGGAGATGTCGCTCGCGCTCGTGTGGTTCCGCCGTGATCTCCGCCTGGACGACCAACCGGCGCTCGAGGCCGCTCGCCGCGGGCACGACGAGGTCGCGTGCGTGTACGTGCTCGAGCCCCGCCTGCTCGGCGCCGCCGGACAGCGTCGCCGGGACCAGCACGCCGCCTTCCTCGCCGGTCTCGACGCCGCGCTGGCGGATCACGGCGCCCGCCTCCTCGTGGTCGAGGGTGACCCCGTCGCCGTCATCCCCCGGCTCGCGGACGAGCTGGGGGCGGACGCGGTCCACGTGAACGCCGACACCACCCCGCACGCCGTCGCGCGCGACGCGTCCGTCGAGGCGGCGCTGGAGTGCCCGCTCGTGGCCCACTGGGGCACGCTGGTGCACCGGCCGGGCACGGTGCTCACCGGCAAGGGGACCCTGTCGCAGGTGTTCACGCCCTTCTACCGGCGTTGGGCGGCGACGGAGCGAGCCCCGACCCCGGAGCCGGGGAGCGGTCGACTGGTGTCGCCGACCATCTCGTGGTCGGTCGACGTGCCGGCGCCCGGCGCGGCGCCCGCCCTCCCGGGCGATGCGGCATCGGTGGCGGGTCGCGTCGAGCGCTTCCTCGGACGCGTCGACCGCTACGAGGGCGATCGCGACCGGCTCGGGGTCGACGGGACCTCCGGGCTCTCGGTCGACCTCCGGTTCGGCACCGTCTCGCCCCGCGCTGTCGCCGAGCAGTTCGAGGTGCTCGAGGGCGGCGAGCCGTTCGTCCGGCAGCTGGCGTGGCGGGACTGGTACGCCCACCTCCTGGCCGAGCGACCCGACCTGCCCGACGCCGCGCTCAAGCCGCAGTACGACGCCATCCGATGGCGAGACGACGAGGCCGGGTTCGCGGCCTGGTGCGAGGCCCGCACCGGGTACCCGATCGTCGACGCCGCCATGCGCCAGCTCCTCCAGACCGGCCTGATGCACAACCGGGCCCGCATGATCGTGGCCTCCTTCCTGGTGAAGGACCTGCTCGTCGACTGGCGCCGGGGCGAGCGGTTCTTCCGCCGACTCCTGCTCGACGGCGACGTGGCCAACAACGCGGGCAACTGGCAGTGGGTCGCCGGGACCGGCGCCGACGCCGCGCCGTACTTCCGCATCTTCAACCCGATCTCGCAGAGCAGGAAGTTCGACCCCGGCGGTGAGTACCTCCGGCGTTGGCTCCCCGAGCTCGCCGGCCTCGACGACAGCGCCGTCCACTTCCCGGCCGACGCCGGTCCGCTCGAGCTCGCCGCGGCAGGGGTCACGCTCGGCGAGACCTACCCCGAGCCGATCGTCGATCACGCTGCGGCCCGCGACCGCTGCCTCGCGACCTATCAGGCGGCGGTGAAGGCATGATCCTCGAGCCCCGCTTGCCCGGCGCGTTCGACGGTGCGGCGCCCGACCCGCTGGCCGACGAGGTGGTGTGGGAACGGGTCGAGATCGACAGCGGCCATGCCGTGGCCGACAGCGCAGGCACGGTGGCCGCCCACGTCGAGATGATCGAGTCGGCGCTCGCCGGCGTTCGGCTCACCGGCGCCCGGCTCGACGGGTTCCGGGTCGCCGACTGTCGGTGGCGCGGCGTCGATGCGTCGGGGCTGCTGGCCGACAGCGCCTCGCTCGTGCGCCTCGAGCTGGTCGGCTGCCGGCTGTCGGGACTCGACCTTGCGGGCGCCCGCCTGACCGACGTGCGCTTCGTCGACTGCCGGATGGACGAGGCCAACCTGCGGATGCTGCGAGGGGAGCGGGTCGCCTTCGAGGCCTGCGATCTCCGCGGGGCCGAGCTCATCGACGCCCGGGTCCCCGAGGTCGCGCTCGTCGACTGCGATCTCAGCGGGGTCGAGCTCTCCGGTGCCGATCTGCGTGGCGGACGGATCACCGGGTCGACCGTCGACACCGTCAAGGGCGCGTCCAGCCTGCGCGAGGTCACGATCGATCCGCTGCAGGTGCTCCCGCTCGGCGCGCGCCTGCTGGGCGAGCTCGGCATCGTCGTCGCCGACGACTGAGCGGCATCGGTCGCGGGGCCGAGGTCTGCGCCGGCACTACGCCGAGCGAGGTACGAGGATCGTCGCCGGTGGGCGGATTCGGCTCGCCGCCTCCACGCGGACACTGCGGAGACATCCGATCCAGGAGCATCTCCCATGTCCACCAGGAACCACCTCGCCATCGCCGCCGCCGGGCTCGCGCTCGTCGTCGCAGCGTGCGGTGACTCGTCGAGCACCCTCGCCGAGCCGACCTCGACCACGGTGCCGCCGACCACGACGACCGCAGCGACGACGGCACCCATCGACGGGGCGTTGACCCTCGACTACACGGCGTTCGTCGCCGGGGCGGTGCAGCCGTCCGGGATCGGGATCAGCGCCGACGGGTCGTTGGCGGCCGTCGTCACCGACTTCGAACGGGTCGTGGTCATCGAGACCGCCACGCAGGCCCCGGTCGCGGAGCTCGCCGTCGGACGAGGTGAGCTCCCCCGCCAGGGAGCGACCGAGGGGGTGGCGTTCCTCGATGCCGAGCGGTTGGCCGTGCTCTATCCCGACGACCGGCTCGTCGGGATCTTCGGCCTCGACGGCGAGTTGCTCGACGAGATCGAGGTGCGGACCGCGGGCTCGGTCGACGGCGCCATCACCGTGGTCGACGGCGAGCTCGTCGTCGTCGTGCGGCAGGCCGACTCGGCGGCCCTGCACCTGGTCGATCCGGCGACGGGTGACGCGATCGAGCTGCACGTCGAGGCGGTCGACGTCGGTCCGTTCGAGGGCCTGAGCCCCACGGCGGACGGCGGCGGGGTGCTGGCGGTGACCGGCGACGGGACCCTCCACACCATCGAGCTCGCCGACGGGACCGTGGTCCCGGCCGGGTTCGTCGCCGACGTGGGCGAGCCGTCCGGTGTCGAGGTCTTCGTCAACCCCGACGAGGACGAGGTGCAGATCGGCATCACCGACGACGCCGACGAGTACAACGCCGAGCCCTCGCCGCTGCGGCTGTATCTCGGCTGATCGGGCGGGGAGGCGTCAGGACGCCGTGAGCTCACCGACCCGGCGCTTCAGCCGCTTCACGACCGCCTCCATGCCGCCGAGGCGCTGGTCGGTGACCACGGCGTCGAGGCGCAGGTGCCGGTACAGGTCGTCGGGGATCGCCAGCACCTCGTCGACGCCGGCGCCCTCGATCCCCTCGGCCAGCACGGCGGCGAAGCCTCGCGTCGAGGGCGCCTCCTCGGGCACCGCGAAGTGACCGTGCACGCCGTCGTGGTCGACCTCGACCGCGAAGAAGAACGGCGACTGGCACTCGATGACGTGCTCCATCGTCTCCGCCGTCAGGCCCTCGGGCAGTTCGGCCAGGCGGCGACCGTGGTCGAGCAGGGCGGGGACGATGAGGTCCTCGGGTGCCTCACGGAACATGCGGACGAGGCGGCCGAGGGCGGCGGGGGGACGGGCGGACATGGGTCGATGTTCGCGGCGCTCAGCCGCCGTGGACCAGTTCGATCGTGCCGGTGCCCGGCGGGGGCTCGATGCCGAGCGCGGCGCAGTAGAAGGCGTACTCGGCCTCGGCCGCCCGCTCGATGGTCTCGGCCTTGCGGAAGCCGTGGCTCTCGCCCTCGAACAGCAGGTAGGCGTGCGGGATGCCCCGCTCGTCGAGCGCCGACACGATCGCCTCGGCCTGGTTGGGTGGGACGACCGGGTCGTCGCTGCCCTGGAGCACGATCATCGGTGTGGAGATGCGGTCGGTGTGGTGGATCGGCGAGCGCTCCCGGTAGGTCTCGGCCTCGTCGGGCCAGGCACCGACGAGCCCGTCGAGGTAGCGGGCCTCGAACTTGTGGGTGTCGCGGGCGAGGATCTCGAGGTCGGCCACGCCGTACAGGCTCGCCCCCGCGGCGAACGCGTCCCGGAACGTCAGGGCGCACAGGGTCGTGTAGCCCCCGGCGCTCCCACCCCGGATGAGCAATCGGTCGGGGTCGGCCCGCCCCTGGTCGGCCGACCAGGTCGCTGCGGCGACGCAGTCGTCGAGGTCGACGATGCCCCAGGCTCCGTCGAGCAGCCGCCGGTAGGGCCGGCCGTAGCCGGTCGAGCCGCCGTAGTTGACGTCGACGACGGCGAAGCCCCGGGTGGTCCAGAACGCGGTGCGCAGGTCCCACGTCGGCGAGCTGGCCGACGTCGGCCCGCCGTGGCTGAGCACGATCAGCGGCGGCAGCTCGTCGGCCGGTCCGGTCACCTCGGCATGCGCGGGCGGGTAGTAGAAGGCGTGTGCGGTGCGGCCGTCGGTCGAGGGGAACTCGATCGGCTCGGGTGTCGAGAGGAAGGCCGGATCGGGCTCCTGGTCGACCGAGGACCGGACGGTCGTGACCTCGCCCGTCGTCGGGTCGACCTCGGCGACGGCGAGTGCAGTGGCGGGTCCGGCGGCGAGCACGGCGATCGTGCCCCAGGGAGTGGCCCGCACCTGCTCGAACGCGCTGAACGGCGTGGCGAGCTCGGTCAGCTCGCCGTCGCGCAGGACGCCGAGGTGCCCGACGCCCTGGTCGATCCAGGCGAGCGCGATGGTGCCGTCGGGCAGCTCGGAGACGGTGACTCGGCCGAAGATCCAGTGGGGGAGCCCCATCTCCGCGGCGAGGTGATGGACGGGACCGGCGGCGGTGTGGAGGTTCCACCAGTCGGAGCTGTCGGTGATCCAGCGCAGCTCGCCGGTCGCGGACCACGACGGCTGCTGGACGGCCTCGTGCGGGCCGCCGGCGACGAGGGTCGGTTCGCCGATCGTGCCGTCGTCGGCGATGTCCGCCACCCACAGCTCGGTGCCGTCCCACGGCATGCGCGGGTGGTCCCAGGTGATCCAGGCCAGGCGGCTGCCGTCGGGCGAGACGCTCGGGGAGGAGAAGAAGTCGTGCCCGGCGGCGACCTGGCGCACGCCGCTGCCGTCGAGCGCGACGACGACGAGGTCGTTGTCCGGCTCGTGCTCGTCGCCGTGCACCTCGCGCACCGCGAACAGGTGGCGTCCGTCCGGGGTGGCGGCACCGTCGGCGTAGCGCAGCGCCCGCGGCGCATCGGGCTCGGGCGTGAGCGGGAGCTGGTCGTCGTCGGCGAGCAGCCAGAGGCGTTGGTCGTCGAACTGGGAGACGACGAGGCCCTGCGGCGTGGTGGCGACCGAGCCGCCGCCGTACTCGTGCACCAGCGTGCGGACCGACCAATCGGGCGGCGTCGGCTCGAGCAGCGTGCCGTCACGTCCGGCGACGACGAGGACGGAGCGGCCGGCCTCCTCGGGGCGACCCTCGATCCAGACCAGCGCGTCCGCCGTGACGCGGAGGTCGCCGAGGCGACGGGAGCCGGCGGTCAGGTCGGCGGGCTGGATCGGCGAGGGCCACGCGCCGTACGGGACGGTCGTCACGACTCGTCCTCGGCGGCCACGGCCAGGTCGGCGACGACCCGCTCGACGTCACCGCGGGCGGCGAGGATGCGACCGCGGCAGAAGCGGATCAGCTCGGCGGCCCGCTCGACGTCCCGGGCCAGGAGGTCGATGTCGACGTCGTCGTCCTCGAGCCGGGAGAGGATCGACTCCAACTCGTCCTGGGCGGCGGCGTAGCCGAGCTCCTCCGGCGCGGCGGCGCCGGTGTCGGGTGCGGTCACGGTGTCTCCTCCTCGTCGGGAGCGATCGATTCGACGGTGGCTGCGGCCCGTCCGTCGGCGAGGCGCAGGCCGATCCGTTCGCCGACGTCGAGGTCGGCGACGGATCGGACGAACCCTCCGGCGGGGCGCTCGACGAGCGCGAACCCGCGGGCGAGGGTGCGGTCGGGGTGCACGGCGCGCACCAGTCGTTCGGTGGCGACGAGCCCAGCGTCGGCGCCGTCGAGTCGCCGCCGGGCGGCGGCCTCGATGCGGCGTCGTGCCCCCTCGAGCTCGTCGTCCGAGCGCCGGAGCCGGACGAGCGTCAGGGCGCTCGCCCGATGGGCCGCGGAGCTGATGGCGGCGTCGGCGCGCCGCGTGGTGCGGTGGGCGTCGTCGACCAGCCGTCGCTCGGCGGCGTCGAGTCGATCGAGCCCGGCGGACAGCGACCCGCTCGTCGCGACCCGGAGCCGATCGGCATCGCGTCCCAAGAGGTGCTCGGACCGACGGAGTCGTACCAGCGCTCGTTCGGCGATGGCCGCCCAGAGCCCGTCGATCGTGGCGAGGTGGGCGCGGACGCGCTCGATGACCACGCCCGCGGCGGCGGTCGGTGTCTTCGCGGCGGTGTGCGCGACCTCGTCGACGACGGCTCGGTCGATCTCGTGCCCGATGCCGGTGACGACGGGGACGTGCATGGTCGCGACCGCCCTCGCCACCCGCTCGTCGTCGAAGGCGACGAGGTCGGTCCGGGCTCCGCCACCCCGCACGAGGAGGACCACGTCGATCGGTGCCGTGCGGAGGTGGGCGAGGGCGGCGCACAGCGACGCCACGGCATCGGCGCCCTGCACCCGCGCATCGACGAGCTGCACCTCGAAGCCGAAGCCGGCGCGGTCGAGCTCGTCGAGCACGTCGTTGGCCGCAGCGCTGTCGTCGCTGGTGACGAGCCCGATGCGGAGGGGGACGAGCGGGAGGGTGAGGCGCCCGTTGCGCTCGACGAGGCCTTCGGCGGCGAGCGCCCGCAGCACTCGGTCGCGATCGGCGGCGAGTCGGCCCAGCGTGTGTCGGGGATCGACGGCGTCCATGAGGAGCTGCACGCGACCCTGGGGCGGGTAGTACGAGACCCGGCCCCGGATCCGGACGTCGACCCCGTCGTCGAGGCGGAGGTCGCCGACCTTGCGCAGCACCGCCTCGACACCCCGGCGCGGGCCACGGAACAGCGTGACGGGCACCTTCGCCGCCGGTCGACCGTCGCTGTCACCGCCGTCGACGAGATCGAAGTACACGTGGCCGTTGGGGGCGGCCCGGTAGCCCTGGATCTCGCCCCGCACCCAGAGCTGGTCGGGGAAGGCGACGCGGATGACCTCGTCGACCCCGTCGCAGATCTCGGCGACCGACCAGGTGCGGACGGCCATCAGGTGAGCGCGTCGGTCGATTCGTCGCCGACCAGGGTCCGGTGGAGGTCGGCGTAGAGCCCGCCCGCGGCGACCAGCGCCTCGTGGGTGCCGCGCTCGGCGACGCGGCCGTCGTCGACGACGACGATCTCGTCGGCGGCGCGCACGGTGGACAGGCGGTGCGCGATGACGATCGACGTCCGGCCGGCCAGCGCCTCGGTCAACGCCTCTTGGATGAGCGCCTCGTTCTCGGCGTCGAGGTGGCTGGTGGCCTCGTCGAGGATCACGATGCGCGGGTCCTTGAGCAGCAACCGGGCCAGCGCCAGCCGCTGCTTCTCGCCTCCGGAGAGGCGGTAGCCCCGCTCGCCGACGATGGTGTCGTAGCCGTCGGGGAGCGCGGCGATGACGTCGTGGATGCGGGCCGCCCGGCAGGCCGCCTCCATCCGTTCGTGGTCGGCGTCGGGGGCGGCGTACCGGAGGTTGGCCGCCACGGTGTCGTGGAAGAGGTGGGGGTCCTGGGGCACCACGCCGATGGCGCTGCGCAGCGACTCCTGTCGTAGCGCCTTGACGTCGTGGCCGTCGACGAGCACCGCGCCGTCGTCGACGTCGTAGAGCCGGGTCACGAGCGAGGCGATCGTCGACTTGCCAGCACCGGACGGTCCGACGAGCGCGACCATCGATCCGGCCGGTGCGTTCAGGCTGATGTCGTGGAGGACCTGCTCGTTGCGGGTGGTCGGCACCGGTGCGCCGGTCGTGACGGCGCCGCTGCCGTCGGGGTAGGTGAAGGCGACGTCGCGCAGCTCGACGTCGCCACGCGGATCGTCGAGGTCGATGGCGTCGGGGGCGTCGTCGATCTCCGTGGGTCGGTCGAGGACGTCGAAGACCCGCTCGAACGAGACCAGCGCCGCCATGATGTCGATGCGGGCCGTGGTGAGGTTGGTCAGCGGGCCGTAGAGCCGCGTGAGCAGCAGGCTCAGCGTGACGATCGTGCCGACGCCGACCGAGCCCGAGATCACGAAGTGGCCGCCGACGACGACCACGATCGCGACGCCCAGCTCACCGACGAGACCGAGCGACGCCGAGATGATCTGGGTGAACAGGGCGTTGCGCACGCCGATGTCGCGCACCCGCCCGGCCCGCTGGCCGAACTCGGCCGCCTCGATCCGGTGCCGGCCGAACAGCTTCACCAGCAGCGCCCCGGCGACCGAGAACCGCTCGGTCATGAGGGTGTTCATCGAGGCGTTGAGCTCCATCGACTCGCGGGTGAGTCGTTGGATGGTGCCGCCGGCTCGGCGCGACGGGACCACGAACAACGGGAGCAGCAGGACCGACAGCAGGGTCAGGCGCCAGTCGAGGATCGTCATCGTGATCAGCGTGGACACGCCGATGACCGTGTTGGAGACGACCGTGCCGAGGGTGCCGGTCACGGCCCGCTGCGCACCGATGACGTCGTTGTTGAGCCGGGAGACGAGCGCACCGGTCTCGGAGTGGGTGAAGAACGCGACCGGCATCCGCTGGACGTGATCGAACAGCGCCGAGCGCAGGGTGAAGATCAGCCCCTCGCCGACCCGCGACGACAACCAGCGAGCGGTGAGGTTGATCGCCGCGGTGAGGATCGCCGCACCCACGAGGATGGCGCCGAGGACGTTGAGGCGACCCCGGTCGGGGACCTCCCCGACACCGTCGACGAGGTCGATGATGCGTCCCGTGAGCAGGGGCGGGAGCAGGCCGGTGAGCGCTGCGGCGATCACCAGCGCGACGTAGAAGCCGATGAGGTGGCGGTACGGACGGGCGAAGCCCCAGGCGCGGCGGGCCGTCTCGCGGTCGAGGTGCTGGTCCTTGAGATCGCGCGCCCTGGCCTGGGAGTGGATCAGGTGCCAGACATCAGCCATCGCCCGTCAGCGTAGGGGTCGGGTGGCTCGGCACCGCCGCTGGCTCACCTGCCGACGGCCTACGGTGGCCGGATGCACGTCGTCGCCGTCCGGGTCGGAACACCGACCGAGGTCCGCCTCGGTGACCGCGTCGAGCGCTCCGGGATCGTCAAGGAACCGGTGCCCGAGGCGGAGATCACGGCCGACGGTGTGGTCGGCGACGCCGTCCTCACCGTCGAGCACCACGGCGGGCCGGACCAGGCCGTCTACCTGTACGGCGCCGACGACTACGCCTGGTGGGGCATCGACGAGGGTCGCTTCGGCGAGAACCTGACGCTGTCGACCCTCGGCGACGGGGTGCCCCGGATCGGCGACCGCTACCGGATCGGCGAGGTGGTCCTGGAGGTCACGGCGCCGAGGATCCCGTGCGCCAAGCTCGCCGCCCGGGTGGGTGAGCCCGGCTTCGTGCAGCGCTTCGCCGATGCCCGCCGACCCGGGCCGTACGCGCGGGTGATCCACGGGGGTGTGGTGCGTCCCGGCGACGCCGTCGAGCTCGACCGCGCCGACGACGGCGCGGTCACCATCGTCGACGTGCAGGCGCTGCACTACGACCGGTCGGCCCCGTCCGAGGTGATCGAGCGCGTGCTGGCGGCACCGATCGCGATCCGGGCCCGAGACGAGCTGGAGCGTCGCCTCGCGCGGCGCCGCGCCGGTGGAGGTGAGGGCGAGTAGGGACGTTCACGCCCGGTCGTAGTAGTCGGCGGCGTGCACGACGTACCCGTCGGCGTACCGGCACACGCTCGTGCCGCGCACCGCCTGCTCCGGGTCGCTGCCGGTCCGGGCGACCCACTCGAACGCCGTGCTCTCGCCGTTGAAGAGCGGCGGGCCGATCGTCTCCAGCGTCATGGCCGTTCGTCGCCCGCGCCGTCGATCGAGGTGGCTGCCGATCGCATCGCACCCGACGTACTCGCCGCCGGGCTCGACCAGGTGGCTGTCGGTCGGGTGGAAGAGCGGCACGACGACCTCCGGGTCGAGCCCCAGCTCCGGCGTGACCATGATCGTGTGGAGATCGGCGTGGTCGAGCGGCCCGCGGGCGTCGGGCGGCGTCGCGAGCCACGCGTCGAGCGCGGCCGACCGAGGTGGTGGCGTCGGTGGTGTGCTGTCCCAGGTGATGCGGGGCGGATCGGGGAGTGGTGCCGCCTCGATCTCGGCGTCGGGCGGCGGCACGCGCATCGGTGCCGTGTCGTACACGTCGGCGTTCCAGGTCACCCAGCCGTCGCGGTGGTGGCGGGTCGAGACGCCGCGCGGGAGCGGGATGCGGTCGTCGCCGATCGTCGCCCACATCTGCCACTCGTGCACCGAGCTCGTGCCCGCGTCGCCACCGAAGACCTGAGCGGGGGCGGTGGGGACGAACTCGATGAAGGAGATGTCGCGCATCGTCGGCACGAGCCAGCTGCGGATCGCCACCTGGCCGTGGAACGCGCCGAAGATCGCGTCGAAGTACATCGAGTCGGTCGGGTGCAGCAGCTCGGACAACGCCTCGACGCCGTGGCTCCCCAGCCGAGGGTCGTCGAGGACGGCCAGGACGCCGCTCGCATCGAGACCGGGGGAGACGTCGCGGAGCCGGTCGAGGGGGAGCCCGCCGGCGGCGCGATCGAGGAAGCCGGTCACCCAGTCGTGCGGTGCTGCCATCGGCCCCCGGTCCCCGTGTGCGCATCCGTCAAGCCGATCGACGCTCGCCGTGCCGTGCCGGACGCGCTCGATCAACCGCCGGTCGACGCGGCCTCGAACTTCGCCTGCAGCCAGGGGCCGGCGAGCACCGGCTCGGTGAGATCGAGCTGGTCGGGGGTCGCGCACGAGGGCAGGGGCGTGACCTCGGCAGCCCAGTTGGGGGTGTGGAAGAACGCCATCGAGCAGCGGTCCTCGTCGCCGTGCCCGTCGGGCGGGAGCGCCACCCGGTGGAGGGTCGACCGCCACCGGTCACACGTCCAGTGGGCCATCAGGTCGCCGACGTTGACGACGAAGCCGCCCTCGGGGCACTCGGGCCGGACCCACAGCCCGTCCTGGTGGATCTCCAGACCGCCGCGGCCCGGTCCGGGGAGCAGGATCGTGAGCGTCCCGTAGTCGCTGTGCGGTCCGGCGCGGAGCTGACCGGGCAGGGCCGACCGGACCGGCGGGTAGTGCAGGCCCCGCAGGGCGTGCAGCGGACGGTCGAGGAAGCGGTCGAAGAAGCCGGCGTCGAGGTCGAGCGCGAGCGCGAACAGGCGCATCAGCCGGTCGCCGAGCTCACCGACGTGGTCGTAGTAGGCCGTCCACGCGTCGCGCAGACCGACGGGTTCCTCGGGCCACAGCCGCTCGTGGGAGCCGAAGGCGCCGGAGCCGTCGTCGGAGCGCGGCAGCGGGCCCAGGTTGAACGACTCCTTCAGGTCGGGCGGGGTCTCGTCACCCAGCGACCGGGCGAGGCGCTCCGACGCCATCGGGAAGTAGCCGTAGGGGTGGTCGGGCACGTGGACGGCGAGCTTCGCCTCGGTCGGGAGCGCGAAGAAGGCCTGCATCTCGCGCCACGCGCCGTCGATCACCGCCGCCGGGACCCCGTGACCGACGATCGAGAAGAAGCCCCACGTGCGGCAGGCCTCGTCGATGTGCGCCGGGGCGTCGTCGTCGCGGAGGTCGATCACGGGCACGGCCACGACCGGCATCGTAGGAGCGGTCGCGGCGTTGGGTCCCGTCCGGCGACGGCCGCTACGGTCGCCGGGGCCGCGCCGGCGGTGCGAGCGGGGACGAGGGGAGAGCGAGATGGGTGACCGGGCGTTGGACGGCAAGATCGCGGTCGTGACCGGGTCGAGCCGGGGCATCGGCCGGGGGACGGCCATCGCGCTCGGCGAGCGGGGTGCGACCGTCTACGTCACCGGCCGCTCGACCGGTGACGGCGAGCTGACGATCGATCGCACCGCGGCGCTCGTCGACGAGGCGGGCGGCGCCGGCGTGCCCGTCCAGGTCGACCACGGCGACGACGACCAGATCGGTGAGCTCTTCGCCCGCGTCCGGGCCGACCACGGACGCCTCGACGTGCTCGTCAACAACGTCTACAAGATCCCCGATCCTCCGGCCTGGGGCGGCGGGTTCTGGGACCACCCGATCTCGATCTGGGACGACCAGGTCGGCATCGGGCTGCGGGCCCACTACGTGGCGTCGTGGCACGCCGCCGAGCTGCTCTTCGCCGCCGGACCGGGCGGTCTGATCGTGAACGTCTCGTCGCCCGGCGGGCAGAGCTACCACTTCTCGTCCTCGTACGGCGCCGGCAAGGCGGGCCTCGACCGGCTCACCGCCGACATGGCGATCGAGCTGACCGACCGGGGCATCGCCGCCATCGTGCTCTACCCGGGCTCGGTGGCGACCGAGTTCATCGTCGAGGCCTCCAAGGAGCGCGGCACCGATCTGACCAAGGCGCAGACGCCGCTGTTCGTCGGCCGCTCGGTCGCTGCGCTGACGACGGCCGACGACCTGATGGCGCGGTCGGGCTCGATCCAGTGGGTCGAGGACCTCGCCGAGGAGTTCGACCTCCTCGACGAGCACGGCAACCGGCCGCCCGGCTACGCCCGGCGCGGGGAGAGCTGAAGAGGGCGGGAAGACCTGAAGCGGGCTCAGACCCGCCCGGGTCCACCGGCTCGGCAGTCGGCGAGCACCGATCGGGATCGCAACGTGTTCTCGTGGCTGTCGCCGTAGACGATGGTGTTGATCCGGATCGCTCGCTCCACCCGTTCGGTGGCGTCGGCGCGCTGACCCAGCCGGTTCTCCAGGTCCGCGAGGTGGGTCTCGATCTTGGCCACCTCGTAGTGGTCGGGGCCGTAGACCTGGAGGGTGATCTCGAGCGCCTGCTGCAGCTGGTGCTCGGCGACGTCGATCGCCCCCATGCGGTCGAACACCCGGGCGAGGCTGAACATGATCCGGCTCGAGTCGTGGTTGCCGGGGCCCTGCAGCGCTCGGTTGAGCTCGAGCGCCTGCTCCAGCAGACCCCTCGCCGAGCGGAGCTCGCCCCGAGCGGCCTGGAGCCGTCCGGCCTGCGTGCGGCACTGCACCATCTCGGGGTGGTGTTCGCCGAAGACCTGTGAGGTCACCAGCGTCGCCTCGTCGAGGGCCGCCTGCGCCGCATCGAATCGGCCCGCCTCACGGTGGAGCGCGACCAGGGTGATCAGTCCCGGGATCATCTCGGGGTGCGCCGACCCCAGCGACGTGCGGGTGATCTGGAGGGCACGGGTCAGCGCCGCTTCGGCGTCGGCGCGCTGACCCCGGTCCCGCCGGCACCGTCCGAGCCGGAGGAGGACGCGGGCGACCTCCGGATGGTCGCCGCCGAACCAGTGCTCGGCCGTGCGCAGCGCCCGGACCAGCTGCTCCTCGGAGCGCTCGAGCTCGCCGAGCTCGCGGAGGACCTGTCCGTGCTCGACCAGCATGAGCACCAGCTCACGGCGGTCCTCGGCCCGGTGGTGGGCCATGATGTCGAGCGCCTGCTCGACCTTCGTGCGAGCGAGACGGTGATCGCCCTGGCGCCGCAGCACGCGCCCCATCTCGGTCAGCGCACCGGCGACGAAGGGGTGGCCGTCGTCGAAGACGACCCGACCGATCCGCACGGCCCGGCTGAGGTTGGCCCTGGCCTGCTCGTACTGGCCGAGCTCACGGTCGAGGCGGCCGACGAGGACGAGCGCGACGGCGGTCGACGGATGCAGCTCGCCGTGGGTCTGCAGGGCGATGTCGAGCGCCGCCCTCGCGTGGCTGGCGGCGTCGCGGTACTCGCCACGGCGGAGGAGCAACGACGCCAGGCTCGCTCTGGCCTCGCCCGTCTCGGGATGGGCCGGACCTGCCACGGCCTCGATGCCACGATGTCCGGCCTCGAGCTCGGTGCGCGCCTCGTCGAGGTCGCCCAGGTCGCGGAGCGTGCGGCCGAGCTCGACCCTGGACTTCGCCGTGAAGGGGTGCTCCTCCCCGAGCAGCTCGCGGTTGAGCCGCCTGGCGTCACGCAGCAGCGCGTGGGACTCGTCGAACTCACCGAGCTCGCGCAGGATGCGCCCGAGGTTCGCCTTGGAGCGGGCGATCTCCGTGCGGTGCTCGCCGACGAGCTCGATCTCGATCGCGAGCGCCTCGCTCAGCAGTCTCCGAGCGTGGTCGAGGCGGCCGAGATCGCGCAGCACGCGACCCAGGCCGCCGAGCGCACGGGCCGTCTCCAGGTGCAGGTCACCGACCCGCGACCTGAGGACCCACACGGCCTCGTCCAGGAGCTCGTGGGCCCGTTCGAGGTCGCCGGCGGCGTGCTCGATGCGCCCGTGGTTGACCAGCGCCCGTCCGAGCGCGGCCTCGTCGGCCAGGTCGGCGCTGCGCACCAGCGAGAGCATCCGGCCGAGCTGGTCGCGAGCTGCGTCGAGCTCACCCAACGCCTGGAGGTTGAGACCGAACCCGCTGCGGACGTCGATCTCGGTGGCCGTGCCCGTCTCGCAGCGCTCGAGCAGCTCGACCGCCCGACGGTACGACTCGTCGGCCGCGTGGTGGTCGCCTCGGGCGGAGAGGTACGTGGCGGTCCGGTGGAGCACGGCGACGAGCGCGGCGCCGGCGTCGGTGGGCACCTCGTCCCGGGCGAGCAGCTCGATGTGGGGGCGGAGCTCGTCGAATCGGGGCCAGCCCGACGGCTCCCACGGGTCGGCGGGCAACAGCTCGTCGACCAGCCCTGCGAGTTGCGCCGCCGCCGACCGCCCGACGGCTCCGGTGCCGGGGGTGCTCTCGGTGTCGGTCGGCTCGGCCCCCGCCCTGGCGGCCCGAACGACGGCGAGGGCGTCCGGTCCGTGGACGTGGGCGATGGCGTCGTCCCACAGCCGGTCGAACGTCCCGGCGTCCGGTGCGTCGTCGAGATCGGACCGGACGTCGTCCCGGTCGGCCTCGTTGCTCGGATGGTTCACGATCCCTCTTCCAGGTGTTCGGAGAGCTTCGTCCGGAGACGGAAGCGTCGGATTCGAATGGCGACCGGGGTGGTCTCGAGGCAGCTGGCGGCAGCCTCGTCGGTGAGTTGACCGGTACAGGTCTGCAGCACGATCCAGTCCGCATCGGTCAGGTCGATGTGGATCCGGTCGAGGAGGTCCTGTCCGACGGCCCGGCGCTCGGGATCGTCGGAGGCGTCGGCGGGGATGCCGATGATCTCGTCCAGGACGTCGAGGGACAGCGGCGTCCGCGGGCGGCGTCTCAAGAGCGAGATCGCCCGATGCTTCGCGACCACGAAGAGGTACGGGCCGAGTGGGCGATCTCCGTCGTACGTGGCGAAGATCCGTCGTGCGTCCTCGAGCAGCCCCACCAGGAGCTCGCTCGTCTCGTCCTCGTCGAGCTCGCGACACGCCCACCTGATCCGACCGCGATGCCCGTCGAGCAACGCCAACGCGGCGGCGACATCGCCGTCGCGCGCTCCTGCGAGCAGCGCCGGATCAGCTGGTGCCCCACCGTCCTCACCGCTGTCCATGCCCTCGCGTACGCCGATCGGTCGACGGGTGTTTCATCGAGGTCGGAGATTTCTTCGCGCCGACGCGATGGGCATCCGGGTGACGCCTCCTTCGCCACCCGGAGTCCCATCGTGTCGGCTTCGTGTCAGCTCAGTGCGCCGGCAGCCAGTGCGACGAACACGACGGTCGTGAACCGTCCCGCTGCCACCGTCGCACTCGCCGCCACCCGCAGGGCCATCGCCGCCAACCCCGCGAGTGCCATCGCCGCCATGACAGCGACGACGCCGATCACCGTGATGATGCTCTCCAGCTCCTCCATGTCGCCTCCCACCTCTCCGTACGCAGGGGGAGGGCCGTTGTTTCGGCCGCGGCGCGCCCGATCGCGACCGAGCGGTGGGGATCGAGCGGGCGGCGTTGCGTCAGCGCGACGCGGCCGGTCGGCCGCTGCGCCGACGTTGCTTGACCGCGTACATCGCCTGATCGGCGAGGTGCAGCAGCTCGAGCGGATCCCGGCTGCGAGCGCTGGTCGCCCAGCCGACGGACACGCTGATCGGTCGGGGGAGTCCGCCGAGGTGCTGCTCGATCCGTCGGGCGAGGCCGGCCAGGGCCGCCTCGTCGGTCGTCGACGTCACGAGCACGAACTCGTCGCCGCCGATGCGCCCGACGAAGTCGCCGCTGCGCACGACCGCTTGGAGGCCCTGGGCGAGGGAGCGGAGCGCCTCGTCGCCCACGCGGTGACCCTCGGTGTCGTTGAGGACCTTCAGCCCGTCCATGTCGACGAACACCACGCCGACGGGCGGTGACGGTTCCAGCGTCGGTGTCGTGAACCGCTCGAGCGCCTCGATGGTGCTGCGCCGGTTGTGGAGACCGGTCAGCTCGTCGTGTTCGGCGCGTCGGCGGGCTCGCTGCTCCGCGGCGACCCGCTCGGTGACGTCGCGCCCGATGCTGATGACCCCGGTGATGATGCCGGCGGCGTCGAACAGCGCGGTGTTCGTCCACTCCTGCCACCGCAACCCGTCGGCGGCGTCGGCGCGCGTGATGTTGACCTGGGTGGGAGCGTCCGGCGTGAGCTGGGCGAGGCTCTCCAGCAGCGCGACGGTCTGCTCGACGAAGTCGTCGGGCACGAGCTCCTGCAGACGCTGGCCGACCATCTCCCGTGGCGTCGTCTGGTGGAACGTGGCGCACGACCGGTTGACGAAGGTCACGGTCCCGTCGAGGTCGAAGCGGCAGATCAGCTCGGGCAGCTCGTCCACGAGCGTGCGGAACTCACAGGTGCCGGTGAGGCCCGAGGTGCACGCGTGCGGGAGCGGAGAGTCCACGGGACTCCTTCGGACGGTCCGGCGTGCTCGTGAAGTGCTTCGGCCGACGGGTCGGCTCGGTCAGGGCGTCACCCGCGGCAGCGCCAGCGTCGCCTCGAGGCCGCCGCCGCTCGGTGAGCGCAGCTCGAAGCGGCCGCCGCAGCGTTGGGCCAGCGCATCGACGATCGAGAGACCGAGCCCGCTGCCGGGGAGGTTCTGGTGCTCGGGTCCGCGCCAGAAGCGGCCGTGGGCCAGCGCGATGTCGTCGGTGGACATGCCCGGACCCCGGTCGGCCACCACGAGCCGCACGTTGTTGAGCCCCCGCATGACCCGCACGGTGATGGGCGTGCCTCGGCCGTACTTGACCGCGTTGTCCAGCAGGTTGTCGACGATCTCCTCGATCGCACCCGGCGGAGCGACGGCGAAGGCGGCGTCGCGGCCCTCGCGATGCAGCTCGATGCCCAGCGCCTCCGTCGCCGGTTCCCAGGTGTGGAGGCAGTCGTCGACGGCGGCGGCGACGTCGAGGACGACCGGTTCGAGCTCGTGCTCCTCGGCCCGGTTGAGCTGCAGGAGCTGCTCGACGACGTCCTCGAGCCGGGACACCTCGACGAGCGCCTCGGTGGCGTCGGGGTCGTCGCCCGGGTCGAGCGACTCGACCCGGAGGCGCAGCGGCGTCATCAGGTTGCCGAGGTGGTGCGACGCGTTGGCGATGAACACCCGCTCGCGATGGATCCCCTCACCCAGCCGATGGGCGATGTCGTTGAAGTGGCCGGCGACGTCCTGGAGCTCCGGTGCGCCCCGCCCGACCTCTGCCCGCACGTCGATCTTGCCCTCGGCGAGCGCCTCGGCGGCCACCCCGAGGCGCCGGACCGGCCTCGTGGCCCATCGGCTGAGGGGATAGGTCGCCGCGGCGACGAGGGCGAGCACCGTGAGGACGACGGCACCGATGACCGTCCACCGGCGCAACACGTCCGCCCGCACCGGATCGACGTCGGTGACGAGGCCCACGCCGAGCTCGACGTCGGGGAACGAGACGATCGTCGTGTCGACGTAGGCACCGTCGGACCAGGGTCGGACCACCCGACCCGGGTCGAGTGGCGCCGGGACGGCCTCCGCGATGCGCTGCTCGACGACCTCCGGGGTGCCGAGGAAGAGCTCGGTGTCCTCCGAGGTGAACCAGCCGTCCTGGAGCGCCTCGTCGAGCCCCTCGTCCTGGATCCGCTGCGCCAGGTCAGCGAGCCGGTCGCGGCGCTCCAGCTCGCCCTCGGCGCTGATCCTACGGGCGGCCTCGTCGGCGAGTCCGAGCGCGACGACGCCGGTCGCGATCAGGATCAGCGGCAGGGCGAACCAGAGCAGCCGGCCGCGCATCTACCCGACCGTCAGGCGGTAGCCGACGCCGTGGACCGTCTCGATCAGCCCCGGGACGCCGAGCTTGTTGCGGAGCACGCCGACGTGCACGTCGACGGTGCGGGACCGGCTGTCGAAGTCGGTGTCCCACACCTCGGCGAGCAGCTGGGCGCGGGACTGGACCATGCCCTCGTGGTGGGCGAGGTGGAGGAGGAGATCGAACTCCTTGCGGCTGAGCTGCACCGCCTCGCCCACCACGGTGACCGAGCGGGCGACCTCGTCGATGACGACCGGGCCGAGCTCGATCGGCTCGGTGCGCTCGGTGGGCAGGCCGGTCCGGCGCAGGACGGCGTCGATGCGGGCGGTGAGCTCGGCGATGGAGAAGGGTTTGACGACGTAGTCGTCGGCGCCGCCGCGCAGCCCGGCGACGCGCTCGGCCGGCGAGCCGCGGGCGGTGACCGCGATGACCGGCCAGTCGTGGCGCTCGCGCAGGCGCCGAC
>JBCBSZ010000051.1:0-27241 GCA_039818945.1 Actinomycetota bacterium
CACAGCTTGCGCAGGGCGGCGAGCTCGCCCGGTGGTGGGCTGACGACGCCGGCGGCCGACCCGGTGATCGGCTCGACGATGAGCGCGGCGACCGTCGCGGGGTCCTCCTGCTCGAGGACGGTGCGCACCTCCTCGGCGGTCGGTGGCGCGTCGGGATCGAACCGGCGGTCGGCGATGCTCGGCAGCTTCCCCTCCTGGCCGAGCACCGCCTCGTACGGTCCCCGACGAGCGGCGTGCCCCCCGACCGACAGCGCCGAGAGCGTCACCCCGTGGTAGCTGTTCGTACGCCCCAGCACCTTGGTCCGCTCCGGGCGACCGGCGTTGCGGTGGTGGTGGATGGCGAGGCGGATGGCCGCGTCGACCGACTCCGACCCGCCCGACACGAACGTGACGTGGTCGAGCCCGGCGGGCAGCCAGCGCTCGACCAGGCGACGGGCGAGGTCGTCGCGCTCGGGCGAGCTCCAGGGTGGGATCGAGTAGGTGTGGCGCCTCGTCGCCTCGGCGACCGCCTCGGCCACCTCGATCCGCCCCCAGCCGATGTTGGCGACGATCGCACCGCCGGCGGCGTCGAGGATGTCGCGGCCGTCGGCGGTGCGGAGGTGCACGCCCTCGGCGCCGACGATGCTGAACGACGAGCCGAGGGGGACGAGCGGGTAGTGGGGCGTGGTGTGGAGCGCCGTCATGGCGTCATGGTCGCACCGATCCGTCAGGTTGTCCCGTGCGCCGGCGGGCAATACCCTGGGCACTCGCCCACGGGCGCGTCGTCCACGCGCTCTGCGAGGCCCCCACTCCGAGAGTTGCGAAGGTAGCGCCGTGCGCACGTATGTCCCCAAGGGATCCGAGATCGAGCGGTCCTGGCACGTGATCGATGCCGAGGGCCTGGTCCTCGGCCGCCTCGCCACCGAGGTCGCCACCCTGCTGCGCGGCAAGCACAAGCCGACGTACACGCCCAACGTCGACACCGGTGACCACGTGATCATCGTGAACGCCGAGAAGATCGTGATGACCGCCGGCAAGGCCGACCGCACCTACGTGCACCGTCACTCCGGCTACCCGGGCGGCCTGAAGTCGACGACGTTCGCCGACGCCCTCGCCAAGCGGCCCGAGGACACGCTGCGCCGCTCCATCGCCGGCATGCTGCCCAAGGGTCGCCTCGGCCGGCAGATGATCCGCAAACTCAAGGTCTACTCGGGCCCGGCCCACCCGCACGCGGCCCAGCAGCCCGAGCCGTTCGAGATCCCGCACGCTCGCTACGTGCCCCGCTAGGAGACGCCCCCGTGACCGCACCCATCGTCCAGGCCACCGGTCGTCGCAAGTCGGCCATCGCCCGCGTCCGGTTCCGTGCCGGCACCGGCGCGGTGACCGTCAACAACCGCTCGCTCGAGGACTACTTCCCGTCGGCGAGCCAGCGGATGCGGATCCTCGAGCCGCTGCGCATCACCGAGACCGAGGCCAACTACGACATCGACGCCACGCTCGACGGTGGCGGGTCGAGCGGCCAGGCCGACGCCCTGCGCCTGGGCATCGCCCGTGCGCTGGTCGACGTCGACGAGGAGATGCGCACGCCCCTCAAGCGGGCCGGCATGCTCACCCGGGACGCTCGCATCAAGGAGCGCAAGAAGTACGGCCTCAAGAAGGCCCGCAAGGCTCCGCAGTACTCGAAGCGCTGAGCCCGTCGCCGACTCGGTGAACGAGCTCCCCGTCCGCTTCGGCACCGACGGCGTCCGGGGCCCCGCGAACACCGCCATCACGCCGGAGTTCGTCGTCGCGCTCGGGCGCGCCGCCGGCCGGCAGCTGGGCGACGGTCCCGTCCTCATCGGACGCGATCCACGCCGATCCGGCAGCCTGCTCGAGGCCGCGCTCGCCGCTGGCCTGGCGGCGGAGGGACGCGACGTGGTGCGCGTCGGTGTCACGTCCACCCCGGCGCTGGCGTGGCTCGCCGCGACGCACGGGTGGGCTGCCGCCATGCTCTCCGCCTCGCACAACGCCTTCGGCGACAACGGCGTGAAGCTCTTCGCCCCTGGTGGCACCAAGCTCGACGACGATGTCGAGGCGCGCCTCGAGGACGAGCTCGCCGTGCTCTACGCCGAGCGGACCGCCCCCACCGTGGCCGGCGTCGACGTCGGTGTCGTCGACGACCACCCCGATCCGACCAGCGACTACCTGGCGTGGCTCGCTGCGCAGCTCGACGGTCGCCGGCTCGACGGCCTCCACGTCGTCGTCGATTGCGCCAACGGCTCCGGCTCGGTGTTCGCTCCGACGGCCCTGCGCGCGACCGGGGCGGACGTCACGGTGCTGGCGGCCGATCCCGACGGCGCCAACATCAACCGCGGCGTTGGCTCCACCGCGCCGGAGGTGCTCGCCCGCCGGGTGGTCGAGGAGGGTGCGGACCTCGGTCTGGCCCTCGACGGCGACGCCGACCGGCTCGTCGCCATCGACGACCGGGGCGGTGTCGTCGACGGCGACCATCTCCTCGCCCTCTTCGCGACCGACCTGCGGGCCCGGGGTCGACTCCGCGACGACACCGTCGTCGTCACCGTCATGACCAACCTCGGGTTCCGCCTGGCGATGGCCGAGGCGGGGATCGCGGTGGTCGAGACCGCCGTGGGGGACCGCAACGTGTTGGTGGCCCTCGATGCCAACGGCTGGTCGCTCGGCGGTGAGCAGTCCGGCCACCTCATCTTCCGCGAGCTGGCCACGACGGGCGATGGCCTGCTCTGCGGGCTGCTGCTCTGCGACCTGGTCGCCCGGAGCGGGGAGCGGCTGAGCGAAATGGCCGCAGCCGCCATGACCCAGCTGCCCCAGGTGCTGGTCAACGTCCCGGCGGACGCCTCGGCGGTCGACGTCGACGCGGTCCTCGCCGACGAGCTCGCGGCCGTCGAAGGTGAGCTGGGCGACCACGGCAGGGTGCTCGTCCGGCCGAGCGGCACCGAGCCCGTCGTCCGGGTGATGGTCGAGGCGCCCACGTCGGCGCAGGCCGAGCAGGCCGCCGAGCGGCTGGCCGGTGTGCTCCGCTCCGCTGCGAGCTGAGGGCGAGCCGCCGTTCCCGGGCTGGAGGCCGCCGGTAACCTCGACCGGATGTGCGGAATCATCGCCGTCCTCCAACGCCGAGCCGTCGGTGAACCGCCGTCACCGCAGCTGATCGATGGGCTCGTCGCCGACGCCGAGGCCGCGCTGGGCGCGGTCGGCCGCTTCGACGACCCGGACGCCCTGGGTCGTGCCGCCGAGCTGCTGGCCCGCCTCGACGGGGAGCTGGCCGGCGCGCTCGGTGCGCTCACGCTGCTGGAGCACCCGGCGACCGCTGCTGCGCTGCGCACCGCGAGCGAACGCATGGCCGTCGAGGTGGCGGCGCTCGACGCCGTGCTGGACGCGACCGCCGACGGGCTCTCCGCCGTCGAGCTCGAGGAGCGCTCGGCAGCCCTGATCGCCGTCAAGGACCCCCTCTGGGCGCTGCGCCGTGACCGCCTGCCGACCGCCGAGCAGATCGCCGACCTCGGCGGCCCGCACCTGTCCCGCGCCGGCGTCGCGTCGTACTGGGCGGTCGTCGTCGCCCTCTCGGCGATCGACCGCCTCGAGGTGCGGGGCCGCGACTCCGCCGGCCTGCACATCACGATCCACGACCACGGGCTCGATCTGGAGGCACCCGGTGTCACCGCGTTGCTCGCCGAGCGCCGTGGTGGCACACGGTTCCCGAACCTGGCCGTCGAGGTCGCCGATGGTGCGCTCTCCTTCGTCTACAAGGCCGCGGCCGAGATCGGCGAGCTCGGCGACAACACCGCCGCGATCCGCGCCGCCATCCGCGACGACGCCCTGCTGCGCGACGCGCTCGACGCCGAGACCTCCGAGGCGACGGTGCTGGGCCACACCCGGTGGGCGAGCGTCGGGATCATCTCCGAGGCCAACACCCACCCCCTCAACCAGGTCGAGGAGGGTGACGAGCGGCGGCCCTACGTCGTCGGAGCGCTGAACGGTGACGTCGACAACTACGCCGACCTGAAGGTCGCTCACCGCCTCCGACTCCCCAACGACGTCACGACCGACGCGAAGGTGATCCCCTCGCTCGTCGCTCGGTCCGTCGACGAGGGCGAGACGGTCACGGAGGCCTTCCGCCGCACGGTCGGCGCGTTCGAGGGCTCGGTGGCCATCGCCGCCGATGTGGCCGGTGAGCGTGATCGGATCCACCTGGCGCTGCGGGGCAGCGGCCAGGGTCTCTTCGTCGGGCTCGCCGACGACGCCTTCGTCGTCGCGAGCGAGCCGTACGGCGTGGTCGAGATCGCTGACCGGTACCTGCGCCTCGACGGCGAGTCGCTGGTCGACCCCGACCGCCCCGAGACCCGTGGCCAGCTCGTGGTGCTGGATCGCGCCGCCGCCGGCACGGTCGAGGGCATCGAGCGGCAGGCGTTCGACGGAACCGACCTGCCCGTCGATGCAGACGAGCTGGTGGAGCCGGAGATCACGACCCGCGACATCGACCGCGGCGACGCCCCGCACTACCTGCTCAAGGAGCTGACCGAGGCGCCCGAGTCGTTCCGTCGGACCCTGCGCGGTCGCATCGACGTCGGCGACGGGGTGCCCCGGGTGGTGCTCGACGAGTCCATCGTGCCCGCCGACGTGCGCTCCCGCCTGGCCGATGGTTCGCTCGACCGCGTGCTCGTGATCGGGCAGGGCACGGCTGCCGTGGCGGGACAGAGCCTGGCGCGGACGCTGTCGGTGCTGAGCGATGGCATCGGCCTCGATGCCGAGGCGGTGCCGGCGACGGAGCTGTCCGGCTTCGGCCTCGGCGACGACATGAGCGACACGCTCGTCGTCGCGATCAGCCAGAGCGGCACCACCACCGACACCAACCGCACCGTCGACCTCGCCCGCTCGCGCGGCGCCGCCGTCATCGCCATCGTCAACCGCCGGGGCAGCGACCTGGTCGACCGGTCCGACGGGGTGCTCTACACGTCCGACGGTCGCGACGTCGAGATGAGCGTGGCCTCGACCAAGGCGTTCTACGCGCAGGTCGCGGCCGGCGTGCTGTTGGCCACGGCGCTGGCCGAGGCGGCAGGCGCCGACACCGTCCGCCACGGCGAGCTCCTGGAGGGGCTGCGCCAGCTCCCCGATGCGATGCGGACCGTCCTGGCCGACCGACCGGGGATCAGGGAGATCGCGGCCCGGCACGCACCGGTACACCGCTACTGGGCGCTCGTCGGCAACGGCGCCAACAAGATCGCCGCCAACGAGGTGCGGATCAAGCTCTCCGAGCTCTGCTACAAGGCCATCCCGAGCGACGCCACCGAGGACAAGAAGCACATCGACCTGTCGTCGGAGCCGATGATCCTCGTCTGTGCCGCCGGCCTCTTCGGCTCGACCGCCGACGACGTGGCGAAGGAGGTCGCGATCTTCCGGGCCCACAAGGCCGTCCCGATCGTCGTGGCGTCCGAGGGTGAGGAGCGTTTCGCCGCGGCGGCCGAGCTCGTCACCGTGCCCGCCGTCCACCCCGAGCTCGACTTCGTGCTCGCCGCCATGGTCGGCCACCTGTTCGGCTACGAGGCCGCCCTCGCCATCGATGCGTCGGCCACCCCGCTGCGCCAGCTGCGCTCGGAGATCGAGGTCGGCGTCGCCCGCGGTGAGCGGGCCGACCACATGCTCGATCGCCTGGAGCCGATCGTCGAGCGGCACGCCGCTGCGTTCCTCGACGGCCTCCGGGCCCATCGCTACGACGGCCACCTGCCGGCCGCGCACGCCGTCAGCCTGGCGACGGTGCTGCGCTACGCCGCCGGGGTGGTGCCGATCGAGAACTACCAGATCGACACCGGGCGGATCGGGCGCCCGGCGACGGTGATCGAGGACCTCACGGCGTCGCTCACCGCTGCGATCGACGAGCTCACCCGCCCGGTCGACGCCATCAAGCACCAGGCGAAGACGGTCACCGTCGGGATCTCCCGCAGCGACGAGACCCTCCTGCAGGCGACGCTGGTCAAGGCGGCACTGGAGGCGGGGACGCCGCGCGACCGGCTGGCCTACGCGACCCTGCGGACCCTCGTCGGGCTCGATCCGGCGGTCGCCGAGGTGCTCGGCTGGACCCGGTACCGCATCGAGGGCGATCCCCGTTCCGACGAGGCGCAGATCCAGGTCGTCGATCGCGGCGGCATCGCGCTCGACATCCCCTCCCGCACGAGCGAGAACCCGGGTCTGCGGGGCACCAAGCGCCGCGCCGCCGAGGAGCGCCGGGTGTGGGTCGCCGTCGGACGCTCCGACGGTCGAACGGTCGTCAACGTGCCCGAGGTGAAGGGTGCGCAGACGACCGGGCTGACGCTGCTCCACGTGCGGTTCCACGACCGGCTGCCGGCCAACGAGATGCGGACGGTGCTGCGCGGCTTCAAGGACCGCTACGGGGCGCTGCGCGACGCCGTCACGGAGCTCGAGCCGACCTTCCGCGACGACGTGCTCGGCCACGTCCCCGTCGTCGAGCTCCTCACCGAGCCGGTCTACGAGCTCGCCCGCCACTGGTCGAAGGACACCTGAGCCGGGTCCCGGCGGGTCCGTGTCCCCGTAGCATCGGCCCATGGCTGACATGACGTATCGCCGGCTCGGGCGCTCCGGGCTCCAGGTCTCGACCCTCTCGTTCGGCTCGTGGGTCACCTTCGGCCCCCAGCTCAAGGACGCCGACGACACCGCGCTCGAGTGCATCAAGGCCGCCTGGGAGGCGGGCTGCAACTTCTTCGACAACGCCGAGGCCTACGCCGGTGGCCAGTCGGAGGAGATCATGGGCCGCGCCCTCGCCCGCCTCGGCCTGCCACGCGAGCAGTACGTGCTGTCGACCAAGTTCTTCTGGGGCCTGTCGAACACCCCGAACAACCGCAACACGCTGAACCGCAAGTACCTCATGCAGGCGATCGACGGGTCGCTGCGCCGCTTCGGCCTCGAGCACATCGACCTCGTCTTCTGCCACCGCGCCGATCCGAACACGCCGATCGAGGAGACGGTCTGGGCGATGTCGGACATGGTGTCCTCGGGCAGGGCCCTCTACTGGGGGACCTCGGAGTGGACCGCCGACGAGATCCGCGCCGCCTACGAGATCGCCGAGCGCCACCACCTCCACAAGCCGGTCATGGAGCAGCCGCAGTACCACCTCTTCCACCGCGAGCGGGTCGAGCAGGAGTACGCCCGGCTCTACACCGACATCGGGCTGGGCACGACGACGTGGTCGCCGCTCGCCTCGGGCCTGCTGACCGGCAAGTACAACGACGGGATCCCCGACGACTCCCGGGCCGCGCTCGAGGGGTACGAGTGGCTGCGGGCCTCGCTGACCGACGGCAGCGCGATCGAGAAGGTCAGGGCCCTGGCCGCCGTCGCCGACGATCTCGACTGCACGCTCGCCCAGCTGGCCATCGCCTGGTGCGCGGCCAACCCGAACGTCTCGACGGTCATCACCGGTGCGAGCCGGGCCTCCCAGGTGGTCGAGAACTTCTCGGCGATGGAGGTGCTGCCGCTCCTGACCGACGACGTGATGGCCCGCATCGACACCATCACCGCCGGCTGAGCTGAGCCGTGGCCATCGTCGGCGTCGGCATCGACTCGGTCGAGATCGACCGCTTCCGCGACCTCCTGGCGCGCCGCGAGACCATGCGAACGCGCCTGTTCTCGCCGGCCGAGCTCGCCGCGGTCGCCGATCGGAACGACGAGGCGCCCTCGCTGGCCGCCCGGTTCGCGGCCAAGGAGGCGACCATGAAGTCGCTCGGCCTCGGGCTGGGTGCCTTCGGGTTCCACGAGTGCGAGATCCTGCGCGAGGAGTCCGGTGCGCCGCGGCTGCGGGCGTCCGGGCGGCTCGTCGAGCTGGCCCACGAGCACGGCGTGGCTGCCTGGCACGTGTCGCTCACCCACACCGACTCGATGGCGTCGGCGGTGGTGATCGCGGACTCGCTGACGTGATCCCCATCGTCACACCGGACGAGATGGCCGCGATCGACGCCGCCGCGCCCGAGCCGGTCGAGCTGCTGATCGACCGGGCCGGCGCCGCCGTCGCCCGGAGCGCCCGTCGGCTGCTGGGTGGCACCTACGGCCGTCGGGTGGTCGTCCTCGCCGGGCCGGGGAACAACGGTGCAGACGGCCGCGTCGCCGCCGGCCGGCTCCGCCGGGCCGGCGCGGTCGTCGAGGTGGTCGACCCGAGGGCGGGCGTGGCCACGCTGCCGAACGCGGACCTGGTGATCGACGGCGCCTACGGCACGGGCATCAACCGCCCCTGGGAGCCGCCGGCGACGGAGGCGCCCGTGTTGGCCGTCGACATCCCGTCCGGCATCTCCGGCCTCGACGGGCGCCTGCACGGTGGTGCGCTGGTCGCCGACGCCACGGTGAGCTTCGCCGCGCTCAAGCCCGGGCTGCTGCTCGGCGCCGGGCCGGCGCACGTCGGGCGGATCGACATCCCCGACATCGGCCTCGACGTGTCCTCGGCCCGCGCCGCGCTCGTGACGGCCCAGGACGTCGGCTCCTGGGTCCCCTCCCGCGTCGCGGACGCCCACAAGTGGCGCAGCGGGGTCCGGGTGATCGCCGGGTCCCCGGGGATGACCGGCGCCGGGACCCTGGTCGCCGCGGCGGCGATGCGGGCGGGCGCCGGGATCGTGCACGCCACGTCGCCCGGAGCCCAGGGCCGCTGGCCGACGGAGGTGGTCGGTCGAGCTGCGTCGGCGGACGGTTGGGCGACCGAGGTGCTGGAGGACCACGAGCGCTTCGCCGCGGTGGTGGTGGGGCCGGGGCTGGGCCGCGATCCGTCCGCCCGGGCGGAGCTCGACCGCCTACTCGCCGGGTGCCGCCGACCCGTCGTCGTCGACGCCGACGGCCTCGCCCTCCTCGACCCCGACACCGTCCGGGCCCGGTCGGTGCCGACGGTGCTGACCCCGCACGACGGTGAGTTCGCTGCGCTGGCGGGGGAGCCCCCTGAAGACGATCGCATCGAGGCGGCCCGCTCGCTGGCCGCCGATCTCGGCGCCGTCGTGCTCCTGAAGGGGCCGACGACCGTCGTGGCCGAGCCGGGCGGGTTCGCTCAGCTCAGCGACCAGGGCGATCAGCGACTGGCGACGGCCGGCAGCGGCGACGTCCTGAGCGGCGTCATCGGCGCCTACGTCGCCCGGGGCGCCGAGCCAGCGGCGGCGGCGGCAGCAGCGGCGTTCGTGCACGGTCGGGCTGCGCTGGCATCACCCGAGGAGGGCACGGTGGCGTCGGACCTGCTGGACCGGCTCGGCCCGGCGCTGGGGTCGTGCCGATGACCCCGCTGCCCGCCGGCGTCGAGATCGGGCACTGGGACGACCCGGTCGCCCGCACCGGGTGCACCGTCGTGCTCCTCCCTCCCGGCACGGTCGCCTCGGGTGAGGTCCGCGGCGACGCGCCGGCCTCACGCGAGCTCGCCTTCCTCGACCCGACCCGGACGGTGCAGCACGCCGATGCGGTGGTGATGACCGGTGGCTCGGCGTTCGGCCTCTCCGTCGCCGACGGGGTGATGGCCTGGCTGGTCGAGCACGAGCGGGGCTACGAGACCGACGGCGGCCGGGTCCCGATCGTGCCGACCATGGCGCTCTACGACCTCGCGATCGGCGAGCCCGGGCCCGACGGTCTCACGACCCGCCGCCCGGGTCCGGCCGAGGGCCGGGCCGCCTGCGACGCGGCCACCTCCACGCCGGCCACGGGCCAGGTCGGCGCCGGATGCGGGGCGACGGTGCGGAAGTGGCTCGAGGAGGACGACCGCCGCGACGGCGGTCTGGCGATCGCCACCCGCGAGCTCGACGACGTCCGGGTCACGGCCGTGGCGGCCGTCAACGCGCTGGGCGACGTCACCGAGCGGGCCGAGGCCGACCTGGCCGCGGGGCGGGCCCCGAGCGGCCGGCTCTTCCTGCGCACGAACACGACGCTGGTGACGATCCTCACCGACGCCGCCCTCGACAAGGTGGCCTGCCACGCCGTCGCCCGGTCCGGCCACGACGGCCTCGCCCGTGCGTTGCTGCCGGTGCACACCGCCGGCGACGGCGACGCCGTGGTCGTGGCTGCGACCGGCACGGTCGACGCGCCGTCGGAGCTGGTGCGGATGCTGGCCGTCCTCGCCGTCGAGGACGCCGTGCGCGCCGCCGTGGTGTGAGCCGTCGTCAGCTCACAGCGCGTCGACGAGCTCACGGAGCTGGGCGCACTGCGCGACCCGCTCCTCGACCGTGCGGCCGAGGAAGCCGACGTTGAGCGCGGTCACCCCCGACTCCCGCAGCGCGGCGAGTCGTTCGCTGACGAAGCCCGCCGAGCCGACCAGCGAGCTCGACGCCAGGTAGGCCTCGGGGATGGCGGCCGCCGCCTCGTCCTTGCGCCCGCTCAGGTACAGCTCCTGGATCTCGTCGGCCGCCGCCTCGTAGCCGGAACGACGGAAGATGTCGTTGTAGAAGTTCTTCTCCTTGGCCCCCATGCCCCCGACGTAGAGCGCGATCTGGGGTCGGGCGAGGTCGCGGAGGGGCTCGGTGCCCTCCCCGATCGCGACCGAGCCTCCGGCGAAGACCTCCAGCGGCGCCCGCTCCGGATCGCGCTTCGCGGCGCCGGTGGCCAGGGCGTCGCCCCAGATGTCGCCGGCGGCCTCGGCGGTGTAGAAGGCGGGCAGCCAGGCGTCGGCCAGCTCCGCCGTCATCTCGACGCTGCGGGGCCCGAGCCCGGCGATCGCGATCGGGATGTCGTCGCGGACCGGGTGGGTGATCATCTTGAGCGCCTTGCCCAGACCGGTGCCCTCGCCTTCGGGCAGCGGCATGTCGTAGTGGCGGCCGTGGTGCTCGAGGCGCTCGCGACGCCACACCTGGCGGCAGATCTCGATGATCTCCCGGGTGCGGGCCACCGGTGCGTCGTAGCGCACACCGTGGAAGCCCTCGATCACCTGCGGGCCGGATGCCCCGAGGCCGAGCATGCAGCGCCCGTTCGACAGCGCGTCGATGCCGGCCGCGGTCATCGCCAGCAGTGTCGGGGTGCGGGTGTAGATGGGCACGATCCCCGAGGCGATCACCACCCGCTCGGTTCGCGCCGCGAGGTAGCCCATGGCGCTGGGGGCATCGAAGGCGTAGGCCTCCGGGACCCAGACCACGTCGAGCCCCGCGGCTTCGAGGGCGATGACCTCGTCGACGGCGTCGACGAAGCCGCCCGAGTAGTTGAGCAGGGTGGAGATCCGCATGCGCCGATCCTTGCACGAGCGGGGGAACGGGCGCCCGGAGCGGTCGTGTCGGGCGGGCGGGGGCGTAGCATGGTCGGTCGTCGTGTTCACGCTGCGAACCTCCTCGGTCGGTCAGACCAGGTCCCTCGCCGTCGCGCTCGCCCCGGTGCTGCGCGATGGCGATCTCGTGCTGCTCACGGGTGACCTCGGCGCGGGGAAGACGGCGTTCGTGCAGGGCCTCGGCCGGGGGCTGCTGGTCGCCGACCGCATCACCAGCCCGACCTTCACGATCATGCAGCACTACGACGGTCGCCTCCCCGTGCACCACGTCGACGCCTACCGGCTCGACTCGCCGGACGAGGTGTTCGAGCTGGCGCTGCCCGAGGTGCTCGACGAGGGCGGCGTGATGATCGTCGAGTGGGGCGAGCGCGTCCGCGGCGGCGTCGATCGTCAGTACCTCGAGCTGTCGTTCACCTTCGGCGGCGACGACGACGAGCGCGACATCGAGGTGCAGCTCGTCGGCCGCGCCTGGGTCGAACGCAACCCGACCATCCGCACCGTGCTGTCGCCCTGGACCAGGGAGGGCTGATGCTCGTCCTCGGCATCGAGACCGCGACCCCGCAGGTCGGCGTGGCCATCGGTGGTCACGAGGGCGTGCTGGCCTCGTTCCACTCCGCCCGCGACCGACGCCACGCCGAGACGCTCGCGCCCGCCGTGCGCTTCGTCACCGACCAGGCTCGGATCGAGCTCTCCGAGATCAGCGTGATCGCCGTCGACGTCGGTCCCGGGCTGTTCACGGGCATGCGGGTCGGCCTCGCCACCGCCAAGGCGCTGGCGCACGCGCTGCGCATCCCGATGATCCCGGTGTCGTCGCTCGACCTCGTCGCCTTCCCGCTCCGCTACTGCAGCCGTCGCATCGTGGCCGTGCTCGACGCTCGACGCGGCGAGGTGTTCCACGCCGCGTACCGGCAGGTGCCCGGCGGCATCCAGCGCCTCACCGAGCCGCAGGTCGCGCTGCCCAGGGAGCTGTCGGGCGAGCTCGATGCGCTCGGCGAGGACGCGCTGCTCGTCGGCGACGGCGCGGTCCGCTACGCCGACAGCTTCGTCGGCCGGGCCGGCATCGAGATCGGCGAGCGCGGGCTGCAGTACCCGTCGGCGCAGTCGCTCGTGCAGCTCGCCCACGCCGCCGCCCTGCGGGAGGACTTCGTCAACCCGTGGGAGGTCGAGGCCGTCTACCTCCGCCAGCCCGACGCCGTCGCCAACTGGCGCACCCGCGCCCGCGAGACCGGCTCGTGACGGACGGCGAGGGCCTCGACGTCGAGATCGTCCCGCTCCGCCGACGCCACCTCCCTGGTGTGCTGCGGATCGAGCGCCAGGTGTATCCCACGCCGTGGTCGATGTCGCTGTTCCTGCAGGAGCTCGGGCTCGACCATCGCGTCTACCGCGCAGCCCGGCGTCCCGGTCACGGCGAGGTCCTCGGCTACGCGGGTGTGATCGTGGTCGGCGACGAGGGCCACGTCGCCACCGTCGCCGTCCATCCCGGCTGGCAGCGCCACGCCATCGGTTCGCGCCTGCTGCTCGACGTGACCCGCGGCGCGATCGTCGAGGGGGCGACGGCCATGACCCTGGAGGTCCGCTCGTCGAACCGGGCGGCCCAGGCGATGTACGCCCGCTTCGGCTACGCCCCGGCGGGGATCCGGAAGGGCTACTACCCGAGCGGCGTTCGGAGCGGTCGACCCGAGGACGCCGTGATCATGTGGACCGAGGACATCACGACCGACGAGTACGCCGCCCGCCTCCAGCTCATCGAGGCAGGGTTGCCGGGCACGACCGTCTGGAGCGCAGCATGAACGTCGATGACCGCACCGTCGTCCTCGGGATCGAGACGTCCTGCGACGAGACAGCGGCCTCGGTGGTCATCGGCGGTCGCGAGGTCGCGTCGTCGGTCGTCTCGAGCCAGATCGAGTTGCACGCCGAGTTCGGTGGAGTCGTGCCTGAGATCGCCGGCCGGGCCCACGAGCAGACGCTGGTGCCGGCGGTCGCCCAGGCGCTGCTCGAGGCGGGGGTCGAGGACGACGAGATCGACGCCGTCGCCGCCACCGTCGGCCCCGGGCTGATCGGCTCGCTCCTCATCGGCGTCAGCGCCGCCAAGGCGCTCGCCGTCGCGTGGGACGTGCCCTTCGTCGGGGTCAACCACCTCGAGGGCCACCTCCACGCCGCGTTCCTCGAGGACCCCTCCGTCGAGCTCCCCCTGGTCGTGCTGCTCGTGTCCGGTGGGCACACGATGCTCGTCCACATGGAGGATCACGGCCGCTACCGGCTGCTCGGTTCGACGGTCGACGACGCCGCCGGCGAGGCGTTCGACAAGGTGGCCCGGTACCTCGACCTCGGCTACCCCGGCGGTCCGGTGATCGATCGTCTGGCGATGGACGGCGATCCGCACGCGATCCGCTTCCCCCGGGCGATGCTCGACGAGGGGCACGACTTCTCGTTCTCCGGCCTCAAGACGGCCGTGATCAACCACGTGCGCAAGCACCCGAACACCTCGACCGTCGACCTGGTCGCCTCGTTCCAGGAGGCCGTGGTCGACGTGCTCGTGACGAAGGCTCGCAACGCCGCGCAGGAGGTCGGGGCGAAGGGGCTGGCGCTCGCCGGCGGGGTCGCTGCGAACTCGTCGCTGCGGGAGCGGATGCTCGACGCCTGCACCGAGGACGGGCTGCGGGCCTTCCTGCCCAGCCGATCGATGTGCACCGACAACGCGGCCATGATCGCGGCCGCCGGCTGGTGGCGGCTGGGCCACGACGGCCCGACCCCCATCGACGCCGGCGCCGACCCCAGCCTCAAGCTCCAGTTCCTCCTGTAGCGGCCCCGGCCCAGTTCTACCTGGCAGCCTTCTGAGGTAGAATTGTGTCATGGCGCTGAGCATCAAGAGCGAGCAGGCCGATCGACTGGCGCGTGAGCTCGCACGGGTGACCGGTGAGTCGATCACCGAGGCGGTCACGAGGGCGATCGACGAGCGGCTCCGGCGCGAGCGACGCTCCACCGAGGCGGTGGCTCGCCGTCTCCGGCTGCTCTCGGAGGAGGCCGGGCGCCTCCCGCTCCTCGACGATCGCCCCGAGGACGACGTGTTCGGCTACGACGACGACGGGCTCCCTGCGTGACGCTCGTCGTCGACACCTCGGCGATCGTCGCGATGCTCCTCGACGAACCGTCAGCGGTCGTGGTCGAGCAGGCGTTGGCCGAAGCGGACGAGCGCGTCATGAGCGCGGCGACCGTCGTCGATCTCATGATCGTCGCCGAGAGCAGGAAAGGGCCGGCCGGCGCGCAGAAGGTGGAGGAGATCGTCCGGGAGTCGGAGATCGAGATCGTCGCCCACGACGACCGGTGCGCATCGTTGGCGATCGAGGGGTGGAGGCGCTTCGGGAAGGGTCGCCACCCCGCGGCGCTGAACCTCGGTGACTGCTTCGCCTATGGCCTCGCACGCTCGTTGGGTGCGCCGCTGCTCTGCGTCGGCGACGACTTCGCCCGCACCGACATCGACACGGTGCTCTGACCCCATCGCCGCGATTCCGGCCATCGACGACGTGCTCGACCGCATCGAGCAGCGCGACCTGGGTGAGCTGCCCGCAGCATCCGCCGTCACGGCCCTCGACGAGCTGCGTGATCTCGTTGACGCCTCGGTCCTGACGTCGGCGGTGGCCGACGGCGGGGCAGACGGCCAGCGCCACCGACGGCGGCTCCGAGGTGAGACGGTCCTCGGCCCCGATCTTCTTCGCGTCGAGGTGAGCTCGGTCGTTCGGCGCCAGCTGCTGAGCGGTTCGCTCAGCGCCGAGCAAGCCAACGCGGCGATCGAGGACCTCCTGGCGTTCCCGGTCGACGTCCGCCCGACGGCTCCGCTGCTGGCGAGGGCCTGGGAGCTCCGTGCGAACCTCACCAGCTCCGACGCCTGCTACGTCGCGCTCGCCGAGGCGACCGATCTCCCGCTCGTCACCGCCGATCGTCGACTCGCGGGGGCGCCTGGCATCCGGTGCGCCGTCGAGCTCTGCTGACCCGACGCTCTGTTAGCAGTCGCGCATCGAGACTGCTAGCGTTGGCACTCGCGAGGTGAGAGTGCCAACGCGTTCGACGGAACCGCCGTCATCGCACCGGCACGGTCATCTCGCCGCTTTTCGTTTCCACCGTGCACCGGAGGCATGGAGACATGAACCTGCAGCCCCTCGAGGATCGCATCATCGTGCGCCCGGCAGACGCCGAGCAGACCACGGCCAGCGGACTCGTCATCCCCGACACCGCCAAGGAGAAGCCCCAGCAGGGCGAGGTCCTGGCGGTCGGTCCCGGTCGTCGCGACGACGACGGTGACCTCATCCCCATGGACATCGCCGCCGGCGACGTCGTCATCTACTCGAAGTACGGCGGCACCGAGATCACCGAGGGCGGCGAAGACCTCCTCATCCTCTCTGGTCGTGACGTGCTCGCGAAGGTGGTGAAGTAACCCGTGCCGAAGATCCTCAAGTTCTCCGAGGAGGCCCGTCGCGGCCTGGAGTCCGGCGTCAACCAGCTGGCCGACGCCGTGAAGGTCACCATCGGTCCGAAGGGCCGCAACGTCGTCCTCGAGAAGAAGTTCGGCGCCCCGACCATCACGAACGACGGCGTGTCCATCGCTCGTGAGATCGAGCTGAGCGACCCGTTCGAGAACATGGGTGCCCAGCTGGTCAAGGAGGTCGCCACCAAGACCAACGACGTCGCGGGTGACGGCACGACCACCGCCACCGTGCTGGCCCAGGCGCTGATCCGCGAGGGTCTGCGCAACGTGGCCGCCGGCGCCAACCCGATGATCCTCAAGAAGGGCATCGAGGCCGCCGTGGCCGCCGCCGTCGAGTCGATCGGCAAGCAGTCGATCGAGGTCCAGAGCGACAAGGCGAAGATCGCCTCGGTCGCCTCGATCTCCGCCGCCGATCCGGCCGTGGGCGAGGTCATCGCCGACGCCATCGACAAGGTCGGCAAGGACGGCGTCGTGACCGTCGAGGAGTCGAACACCTTCGGCATCGAGCTCGACTTCACCGAGGGCATGCAGTTCGACAAGGGCTACCTGTCGCCGTACTTCGTCACCGACGCCGAGCGTCAGGAGGCGGTGCTCGACGAGCCGTACATCCTCTTCGTCAACGGCAAGATCTCCTCGGTCCAGGACATGCTCCCGGTGCTCGAGAAGATCATGCAGACCGGCAAGTCGCTGCTGATCGTCGCCGAGGACGTCGAGGGCGAGGCGCTCGCCACGCTCGTCGTCAACAAGATCCGCGGCACGTTCACCTCGGTGGCCGTCAAGGCCCCGGGCTTCGGTGAGCGGCGCAAGGCGATGCTGCAGGACATGGCCGTGCTCACCGGCGGTCAGGTCATCAGCGAGGAGGTCGGGCTCAAGCTCGACAACACCACGCTCGACCTGCTCGGTCGGGCCCGCAAGATCGTGGTCACCAAGGACGAGACCACGATCGTCGACGGCGCCGGCTCCGGCGACGACGTCGAGGGCCGCATCGCGCAGATCAAGCGGGAGATCGACGAGACCGACTCCGACTGGGATCGCGAGAAGCTCCAGGAGCGCCTGGCCAAGCTGTCCGGCGGTGTCGCCGTCATCCAGGTCGGCGCGGCCACCGAGGTCGAGCTCAAGGAGAAGAAGCACCGCATCGAGGACGCGCTCTCCGCGACCCGCGCGGCCATCGAGGAGGGCATCGTCCCCGGTGGTGGCACGGCGCTGCTCCGGGCCAAGGCCGCCGTCGAGGCGCTCTCGCTCGAGGGCGACGAGGGCACCGGCGTCCGCATGGTCGCCTCGGCGCTCCCGGCCCCGGCCCGGCTCATCGCCGAGAACGCGGGCCAGGAGGGCTCGGTCATCGTCCAGCGCATCGGCGAGCTCTCCGGTAACGACGGCTTCAACGCCGCCACCGGCGAGTTCGGCGACCTGGTCGAGGCCGGCGTCATCGACCCGGCCAAGGTGACCCGTGCGGCGCTGCAGAACGCGGCGTCGATCGCGGCGATGCTGCTCACCACCGAGACGCTCATCACCGACAAGCCCGAGGAGGCCGGCGGGGCCGACGCTGCCGCTGCTGCCGCCGCCATGGGTGGCATGGGCGGGATGGGTGGCATGGGCGGGATGATGTAGTCATCTCACCTCACCGGTGAATCGCTCGGAGCCAGGGCCTTCGGGTCCTGGCTCCGTCGCGTTCACGGATCGATGAGATGGATGTCTGCGCCGACGACGCGATACGTGTCGAGCGCTCGCCGATCGAGCGTCGCCAGCCGCACACCGTGCTCGGCGGCCACCGCCGCGACGAGTCCGTCGTAGACGGCCCCGCCGCTGATCTCGCCACCGGCCAGCCGACGCCGAAGCGACCGCGCGCCGTCCGGCGAGAGGTACCTGCTCTCCGGGAAGTTGTCGTCCAGCAGCTGTGCCACCACAGCTGGTGCTCTCCGAGCCGGGGCCGGCAATCGGGTCAGCACCGAGAACGTCTCGAAGGCAGCATGGCCGGCCAGGCCGAGCCGGGCATCGGTGAGCGCGGCGATGACCGCCGCATGGTGCTCGTGATCTCCGACGCAGAGCGCGACGGCGGCACTGGTGTCGACGAGGACGTCCGGTTCAGCGCTGGTCGCCATCGCGCAAGGACCTGACGTCGTCGACGGTGAGATGGGCGCCGGACGGCGGGATCACCGAGCGGCCGGCTTCGTCGACGAGGCCCGTGCCGGCGATCGGCTCGACCCGCAGCGCTGCACCGTCGGCGCTGATCTCGACCTCGCCGGGCTCCAACCCGAGCCGATCTCGCAGCGGCTTCGGGATCACCAGGCGTCCTGCCTTGTCGATGGAAGCACGCATGCCATCATCGTACCAGGCGGCTGGATCCACCTCGACGGGCGCGCGTCGAGCCCGCTCCGAGGTGCGAGCATGTGCCGTGACCGCGACGGACCCGACCGCCACCCGACGCGAGGTGCTGGCCGTCGCCGCGGTCTTCGCCGGCAACGGTTTCCTCTTCGGCGGCTGGGCCGCCCGGCTGCCGGCCGTCGCCGACCAGCTGGGGGTGTCGACCTCCGGCGTCGGCCTCATCGTCGGCTCGTTCGCCCTCGGCGGCCTGCTCGGCGCATCGCTGGCGCCCCGGGTCACCGAGCGGCTCGGAGCCCGGCGACTGACCCTCCTCATGGCGTTGCTCCTCACCGCCACCATCGCCCTCGCCGGCCAGGTGACCAACGCCGTCCTCTTCGCGGTGCTCTTCGTCGTCGCCGGGGCGAGCGACGTGCTCACCGACATCGGGATGAACCTCTGCGGCTCGCGGGCCGAGGAGCGGACCGGCCGGTCGTTCATGAACCGGCTCCACGCCGCGTGGACCGCCGGCACGCTGACCGGGGCCGCGCTCATGGCCCTGGCGACGAGTCGCGACCTCGATCCCGGCCCGAGCTTCACCATCCTCGCCGTCACCACGGCAGCGACGACAGTCGTTGCGCTGCGGTTCGTGCCCGATGCCCCGACCGTGGCGGATCAGCGCGCCGCGATGGGCGGGCGGACCGTGCTCGTGTGGATCGTGGCCGGCGGGCTCGCCGGCGCCGTCGAGCAGATCCCGGCCGACTGGGGCGCGACGCTCACGGTCGCCGAGCAGGGTGGCGCCGAACGGACCGGTGCGCTCGTCGTCGCCGCCTACTTCACCGGCATGCTGGTCGGCCGGCTGGTCGCCGACCGGGTGGTGGCCCAGGTCGGGCAGCGCCGCGTGCTCGCGACCGGACCGATCGTCGTGGGGGTCGGCGTGCTGCTCGGGTTGTTGGGCGATGACCCCGCCCTCACGATGGCGGCCTGGGCGCTGTCCGGGCTCGGCGTGGCGGCGATCTTCCCCGCGCTGTACGGCCTCGCCGCCGCCGGCATCGGTGGACCGGGGCGCCTGGCGGCGATGACGGTCGGTGCCCGAGGGGGCGCGCTCGTCACCCCGGTGGTGATCGGTGCGCTCGCCGGTCAGACCAGCCTCACCACGAGCCTCGCCGTCGTGGCGCCGATCGTGGTGGTCGGGTTGGTCGCGTCGACCCGCACGAGCGCGTTCGGGCGTCCGGCCGGCCCGCTCGCGTGAACATCGCGGGACGGCGAGGTGGATCGCTTGTGTCCTCGTGGGTTGGGCCACAGACTGTCGCCGCCGGAGGGCGGAGCACGTCGACGGGGTTGGATGAGTTTGGCGGTGGAGCGACTGCGCAACGTGAGGGCCGGAGCGTCGAGTGCGCTCGCCGCGGTGCTCGGGCTCGCCGCCGTGGTGGCGCTCTGGGAGGGCTACAAGTGGGTCGGGCAGCAGACCGACGACCGTTGGCCGGGGACCGGGCTCGGCCTCCCCGTCCGCACCGACGACCTCACGATGCCGCACGCCGTCGACATCTGGAACACGCTCTGGGAGCCCGTCCAGCGGGGGCGTGATCAGACGCTCGCCTCGTTCCTCCTCGACTCCGCCTGGTTCACCCTCCGCGAAGCCGCCCTGGGCTTCCTCATCGGCTCGGTCCTCGGGCTCCTCCTCGCCGTGGTGATGTTGCGGTTCCGGTCGGCCGAGCACGGCCTCCTGCCGTGGATCAACGTGTCGCAGACCGTCCCGCTCATCGCGCTGGCCCCGATCGTGGTCACGTGGGCGCGGGGCACGTGGATGACCGACACCCAGGCGGTCGCGCTGATCGCCGCGTACCTCACGTTCTTCCCCGTCGCCGTGAACGGCCTCCGGGGTCTGCAGTCGCCGGCCGCCGCGGACGTCGAGCTCATGCGGTCCTACGCCGCCAGCTGGTGGCACACCCTGGTCAAGCTCCGGCTGCCGGCGAGCCGGCCCTACCTGTTCCCTGCGTTCAAGCTGGCCGCGACCCTGAGCGTGGTGGGGGCGATCGTCGGCGAGATCTCGGCCGGCGTGCGGGGCGGGCTCGGCCGGGTGATCCTCGAGTTCTTCTCGCGGTACAGCACCGGCCCGCCCCGGCTGTACGCCGCCGTCCTCGCCGCCGGGCTGCTCGGCCTCTTCGTGTTCGGGCTCGTCGGCGCGGCCGAACGCCTGCTGCTGCGCCGTCAGGGTGCACGGCCCGGGGCCGTCGGATCGGGAGGTTCGTGATGGACGAGACCGCGATCTCGGTGCGCGGGGTCGACATGACCTTCAACGCCGGGACCGGTGACGAGGTGCGCGCCCTCGAGGGCATCGACCTCGACGTCGACGCCGGATCCTTCGTGTCGCTCATCGGGCCGTCCGGGTGTGGCAAGTCCACGCTCCTGCGCCTCGTCGCCGACCTGCTCGAGCCGACCGTCGGCGAGGTCGAGGTGTTCGGCAAGCCGGCCCACACCGCACGCCTCGACCGCGACTACGGCATGGCGTTCCAGAGCGCTGGCCTGTTCGACTGGCGGACGGTGGCCGGCAACGTCGAGTTGCCGCTCGAGCTGATGGGGTGGTCGCGTCGAGACCGGTCCGCCCGGGCCCAGGAGATGCTCGAGCTCGTGAAGCTGGGCGACTTCGGGAACCGGCGGCCGTGGCAGCTCTCGGGCGGCATGCAGCAGCGGGTCGCGATCGCTCGGGCCTTGGCCTTCGAACCGAAGCTGCTGTTGATGGACGAGCCGTTCGGCGCACTCGACGAGATGACCCGCGAGCACATGCAGACCGAGTTGCTCCGGATCTACCGCGAGGCTCGGACCACGGTGCTGTTCGTGACCCACTCGATCGCGGAGGCCGCCTTCCTCTCCGATCGCGTGGTCGTCCTCTCGCCCCGCCCGGGCCGGATCCACACCGTCGTCGACGTCGATCTGGGTCGGCGCAACGAGGCGACGCGGGAGGATCCCGCGTTCTTCAAGATCAGCACCGACATCCGCGAGGCCCTGCGCTCGGTCGAGGGGCCGGCGTGAGCGACCTCCGTCCGGTCGTCGCACCGCTGGTGGTCGGCCTCGTCATCGTCGGTGGGTGGGAGCTCGCCATCATCGCCTTCGACGTGTCGGAGTTCCTCCTCCCGCGGCCGTCGTCGATCGTCGCCGCGCTCGTCGACGAGTGGCCGGTGATGTGGCGAGCCGGTCGCGAGACCGGACAGATCGCAGTGTCCGGGCTCGTCGTCGGCGTGCTCCTCGGAGCGTGCCTGGCCCTCGTCACGACCCGGTCGCGCCGGTTGCGCGGGTCGCTGACCCCGCTCGCCGTCGCGCTGAACGCCACGCCGATCATCGCGCTCGCCCCGATCTTCAACGCCTGGTTCGGGCTCACGGACCCCCGCAGCAACCAGGCCGTGGTGATCGTCGTGGTGTTCTTCCCGGTGTTCATCAACACGGCCCGGGGTCTGGTCGAGGTCCACGCCGACCAGCTCGAGCTCATGCGGTCCTACGCCGCCTCGGAGTGGACGACGCTGAGGCGGGTGCGGTTGCCGAACGCTGCGCCGTTCTTCCTCACGTCGCTGCGAGTCGCTGCGCCGTTGAGCGTGATCGCCGCCGTCGTCGCCGAGTACTTCGGGGGTCCCCAGGACCGCCTCGGGCCGGTGATCACCCAGAACGCCAGCTTCGCCCGTTACGACGTCGCCTGGGCGGCGATCGTGGTCGCCAGCGCGATCGGCCTCGTCCTCTTCGCCACAGCAGCGGTCGCCGAGCGTCTCGCCATGCCGTGGCGACGGCCGGCGACCCGCACCTGACCGGGCGATCGACGACCTCCGGAACCGACGACACCAAGGAGCACCCCTGATGACCAGACACTGGAAGCGGCTGTTGATCGCGCTGCTCGCCCTGACGCTCTTCGCCGCCGCGTGCGGCGACTCCGACGACGACGCGGACGACGGCGATGAGGCCGTCGCAGCCGACGACGCCGGCGGCGACGACGAGGGCGGCGACGAGGGCGGCGACACCGCCGACACCGAGGCCGCGGAGCCGGCGGAGACCACGTGCGAGGCCCTCGACGAGGTCAGCCTGCAGCTGCAGTGGGTCACCCAGTCGCAGTTCGCCGGCTACTACGCCGCGGTCGACCAGGGCTTCTTCGAGTCGTTCTGCCTCGATGTCGAGATCGTCGAGGGCGGTGTCGACATCGTGCCGCAGCAGCAGCTCGGATCCGGCGCGGTCGACTTCGCGATCTCGTGGGTGCCGCGCGCGCTCGTCTCCCGGGAGGAGGGCATCGACATCGTCAACGTCGGGCAGGTCTTCCAGCGCAGCGGCACCCTCCAGGTCGCCTTCGCCGACTCGGGCATCACCGAGCCGGCCGACTTCGCGGGACGCCAGATCGGCAACTGGGGGTTCGGCAACGAGTTCGAGCTCGTGGCCGGCGCTCGTCAGGCCGGCCTCGAGCCCGGCGAGGACTTCGAGTTCGTCCAGCAGAACTTCGACATGTTCGCCCTCATCAGCGGCGAGATCGACGCCGCCCAGGCGATGATCTACAACGAGTACGCGCAGGTGCTCGAGACGATCGACGAGGAGACCGGCGAGCTCTACCAGCCGGAGGATCTCGTGATCATCGACTGGAACGAGCAGGGCACCGCCATGCTCCAGGACGCCATCTGGGCCGACGCCGCCCGGCTGGCCAGCGACGAGGCCTACGCCGACATCACGACCCGGTTCATCGCCGGTGCCGTCGAGGGCTGGGCCTGGTGCCGCGACAACATCGAGCCGTGCGTCGACGTGGTGCTCGACAACAGCCCGATCCTGGGTCGCTCGCACATGACCTGGCAGCTCAACGAGATCAACAACCTGATCTGGCCGTCGCCCGGAGGCGCGGCCGTCATGGACCAGGGCCTGTGGGACCAGACGATCGACATCGCCACCTCGCTCGAGGTGTTGTCCGCTCCGCCGGACGAGGGCGCCTTCACGACCGAGTTCGCCGAGGCCGCGCTGGCGCTGCTCGAGGCCAAGGGCGTCGACGTGACCGGGGAGTCCTGGACGCCGATCGAGGTCGAGTTGCTGGAAGGCGGCGAGTAGCCCGTCGCCCGCCGCCCCTGCCCGGTCGGTCGGATCGGGTGGGGGCCGGGCGGGGCGCCTCGGTAGCCTCGCTCCATGGATCGACCGCCGACGGATCCCAAGAAGCTGCTCGCGTACTGGATGGAGTGGGAGCGGGGTGAGACCCCTCCGGGCCGGACGATGAGCAACCTCAAGACCAACGGCCTGCGCGACCTGCTCGAGGAACTCGCCGCCGCCGAGTGAGCCCGTTCGCGCCGCCGGCGGGCCGGGGCGGGCCCCAGGTCATCCCCCGCCCCGAGGGTGCACGACTCGGCGCGCGAGCGCCGTGGTTCGAGCTGCCGGACGACCTGCGTCGGTTGACCGCCGACGATCTGCGGGCCTGCCTCGCCGACCGGGAGCCCGGGATCCTCTTCACCGGGGTGCCGGCCCGGCGCCGCGACGCCGCCGTGCTGGCCCCCTTCTACGAGGAGGAGGGCGAGCTGCACGTCGTGCTCACGCGACGTTCGCCGAACCTGCGCAGCCACACCCACCAGGTCAGCTTTCCCGGCGGCTCTCGCGACGAGGGCGAGTCGTTGGAGGAGACGGCGCTCCGGGAGGCGGAGGAGGAGATCGCCCTCGATCCGACCTCGGTCGAGCTCGTCGGAGAGCTCGACCGCCTGCACACCTTCACGTCCGGCTCGGTGATCGTGCCCTTCGTCGGCGTGCTGCCCGGCCGGCCCGAGCTGATCCCGGCGCCGAGCGAGGTGGAGCACATCCTCCACGTGCCGGTCGCCGAGCTGCTCGCCGAGGACGTCCATCGCGAGGAGCTGTGGCCGTTCCCCGACGGGGGCGAGCGGCCGGTGCACTTCTTCGAGCTCGTCGGTGACACCGTCTGGGGCGCGACCGCGGCGATGCTGCGCCAGCTGCTCCTCACGTGCCTCGGCCTGCCCGACCCCTCACCTCGACCGCTCACGCCCTAACGCTGCGAGCGTGGACGGGCAGCTCACCAGGGGATCGGTCGGCGGTCCCGGAAGAAGCCACCGGTCGGCCCGCCGTCGGGCAGGGTGGCCGCCCAGACGATCCCGTCGGCGCCGTCCTCCACCGGTCGTCCGCCGCCGCCGCCCATGTCCGTGGCGACCCAGCCCGGGCAGACGCTGTTGACGAGGATGCCGTCAGCGTCGAGCTCGGCGGCCCACATGCGCGTCAGCGCGTTGAGGCCGACCTTGGACAGCCGATAGGCGGGGAGGCCACCGCCCATGTCGGTCAGCGCACCGGCCCCGCTCGAGACGTTGACGACCCGACCGGCATCGCTGGCGCGCAGCAGGGGAAGGGTGGCGAGCAGCACGTCCCAGGCGCCGTGGAGGTTCGTGTCCAGCGCCTCCCGCACGACCTGCAGGTCCGGGTCGGTCGCCCGGTTGGCGGTGTCGTAGTGGATGGCGGCGTTGTTCACGACCACGTCGAGCCGGCCGACCTGCCGTTCGATCTCCGCGGCGGCGCCATCGATCGTGGCGCGTTCCGTCACGTCGAGCTCGACCGGGCGGACGTCGAGTCCTGCGGCCTGCAGCGGCGCGGCCGCCGCAGCGCCGGTCCTCGGCGAGCGGGCACCGAGGAACACGGTGTGGTCGAGCTCGGCGAGCTGTCGAGCGACCTCGAGGCCGATCCCTCGGTTGGCTCCGGTGACGAGGGCGACGGACGTGCTCATGACGGTGCCTCCTGGGCCAGCGCCATGATGTCCCGGTTCCCGCTCGCCCACACGGCGGTCATGGTGAGCGAGTCGATGCGCCAGCCGTCGGCCGTCCGCACCAGACCGATGTCGTAGCGACCGCCGAGCGTCCAGAGCGGTTCGCCGAAGCGGTTCTCGAACAGGTGGGTGGCGATGAACTCGGCGGTGACCGTTGCCTCGTCGCCCTCGCCATCGATCACCTCGTTGCTCACGAGGTGCTGGGTCGCGTCGAGGCCGGACAGGGCCGCCCGCCACCCGGCGATGATGTCGGCGGGGGCGAGCGTCGCCGGCTCACCGCCGGCCAGGCTGGTGTAGTCGAGCCGCACCTCGTCGGCGAAGACGTCGTGGAGGGCGTCCCAGGTGCGGCGATCGGTGCTGCGGAAGAGTCGCCGCACGGTGTCGAGGAGGTCGAGCCGGTCGTCGGTCGTGAGCGTCATGTCGGTTCCTCTCAGAGGGTCGCTTCGAAGTGGCGGGCGGCGAGGTCGACGGAGAGGTCGACCTGCTCGGCCTGGTCGTAGAAGTCGAACTGGGTACCGGCCGTCCAGTGGAGGTCCTTGGGACCGGTGAGGCGGTCGTGGAAGGCCTGCGCCCCGTCCGGGACGGCGCCGTCGCGGCCGTGGACGATCAGGACCGGCTGCGCGATCCGGTCCGCGGTCGGGATGGGGTCGAACGTCAGCCAGCCGGGCCAGGCCATCTCGGCGAAGCGCGCGCTCCACTCGGGGATCGCGCCCCGGTTCGGGTCGAGGTAGTACTCGAAGGGGCCGAACATGGCCGCGTTCGGGTCGGTCTCCGAGATCGCCGGGACGTAGCTGACCTCGCCGGTCGCTGCGTACCGGTCGGCGGCGGCCCGCCCGACCGTCAGGCGCTCCGCGACGCCGTCGGCGCCGCCGTACACCGCCTCGACGAGATCGGCGTCGTGCAGCCAGGGAGCGACGAAGGCCAACGACCGGATCTCGTCGTTGCCCGCCGCCGCCGTGGCGACGTAGCCGGCGCCGGCGCATACGCCCAGGGCGCCGACGCGGTCGGCGTCGATGCCGGGCGCCGAGCGCAGGAACCGCACGGCGGCGGTGAGGTCCGCGGCCTTGCGGGTGGGGTCCTCCACGTCGCGAGGTGCGCCGGCGCTCTGTCCGGTCCCGGTGAAGTCGAAGGCCAGCGTGACGAAGCCCCGCTCGGCCAGGCGGCGTGCGTAGCGGCCCGCCATCTGCTCCTTCACGGTGGTCCACGAGCCGGCGAGCACGATCGCGGGCGCCTCGGCGGCGGCCTCGACGGGGCGGTGCAGATCGCCGACGAGGGTCGTCCCGTCGGCGTCGAAGCGGACTCGTTCGGTGGTGATGGTGGCGGTCATCGCGGCCTCCTCGGTGCGTCATCGGTGCCTGCTCACACCATCCGCCCAGCCCGCCGGGAAGTCCAAGACCTGCGGTGATGCGGAATGGTTATGAGCAATAGGCTCTGCGACGTGGACGTTCACCTGCGCGATCTCCGCTACTTCGTGGCCGTCGCGGAGGAGTTGCACTTCACGCGGGCGGCGGAGCGGCTCTTCGTGTCGCAGCCGGCGTTGTCACGCCAGATCGCGAAGCTCGAGGCGGACCTGCGGGTCCGGCTGCTCGACCGAGACCGGCGGACGGTGTCGCTGACGCCGTCGGGTGCTGCGCTGCTCGTCGAGGCCCGCGAGCTGCTGGCGACGTGGGACGCCGCCCGGCGGACCGTGAGCGACGCCGCGGCCGAGGCGGCGTCGGTGGTCCGGGTGGGCATGCAGACCAGCGTGGGGCGCGGGATCGTCGAGCGCCTGAGCGCCGAGCTGCGTTCGATCCGCCCCACCTGGCGCATCGATCTGGCGCAGGTGGCCTGGGACGACCCGACGGCCGGCCTCGCAGACCGGCGGACCGACGTCGCGCTCTCCTGGCTCCCCATTCCCGGAGCCGACGACCACCGGTGGGTGGTCGTCGCCACCGAACCCCGTCACCTGGCCATCTCGACGCACCACGAGCTCGCCGGCCGCGCCTCGATCGGGTTCGCGGAGATGGTCGATCTCCCGCTCGTCGCCCTGCCGGAGGAGGCGGGCGAGCTGCGTCGCTTCTGGCTGGCCGAGGACGAGCGGTCGGCCCCGGCGCCGGTCGCGACCGTGGCGGCGACGCCCGACGCGGCGATGGAGGCGGTCATCGCCGGGCTCGGCGGCGTCCTGCTGTCGGAGGGCAACGCCGCGCTGTACGACCGCCCGGGAGTGATCAGCATCCCGGTGACCGACCTGGCGCCGTCCGAGCTCGCACTGGTGTGGCGGGCCGACGACCACCGCGACGTGATCCGCGAGCTCGTCGGGCTGGTCGCGGCCTGGACCGACGGTTGAGCGAACTCGCGCGTATCAGGGGATCGGCTCGGGACTCTGTTCGGTGTGAGCACATCACGGGCGACGGGCCGGGCGGCGTGGGGGGGGGACCGGGGGGGCCCCCCCCCCCCACAGAACAGCGGGGGGGGGGGGGAGACGGGGTGTGGGGGGGGGGGGTGG
>JBCBSZ010000051.1:27251-44009 GCA_039818945.1 Actinomycetota bacterium
GACTTTGTGCGGTGTGAGCACTTCCGGGGCGCCGGGCGGGGGGGGGGGGGGGTGGCCGGGGGGGGCCCCCGCCACGGCCCGTTCGTTCGTGGAGTCGCTCACCGGTGCACGCCGCGTCGTCGGCTCCGCTGCGATGGGTGTCGGGGGACGACCTATCGTGAGCGGGGTGGACGACGACGGCCTGGACCTGTCGGCCCAGCTCTTCGAGCTGGCCCGCAGCGGCGGCACCGACGAGTTGCTGGCCTTCCTCGACTCCGGGCTCCCCGTCGACCTGGCGGACTCGAACGGCGAGTCGCTGCTGATGTTGGCCGTCTCGCACCAGCGGGTCCCGCTCGTCCGGGCGCTGCTCCAGCGCGGGGCCGATCCCGAGCTCGCGAACCACACGGGCGAGACGCCGCGCTCACGAGCCGCCCGCCTCAAGCTCACCGGCATCGAGGTGGTGATCGACGCGGAGGTGCGGCGGCGGCCGCCGACCGACCCCGAGAACGACGAAGCGCCCGGATCGGGAGGGGACCTCGACCCGGGCGCTTCTGGTTGACACCTGGCGGGAGGGGGAACCCCACCGGTGTCGATGGATCACGTCGTCGACGACCTCAGAGGTCGGTCGACGTGATCGGCAGCCGCGGGCCGGAGGGGGGCCGGCCGGAGTGCGGCTGCGAACCTCGGGCTGCCGTCACGGCAACCCACGTGGTCGAGGCGGCGAACCTCAGGCGGCCTTGACGGCAGCCTTCTTCGTGGCCTTCTTGGTCTCCTGCGCCGGAGCGGTGGCCCGGAGGGCGTCGATCAGGTCGAGGCTGAAGCGCTTCTGCAGCTTGGCCAGCTCGATCGCGTAGTCGAAGGAGTCGGTGACGACCTGCTCCGGCTTGGGGAGCTTGTCGAGCACCGGCAGCTCGCGGCGCGGCATGCGCTCGGCGACCGAGCGGGTGCCGTCGACGAACATGGTGTTGAAGCGGCCGAGGTCCTCGAGGGACCGCTCGCGCCAGATGGCGACCTGCTCCATGAAGGTGGACGTGCCGGACTCGACGGAGTCCTCGGTGGCCTCGACGGCGTCGTCGACGACGGCCTTCAGGCGGTCGCGGCCGGTCTCGAAGGCATCGTTGACGCGGGTGCGCTGCTCGTCGAACTTCTGCTCGGCGTTGGAGATGGTGTCGCTCAGGGGCATGGTGTTCCTCCGTGTTCTGCTTGCCAGAGTATCCGGTTTGCTAACTCTTGCAAGCACACTCGGGATGTGAACTCGGTCACGTCTACGGTGAGGCGGTGTCCACCGAGCTCGACCCCGACCGCTTCGACGTCCACCGGTGCTCGACCGCCGCCCCGGGCTGGCCGGGTGCCGACCTCGCCTACGTCCGGCGGGGCGAGGGTGGGGTGCCGCTCGTGTGCGTGCACGGCTGGCCCGAGACCAAGCGGCTCTACTGGCGGGTGATCGAGCCGCTGGCCGCGGCCGGCTTCGACGTGATCGTCCCGGACCTGCGGGGCTTCGGCGACTCCTCGCTCGGCGCCGACGGGTTCCACGACGTCGCCGCCCACGCTCGCGACCTGCTGGCCCTCGTCGACCACCTCGACCTGGAGGCGCCGATCTGGTGCGGCGGTGACCTCGGTGGGCCGGTCATCCAGGACGTGTCGCTGCGCGCGCCCGAGCGCTGCGACCGACTCGTGCTGTTCAACTCGCCCCTGGCGTGGAACCGCGACCTGATGGGCTCGATCCCCGACACCCGCCCGCCCCGCGAGGCCGCCGACTACTTCCGCCGGCAGGGGCTCGACCCCGACGGGCTCGCCGCGGAGCTGACGACCGCCGACCAGCGCCGCCGCTACATCGCCACCTTCTACACCTCCCGGTTCTGGGCCCATCCCGGCCACTTCGACGACGACGCCGTCGCGTTCCACGTCGAGCCCTTCGGTGACGCCGACCGCCTCCGTGCGAGCTTCGGGGGATACGAGTCGTCCTTCTCCGAGGCCGCCCGGAGCGGTCCGTCGACGATGGCCTCACCCAACCCGACGCCGACCTGCCTGCTGTTCGGGCCGAGCGACCACGTGCTCTACCCGTCCTTCGACCGGATGGCCGCGGCCGCCTTCCCCGACCACGTGGGGCCCTTCCTGCTGCGCGACTGCGGGCACTTCGTGCCGTGGGAGGCGCCGGGCCCGCTCGTCGGTGCGATCTCCGCGTTCGGGGCGGATCGGACCGGCCGTCGTCCCACAGGTGGGGGGCCGGCCACGTCTAGGCTCTGAGGCTTCCCCCGACACGTGGAAGCGGACCCGGCCATGACCCCCACCGACCGTCAGACCGTCCTCGTCGTCGACTTCGGCGCCCAGTACGCGCAGCTGATCGCCCGACGGGTCCGCGAGGCCCACGTCTACTCCGAGATCGTCTCGCACCGCTGGACGGCGCAGCAGTTCGCCGACGCCGCGCCGGCCGGCATCATCTTCAGTGGCGGCCCCGCGTCGGTCCACGTCGACGGGGCGCCGCGCATCGACCCCGGCGTCTACGACCTCGGCATCCCGATCCTCGGCATCTGCTACGGCGCCCAGCTCCTCGCCCTGCAGCTCGGTGGCACGGTGGCCAACACCGGTCGGGGCGAGTACGGCCGCACGCCGTTGCGGGCCGCCGGGCCGTCCACGATCCTGGGCGAGGCGCCTCCGCCCGAGCAGCCGGTCTGGATGAGTCACTTCGACTCGATCACCGAGCCACCCCAGGGCTTCGCGGTCACGGCCAGCGCGCCGGACGCTCCGGTCGCGGTGCTGGAGCACGACGAGCGTCGGATCCACGGCGTGCAGTTCCATCCCGAGGTGGCGCACACCCCACACGGCCAGCCGATGCTCGAGCGGTTCCTCCACGACGTCTGCGGTCTGCGCCCGACGTGGACCACCGCCTCCGTGCTCGACGAACAGGTCGAGGCGGTGCGGGCACAGGTCGGCGACGGGCGCGCCATCTGCGGCCTCTCGGGCGGCGTCGACTCCGCCGTCGCCGCAGCGCTGGTCCATCGCGCGATCGGGCACCAGCTCACGTGCGTCTACGTCGACACCGGCCTCATGCGGCTCGGCGAGTCCGAGCAGGTCGTCGAGACCTTCCGGCGTCATCAGGGCATGGAGCTGATCCACGTCGACGCCGCCGACCGATTCCTCGGTCGGCTCGAGGGCGTCACCGAGCCCGAGCACAAGCGCAAGATCATCGGTGAGGAGTTCATCCGGGTGTTCGAGGGCGCCGCCGGCGGCATCGAGGACGCCCGCTTCCTCGTCCAGGGCACGCTGTACCCCGACGTCATCGAGTCCGGCTCCGACACCGCCGCCAAGATCAAGAGCCACCACAACGTGGGCGGCCTGCCCGACGACATGGACTTCGAGCTCGTCGAGCCGCTGCGGCTGCTCTTCAAGGACGAGGTCCGTGCGCTGGGCTCCGAGCTCGGCCTGCCCGACGAGATCGTCTGGCGCCACCCGTTCCCCGGCCCCGGCCTCGCCGTGCGGATCCTCGGCGAGATCACCACCGAGCGGGTCGAGCTCCTGCAGCGGGCCGACGCCATCTTCCGCGAGGTGCTGCGCGAGGAGGGGATCGAGCGCGACATCTGGCAGGCGTTCGTGGTGCTGGCCGCCGACGTGCGATCGGTCGGTGTGATGGGCGACGAGCGCACCTACGGCCACCCCGTGATCGTTCGAGCGGTGACGAGCGAGGACGCGATGACCGCCGACTGGGCCCGCATCCCCTACGAGGTGCTCGACATCGTCTCGAGCCGGATCATCAACGAGGTGGCGGGCATCAACCGGGTCGCCTACGACATCACCTCCAAGCCGCCCGGCACCATCGAGTGGGAATGACCTGACGCGTCCCGTCTCGGGCCCGGTGTTCTCCCGCTCTGGTCTCGCGTCCTCGATGCTCTGCGTCACTGACGTGACGCGGCGCATCCGCTCGCTCGACGGGCCGCTCGGGCCCGGTGTTCTCCCGCTCTGGTCTCGCTTCCTCGATGCTGTGCGTCACTGACGTGACGCGGCGCATCCGCTCGCTCGACGGGCCGCTCGGGCCCGGGCGGAGTTGTGCCCGCATTGGGTGGGTACGGCGGGTCGTGTGCCGATGAGGATCCCGACGAACGGAGGCGACGATGGACGTCAGCGGGAACGACCGGCACGACGAGGAGCTGCACATCGTGCGGATCCTGGGCGACCCGACCAGCCGGGCCAGCACCGTCCACGTGGAGCCGGACACGACCTCGATGCCCTCGGCGACGGCGGACGTGGAGGTCGTCCCGATCCTGCCCGGCAGCGCCTATGACCGGGGTCAGCCCGTGTCGTCGCTCGACCTCTGAGCGCGCCACCGCCACCTGAGCCTCGGCTCGGCGGCGTGCTCCGACTCCATCAGCTCCTCGTCGTCATCGGCCATGTCGGCGATCCACTGCCCGTAGCGACGCGCGAGCGGCGCCGCGGTCACGCCGTGGAGCACGGTCGACATGACGACGACGAAGGTGATGACGGCGAAGAGCTCGTCGCCGCCCTCGACCTCGCTCTCGGTCACGATGAGGAGGCCGAAGAGGATCGACGCCAGCCCGCGCGGGCCGAACCAGCCGATGAAGGCGACCGTCGGCGCGCGGACGCCGGATCCGATCAGTGAGATCGCGACCGGCAGCATCCGTCCGACCGTCAGCGTCCCGAGCGCGCAGATGACGACCGGAACGGTGACCTCGCCGAGGGCCGGGCCGACGAACGTGGCGCCGAAGACGACGAAGGCGACGAGGGCGAGCAGCTGTCCGAGGTCCTCGGCGACGAGCACCAGCTCCTCCGCCTCGCCATCGCTCATCACCGCGATCGTGAGCCCGGCGACGAAGGCGGCGATGAAGCCGTTGCCGTCGACGTTGTTCGCGAGCGCCCAGGCGCCGAGGCCGATCGAGAGCATGGCCAGCTGGGTGTAGGCCGGCTCGACCCAGCCCGCACGGCGGGCGCGGAGCAAGGCGCCACCGGCGACGAGCGCGACGCCGAGACCGACGATCGTGCCGTAGCCGATCTGTTCGGCGGCGAGCGTGACCCACGAGGAGGCACCGCCGCCGTCCCCCCGCTCGGTGACGGCGAGCAGCACGGTGACGACCGGGACCACGAGGCCGTCGTTCAGGCCCGACTCCACGTTCAGCGTCTCCCGGACGCGGGCGGGGACGGCGCGGTCGGTGACGACCGGTTGGCCGAGCGCGGCATCGGTCGGGGCGAGGATGGCGGCGACGAGCGCAGCCTCGGCGAGCGTGAGGTCGGTGAGCAGGAGCGCTGTCACGACGGTGCCGAGCCCGATCGTCAGCGGGAGCCCGATGCCGAGGAGTCGGGCGGGCAGCGCGAACTCCTTCGCGAGCGTCATCGGATCGGCCCGTGCGGCGTCGGAGAAGAGCAGCACGGCGAGGGTCAGCTCGGCGAGGACGAGGATCTCCTCGCCGCCGATGCGGAGCTCGAGCACCCCGATGCCGTCATCGCCCAGCAGGAGGCCCAGCGCGACGAAGACGATCGGCCCGCTGATCGGCCACGCCGCGGTGCGCCGGCTGACGACCGCGTAGGCGACGACGACGCAGGCGATCCAGACGACGGCGGTCAGCTCCACGGCCGCACTCTCCCACGTCGACGGCGTTCAGGTGCAGGTCAGGTGGGGGGTGCACCGCTTGAGGATCTCGGCTCGCCGCCGATCGGAACCCTCAAGGAACGAAGAAGGCGGAGGAGAGAGATGGCGAACGAGTCGTCAGAGCAGACGATGAGTCGGGGGACGGGCCTGGTGGAGCGCGTTCGTCAACCGCGGCTGGCCGCGCGCCTCGCCGTGCTGGTCCTTGCCGGTGTGGTGGGTCTGGGCGCCGTGGCGTGGCTGGGGCTGCAGGACCTGCGGGGCGAGCTGGAGAACGGGTACGCCCTCCAGGTGGAGTCGGTCACGGAGACCGCGTACGGGGTTCTCGAGCAGGCCTACGCCCGGGAGCAGGCCGGTGAGCTGACCCGCGAGGAGGCGCAGACGCTGGCCTTCGACGTGATCCGCGAGCTGGGCTACGGCGACGGGGAGTACTTCTTCGTGATCCAGCACGACGGCCTGTACCTGGCCCACGGTGCCAACTCGGCGCTCGAGGGGCAGAACCTGATCGACCTGGAGGACCCCGAGGGCACTCCGCTCGTCGCCGAGCTCTCCGCGGTGAGCGCGAACGGTGGCTCGGGCTTCGTCGAGTACCTGTGGCCGCCCCCGGGCGACCCCGAGGGCACGCCGATCCCGAAGCTGAGCTACGCCCACGGCTTCGAGCCCTGGGACCTGTTCGTCGGCACCGGCGTGTACATCGACAACATCGACACCGCCTACGCCTCCTCGGCGCAGACCCAGTTCATGTGGATCGCCGGCATCGTGGCGCTGGTCGCGCTCGTGGCGTGGCTGATCGCCCGCTCGATCCGCGGCCCGCTCAGCGCCCTCATCAAGCGCATGGCCGGTCTGACCGAGGGCGACAACGAGTCCCCGGTCTCCGGTGTCGAGCGTCGCGACGAGGTCGGTGAGATCGCCCGAGCGGTCGAGGTGTTCCGCCAGAACGCCCTCGAGAAGCTCGAGCTCGAGGCGGCCGCCGAGGAGGACGCCCGACGTCGGGTGGAGGCCGAGGCGGCTGCCGAAGCCGAGCAGCGTCGGGTGTTGGCCGAGACGGCGGACAGCTTCGAGGCCGAGGTCGGCGGGATCGTCCAGCGGGTCGGTGCCTCGTCGGAGGACCTCCGCGGCGCGGCCGCCAGCCTGGCCGATGCCGCCGAGATGGCCTCGACGAGCGCGACCAACGTGTCGTCGCAGGCCAGCATCGGAGGAGGTCGCCGGCGTGGCGTCCGCCAGCCGCGAGCTCGCCGATGCCATCACAGCGATCCGCGAGCGCGTCGATCAGTCGTCGGCGACGGCGCAGTCGGCGATGGAGCTGGCGAAGTCGACCGACCACCAGATCGAGGAGCTGGCCGAGTCGGCCAAGCGGATCGATGACGTGGTGCAGCTGATCTCGGGCATCGCCGACCAGACCAACCTGCTCGCCCTCAACGCGAGCATCGAGGCCGCCCGTGCCGGGGAGGCCGGAGCCGGCTTCGCCGTCGTGGCCTCCGAGGTCAAGACCCTGGCCGAGGAGACCAACGACGCCACCGCCGACATCGGCAGTCGCGTCGCGGCGATCCAGATGCAGATGTCCGAGGCCGTCGAGGCGATCCGCTCGATCGTCGAGGTCATCGGCGAGATCGATGCGGTCGGCGTCGAGGTGGCGGCGACGGTGGAGCAGCAGCGTGCGACCACCGACGAGATCGCCGAGGGCGCAGCCACCGTGGCACAGAACACGAGCGACGTCGCCGAGGAGATCGCCACCGTGTCGGACAGCACCAGCATCACCGGTGCGGCCAGCGAGGAGATGCTGGCCACCATCGACGTGCTGCGCTCCGACAGCGAGCAGCTCGCCCAGGCCACCCGGGACTTCCTGGACCGCGTCCGAGCCTGAGCAGCGGGTCCCCCGGGACCCGACCATTCGAGCGACGGGGAGCGGGCTGCGGTCCGCTCCCCGTTCCGCGTCCGTTCGGCGGAGCATCGAGCCGTCGCCGAGGAGGCGATCGCGACGGTGAGCGGGCTGCGCACCGATCTGGACGAGCTGGCGCACGAGCTCGAGGTGGAGGCCGCCGCGGGCGCAGCCATCGGGCAGACGGCCGACGACGCGGTCAGCCGCCTGACCACGACCATCGCGGCGGCGGGGGCTGCCGCCGCAGCGCTCGGCGTCTTCGTCGTGTGGCGGATCGTCCGGGTGCTGTCCCGCATGGGTCGCCGGGCCCGCCAGATCGCCGACGGGAACGTCAAGACCGAGCCGCTCGCCATCCGCCGTCACGACGAGCTCGGGGCGATGGCCACCAGCTTCGACGAGATGACCGCAGCGCTGGCGACCATGGGCGCGCAGGCCGAGGCCATCGCCGCCGGCGAGCTCGGCGACCCGGTCCTCGACGAGTCCCTCGCCGGTGAGCTCGGCGAGACCTTCGACGAGATGACGGCGAACCTCCGCATCGCCGGGTCGAAGGCCGCTGCGGTGGCCGCCGGTCGGTTGTCGGATGAGGTGTTCTCCGCCGAGATGCCCGGTTCCCTGGGCGCCGACTTGCTCGTCCAAGTGAGCGACGAGATCGGCTCGGTCGTGAACCTGATCGGCGAGGTCGCCGATCAGACGAACCTGCTGGCGCTCAACGCCGCGATCGAGGCCGCTCGGGCCGGTGAGCAGGGTCGGGGCTTCGCCGTGGTGGCCAGCGAGGTGAAGACCCTCGCCGAGGAGACCGCCCGCTCGGTGTCCCGCATCGGCGAGAACGTCACCCGGGTGCAGGACCAGTGCAGCCGGGTCTCGTCCGCCAACGTGCGGGTCGTCGAGGCCATCGGCGACGTGAGCAACTCGACCTCGACGATCGCCGGGGCGGTCGAGCAGCAGACCGCCACCGTCGAGGAGATCACCGGACAGATCGACACGGCGAACGACGCGTCCACCGAGATCGCCGAGCACGGCGAGGCCCTCGCCAGCTCGGCGGAGACCACCCTCGAGGCCACCCGCGACACCAGCTCCGCGGCCACCAGCCTGGCCGACATGGCGGAGGACCTGGTCCGGGTCACCAACACGTTCAACCTCTAGGCCGCTGATCCGGCCACGCTCGCACACGCGCCGCAGATCTCGGGCCCGACCTGACAACCCGAGATCTGCGGACGCGGATGCGTGAGGTGCGGGCCACTGGTCCCGAACGGGCACCCCGACGCTCTTCGTGAGGAGTTGGGCTGGTACGGTGGGCGTCTCGTGCATCGATCGATCGAGACCGCTCGCCTGGCGAGCCTCCGAGCTCACGACGTGCTCGACACCGCACCGGAGGAGTCCTTCGACGCCGTGGTCGCGCTCGCTCGTCAGCTCGCCGAGACCCCGATCGCGTTGGTGAGCCTGGTCGACGAGTGCCGGCAGTGGTTCAAGGCGGCGATCGGGCTCGAGGTGGAGGAAACCCCTCGTGACGTGGCGTTTTGCTCCGTAGCCATCGAGGAGCCCGTCAACCGGTTGGTGGTTCCCGACGCCACGCAGGACGTCCGGTTTCGGGACAATCCCCTGGTCGTCGGCCCGCCCGGGATCCGCTTCTACGCGGGGATCCCGGTGTGCGACGGCGAGGGTCTGGCACTGGGGACGTTGTGTGTGATCGACACCGTGCCCAGGGCGTTGTCCGAGGAGCAACTCGATGGGTTGGCTCGACTGGCCGAGCTGGTCGAGTCGTTGTTGGCCCAGCGCATCGCGCTCGCTCGGCTCGAGCAGGTGCAACGCCATTCGGTGCTGTTCGAGGCGGGGTTCGATTCCTCGCAGGTGGGGATGCAGCTGGTCTCACCCGACGGGGTGCTCCTGCGCGTGAACGAGGCGTTCGCCGAGATGGTCGGGCGCACGCCGGATGACCTGATCGGTCGGCACTGGCGTGAGCTCACGCATCCCGAGGACCTGCACGAGGACGGTCGCATCCTGGCCGAGCTCGCGAGCGGTCGGCGGGGCAGGCACCGGGAGGTGAAGCGGTACCTCCGGCCCGACGGCACCATCACCTGGGGTGACATCAACGTCACCGCGGTGTTCCCCGATGGCACGAACCGCCCCGACCGTCGCCTGCACCTCACCCAGGTGGTGGACGTCTCGGATCACGTGGACGCAGTGCAGCGGGCGAGCTCGGCAGCGGTCGAGCTGGCCGCGAGCGAGCGTCGCTACCGCTCGTTGGTCGAGCCCGCCCCCGACATCGTGGTGCGCGCCACCGTCGACGGGATCATCAACGATGCCAACCAGGTCGCAGTCGCTGCGCTCGGTGCAACCACACGCGACGAGCTCACCGGCCGCCGCCTCGTCGGCCTTCTCCCCGACGAGCTCGCCCGACGACTCCTCGACGAGTTCGCCACGGTCGCGGCGACCTCGCAGCCGGCGGAGCTGTGGCGTCAGTGGATCGAGCCCGCCGATCGCCCGGGCGGCTGGTACGTCGTGCGCATCGTCGCCGAGATCGGCGATGACGCACCGGTTCCGCATGTCTTCGTGGTGGCCAGCGAGATCACCGAGATCGTGGAGAACGAGCGACGCCTCGCCGAGCTCGCGACGACCGACGAGCTGACCGGGTGCGCGAGCCGCGGCGCGGTGCTCGAGCGTCTCCAGCGAGCCCTCGACCAACTCGTCGACCCGGAGCGCCCGGGCATCGCGGTCGCCGTCGTCGACCTCGACCGGTTCAAGCACCTCAACGACACCTACGGGCATCTCCGCGGCGACGCTGCGCTCCAGGCCGCAGCGCATGCGCTCGCGATGGTCACCCGCGAGGGGGACCTGGTCGGTCGACTCGGCGGCGACGAGTTCGTCGTGGTGTTCGACCGCGTCGGCGACCCGGGAGCGGCCAGCCAGCTCGGGCACCGCATCGCCCGGAGTCTCGACGCAGCCACGACCGGCTCGGGCGCCGACGCGGCGCTCTCCGGCAGCGTCGGGGTCGCGTGGACCTGTGTCGACACCGCAGTGAACGATCTGCTCGCTCGGGCCGACCGCGCCATGTACGAAGCCAAGCGGCGGGGCGGCGCCCAGAGCTGGATGGCCCCGACCCCCAACGCGCCGTAGCGGCGAGCGTCGGCGTCGACCGGCAGGACGTGCCCGTGGCGACTCAGTTGCGGGGTCGGACGTAGGTGCCCTGGGCGACGGCGACGAGGGTGTCCTCGTCGTCGTCCATCCAGCACCGCACCGAGCCGATGACCGATCGGCCACCGACATGGTGGAGGTCGGCCCGAGCGAACAGGGCGTCGCCACGGGCCGGTCGGAGGAACCGGATCGACAGCTCGCTGGTCAGCGCCATCGGCTCGATGCCGACGGAGCCGAAGAGCGCGAACCACAGCGCGACGTCGACGGCACCGAAGATCGTCGGGCCGCTGATGATGTCCCCGGGCCGGAGCGCAGCCGGGTCGGCATCGTGGCGGGCCACCGCCCAGCCGTCGCCGATGGCGACGCACCGGTTGCCGGCGCTGGGGAAGGCCTCGACGAGGAAGGCGTTGACCTCGTCGACGGTCGGCCCGGTGGAGCCGGACCGGCTCACGTGGTCACGCGAACTCGGACCCGCACCGGACGCCCGTCGACCTTCGCCTCGTGGGAGCCGTCGCCGCTGACGTCGCCGAGATCGAGCGAGGTCGCCAACACCTGCCCGGCGATCGTTGCCTCGTGGGTGAGGACCGCAGCGCCGACGTCCTCGGGAGCGTCGACGGTGACGGCGATGCGGTCGGTGACGCGCAGGTCGTCGTCCTTGCGGGCCTGCTGGACGGCGCGGATGACGTCGCGGGCAAGGCCCTCGGCGGCGAGCTCCGGCGTCACCTCGGTGTCGAGGGTGACGACCGCGTCGTTGGTCGGGAGCGCTGCCGCCGCGACCCCGTCGGGCGCGTTGAGCGCGAGGTCGAACTCGCCCTCGGCCAGCACGGCCCCGCCGCAGGACACCGTGCCGTCGTCCAGCTGCTCCCACAGCCCCTGCTTCGCCGCGCCGAACACCTTCTGCACGTCGCCGCCGAGACGGGGGCCGAGCACCTTGCCGTTCGGTCGGAGGACGAACTCGGCGTGCTCGGTGATGTCGGTCGTGAGCTCGACCTCCTTCACGTTGAGCTCGTCGGCGAGCAGGTCGACGAAGGGGGCGAGCCGCTCGGCATCGGCGCCGGCGACCGTCAGCCGGCGGAGCGGCAGGCGGATCCGCAGGCCGCGCTCCTCCCTCAGGCGCAGCGCGGTCGAGGCCGTCGCCCGCAGCTGGTCCATCGCCGCGACGAGGTCGTGGTCGGCCGGGAGCGCCGCGGCGTCGGGCCAGTCCCGGAGGTGGATGCTCTCCTCGCCGGTCAGGTTGCGGTGGATCTCCTCGGTGATCATCGGGAGGAAGGGCGCCGCGACACGGGTCAGGGTCACCAGCACCGTGTAGAGCGTGTCGTGCGCGTCGCCCTTGTCGTCGGCGTCGCCACCGTCGGCCACCGACGGTGCCCAGAACCGATCGCGGCTGCGTCGGATGTACCAGTTGGTGAGCGCGTCGAGGAAGGCCTCGATCTCCGCGGTCGAGCCGGCGAGGTCGTAGGCGTCCATGCGCGCCTGCACGGTCTCGACCAGCTCGCGGGTCTTGGCGAGGATGTAGCGGTCGAGCAGCTGCTCGCTGTCGGACCGCTCGCTGGCCCGGTAGCCGTCGACGTTCGCGTAGAGGGTGAAGAACGAGTACGCGTTCCAGATCGGGTTGACGACGCGGCGGATCACGTCGACGAACTCGGCGCCGTCGCGGCTGATGCGGAGGTCGCCTCCCCGAAGGATCGCCGACGCCATCAGATACCAGCGCAGCGAGTCGGACCCCTGCTGCTCGAAGACGTCGACGGGGTCGGGGTAGTTGCGCAGCTTCTTGGAGAGCTTCTGGCCGTTCTCGTCGAGCACGACGCCGTGGCAGATGACGTTCTCGAAGGCGGGCCGATCGAACAGCGCCGTCGCCAGGACGTGCAACGAGTAGAACCAGCCCCGCGTCTGACCGATGTACTCGACGATGAAGTCGGCCGGGCTCCGCCGCTCGAAGACGTCGACGTTCTCGAACGGGTAGTGGAGCTGGGCGAAGGGCATCGAGCCGGACTCGAACCAGCAGTCGAGGACCTCGGGCACGCGGCGCATCATCGAGCGGCCCGTCGGGTCGTCGGGGTTCGGGCGGACCAGCTCGTCGATCATCGGCCGGTGCAGGTCGGTGGGGCGGACGCCGAAGTCGCGCTCGATCTCGTCGAGCGAGCCATAGACGTCGACGCGGGGGTACTCCGGGTCGTCGCTCTTCCACACCGGGATCGGTGCGCCCCAGAAGCGGTTGCGGCTGATCGACCAGTCGCGGGCATTCGCGATCCACTGCCCGAACGACCCGTCGCGCACGTGGGCCGGGATCCAGTTGATCTGCTGGTTGAGCTCGACCATGCGATCGCGGAACTGCGTGACCTCGACGTACCAGCTCGACAGCGCCCGGTAGATGATCGGCGTGTCCGTGCGCCAGCAGTGCGGGTAGTTGTGGTCGTAGGTCTCGTGGCGGACGACGACGCCCCGGGCCTTGAGGTCCTTGATCACCTCGGGGTTGGCGTCGAAGACGTTCAGGCCCTCGTAGTCGGCGACCGGGGCCGTGAACCGGCCGGCGTCGTCGACGGGCACGACGAGGCCGACGCCGGCCTCGGCGCCGAGGCGCTGGTCGTCCTCGCCGAAGCCCGGAGCGATGTGGACGACGCCGGTGCCCTCGGTGGTGTCGATGAAGTCGGCGCCGAGCACGCGGAAGCTGTTGGGCGTGTCGGCGAAGAAGCGGAACATCGGCTCGTAGGTGCGCTCGACCAGGTCGGCGCCGGTCAGCGTCCCGACCCGTTCCCAGTCGCCGAGCTCGGCGGAGTAGCCGGGCACCGTCTCGGCGCCGAGGACGACGCGCTCGCCGTCGCGCTCGAGGACGACGTACTCGAGGTCGGGGCCCACGGCGAGCGCCAGGTTGGACGGGAGCGTCCACGGCGTGGTGGTCCAGGCGAGCAGCGAGGTCGGGACCCCGTCGTCCTCCGGGACGGGGTGGAGCACGAAGCGGACGGTGATCGCGGGATCCTGGCGCGGCCGCGTGGCGTCGTCCATGCGGATCTCGAAGTTCGAGAGCGGGGTCTCGGCACCCCACGAGTACGGCAGGACGCGGTAGTCCTCGTACACGAGGCCTCGGTCGTGGAGCGTCTTGAACGCCCACATGACCGACTCCATGTAGTCGAGGTCCATGGTCTTGTAGTCGTGGTCGAAGTCGACCCACCGGGCCTGGCGGTTGACGTAGGTCTCCCACTCCTCGGTGAAGCGGAGCACCGACGTGGCGCAGTACTCGTTGAAGCGGTCGATGCCGTACTTCGTGATGGCGGCGCGGCCGTGCACGCCAAGCTCGTTCTCGGCCTGCATCTCGGGCGGCAGGCCGTGGCAGTCCCAGCCGAAGCGCCGCTCGACCTTCTTGCCCCGCATCGCCTGGTAGCGGGGGACGACGTCCTTCACGTACCCGGTGAGGAGGTGGCCGTAGTGGGGGAGGCCGTTGGCGAACGGCGGGCCGTCGTTGAACACGTACTCCGCGTCGTCGGGCCGCTGGTCGACGGATCGCTCGAAGGTGCCCTCCCGCTCCCAGGACTCGATGATGCGGCGCTCGATCCCGGGCAGGTCGGGTTGGCTGGGGACGTCCGGATAGGGCTGGGCCTGCTCGTTCACCCACCCGAGGCTACCGAGGGACGGGGTGAGGGCCGAGGGTGATTGCTGGCCCACCGACGGCGCACGGGGCAGGCTGGGGGCGTGTCCGCCGACTGGATCGCCCACCGCTTCGCTGCGATCGCTCGCACCCTCGAGGGCGAGGGGTTCGAGCGTCGCGACGTCGACGGTGCGCTCGTCCTCCACCGCCGGAAGTTCCAGCTCTCGCGCTTCGGTGTCGTCGACACCTTCGTGTCGCTGCTCGCCGTCGACGGCGAGGCGTCGGCCGACGATCTGCGCGGTCACCTCGACCGGTCGATCGAGGTCGCCCTGACGTCGAAGTCCGGCATCCCGCGTGGCCTGGGCAGCGCCGTCGAGCTCCACCCGGTGACCCTCGCGTCGGGGGCCGACCCATCCGCGCTCGACGAGGCGACGGCCACCACCCCGAACCGCTGGTCGATGATGATCATCCCCGCCCTGATCCCGGGCGCCGACGCCTCGGTGGTGACGTACGAGGGCCGCAAGGTCTGGGGTGGCGCCTACCACGCCGCGCTGCTGCGACGACTGCGCACCTGGCTGGATGCCTGAGGCTCAGCGGCGGGTGAGTCGACGGATCCGGCCTCGGCGGGAGCGCATGATCGAACGCATCGTGGTCTGCTGCAGGCGCAGCGAGCGGTCCGACGACCAGGGCGCGTGGGGCGCCGAGACCACCGCGCACAACCCGACGAGCGCGGCGTCGTAGTTGACCCGCCAGCCGGCGAAGTCGGTCCACGCACGGTCGCGGTCCTCCGTCACGGCGAGACCGGCCTCGGCCAGTCGGTCGCAGGCCTGGTCGAACTCCTCCCGGGACACGGAGATCGGATCCTCCGGCGACACCTCGTCCGGGAGCTCGAGGTGGTGCGCCGACGCGATGTCGCGCAGCGCCGTCCACCCAGATCGCAGGCACAGCGCGGCGCGGGGGTCCAGGTCCGGCGTGATCGCGAGGTGCAGCGCGGCGCCGTCGAGCACGGCGCCCGCCGTGGTGATCCATGACCGCGACGGGTTCGGCGACCGGAAGTAGGCCACGGAGGCGAACGAGGTGTGGGTCTCGGAGAGTCGGTCGAACCACGCCTCGAAGCGGGTCCAGATCTCGCGCAGGTCGTCGGTCCCGCCGATCCGGTGGAAGCGCTCGAGGAGGTCGACCCCGCTGGGCGGGGTGCCGGCCCGGACGGCCATGTACGAGACCGTCTGCTCCCGCTCGGAGAACGCCGAGTACATCGTCGGCAGGAAGGAGATCAAGAGCGCGATGAGCACGAGGCCGATCGCGGCCTCGACCACCTCGAGCGTCGTCCCGACGAAGTCGTCGCCGGTGACCGCGATGCCGAGCGTGGTGACGGACGAGCCGCTGATCCGCCAGGCCTCGCTCCAGCTCCGATCCTCGATGGCCCAGAACATCGGCGTGAAGCCGATCGTGACGAGCGCGATCCAGGTCAGCGCCAGGAGCACGAGCGCGAACGGCGCGGCGTAGCCGAGGACCCGGTCGCGCTGCTCCCACGTGTTCGTGCGGTTCGCGACCGGGTCGGTGATCTTGCGCACCGACGTCAGCACGACCCGCGGGAGGAGCAGCGTCTCGGAGCGGGCGACGACGACGGTGCGCACGGCGGAGGTGAACGTGAGCGCCACGATCAGCACCCCGACGACGAAGGCGAGCACGTCCACGGCGACCACATCGACACCGTACGGGCCGCCGACTCCGGTCCTAGGGTGCTCGACCTGGCCGTGCTCGCGGTGCTCGCCGACGACGACGGCTACGGCTACGGCTACGGCTACGACATCGTCCGTCGCCTGCGCGAGGCCGGGCTCGAGGACGTCGGCGACGCCTCGGTGTACGGCACCCTCCGCCGCCTGTACCGCAACGGCCGGCTCAGCTCCTACGTCGAGGCGTCCGACGAGAGCCCGCATCGCAAGTACTACGGCTTGACCGCCGGCGGGCGTGACCAGCTCGAGGCGGGCGCCAAGACGTGGGCGTCGTTCACCGACGCCGTCGACGGGCTCCTCGCCGGAGCGACGCGATGACCGCCACCGTCGACCGCAACGAGGTCGATCGGTTCGTGCACGACGTCGCCGCGCTGCTGCCCGACCTCGACGACGACGAGCGGGAGGAGGTGCTCGCCGACCTGCGCCTCCACGCAGCGGAGGTGGCTGCCGAGACCGGCGAACCCCTCGTCGACGTCCTCGGCTCGCCCGAGCGCTTCGCCGCCGAGCTGCGCACGGCCGCAGGGCTCGAGGCGGTCGCACCGGACGCGGGGACGGGGCGTCGCGAGCGGGTGCGAGCCGCGTCCCGCCGCCTGGCCGACCACCGCTGGGTCCGCCCGGTCGTCGACTTCCTCCCCGAGCTCCGACCGGCGTGGTGGGTGGCGCGCGGGGTGCTCCTCGCGGTCGCGCTCGCCGGGCTGACCGGTGCCGGCGAGCTCGATCAGCTCGCGCCGGTGCCTTCGGTCGGTGGCAGCCGCCTGCTCGGCCTGGTCGTCGCGGCGGCGCTCGTCGTGTCCTCGGTCCGGTGGGGTCGGCGCTCGCCGAGCTCCGGGTGGACCCGCCGGGCGCTGGTGGC
>JBCBSZ010000052.1:0-43361 GCA_039818945.1 Actinomycetota bacterium
GAGTCCGAACCGGCGGCGGAGACGGACGAGTCGGTCGAGGGACTCGTCGAGGTCGAGTCCGAACCGGCGGCGGAGACGGACGAGTCGACCGAGGGGCTCGTCGACGTCGAGTCGGAGCGCTTCGGCGAGTCGGCGTCCGACGACGACGTCGAGCCGGTCGCCTCACCGATCCGCGTGAGCAAGGGCCGACGCCGCCGCCGAGGCGACGGTCTGCCCCGCGGTGACGTCAGCGTCTTCCGGGTCGAGCCGACCGACGAGATCGAGATCGTGCGGGTCGTCGACGACGACGGCGACTCCGCGCCGGTCCCGCTGCCGGAGACGACGGCGACGGGGTCGGCCACCGAACCGGCCGAGACCCCTGACGTCGTGATCGTGTCCCCGTCGGTCATCGAGCACAGCTCCAACGCCACCGAGGCCACCCCGACCGAAGCCCACGACATCGAACCGGTCGAGCCGGTCGCGGAGGTGAGCGACGAGCCGGGGCCCGAGCCCGAGCCGGTCGTGGACGTGGCCGAGCCGGACGCGGAGCCCGAGCCCGAGGCGGTCGTGGACGTGACCGAGCCGGACGCGGAGCCGGTGATCTCCTTCCGCCAGCCGGACGAGCCATCGGTCGAGGCGGCCGATGAGCCAGGGACCGATGCGGTCGTGGACGTGACCGAGCCGGACGCGGAGCCGGTGATCTCCTTCCGCGAGCCGGACGAGCCATCGGTCGAGGCGGCCGATGAGCCAGGGACCGAGGCGGTCGTGGACGTGACCGATGGGCCGGGGTCCGAGGCGGTCGTGGACGTGACCGATGAGCCGGGGCCCGAGACGGTCGTGAACGTGACCGATGGGCCGGGGCCGGAGGCGGTCGTGGACATGGCCGAGCCGGACGCGGACGCGGAGCCCGAGGCGGTCGTGGACGTGACCGATGAGCCGTCGGTCGAGGTGACCGATGAGCCGGGTCCCGAGGCGGTCGTGGACGTGACCGATGGGCCGGAGCCCGAGACCGTCGTGGCCGAGGCCGACGAGGTCGATCTGCGCGACGACGGAGGCTCGTCCGGCGGGGGCAGCCCTCCGTCACGGGGGCCGTTGCTCGAACCCGACGACCTGCCGGTGCGCCTCAGTGCCGGCGGCCCGCTCGACCCTCAGCCCGGCGAGTACGTCCTCGACGCCCGGGCCCGGACCGGCGCAGAGGTGGCGTCGACCCTCGTCACGGAGCGGCCCGCGACGGCCGAGGCCGACACCGCTGCGGCCGAGCCCGCGACCGACACCGAGGGCGGTCCGACCTTCCTCGACGGCATCTTCTCCCGCCTCCGTGCCGAGCGGACGGCGCGCACCGAGGCCGCCCGGGAGGTGCTGGGCACCGCACCGACGACCACGGAGCCCGCGGATCCGGCCGAGGCGATCGAGGCCGTCGAGCTCGGCGCCGAGCGCGCCGACGCCGCCGTCGCCGAACCGGGTCCGCCCGCCACCGATGCCGCCGTCGCCGAACCGGGTCCGCCGGCGGCAACGGCCGACGAGGCCGACGAGGCTGCCGTCGATCCGTCGGTGTCCGCGCTCTTCGCCCGCCGCAACGCGCTCCTCGCTGAGCACGGCGCCGAGCTGTCGTCACGGCTCAAGCGGGTGCTGGCCGATCAGCAGAACGCCGTGCTCGACGGGCTGCACCACGCTCGCACCGTCGACGAGCTGGCGCCCTCGCTCGGCGAGGCGTTCCGCTCGGCGGTCGTCGACGAGCTGTCCGCCGCGGCGACCGCCGGCAGCACGTTGGTGGGCGAGGCCTTCGTCGTCGACGTCGATCACCTCGCGCTCGGTCTCGCCGACCAGCTCACCGAGCCGCTGCTGCGTCGGCTGCGCGACGCCACCGACGACGGCTCCGGTGTGGCGACCCGGGTCCGGTCGATCTTCCGCGAGTGGCGCTCCGAGCGCATCGCACCGCTGGCGGAGGGCTTCGTCGCCGCCGCCCTCGCCCAGGGTGCGCTCGCCGGCGCGGCGCCCGACGCCGCGGTCCGGTGGCACTGCGACCCCGGACACCGCTGCGCCGAGGGGGGCGACAACGAGCTGGCCGGTTCGGTCCGTCGGGGCGACGCCTTCCCGACCGGACACCTGCTCGCGCCGGCGTACCTCGGCTGCCGGTGCTTCGTGGTGCCGGTGGACGAACCGACCTGATCATCAGGTTCGTTGCGGTTCGCGCCCTCGCGGTCAGGTGACGGATCGCTGACGGTAGCCTGACGCCACGATGCGGCCTCCCTCCGAGATGACCACCCCCCGGCGCGGGGTCACCCGAGGGCGCGTGGCCCTCGTGGTCGTTCTGATCGCGCTGTTCCTCTTCATCACGTCGATCCGCGGCGTCGCGGGCTTCTACACCGACTTCTTGTGGTTCGACTCGCTGGGGTTCGCCTCGGTGTGGCGAACCGTGCTGGGCACCCGTGTGCTCCTCGTCGTCGCCTTCACGCTGATCTTCTTCGTCTTGATGTGGATCAACCTCGCGATCGCCGATCGGCTCGCGCCCGAGACCCGCGCGCCCGGGCCCGAGGAGGAGTTGATCGAGCGGTACCAGGAGTTCGTCGGCGGACGCCGCCTCCTGGTGCGGTCGGGTGTGTCCCTCCTGCTCGGGCTGATCGCCGGTACCGGCGTGTCGGGACAGTGGGAGAACGCGCTGTTCTTCTTCAACCGCCGCGAGTTCGGGATCGAGGATCCCCAGTTCGGCCGCGATGTCGGCTTCTACGTGTTCCAGCTGCCGTTCATCGGCTTCCTCGTCAGCTGGTTCTTCGCCGCGGTGCTCATCGTCACGATCGTCACCGCCGTCGCCCATTACCTCAACGGCGGGATCCGTCTGCAGCCCGAGGAGGGCGACCGGGTCACGCCGCAGGTCAAGGCGCACATCTCGCTCCTGATCGGCATCCTCGCCCTGATCAAGGCCGTCGGCTACTGGTTCGACCGCTTCGAGCTCACCCTCTCCCAGCGAGGTTTCGTCGACGGCGCCAGCTTCACCGACATCGAGGCGCAGCTCCCGGCGCTGAACCTCCTGGTCCTCATCAGCCTGTTCGCCTTCGGCCTGCTGGTGTTCAACATCTGGCGGCGGGGGTTCACCTGGCCGATCCTGGCGGTCGGCCTGTGGGCGCTGGTGGCCGTCGTCGCCGGCGGGATCTACCCCGCCTTCATCCAGCGCTTCCGGGTCGAGCCCGCCGAGTCGAGTCGTGAGGCTCCCTTCATCGAGCGCAACATCGAGGCGACCCGCGTCGCGATGGGTCTCGACGACGTCCTGATCGAGCCGTTCGAGTACGAGCCCGTGCTCTCACCGGCCGAGGTCGAGGCGAGCCGTGAGACCGTCGACAACGTGCGGCTCCTCGATCCCGGCGTGGTCCGTGACTCGTTCCAACGCCTCGAGGGTGTCCGGAGCTTCTACGACTTCCAGGACCTCGACGTCTCGCGGTACGAGATCGACGGCGAGACCGTGCCGGTGGTGCTGTCCGCCCGCGAGCTCGACGTGGGCGGTCTCGCCACGCGGACGTGGGAGGCCACGACCATCCGCAACACCCACGGCTACGGCCTCGCCGTCGCGCCCTCCAACCGGGTGGAACCCGGCGGTCAGCCCGACTTCATCGTGAGCGGTGTGCCGATCGACTCCGAGAGCGCGCAGCTGAGCATCGACCAGCCCCGTATCTACTTCGGCGAGGGGCTCGGTGGGTACGCGATCATCGGCGCGGAGACCGACGAGGTCGACTTCCAGACCGAGGACGACATCGTCCAGGACTTCCGCTACGACGGCGAGGCCGGCGTCGGCATCGGCTCCTTCCTCCGCCGCAGCGCCTTCGCGCTCCGGTTCGGCGACCTCAACCCGCTGATCTCGTCCGAGATGCAGTCGGAGTCCCGGATCCTCATGAACCGCGACGTCGTCGACCGGGTCGAGACGGTGGCGCCGTTCCTGCGCCTCGACGCCGATCCGTACCCCGCCGTGATCGACGGCGACGTCATCTGGATCCTCGACGGCTACACGATCACCGACCGCTACCCGTACGCCCAGGAGGCCGATCGCGATCAGCTGTCGCCCGGCACCGGCCTGACGACGGACTTCAACTACATCCGGAACTCGGTGAAGGTGACCGTCGATGCCTACGACGGTTCGGTGTTGCTCTACGTCATCGACGAGAGCGACCCGCTGATCCAGGCGTACCGCGACATCTTCCCCGACCTCTTCGCCGATGGTCCGCCCTCGGCCGAGCTCGAGGCCCAGTTCCGCTACCCGGAAGATCTCTTCCGGGTCCAGACCAACATGTGGGGTCGCTACCGGATCGAGCGACCGGGCGACTTCTACGTCCAGACGGGCGCCTGGGACGTCGCCCAGGATCCCGGCAACCAGCTCGGTCAGCGATCCACGGTCACCGAGTTCGACGAGGAGACCGGCATCACCCGTGAGACCGATGCCCGGATCGCGCCCCAGTACCTGCAGATGACCCTCCCGGGTCGAGACAGCGCCGAGTTCGTCCTGTTCCGCCCGTTCAGCCCGTTCTCCGAGGTCGGCAACCGACCCCAGCTGACCGGGTTCATGACCGCCGGGTCCGACCCCGGGTCCTACGGCGAGCTCATCGTCTACGAGATCGTCGGCGGAGCCGCGCCCGACAACCCGGCGCAGTTCGCCTCGGAGTCGGCGACGACACCGGAGATCTCGCGCGTGTTCTCGCTGCTCGAGGGCGACGGCTCGGAGATCGTGGCCGGCAACCTCCTGCTCGTCCCGGTGGAGAACTCGCTGCTGTACGTCCGCCCCATCTACCTCCAGGCCCAGGGCGCCACCCCACTGCCCCAGCTCGAGCAGGTGATCGTCGGCTTCGAGGACCGCGTCGTCATGCGCGACACGTTCGACGAAGCCCTCGCTGCGGCGGTCAGAGACCTGGCGGTCGTCGACGAGACCGATCTCCCCGACACCGACGACGCCGATGATCCGACCGCGCCGCCCGGCGACGACGACGGATCGGTCGACGATCCGCCTGAGACCACCGAGGCGCCGCCGACCACATCACCCGACACCACGCCGCCCCCGGCGGAGGGCTCCGTCGAGGAGCTGCTCCAGCAGGCGGCGGACGCGTTCGCCGAGGCCGAGGAGGCCCTGCGGGCCGGGGACCTGGCGGAGTACCAGACGCTGGTCCAGGAGGCGCAACGACTCGTCGATCAGGCGTTGGCCCAGAGCGCGCCGGACCCCCCACCGGAGCCGGAGACGACCACCACGACCGAGGCGGTCGGCACCGACGCCTGATCGGCCGCGCCCGCGGCGCGACCTCAGTCGTCGAGCAGGCGGAGGATGACGCCCGAGCGCGCCTTCGGCTCGAACGACGTGCTCTTGGGTGGCATCACGTGGCCGGCATCGGCCACCGCGAAGAGATCGTCGACCGGCATGGGGTGCACGAGGACGCCGACGCCGTTCCCGGCCGCGAGCTCGACGCTCCTGACCCCGGCCGAGGCCGGCAGGTGGTGCAGTCGGGCGTCGGTCCGCGGATCGGTGAGGCCGAGGACCGGAGCGAAGAGGCCGTCCTGGAGTCGGCTCACGTCGAGCTGATCCACGAGCATCGAGCCGGTCGCCTCCGGCAGCCGGCCCCGATGCCACCGACCCGACGCCCAGATGCCGATCTCTCCCGGTGCCGACGGTTCGGGCGACGTTCCGGGCTCGAGCGGGTGAGCTTCGGCCGCCGCGAGCAGGGTGTCGCCGTCGACGTCGGTGACCGCACGGTGGAAGCTGCGCATGCGGATCTGGTCGTGGGGGAAGAGGGTCACGAGGATGCCGGTCGACCCACCGTGGTGGAGTGCGGCGTCGAGCCGGTGGTGGCCGTCGATGATGTAGACGACCTGACGGCGGAAGGCCTCGCTGACGGCGGCGATCTCGTCGGTGTCGGTGACCCGCCAGACCCGTTGGTCGACCCGGTAGTGATCGGGCAGGTCGAGGGCGGGCGGGCGGGCGCTGAGCTCGGTCACGAGCGCGTCGATGTCGCGGTCGGCTCGGTAGGTCACCGCGATCGGGCTCGACCAGGCCCGGACGACGTCGAGGTGCCGCGACATGACGGCGACTCGTTCGGTCCTGGTCAGCTCGTGGCGGAGGATCCTCCCGTCGGCGGCGGCCTCGATGGGCAGCTCGGCGACGATGCCGGTCTGGCGGTGCCCGTCCCGGCCCAGCTCGTAGAGGAAGAGGCCGTGCTCCGGTGAGGAGAAGGCCTCCTCGGCGAGCAGCGAGGCGAGCGCCGTCCGATTGGCCAGGAGCAGCTCCTCCTCCGTGGCGTCGGGCAGGTCGGGGGGCGACCGCGTGACGCGGAGGAACGAGCGCTCGTGGCGGCGGGCGTGCTCGGCCCGCTGGGTCGGGCGGAGCGCGTCGTAGGCCGGCCCCACGATCTCTCGGGCCAGGTCGGAGCGGACGAGTCGCCCGGGAAAGCTCCGCAACACGGGACGACACGGTAGTGCCGGTGGCTCGGCGGGCCCGATCCCTGACGCGTTCGTGCCCGCCCCGGGAGCACGAGGCGGGCACGAGGACGCAGTCGGGAGGAGGGCGGGGTCGGGTCCTCGCCCTCGACCGGCAACTCAGACGCCGACGAGGTCCCGGTCGTCGGCGGGGCCGGCGTCGGCCGGCGGGCCGGCGTCGGCCGGCTCGCGCAGCCCGAACCGGTCGTGGAAGCGCCGCAGCGGCGCCGGCGCCCACCAGTTCCACTCGCCGAGCAGCCGCATCGTGGCCGGCACGAGCAACGAGCGGACGATGGTCGCGTCGACGATGACCGCCAGCGCCATGCCGAGGCCGAGCTGCTTGATGGCGAGCACCTCACCGGCGGCGAAGCCCGCGAAGACCACCACGATCAGCAACGCCGCCGAGGTGATGATCCGGCCGGTCCGCTGGAGGCCGAGCGCCACCGAACGGTCGTTGTCGCCGATCTCGTCGTGGATCTCCGTGATCCGACCCAGGAGGAACACCTCGTAGTCCATCGAGAGCCCGAAGGCGAAGACGAAGATGAGCACCGGGATGTAGAGGTCGATCGAGCCGACGGAGTCGAAGCCGAGGATCCCGGACAGGTTGCCGTCCTGGAAGATCCACACCAGGGCCCCGAAGCTGGCGCCGAGCGAGAGCACGTTCATGACCACCGCCTTGGCCGGGATCGCGATCGAACCGGTCATGAGGAACAGCAGCACGAACGTGGCGAGCACGATCGCCCCGATCGCCCATGGCAGTCGAGCGCCGAGCATGGACTTCGCGTCGACGACCTCGGCGGCGACACCGCCGACGGCGAGGTCGAAGCCGGGGTCCTGCGCCCGGAGCGAGCGGACCAGGGCCTGCGCCCCGTCGCCCTGGGCCGTGCCGGCGGGAACGACCTCGACGATGCTCGTCCCCGCCACCTCGGTCGGCAGGACGGCGACGTCGGCGACGTCGGGATCGGCGGCCAGCTCCGCTGCCCATCCGGCGAGCTCGGGGCGGTCGGCCGGCGCCTGGGCGATGACCTGGATCGGATCGGCGCCGCGGGCCGGGAACCGGTCGGCGAGCACGAGGGCGGCCTCGCGGGCCTCCGACGAGCGGGGCAGGGTCCGGGCATCGCCGTTCTCGAAGCGGGCTCCCAGGAAGGGCAGTGCCAGCGCGGCCAGGGCGACCGACACGATGATCACGACCGGCAGCGCCCGGCGCTGGACGGTGCGGGCGAGACGGTAGAAGGCACCCTCGCCGTCGGCCTGCGGCTTCGCCGGCCGGATCTTGCGGCCGAAGGCGGCGAGGAGCGCCGGCAGCAGCGTGAGCGCCGTGGCCATCGACAGGAGCACGACGGCGATGCCGGCGATGCCGAAGCTGCGCAGGGTCGGGTCGTCGAACGCGAACAGCCCGGCCATCGCGATCGCCACCGTGAGGCCGGAGAAGACGACGGTGACGCCGGCGGTGGCGACGGTGCGGGCGACCGCCTCCTGGACGTCGTGGCCGGCGGCCCGCTCCTCCCGGAACCGGCTGACCACCAGCAGCCCGTAGTCGATCCCGAGCCCGATGCCCAGCATCGAGACCACGTTCAGGGCGAAGATCGAGACGGTCGTGACGGTGGTGGCCACCAGGAGCACGACCATGGAGAACGCGACCGCCGTGAGGGCGACGGCGAGCGGCATCCCAGCGGCTCGCAGGCCGCCGAAGATGAACACCATCGCCACGAGCGCCACCGGCAGGGCGAACAGCTCGCCGCGCTGCAGGTCGCGCTCCGACGCCTCCTGGAACTCCTCCTCGATCACCACGCGTCCACCGAGGAGGACCTCGTCGGCGCCGAGCTCCTCGGCGATCCGCTCGGTCTCGTCGGCCGCGGCGTGAGAGGTGGCGTCGTCGATCCCGTCCGCGAGCGAGACCACGAGGAGCGCGGCGTCCCGGTCGAGCGAGACGAACGCATCGTTCCCGGTGGAGACCGGGTCCAACACCGAGATCGCCCCGGGGATGGTGGCCAGCTCCGCCGCCGTCTCGGCGATCGTCGATCGCACGGCAGGGTCGTCGACGTCGATGCCGTCGACGATCACCGCCACCTGCTCCCGGGAGGCGCCCAGCCGGGTGAGCTCCTCGCGGACCTGGGTCGACTCGAACGAGTCGCTGCCGACGAACTCGGTGTCGAGCCGGTCGGCCACGCCGCCGGCGGTGACGAAGGCGGTGACCATGAGCGCGACCCAGGCCACCAGGACCGTGCGCCGCCGTGCCGCGACGAAGCGGCCGTATCGCTTGAACATCTGTCTGCTCCCGTACTTCTCGTTGTCACCCGGACGATGCGGGAGCGCGCTGACACGGGCCTGGTACGGCGCTGTCACCGCGTCGCGGGCCCGGTCAGCGGCGTGACCGCGGACACGGCGGTGCGACGTGGGTGAGCCGTAGCCTGCGGACGATGGAGGTTCGGGTGCTCGGCGACATCGCCGTCGTCGACGATCGGGGCGAGCGCCATCCCGTCCCGGGTGAGGTGCAGCGACGGCTGCTGGCGCTGCTCAGCGTCGAGCAGGGCCGGGTCGTCTCCACCGACCGGCTCGTCGAGGAGCTGTGGGGTGCCGATGGCCCGTCCAACCCCGCGAACGCGCTGCAGAGCCGGATCTCGCGGTTGCGGCGGCTGTTCGTCGAGGCCGGTGGCCCGGGCGCCATCGAGCATCGCGACGGTGGCTACCTGCTGTCGTCCGACGTCGACCTCGACGCCGAGCGCTTCGAGGCGGCGGTCCGCGCCGGCGACCACGCCGCGGCCGTGGAGCTCTGGGACGGCGAGCCGTTCGCCGACGCCGACGGCGGCTCGGTGCTCCAGGTCGAGCGTCGTCGACTCGGGGAGTTGCGGGCGGCGGCGATCGAGTCGGTCCTGGGCGACCGCCTGCGCGACGGTGAGCCGTCGGCGGTCATCGGCGAGCTCGAGGCGCTCGTGGCAGCCGACCCGCTCCGCGAACGACCGTGGGCGCTCCTCATGACGGCCTACTCCCGGTCCGGTCGCCGCGCTGATGCGCTCGACGCGTACCAGCGGGCCCGTCGGACCCTCGCAGCGGAGCTGGGCATCGATCCCGGTGCCGAGCTCCAGGAGCTCGAGCGACAGGTCCTCGACGGCACCGTCGACGAACCGGCGTCGACGACACCACCTCGGCCACGACCGCGGGTGCGTCGGATGTCCTCGACGCTGCTCGGTCGCGAGCGCGAGCTGCACGACCTCACGGCGGCCATCCGCGCCCACCGATTGGTCACGATCACCGGCCCGGGCGGTGTCGGCAAGACGAGGCTGCTCACCGAGCTGGCGGCGACGGCCGAGCAGGAGTGTGTGCTCGTCGAGCTGGTCGCGCTCGGGGCGGGCGACATCGCGTCGCAGATCGCCGTCGATCTCGGCGTCCGGCAGGGCGATCTGCGCGACGACCCGCTGCTCGACCGCATCGTGTTCGCCATCGACGGTCGGGGGCTGCTGCTCGCGCTCGACAACGCCGAGCACCTGCTCGACGAAGCCGCCGAGGTGATCGACGTGCTGCTGCGTCGATCCGACGTGCGAGTCGTGGTGACCAGCCGCGAGCCCTTGGGCGTGCAGGACGAGCAGCACCTGCCCCTCGCGCCGTTCCCGCTCCCGCTGGTGCCCGATCCGAGCCACCCGGCCATCGAGCTCTTCGTTCGCCGGGCCAGCCAGCGCCGCCCCGGTTGGTCACCGAGCCCCGACGAGCTCGCGACCATCGCCGAGCTGTGTCGCCGCCTCGACGGTGTACCCCTCGCCCTCGAGCTGGCGGCAGCGCGTACCGCCGCCCTGTCCCCGTCGGAGTTGCTGGAGCGCCTCGACCCGGCCCGGCTCAGCGGACGGACGGGTGGCCCCGAGCACCATCGCAGCGTGTCGACGATGCTCGACTGGAGCTACGACCGGCTCGGCGACGACGAGCGCCTGGTGCTCCAGCGGCTCAGCGCGTTCAGCGGGCCCGCGTCGTTGGCCGCCGTCGAAGCCGTCGCGGCCGACGGCGTCATCGAGCACGATCGGGTCGCCGAGTTGCTCGTCGGTCTGGTCGACCGGTCCCTCGTCGTGGCCGTCGACCACGAAGGCCGCCGTCGCTTCGATCTGTTGAGCCTGGTGCGGGCCCACGCCCGGCATCGCGCCGACGCCGGCGAGCTCGACCGTGCCGCACGCCGCCTCGTCGCCTGGGCGCTCGCCCTCGTCGGCGATGCGGACGTCGACCTCCGGAGCCCGAACGCCCGTCGGGCGTGGGCGACGCTGCGCGCCGAGCACGAGCAGCTCCTCCACGCCCTCGACGAGGCCCGGCGACTCGACCTGCCGCAGCAGGTGGGTCGACTCGTGCGCTCGCTGAGCTGGTGGTGGTTCATCTCCGGTCGTCACGAGGTCGCGCTGCGGTGGGTCCGCGTCGTGACCGACCTCGACGACGTCGCCCCACTCGACCGGGGCATCGCCCAGGGCATCGGCGCGCTGATGGGCCTCCAGCCCATCGAGGCGGCCGGGGTGCCGTTGGCCGACGACCGCCGCGACCTGGCGCGGATGGGTCGCGAGGCCGCAGAGGGCGTCGACCGGACGTGGGAGATGCTGCTCCGGCTCACCGAGGCCTTCTCGGAGGTGACCGCCGGGCAACAGGACCAGGCGGCCGAGGCGGCGGAGCGGGTCCGGGCCCAGGCCGCCGACCTCGGCGACGTCTGGGCCGAGGCCGTGGCCGGTCTGGTCCTCGGCACGGCGCACTTCTGGGTCGGCCGGCTTAACGACGCCGTGGTCGTGGTCGAGGAGGCGCTCGCCACGGCCGAGCGGGCCGGTGACCCCTGGGTCGTCGGGCTCCTGCTCGGCAACCGCTCGGCGCTGCGGGAGGCGTTCGGCGATCTCGCCGGCGCACGGGCCGACGTCGAAGCCGGTCTCGCGCTGCTCGGCGACGAGCCGGACGTGCTCTCGCCCGAGGCGCCGACCAGGCTGGCCGACCTCGCCACGCTCGAGGGCGATCCCGAGTCGGGGTACGCCCTCGCGACCGAGGCCATCGAGCGGGTGCGACGGTTGGGCGCCGTGGGATGGCACGGTGGCTCGTACTGCTCGCGGGGGATGGCCGCCCGACGGCTGGGACGGATCGCCGATGCGGCCGCCGATTTCGCGCTCGCCGACGAGCTGTACGAGCAGCAGGGCTTCCATCTGGGACGGATCCTCGCGAAGTCCGGCCTCGGCTTCTGCGCCGAGGAGGCCGGTGACCTGGTGGCCGCCCGTGAGCACCACACCGACGAGCTCCAGTTGGCTCGGGCCTTCGGCGATCCCCGCGCGGTGGCACTCGCGCTGGAGGGTCTGGCGGCGGTCGAGGTCGGCGAGGGTGACCCGCTCGCCGCGCTCCGGCTCCTCGGCGAGGCCGACGCCCTGCGACGCTCGACCGGCGGGCCGCTGCCGGAAGCGGAGCGCATCGACGTCGATCGGGTCGAGCGCGCCTGCCGTGCCGCGCTCGGCGACGAGGTCGTCGACCTCACCTTGGGTTCGCAGGGGTGAGCCGGCGCGAGGTCGTCGCGCTGGGGACCGCGAGCCAGGTGCCGACGAGGCACCGCAGCCACCAGTCCCTGTTGCTGCTCCTCGATGACGTCGGCGTCCTGGTCGACCCCGGCGAGGGCACGCAGCGCCAGCTGACCCTGGCCGGCATCGCCGCCTCGCGGATCGACGCGATCTGCATCACCCACCTCCACGGCGATCACTGCCTCGGACTGCCGGGCGTGGTCCAGCGGCTCTCGCTCGACCAGGTCGCCCATCCGGTCGACCTGTTCGTGCCGGAGGAGGGGCTGCCCTACGTCGAGCGGCTCCTGCACGCGTCGGTGTTCGAGGAGCACGCCGAGGTCCGCGTGCGGGCGATCCCAGCCGACGCGGAGGGGGCGATCGGTCGGATCGGTGCGTGGACGGTGGTGTCGCACCCGCTCGACCACCGCATCCCCTGCCGGGGCTGGCGCTTCGAGGAGCCGCCGGTCCGCCACTTCGACCCGGTGTCGCTCGAGGCGCGGGGGATCCGCGGGCCGGCCGTCGGTCGGCTGGCCCGGGATGGGACGATCGAGGTCGACGGTCGCACCACGGTGCTCGACGTCGTCAGCGCCGTCCGGCCGGGACAGGCCGTCGCAGTGGTGATGGACACCCGGGAGTGCGACGGCGCCGACCGACTCGCCGCCGGCGCCGACCTGGCCGTGGTCGAGTCTACGTTCCTCAGCGGCGCGGGCGACGACGAGCTGGCCGCCGTGTCCGGCCACCTCACCGCGGCGCAGGCCGGCCGACTCGCCAGCCGGACCGGGGTGCGCCGACTCGTGCTGACCCACTTCTCGCAGCGTCACCCCGACGTGGCCGAGTTCCTCGCGGAGGCGTCGGTCCACGCCGACGACGTCGTGGCGATGAGCGACCTCGACCGGGTCGACGTGCCGCCGCCGGTCAGAGCCGACCGGCCTCGATGATCCGCCGGAGGAACTGCTGGGTCCGCTCCTCGGTCGGCTCGCCGAAGATCCGGGCCGGCGGCCCCGACTCCAGCACCCGGCCCTCGTGCAGGAAGCACACCCGGTTGGCGACGTCGCGGGCGAAGCCCATCTCGTGGGTGGCGAGCACCATGGTCATCCCCGACTCGGCGAGCCCGCGGATGACCCGGAGCACCTCGGCGACGAGCTCGGGGTCGAGCGCGGAGGTCACCTCGTCGAGCAGTAGCAGCTCGGGCTCGGACATCAAGGAGCGAACGATCGCGACCCGCTGCTGCTGACCACCCGAGAGCCGGTCGGGGAACTCGTCGGCCTTGTCGCCGAGGCCGAAGCCCTCGAGCAGCTCGCGCGCTCGGGCCTGCGCCTCGGCCTTGGGCACCCCGAGCGCCTTGCGGGGTCCGAGCGTCACGTTCCGCATGACGTCGAGGTGCGGGAAGAGGTTGAAGGACTGGAAGACGATGCCCATGCGCCGCCGCACCCGGTTGGCGTTGACGCCGCTGGCGGTGATGTCGGTGCCGTCGAGCACCACCCGGCCGCTGTCGATCCGTTCGAGCAGGTTGATGCAGCGGAGCAGGGTGGACTTCCCGCAACCGCTCGGGCCGATGAGGCAGACGACCTCGTGCTCGTCGACGTCGAGGTCCATCCCGGCGAGTACGACCTTCGACCCGAAGGACTTGTGGACGTCGTCGACCTGCAGCCAGGGCTCGCTCATGTGGCGTTCTGCGATCGTCGGGCCCGGTCGCGAGCGGTGTACCAGTCGGTGAAGCGGGCCAGCGGCACGCTGGCGATGAGGAACAGCACCGTCGCGGCGACGAACGACGTGTAGTTGAAGGTGCGGGCGGTGTAGATCTCGGCCTCGCGCACGGCCTCGCGCACGCCGAGGACGCTGACCAGCGCCACGTCCTTCTGCAGGCTGACGAGCCCGTTGAGCAGCGCGGGCACGACGTTGCGGACCGCCTGGGGCAGCACGGCGTAGCGCATCGTCTGCCACTGGGTCAGCCCGATCGACCGGGCGGCGGCGCGCTGGCTCTCGTGCACCGAGTCGATGCCGGCCCGGTACACCTCCGCCGTGTACGCCGCGTAGGAGAGCACGAGCGCCGTCACGCCCCAGAAGTAGGCGCCGTTCGGGACCCAGGAGATGTCGAGGGCGGGGATCCCGAAGCCGAACAGGATGATGACCAGCAGCAGCGGCACGCCGCGGAACAGGTCGATGAAGATCACCGCCAGCGCCCGCAGCGGAAAGAAGGCCGGTCCCCGCAGGGAGCGGACGACCGCGACCAGCAGGGCGAACCCGAGGATGAGGACCTCGGCGACGATCCACATCTGGAGGTTCAGCCAGAACCCGCCGAGCACGTCGGGGAACGACTCGCGGAAGTCCTCGCCGTTGAAGAACTGTCGGCGGACCTGGGGCCACGACTCCGAGCGGCCGACCAGCACCACGATCACCGTGATGAGGACGACCGTGCTGGCGGCGGCGATCAGCGCCGCCTTCGCTCCCTCCTCGCCCAGCTCGTCGCGCCAGGCCCGACGGCGGGGCTCGCGCCGGGGCGGGCCGGAGCCCGGCCCCCGCGGGAGGGCCGGGCCGGGCGCCGTCACCGGCTCACTCCGAGATGGAGGGGATGTTGCCGCCCTGGTTGAGCCACTCGTCCTCGAGCGAGTCGATCGTGCCGTCGGCGTGCATCGCCTCGAGCGCCGAGTCGATGCACGGCACCAGCGGGCTGCCGTCGGCGAAGAGCAGGCCCAGCTCCTCGGGCTCGTCGCCGACGCGGGGCAGCACGCCGATGATCTCGGCCTCGGGGATCTCGACGGCGGTGATGAAGTAGGCCGTCGGGAGATCGAAGACGATCCCGTCGACTTGGCCGGCGTCGAACGCGGCCTTGGCGGCGACGTTGTCGTCGTAGACCGCAGCGGTCACGCCGATCACGTTCTCGGCGTAGTCGAGGCTCGTCGTGCCGATCGCCGCGCCCAGCCGGGTGTCGGCGAGATCGGCGAGCGAGGTGGCGGAGGCGACGGGCGAGTCGGCGGCGCCGATGACGGCCTGCTCGACCTGGTAGTAGCCGACCGAGAAGTCGACGACCTCGTCGCGGTCCTCGGTGATCGAGTACTGCTGGATGTTGAAGTCGTAGTCCTTGTCGCCCGGGGCGATCGCCTCGTCGAAGCCCGTGCGCACCCAGGCGACGTTCTCGGCCGCGAAGCCGAGCCGGTCGGCGAGCTCGTAGACGAGCGCGCTCTCGAAGCCCTGCATGTTGGTCGGGTCATCGTCGACCATCCACGGCTCGAACACCGGCTCGCCGGTGGCGACGGTCAGCTGGCCCGGCTCGTCGAGCGGGAGCTGGTCCACCGAGCACTCCTCGGCGGGTGCCTCCGGCGCGTCGGTCGCCTCGGCGGCGTCACCCTCGTCGCCGGCGTCCGCCGCCGGTGCCTCGTCGGCGTCGTCGCTGTCGCTGTCACCGCAGGCGGCAGCGATCAGTCCGAACGCCAGCAGCAACGCCAGCACTCCGCGGAGTCGTCGAGACATGCTTCCCTCCTCTGGGCCGTGGTGGGGCCAGCCCGGCCGCAGGAGTCTAGGGCCGGGAATCGGGGGAGCTGCCTCCGCTGATCATGCACCGGTACAGACCGACGGATCGGACGCTTGGAGTGCTGTTCATCTCCGGTTCAGCGTTCCGGTGCCCCCCGGTCGATTCGGTGGGAGAGTGTCTCGGGACATCGACCGCGGGAGGTCCACGTGCGCCGTCTGCTCACGACCATCTTGTCCATCCCACTGCTCGCCGGAGCGCTCGTCGCACTGGCCGTCGTCCCGGCCGGTGCCGTCGACGGCGGATCGTCGACGGTGTTCGTCAACGAGCTGCACTACGACAACGACAGCGGTGACGTCGGCGAGTTCGTCGAGGTGGCCGGTCCGGCCGGCACCGACCTCGCCGGCTGGTCGATCGAGCTCTACAACGGCAACGGCGGCGGTTCCTACGGCACGATCTCCCTGAGCGGCACCCTCGCCGACGCCGGTGAGGGGTACGGCGTCCTCTCCGTGGCCCGCGCCGGGATCCAGAACGGCGCTCCCGACGGGTTGGCGCTCGTCGATCCGAGCGGCACGGTCGTCCAGTTCCTCTCCTACGAGGGCGTCTTCGCCGCGACGGACGGGCCGGCCTCCGGCCTCACCTCCACCGACATCGGCGTGCTCGAGCTCGGCAACACCCCGATCGGACAGTCGGTGCAGCTCACCGGCACCGGGACGACCGCCGGCGACTTCACGTGGACCGGTCCGGCGGCGGAGTCCCCGGGTGCGGTGAACGCCGGCCAGAGCTTCGGCGGTGGCGGCGGCGCCCCCGGCGACCCGGTGCTCAACGAGCTCGGCGTCAGCGACGCCAGCGCCGACGACGAGTTCGTCGAGGTGCTCGGCGACGCCTCGACCGACTACTCGGCCTTCACGGCCCTCCAGCTCGAGAGCGACCCCGGCGGCAACCCGGGCCAGATCGACGCGGTCGTCGCCGTCGGCACGACCGACGCCGGCGGGCTGTGGGTCAGCGCCGTGGGCGACCTCGGCCTGGAGAACGGCAGCGCGACGTTCCTGCTCGTCGAGGGCTTCACCGGAGCGGACGACGACGACCTCGACACCAACGACGACGGCACGTTCGACGTCGAGCCGTGGTCCCGCATCGTCGACGCGGTGGCGATCGACGACGCCGGTGGCGTCTTCTACGGCGCGCCCGTCCTCGACGAGTCCTTCGACGACGCCCGTCTCGACAACCCGTTCGCCCCCGGCGGCCTCAGCCGGATCCCCGACGGTGCCGACACCGACACGGCCGCCGACTGGTACCGCAACGACTTCAGCTGGGACGGCGTCACCAACGGCTCCCCGGAGCCCGGCGAGGCCCTGAACACCCCCGGGGCCCCGAACGAGATCGTGCCGGGCCCGGCGCCCACGGTCTTCATCAGCGAGATCCACTACGACAACGTCGACGCCGACGTCGGCGAGTTCGTCGAGGTGGAGGGCGACGCCGGCACGGATCTGACCGGCTGGACGCTCGTCCCCTACAACGGCAACGGCGGCGTGCAGTACAGCGTCACGGCGCTCAGCGGGGTGATCGACGACGAGGCGGGCGGCCAGGGTGCTGTGAGCTTCGCCATCGGCGGGCTCCAGAACGGTGCGCCCGACGGCGTGGCCCTGGTGGATCCGAGCGACACCGTCGTCGAGTTCCTCTCCTACGAGGGCTCGTTCGACGCGACCAACGGGCCTGCCGCCGGTCTGACCAGCGTCGACATCGGCGTGTCCGAGACCAACACGACTCCGATCGGGCAGTCGCTCCAGCTCCTCGACGGTGTCTGGACCGGGCCGGCCGCGGAGTCTCCCGGCGTCCTCAACTCCGGCGACGGCGGCGGCGGCCCCGGCGGCGACGTCACGATCATGGAGATCCAGGGGAGTGGTGACGCGTCGCCGCTCGTCGGCCAGGAGGTCACCACCACCGGTGTGGTCACCCGCCTCGGCGGCGAGGGTGGCTTCTACCTCCAGGACCCGGACGGTGACGGCGATCCCGCCACCTCCGACGGCATCTTCGTCTTCACCCCCGGGACCCTCGGCGACGGCGTCGCCGTCGGCGACGCGGTGGAGGTCAGCGGCACCGTCGCCGAGTTCTTCGAGGCCACGCAGGTGTCCGCCTCGGCGGTGACCGTCACCGGCACCGGCTCGGTGGCACCGACCCCGGTCGACCTCGCGGCCGTCGCCGGCGCGCTCGAGCCCTTCGAGCACATGCTCGTCGCGACCGGCACGCTCTTCGCCGGCGACGTCTTCAACTTCCTGCAGTTCGGTGAGGTGCGGTCCTTCCCGGAGCTGCCCCTCCAGCCGACCGAGGTGCTCGAACCGGGTCCGGCTGCGGCGCAGCGGGGTGCCGACCTGAACGCCTCGTCGATCCTCGTCGAGGACGGCGTGGGCGGTCGGAACAACCCGACCTTCCCGTTCCTCGTGGACGACGCGGGCGACGTGCGGCTGGTGAAGTGGGGCGACACGGTGTCGGGTGACGGCATCATCACCTTCACCTTCGGCAACTACAAGCTCCTGCCGCTCGGCGACCCGTTCACCACGGGTGACACGTTCCAGCCGACCAACCCCCGCCCGACCTCGACCCCCGACCCGGGTGGCTCGATCACGGCGGCGTCGTTCAACACGCTGAACCTGTGGACCAACGACGGCGGTCAGGAGCGGGGCGCCCGCACCCAGGAGCAGTACGACATCCAGCTGGCCAAGCTCGTCGAGGCCGTCCTGGCCCTCGACGCCGACGTGCTGGCGCTCCAGGAGCTCCAGAACGATCCGGCCGGCGACGCCGCCAGCGCCACCGACTTCAACGTCGGCAAGGAGTCGGCGGAGGCGCTCGCCGACGCGGTGAACGCCGCGCTCGGTGTGGACCGGTACGAGTGGATCGACACCGGGGTCATCGGCACCGACGCCATCAAGGTCGGCTTCATCTACGACCAGACGGCGGTCACGCCGGTCGGTGCGCCGATCATCGTCGGGCTGGACGACCCGGCCTACCAGCCGGACCGCAACCGTCCCTCGGTGGTCCAGGGCTTCGAGGAGAACGCCACCGGCGAGCAGTTCACCGCCGTGTCGATCCACTTCAAGTCCAAGAGCGGCTCCGAGCTCGACGACCCGGGCGGGCCCTGCGTCGACGGCGATCCGTCGACCGACGTGCCCGACTGCGACCAGGGTGACGGCGCCGGCTTCTTCAACCCGGCCCGCACCGCTGCCGCCGAGGTCCTGGCAGCGTTCCTGGCCGACCCGGCCAACCTGCCCGACCCCGACGTCCTGGTGCTCGGCGACTTCAACGCCTACACGATGGAGGACCCGGTCGACGTCTTCGTCGAGGACAACGGCTACTCGAACCTCGGGAAGCTGTCGGCCGAGGGCGTGAGCTTCGTGTTCTTCGGCCTGGGCGGCAACCTCGACCACGCCGTGAGCAACGCCTCGCTCACGTCCCAGGTGACCGGCGCCGAGGTGTTCGACATCAACGGGACCGAGTCGGCCAACTACAGCTACTTCGAGGGTGACTTCCCGGGGCAGCTGCCGGTGCTCGACGAGTTCCGGTCGTCGGACCACAGCCCGGTGATCGTCGGCCTCGCGCTGTCGAGCGGTCCCGGTCCGGTCGTGTACGAGTGCGGTGCGGAGACCTTCTCCGAGGCCGATCTCATCGCCGACGGGTTCAGCATCATCATCGGCACCGACCGGCGGGACTTCATCCGGGGCACGAACGGCAACGACTTCATCTTCTCGGGCCGGGGTCGTGACGTGGTCGACGGTCGCCGCGGCGACGACATCATCTGCACCGGCGACGGGCGCGACCTCGCCCGCGGCGGTGACGGTGACGATCGGATCTTCCTCGGCGACGGGCGTGACCTCGCCCTCGCCGGCAACGGTGACGACTTCGTCGACGGTGGTGCCGGCCGCGACATCGCCGATGGCGGTCGAGGCACCGACACCGCGGTGAGCGTGGAGATCCGCATCCGCTTCGAGAACTGATCGCAGCGACCCCGCTCCGGCGGCGAGCCCCCGGGCTCAGCCGCCGGAGTGGGCGTCGCCGGTGTCGAGGACCTCGGCCAGGTCGTCGCGATCGTCGAGCCAGCGCTCGGGGAGCGTGACGACCTGCGGGCCCTGCGAGTGCCCGCGGATGGCCGACTCCGACCCCGGGACCGGGGTTGCGGCGGCGTCGACCCCGGCGAGCAGCGTGCGCAGCTCGTCGACGGTGGCCACCTGCGCGAGCGCCTTGCGCAGGCGCCCGCCGACGGGATACCCGGTGCAGTACCAGGCCGCGTGGCGGCGGAACATCCGACAGGCCTGGCCCTCGTCACCGACCCACTCGACGAGCAGCTCGGCGTGCTCGACCATGACCGCCGCGACCTCGCCGAACGTCGGCGGGGCAGGCGCCGGCCGACCGGCGAACGCATCGACCAGCTCGCCGAAGAGCCAGGGCTTGCCGAGGCAGCCGCGGCCGATCACCACGCCGTCGCAGCCGGTCCGATCGAGCATGCGCATGGCGTCGGCACCCGACCAGATGTCGCCGTTGCCGAGGACCGGCACCTCGGTCACGGCCTCCTTCAGGCGGGCGATCTCGTCCCAGTGCGCCCGGCCCGAGTACCACTGCGCCGCCGTGCGGGCGTGCAGCGCCACCGCGGCGACCCCCGCGGCCTGGGCGATCCGCCCGGCCTCGAGGTGGGTGCGGTGCTCGTCGTCGATGCCGATGCGCATCTTGACGGTGACGGGGATGTCGCCCGCCGCCGAGACGGCCGAGCCGACGACCTGGCTGAAGAGGCGGCGCTTCCAGGGCAGGGCGGAACCGCCGCCCTGGCGGGTCACCTTCTTGACCGGGCACCCGAAGTTCAGGTCGACGTGATCGATCCCGCGACGGTCGATCAGCATCCGGACCGCCTCACCGACCGACCGGGGCTCGGTGGCGTACAGCTGGATCGAGCGGGGGCGTTCGTCGTCGTCGAACTCGGCCAGCTGCCACGTTCGCTCGCTGCCCTCGACCAGCCCCCGCGCCGACACCATCTCGCTCACGTAGAGCCCGGCGCCGAAGCGGCGGCAGAGCCGACGGAAGGGCGGGTTCGTCACCCCGGCCATCGGTGCGAGCACGACCGGGGGATCGATCGTCCACGGCCCGACGCGCAGCGGCGCGACCGAGGGGGTGGTGATCGTGGTCATGGCCACCAGTGTGGAGGCCCTGGCGGTCGCCGGCTACCCGGCGAGGCGGGTGGGCTCGCTCAGGCGCTGACGGGGTTGCGCCGGCGGGAGAGCAGCAGCAGCAGCGCTCCGGCGCCGACGGCCACGGCCGCGCCGCGGGCGAGCGGCACGAGGGTGTCGCCACCGCCGGTGAGCGGCAGGTTGCCCCCGCCCGAGCCGGTGCCACCGCCGGCTGCGCCCTCGTCCTGCGGGGCGTCGGCGTCCTCGTCGGGCACCTGCGTGACCGGCACCGAGACGATGGTGTCGGCGGTGCCGTTCGAGCAGACCACGGTGACCTGGTAGGGCGGGGTGGCCCCCGGCGGGATCGAGACCACGACCTCGCTCGATGCGGCGGCGACGAAGTCGGCGCCGGCTGCCGTGGCGGTGGCCGAGTCGTCGGTGACGGTCACGGTCGCGACCTTGATGCCGTCGATGAACACCTCGGCCGTGCCGATCTCGCAGTTGTCGATCAGCACGCGGATCGTCTCGTCCTCGAGCGACCCCGAGACGGTCGGGAGCCCCGAGACCGTCGCGCTGGCCGACGGGGCGGTCACCGTGGGTGCCTCCTGCGCGGCTGCTCCGGAGGCTGAGAGCACCATCAGCGTCGTGATCGCGGCGACCGCGAGCGCAGCTCGCGCCCCTGCCCGTGTCGTCCTCATCGTTCCGCCCTTCGGTGTCGTGCCGTCCCGCCGCAGGTCAGCCGGTGTCTCCACCCGCCGGACCGACCTCGAGTGAGAGGTCCTCGCGCACCGTGATGGTACGGCCATCGGTCTCGCCCGCGCCATGCACCTCTGCGCGCGCCCAGCGTTCGTCGTCGAGGTCGACGGTCAGGGCATCGGGCCGGGGCAGCGCCTGGACCGGCACGGTCAGGCGGTACCCCTCGCGAACGTCGAGGGCCCCGATCAGGTCCAGCTCCAGACGCACCGTCGACTCCGGTGGGATCATCACCTCGTAGCGGTGGCGCAGCCACCCGAGCTCCTCCGAGGTGCTCATCGCCACCTCGTCGCCGTCGAGGCGGGCGGAGGTGAGCACGGAGGGGGTGAACACCGTGACCTCCGAGACGTTGGTGCCGAACGGGAAGCCCTGGTCGTTGTTGCCGATGATGGCGTCGGGGAGGCCGGTCGGCGGAGCGGAGTTGGTGAGCTCGATGACGGCGGTCGCCTGCAGCTCGCCGGTCGCGGGGTCGACCGTCGGGGCGTAGGTGATCGTGCGCTCCAGGAAGGCGTCGATCTTGTTGCCGCCCATGTTGCGCGTCACGACGGCGAGCAGGTCGCGACCATCGGGTTCGGGGAACCGGCCCGACAACCCGATCGTGGCGAGGGCATCGGCGACGTCGGTGCGCGGCGACCAGAACTGGAGGCCCCGACCCCTGACGACGGGGCCGAAGGTGTCGGCGAGTCGCCAGGGCGACGGCGCCTCGATGGCCGTGAGCTGCGAGGCGACACCCAGCACGAGCTGGTCGAGTGCCTGGAGGCGTGCGTCCTCGTCGTCGTCGTAGAGGACGTAGTTGTCGACGAGGACGAAGTCGCCGATCGCCCGCGCCCCGATGCGCCGACCGTCGACCTGGACGGGCCCGGTCAGGTCGACGAGCGCCGCCATGGCGGTGTGGTCCAGCATCAGCACGCCGTCGACCGCTCGCCCCGTGGACTGCTCGTACATGGCGGCGGCGGCCGCGCCTGTCACGTCGAAGTCCGGCGAGACCGCGATGTTCTGCACGAAGAGCTGGGGGCTGAAGGGCTCGTAGGCCTCGACGAGGGCAGGATCGAGGTCGGCCCCGCCTTCGGGGAGGCCGTCGTTGATCGTCTCGCCCCGCCCGATGCCGCTGACGACGATGCGGCCGTCGTCGGCGGTGAGCTCGGCGAAGTTGCCGGCGAACCCGCCGCCACCACGGTTCTCGGCGGTGGTCCCGAACAGCACGAGGTACTCCTGCGGCTCGTCGCGGCCGAGCAGCTCCGGGGCGAGCGTGAGGAAGGCGTTGGCGTCGCGGATGGTCTCGATGCCGTCGGCGAGGTCGACGCGGGCCTCGTCGAGGCGGTCGGCGGCGGGTGCGACGAGCCAGGGGGTGTCGACCTCGTCGAGCGCGGCGAGGAGGGCGTCGGCCTCCGCGACGACGGCATCGGCGGGGTCCTGCAGCGACTCGACGCCGGTCAGGTCGATGGCTCCCGCGCTGACGCCGAGGTCGATCGCGTCGAGCTCGGAGAGCAGCGACGCCCCGGCGCCGGCCACGTCGGCGCCGCTCTCGCTGAGGCGCAGCACCGCGTTGAGGTGCTGCCCCGCCACGGGGGTCGCCCGGGCGGGGAGGAACCACGGCGCATCGAGGTCGGAGGCCAGCGACGACCACAGCTCCCTGGCCTCCGCGAGGTGGTCGGCGGCCTGCAGCTCGTTGCCGTCGCGCGCCTCGTCGAGCGCCAACTCCACCAGCTCGACGCTGCGGGTGAGGTCGCTGCGGGCGTCGACGGCCACCACACCCGCGGCGATCGACGACGTGATGCCGGCGACGACGAGCAGCGCGGCCGCCGAGGCCAGGGTCGTGCGACTGCGCGGGTGGATGCGGGTGGCGCCCGACGCGACGACCGGTGCGCACACCACGAGCGCGAGCACCAGCTCGGTCCCGAGCGGTCCGGGGACGTCGGCGTGCAGCAGTGCCTGGACCGCGACGGCGCCGACCAGTGCGCCCGCTGCGTCCACCGGGACGTCGAGGAAGCTCCCGGCGACGGCGAGCGCCAACGCGAGGGAGCCGACCGCGATCCACGGTCCGTCGGCCATCGCTGCGGCCCCCGCTCCCAGCACGATCCACGCCCACGGTGCCGCCCGCCCGGCGAACAGGGTGACCGCGACCGCGGCGCCGAACCGCCACGCGACGTCGGCCCAACCGGTGCCGGTGGGCTCGGCGTCACCGAGGACCGCCACGAGCCCGGCGACGGCGGCGATGACCGAGGGGATCACGACCCGACCGGTGTGGTCGGCCCGATCCCACCATCGATCGTTCATGCGCCCACCTCGTCGCCGAGGCGGGTCGCGACGAGCGCCAGCGCACCGATGCCGAGTGCGAGCCCGGCGAGCCCGATGACGGCCGCCGGCGCCGCGGCGGTCCGCACGCCGCCGATGCGGGTGGCCACGGCCACGACGGCGACGTGGACGAGCACGACCGCGAGGGTCGGTGCCCGGTGCGAGGTCCACCGCTCGACGAGCGGTGCCGCCGCGAGCGAGAGCAGGGCGACCGTCGCGCCCACCACCGCGCCGTCCCGGGCGACCCCACCGAACCCGATGGTCGCGAGCACCGCGACGAGCGCCAGCACCGTGCCGACCCGTTCGGCCCGGAGCCGCGCCCTGACCGAGACGAGCGCGACCACGATCGCCGCACCGAGCAGGGCGGTGGCCTCCTCGGTGTCGGGCACGGTCGCCCACGTCCCGGCGACGGTGATCGCGAGCAGCACCGGGAAGAGCCCGGGCCGCCGCTCGTCGAGGTCGGCGATCGCGGCGACGGCCACCAGCGCAGCACCGGCGAGCACCGGCACCAGCGATCGCCCGACGCCGGCGATCACCAGGGCGGCGGCGACGGCGACGCCGGCCCGGCCGATGCGGTCGACCGCTCGATCACCGAGTCGGCGGCCGGTCAGCTCGATCGCGACCGCGGCGCAGCAGCCCACCGCGAGACCGGTGGGCGGGTCGTCCGCGCCGGCGGCCACGCCGAGGAGCAACCCACCGACGAAGGGCCAGTCGCCCACGGGCTGGCGCAACCAGAGCGCGGCGAGGACGATCGCGGCCGCGGCGCCCAGCGCACCGGCTGGCAGCCAGGCCTCGCTCAGGCGATCGATCGTGGCCTGATCCATCCGGTCAGCTGCGGAGGTTGCGGTACCGGAGGTGGTTGAGCCGGTGGCGCAGCTCGTCCTCCAGGCGCAACCCGCCGTCGACCTTGCGTCGGAACCATCGCATGCCGTCGGAGACCTGGACGGGGCTGCGAGCGAGGCGGTGCACGTCGGTGTGCCCCCAGACGTTGGCCCTGGTGCCGGCGAGCGCAGCCGAGTCGAAGCGCTGCCGTACCGCCCGGTCGGCGGCCTCGTTGCCGGGGACGGCCTTCGGGTAGGCGAAGTGCCGGGCGGCGACCCCGAGATGCTGGCCGATGAGGTCGATCGACCGGTCGAGCTGGTACTCGATCTCGGCGGCGTCGGCCCGGTCGAGCAGCAGGTGGTCGTGGGTGTGCGAGCCGACCGTGACGAGGCCGGTGGTCAAGGTGTCGGCGAGCGCGCCCCACGACACCGGCGGGGCGTCGCCGGGCCAGTGGCGACCCTCGTCGGTGAAGCCGGTGCCGAGGTAGAGCGTGGCCGGGACCCGATGGCGCTCCAGCAGCGGCACGGCGTGCTCGGCGAAGTCGGCCGTGCCGTCGTCGAACGTGACCACCACCGCCGGGGTCGGCGCTGCCGGCGGGTCGCGCAGCTCGGCGACGGCGTCGTCGAGCGACAGGACCCGGTGATGCGTACTCAGCCACCCCAGCTGCTCGTCGAGCAGCGCGACGGGGTGGTCGACCTCGCTGGTGCTGCCCGCGCCGACGCGGTGGTAGATCAGCACGGTCACACCGGTGTCGGCGAGGACGACGTCGGCGGCGGACGACGCGGCCTTGATCAGGGTTCGACTGAGGCTCACTCGTGACCTTCGCGTTCCGGTCAGGAGCGGGTCCGCTCCGTCGGGCTCAGAGGTGCTCGACGTTATCTGCGGCCGCGAGGTGGCGACGGCAGTCGAGCACGTAGGGCGCGTGGTCGGCGAGCACGGAGTGGTCGACGTCACGGTGATCGGTCAGCAGGACCACGGCGTCGGCACCGGCCGCGAGCTCGGCGGTCAGCTCGACGAGCTCGACGGTCGCCGGGAAGTGATCGAGGTCGACGTGCGGGTCGACGGCCACCACGTCGGCGCCCAGCTCGCGGAGCAGCTGCAGCACCCGGACCGACGGGGACTCCCGGGCGTCGCCGGTGTCCGGCTTGTAGGCGAGGCCGACGATCACGATGCGCGCGTCCAGCAGCGCCCGTCCGGTCCGGTTGAGCGCGTACATCAGGCGCCGCACGACGAAGTCGGGCATGTGCTCGTTGATGTCGTTGGCCAGCTCCACGAAGCGGAAGTCGTGACCGAGGCTGCGCTTGACCCGCCAGGAGAGGAAGGAGGGATCGACGGGGAGACAGTGGCCCCCGACGCCGGGGCCGGGCGTGAAGCGCATGAACCCGAACGGCTTGGTCGACGCGGCGTCGATCGACTCCCAGACGTCGATGCCGAGGTCGTTGGCGAACATGGCCAGCTCGTTGACCAGGGCGATGTTGACGTGCCGGAAGGTGTTCTCGATCAGCTTGGTGAGCTCGGCCTCCTTGCAGCCGGGCACCGGCACGGTCGTGTCGCATAGCCGGTCGAAGAACGCGGTGACGGCGGCGAGCGACGCGTCGTCGACGCCGGAGACGATCTTCGGCGTGGTCTCCAGCGTCCAGGTCGTGTTGCCGGGATCGATCCGCTCGGGCGAGTACCCGAGGTGGAACTGGGTGCCGGCCGCGAGGCCCGAGCCGTCCTCGAGGATCGGCCCCACGAGCTCCTCGGTCGTGCCCGGGTAGGTCGTGGACTCGAGGATGACGGTGGCGCCCTCCCGGAGGTGCGGAGCGAGCGAGCGGGCCGACGACTCGATGTAGGACAGGTCGGGCACGCCCTCCCGCAGCGGGGTCGGGACGCTGATCACCGCCACGTCGAACCCGGCGGCGTCGGCGTAGTCGCTGCTCGCCCGGTAGCGGCCGAGGTCGATGACGGCCTGCAGCCGGTCGTCGCCGATGTCCTCGATGTGGCTGACCCCGGCCTTGAGGCCCTTGACCCGGTCCTCGTCGAGGTCGAGCCCGACGACGTCGAAGCCGACCTCGGCGGCCCGGACCGCGACCGGCAGGCCCACGTACCCCTGCCCGATCACGACGACGCGCTGCTGCTCACCCATGCCCTCGATGGTTCCACGGCCCTCAACGCACGTGAAGTCACCGACCTGCCACTCGACGTGAGTTGACGGTGACTTGGGTCGGCGGTGGGGATCCGCAGCGTTGGTACGGTCGCCGGCTGTGCCCGGACCCCGCATCGCGCTGCTCGGCTGCGGGCGCTGGGGTTCGTTGATCCTGCGCGATCTGCTCGCGCTCGGGGCCGAGGTCGCCGTCGTCGAGCCCGACGACCGCCGTCGCGCGGAGGTGTCGGGCCGGGCGGCGTCGAGCAGCTCCCGCCTCGACGAGGTCGACGACGCCGATGCGGTCATCGTCGCGACGCCGGCCACCTCGCACGAGGCCGACGTCGCCGCCGCGCTCGAGCTCGGCGTGCCGATCTTCTGCGAGAAGCCCTTCACGACCTCGTCGGCCGCCGCCCGTCGCCTCGCCGAGGCCGGCGGTGACCGCATCCACCTCATGCACGTCTGGCGCTACCACCCGGGGGTCGAGCTGCTCGGCGAGCTGGCCCGATCGGGTGCCATCGGCCGACCGCTGGGCGTGCGGAGCACGAGGACGAACTGGACGAGCCCACGGACCGACACCGATCCGATCTGGACCCTCGTGCCCCACGACCTCACCCTGGCGATCGAGATCCTCGGCGACCTCCCCACCCCCCGGGCGGCGGTCGCGGAGATCCACGGAGGTCGGCCCGTCTCGCTCTGGGCGCACGGTCACGACGAGGACGGCCCGTTCCTCGTGATCGAGGCGTCGACCCGGTTCGTCGACAAGCGCCGCGAGGTCCGGGTCCACGGGGAGGAGGGTGTCGCGGTGCTCCCCGGTCTCGGTGCCGACGCCGTCGAGCTGGCCACCGGAGCGGCGGCCGACCCGGTCGTCGAGCGCCGACCGTTCACCGGAGCGGAGCCGTTGCGCCGCGAGCTCGCCGCCTTCCTCGATCACGTCGCCGGCGGCCCGGCGCCCAAGAGCGACTGCGCCGAGGGAGTGGCCGTGGTGGAGGCGGTCGAGCGGCTCCGGCACCTCGCGGGGGTGGACGATGGCTGACGTGCGAGCCTCGATCGTCGTCCCGACGACCGGCGATCGGGGTCCGCTGCTGCCCCACTCGGTGGGCAGCGCGTTGGCGCAGACGGTCGACGACGTCGAGGTGCTCGTCATCGGCGACGGCATCGACGAGGCCACCCGCGACGTCGTGCGCGAGCTCGGCCGTGCCGACGAGCGGGTCCGCTGCTTCGAGTTCGCCAAGGACGCCCGCCGCGGAGAGCTGAACCGCCACGCCGTGCTCACCGAGCACGCCCGCGGCCGCATCGTGACCTACCTGTGCGACCGGGACCTCTACCTGCCCGGCCACGTCGAGGAGCTGGAGCGGGTGCTCGCCGACGCCGACTTCGGTCACACCCTCCGCTTCCGCGTCGCCGAGGACGGGACGGCCACGTTTCCCCGGTACCCCGACCTCCTCCACCCCGACGAACGGGCCCGCCTGGACCGTTCGCCCTACCTCGCGCCGCTCACCTTCGTCGGCCACACGATGGCGGCCTACCGGGCCCTCCCCCATGGCTGGCGCACGACGCCGGCCGGCACCGCCACCGACCGGTACATGTGGGAGCAGTTCCTGGCGGCCGGTGCGCGCGTCGGCGTCTCGCACCGGCCGACCGCGCTCACCTTCAAGCGGGGCGACCATCCGGGTTGGAGCACGCAGCAGCGCCTGGTCGAGCTCGAGGACTGGTCGGCGCGCCTGCGGTCACCGACGGTCGAGCGCGAGGTCGTCGAGCAGGTGATCGCGGGTCTGGAGCGCCGACGCCTGGAGCTCGAGCGCCGCGCGTGGGCCCGATCGCTCGAGGGCGGCGCCGACCGCCTGCTCCCCGGCGACTGGGGCGAGCGCGCGGTCCGCGTCGCCCGCGACGTGCGGTCGCGGCTGCGTCGTCGTCCGCCGCGTCAGGAGGGGCGTCCGCCGCGTCAGGAGGGGCGTCCGACGCGTCAGTAGAGGCGTCGGCGCAGGTCGGCGACGGAGCCGAAGCCCTGGGCGCGGGCCGACACGTTGGTCGGCTCGAACGGCCAGTCGATCCCGAGCTCGGGGTCGGACCAGTGGCAGCCGTTGTTGTCGTCCGCGCCGTAGAACTCGTGGGCCTCGGAGACCGCCTGGACGTGCACGGTCGGCTCGTGGGCGAGCCAGCCGTGGACGAGGCCCCGCGGGAAGCTGAGGAAGGTGTCCGAGTCGCCGTGCAGCTCGTAGACCGCGCCGACCCCCGAGGTGGGCGAGTCGGGCCGCAGGTCGTGGAGCCCCACGCTCATCCGACCGGAGATGACCATGACGTACTCGTCGTGGCGGAGGTGCACGTGCATGCCGCGGAGGACCCCGGGCGCCGATCGCACCAGGCTCCACTGCGTCGGATCGATGCCGGCGTCCCAGTGGGAGCAGAAGATCTCCGTGAACGAGCCGCGTGCGTCGTCGTGGCGGTCGAGCGGGACGAGGCGCACCCCGTCGATGCGCCCGCCGGCCACCAGGCCCTCGGAAGGTCGAGTGGTCGCGGAGATGGTGGTCATGTCGTCCCGCCCGGTGAGCACCGCGGAGAACGTACGTGGCGACCGGTGCGCCCAACCAGCAAGTCGCTTCACGCAGCGTGAGCATCACCGCCCGGCCGGTCGTCGAACGATCATGATGTCGTGATGGTGATCGAGCGGCTTCGGGGGCTGATGGGTCGCGCTCCCCGGCACACCCTGCGGCGGCTGCCGACGGCCCTCGCCGTCCCGGCGCTCGCGCTGCGCGAGCCCCCGAGGGCGGACACGGCAGACCATCGCCGCATCCCGCTGCCCGAACCGCTGGAGCTCGAGGTCTACTGGCTGCGGTCCTCGGGCGGGACGACCGGGCCGGCCGCGTCGGTGCACCTCGGGATCGAGGAGCTGATGCGCATCGACGGGCTGCGCGGGGCGTGTCACGTGCACTACGACCTGGCCGAGTCGCGGGCCCGCGGCGGGTCGGCCATCGCGGCGCGACGACGGATCGCCGACGTCGACATCGCGGCGTGGGCGGCCGACGAGCTGCGACTCAACCTCCGCTACGCCATCTCGCTCCAGCGCCGCCGGTCGCGCCGAGCCCTCCGGCCCGACCCCCGGGCGGTCGACGAGGCCGCTGACCGCCTCCGCGCCGAGTTCGAGGGGCTCCTCGCCCGGCACGGCCACGAGCCCGTCGGTCGGTGACCGCGGTCGAGCGGGTGGTGTCGACGCTCGCCAGCACCGACGAGCAGCGCCGCCGCATCGACGAGCTCTTCGCCCCGGCGACGGTGACGCACCTCGATCGCCGAGACCGTGCCGGCGTCGAGCGGGTGCTCGACGATGTCGACGTCGCCGTGCTGCGGGGCAACGCCTGGCCGGCGTTCCTCGACCGGTCCCGGCTCCGATGGGTCCACTGTGGCCACGCCGGCCTCGACGGGTTCGCTCCCCGGCAGCTCATCGACCAGGTGGCGCTCACCTCCTCCGCCGGTCGCTCGGCCGCAGCGCTCGCCGAGCACGCCGTGATGTTCCTGCTCGCCCTGGCGTACGAGCTGCCCCGGTTCCGCCGGGCCCAGCGGGCGCAGGTGTGGGGCATCCCGGGCCAGCGCGACCTGCGCGGGCTCGGCGCGCGGCGGGTCCTCGTCGTGGGCACCGGGCACACCGGCTCGGCGCTCGCTCGCCTGCTCACCGCCTTCGGCGCCGAGGTGATCGGACTGCGTCGGCGAGATCGGCCGGTCGACGGGTTCGACGAGATCCGTTCGCTCGACGCCGGCCACCGGTTGGTCGATGCCGTCGCCGACGTCGACGCGGTGGTCCTCGCCGCCTCGCTCAACGACGGCAGCCGGGGATCGGTCGATCGCCCCGTCCTCACGGCGATGCGGCCCGATGCGCTGCTGGTCAACGTGGCCCGCGGCGGGCTCGTGGACGAGCCAGCCCTCGTCGACGTGCTGCGCTCGGGTCATCTGGGCGGGGTCGGGCTCGACGTCACCGCCGTGGAGCCCCTGCCGGTCGGGAGCCCGCTGTGGCGGGCGCCGCGCACGCTGATCACCCCGCACGTGACAGCACCGGTCACCGACCGTGACGCGGCGACGATGGCGATCCTCGCCGAGAACGTGGTTCGCTACCGCGAGGGGCGTCCGCTGCTGAACCGGCTCGGGCCGGACGATGCCCTGGAAGCGACCGAGGAACGCCCGGCGGTACCCGGCCGTTGGGATCGGGGGTGGCGGCGTCTCGCAGGCCGGTGGCTCTGAACAACGTTCGGACACAGCACGTAGCGTGACCAACTCGCACTGTGACGACAGGAACACATTCCACTAGGGTGACCGCCGGGTGGGCTGCGTGGGAACGGCTCGGACGAGGACGCACGCGGAGGAGGTACCGATGGACGAGACACCGGCGCACACGCCGGGCTGGCGACAGTCCGATTCGGTCCTCCGGCTGGCGTTCCGCAACCGCGATCGCCTCACCGTCTTCGCCGACGCCTTCGCCTGGATCGTCGCCGTCGTGGTCGCCTCCGGCGCCCGCTTCGAGTACGAGTCGTTCCACTTCGACACCGTCGGCCTGCTGCGCTACCTCGCCGTCGTCGTGCTGTTGCAGCTCGGTGTCGGCTTCGGCCTGGGGCTCTACCGCGGTCGGTGGCGCGTCGCCGCCTTCGACGAGACGCTCGCCCTGTTCGTCACCGCCGCGCTGGTCACCGTCGTCGGCACGGTGGCCGATGTGTTGCTGCTCGACCGGGCCGTGCCGGTCAGCGTCTCCCTCGGCGCCGGCCCGCTCGCGCTCGTGCTCATGGCCGCGGCCCGGCTCGGCTGGAGGCTCTACATCGAGCACCGACGGCGCCCCGACGCCGACGCCGACGGCCGGACCCGCCTCGTCGTGTTCGGCGCCGGCGACGCCGGGATGCAGGCCGTCAACGCCATGCTCGGCAACCGCGACAGTCGCTACGTCCCGGTCGCCTTCGTCGACGACGATCGGCGCCTGACCGCCCGTCGCATCCGGGGGCTCCGGGTCGAGGGGCCCTTCGCCGCGCTCGAGCAGGTGGCCAAGCGGGCGCGCGCCGAGGGTGTCCTCATCGCCATCCCGTCAGCGCCGCCCGAGGTCGTCCGCGACGCCTCGGCCCGAGCCTCGGACCTCGGCCTCAAGGTCTGGGTGCTGCCGCCGGTCTCGCAGATCCTCGACGGCCGCATCGACGTCTCCGACATCCAGGAGGTCAGCTACGCCGACCTGCTCGGCCGCCGCGAGGTGCGCACCGACCTCGAGTCGATCAGCGGCTACCTCACCGGCAAGCGGGTGCTCGTCACCGGCGCCGGTGGATCGATCGGCTCCGAGCTGTGCCGCCAGCTCTTCCGTCTGGCTCCGGCCGAGCTGGTCATGCTCGACCGCGACGAATCCGCCCTCCACTCGGTGCAGCTCGACCTCGAGGGTCGGGCGATGCTCGACGATCGGAACCTCGTCGTGGCCGACATCCGCGACGCCGACCGGTTGATCGAGGTGTTCGAGGAGCACCGGCCCGACGTCGTCTTCCACGCCGCGGCGCTCAAGCACCTGCCGCTGCTCGAGATGCATCCCCACGAGGCCATCAAGACCAACGTGTGGGGCACGCTCCACGTCCTGGCCGCAGCCGAGCGCTGCGGTGTCGATCGCTTCGTGAACGTCTCGACCGACAAGGCCGCCGATCCCACGAGCGTGCTCGGCTTCACCAAGCGGATCGCCGAGCGGTTGACGGCGCACGCCGGCCAGCGGGCCGACGGCACGTGGGCCTCGGTCCGGTTCGGCAACGTGCTCGGCTCGCGCGGTTCGGTGCTCACCGCCTTCCAGCGCCAGATCGCCGACGGCGGCCCGGTCACGGTCACCCACCCCGAGGCGACCCGCTACTTCATGACGGTCGAGGAGGCCGTGCAGCTGGTGATCCAGGCCGGCGCCCTCGGCCGCGACGCCGAGGCGCTCGTCCTCGACATGGGTGAGCCGGTGCGCATCGACGAGGTCGCCCATCGCCTCATCGCCGAGGCCGATCGCCCGGTCGACATCTCCTACACCGGCCTGCGCCAGGGCGAGAAGGTCTCCGAGGTGCTCCTCGGTGAGGACGAGACCGACGACCGTCCCATCCACCCGCTGATCTCCCACACCGCGGTCCCGGCGCTCGATCCGGCCGAGCTGGCCGGTCTCGATGCGCTGGGCGATCCGGTGGACTTCCTCATCTCCAAGTGCGCCAACGGTGCCCGTCGCTGGGAGGACGTGCAGAGCGACGAGATCGATCTGCGGGGCCGTCCCGACGAGCTGCCGCCGATCGCCATCCGCCTCGCCCGCCCCGACGTCGGCGAGCCCGAGATCGAGCTCATCCGCGACGTGTTCTCGTCGGGTCAGCTCACCACCGGTCCGATGACCCGCCGGTTCGAGGAGGCCTTCGCCGAGCGCCACGACGCCGATCACGCCGTCGCGCTGGCCAACGGCACGCTGGCGCTCGTCGCCATGTACACGGCGCTCGACATCGGACCGGGCGACGAGATCATCGTCCCGTCGATGACCTTCATCTCGACCGCCACCTCGGTCCGACACGTCGGCGCCACCGCCGTCTTCGCCGAGGTCCGGCCCGACACGTTCAACCTCGACCCCGCCGACGTCGCCCGGCGCATCACCCCCCGGACCAAGGCCGTGGTCGCCGTCCACTACGCCGGGCAACCCGCCGATCTCGACGAGCTCCAGGCGATCTGCGACGAGGCCGGCTGCGTGCTGCTCGAGGACGCCGCCGAGGCGCACGGTGCGGTCTACCGCGGCCGTTCGGTCGGTGCCATCAGCCGCGCCGGCATGTTCAGCTTCACGCCGACGAAGAACATCACGACCGGCGAGGGCGGCATCGTCGTGACCGACGACGGCGATCTCGCCGAGCGGTTGCGCATGCTCCGCAACCACGGGATGACGGCGCCCTACCGGCACGAGCTGCTCGGCCACAACTGGCGCATGAGCGACGTGACCGCCGCCGTGGGCGTCGCCCAGTTGGCGAAGCTCGACGGCATCCTCGCCCGGAAGGCGGACCGGGCGGCGTGGATGTCCGAGCAGCTCGCGGCGGTCGACGGCATCACCCCGCCGGTCACCCTGGGCGACCGCACCCACGTGCACATGCTCTACACGACCCTCGTCGACGGTGATCGCGACGGGCTGGCCGACGCGCTGCGATGGGCCGGTATCGAGTCGCGGGTGTACTTCCCGCCCGCGCACCTCCAGCCCGTGTTCGGCGGTCGTCCGGGCGACCTCCCCGTCACCGAGGAGCTGTGGGGCCGGATGCTGTCGTTGCCGATCCACAGCCGGCTCACGTCGGTCGAGCAGCGCCAGATCGTCGATTCGGTCCGCGGCGCGCTCGTGCCGGACGCCCGCACCGCGGCGCGTGGCTGACGGGATCCTCACGCCGGGAGCCGGAGCCAGCGGGGTGTCGACCGAGGGTTGGTGGCCCGACTTCATCATCCTCGGAGCCATGAAGGCGGGGACGACCACCCTGTTCGACTGGTTGGGCCAGGGCGACGACGTGTGCCTGCCGACCGTCAAGGAACCGGCCCACCTGGCTGCTCCGTCCTTCGGGCAGGCCGAGCAGCGCGAGTACCGGCAGCTGTTCGCCACCGACGCGCTCACCGGCGAGGCGTCGGTGCGCTACGGCTGGCCGGACGAGGCGCCCGTCGTCGCCCGCCGCCTCCTCACCCTGCCCCGGCGACCTCGGTTGCTGTTCCTGGCCCGGGAACCCGAGGACCGGCTCCGGTCGGACTACCGGCACGGCGTGCTGCGGGGCCGTGAGCGCCGGCCCTTCGCCGACGCGGTCGCCGACCCGGCCGCGTCGGTCGTGCAACGGAGCCGGTACAGCCTCACGTTGGGGACCTACCGCCGGGTGCTCGGCCAGGCGCCGTTCGTCGTGCGGTCCGAGGACCTCTTCGGCGACGACCACGCCACCTGGGACGCCGTCGTCGCCCACCTCGGACTCGACCCCCGCCCCCGGCCGACCAACGCGCGCAACCGGACCGCCGAGCGACCCGCGACCACCGCGCTCGGTCGCGCCATCTTCGACCGCCCGGTCGCTGCTCGGGCGGTGCGCCGCCTCGAGGGCGCAGCCGGTGCCGTCCCCGCGCCCGTGCGCACCATCGGCCGTCGACTCCTCCAGCGCGAGGCCGACGACACGGTCGACGACCTCCTCGCCACCGCCGACGCGCCGCTGCCCGCGGCGCCGGCCCGGGTCCTGGTCGACGAGCGGGAGCGACTCGCCGACGACTGGGGTCTGCGCTGGTGACCGACATCAGCGTGATCATCCCGAGTCGCGATCCCGACCCGACGCAGCTCGCGGAGCAGCTCGCCGCCCTCGCCGGACAGCAGACGAGCGCGTCGTACGAGGTCGTCGTGGTCGACAACGGGTCGGCGCGGCCGCTGACGGAGCTCGTGCCCGAGCGGGTCGGCCCGGCCGCGGCGCGGGTGGTCGACGCCTCCTACTCGCCGGGGATCAGCGTGGCGCGGAACGCGGGCATCCGAGCGGCTGCCGCCGACCGGATGGTGGTGTGCGATTCCGACGACATCGTCACCCCCGGGTGGCTCGACGCCGCGCTCCGAGCGCTGCGTCACGGCGACCTCGTCGTCGGCGGTCCCCTGCGGCCCTTCACCCACGAGCTGGGCGACCTCGATCCACCCCGCCCCTCGGACCAGCTGGCCGTCGTCGACGGGCGCCCGTTCGCCAGCGGCTGCAACGTCGGCTTCACCCGGGGCGTGGTCGAGCGGACCGGCGGCTTCGACGAGTCGTGGCCGATCGACGGCAGTGCCGAGGACCTCGACTTCTCTCGTCGATGTGCCGACGCCGGCATCGAGTTCCGCTTCGAGCCGGCCATGGAGGTCAACTACCGCCTGCGCCCCGAACTGCTCGGCGTCCTGCGCCAGCGCCGCTTCTACGGCCGCGGCGACGTGCGCTTCTCCGACCGCCACGGCTGGCCCGCCGGTCGTGCCGGGTGCCGGCGCCGGGTGATCGGGCAGCTCCGCGGGGTGGCGTGGTTCCTGCCCCGGGCGGTCAGGACGCCGCGGGGCGGGTGGCACGTCGCCCGCCGTCTCGGATCGGCGCTCGGGGGCATCGACGGGCTGCTCCGGCCGGTCGCCCGAGGTGGGCCGCGCGGTGTCCAGCTCGACCTCGATCAGCCCTCCGCGACGGTCGTGGTCGGCCCGGTCGAGGACGTGTCGGGCGCCGTGGCGGCAGCCGCCGAGCTCACCGCGACCCGGTCCGGCGTCGAGGTCGTGCTGCTCGCCGACGGCCCGGTCTCCGAGCCGGCATCGTCGTCGACGGTCGAGCTGGTCGCCGCCGACGGTCGCACCGTCGAGCAGCGGCGCGACGCAGCCGCTCGGGTGAGCGAGCGCGACGTGGTCGTGGTGCTCGGCTCGGTGCCGTCCGCCGAGCGGCTGGACCGCCATCTCGCCGCGCTGTCGATCTTCGACCTGTCGGTCGATCGAGGTGCCCGCTGGGTCCGGACCCGTCGCCTCGGCCGCCAGCCGATCCTGCCGCCGGCGGCGGTCGGGATACGCCGCAGCGAGCTCGAGACCATCGGAGGTCTCCCCGTCGAGGTCGACGCAGCGCTCGGCCCGGTCGACCTCGGCCTCCGGGTCGCCGCCGCACAGCTGCGGGTCGCGGACGTGAGCGACGGCGATGCGCCGTCGGAGGAGGCGCCCGTCTCGGTCGCGACGGCCTTCGACCTGGGGCGACGAGCCACCGCGCTGCGGCCGCGCCATCCCGAGCTGCCCGCCGGGGCCGTCGTCGAGCTGATCGCGCGCGGTCTCGACGGTCGCCCGGCCCGATGGGCCGCCGTGCTCGGGTACGTCGCCGGACGCCTCGGTGGACCGCGTGGGTGATCCGTGGGTGCCGCCCGGCCCCGACGACCACCGGCCGGACTTCATCGTCATCGGGGCGATGCGGGCCGGCACCAGCGCGCTGTGGATCTGGCTGCGGGACCATCCCGGCACCAACCTCGTGACGGCCAAAGAGCCCAACCTCTTCGTCGAGATGCCGGACATGCGCTCCGCCCCCTGGGCGGGGTTCTTCCCCCCGCCTGACGGTGGCCGCACCGGAGAGTCGTCCGTCAGCTACGCCGACCCGTCCGTGGCGGACCTGGTGGCGGGCCGGATCGCCGAGCACGCACCCGACGCGCAGCTCGTCTACGTCGTGCGGCACCCCGTCGAGCGGACGCGATCCCACCACCGCCACTCGTACCTGCGGGGACGGGAGCGGCGGTCGATCACCGAGGCGGCCGTCCCCGGATCCCGCTACGTCGCTCGCAGCCGGTACGCCACCGTGCTCGAGACGTTCCGAGCGCACGTCGACCCGGCACGGATCCTGGTGGTCGTGCACGAGGAGCTCGTCGGCGGCGACGACGGTCCGTGGCTCGGCCTGCTCGACCACCTCGGGCTCGAGCACGGTCCTCGGCCGGACGAGGTGCACAACGCCACCGAGTCCAAGGCGCTCGTGCACCCGGTGGCCCGTCGGTACTTCGACCTCGGCCTCGACCGGGTCGTCCGCCGTCTGGTGCCCCGGCGCGTGCGGCGCCTGGGAGCGGACCGGCTGATCCGCAGCTCCGGCGGTGTCGAGGAGGCACGGGCGGCGGCGTCGGGCCCGCTGCCGGAGTCGACCATGGCCGTGCTGCGCGACGAGACCGACCGCCTCGAAGAACTACTCGGCCGACCCACGGGCTGGGTGCTCGACGGAGCGTCGTGAGCGACCACGGAGCACACCGGCCCCGCTCCGGGGTCGAGCGCGGTTCGTGGTCGTGACGCGACATACTGTGCCCAGGTCGGGCGGCCGTCGAACCAGGTGGGACCGAGCCAGTGCGCACCCCCCAGCACCGAACGGCGCCGCGTGCGAGCGCTGCCCATGAGCCGACCGCGCTCGAGCGGCCGACGCCGACGCGGCCCCGGGCCGACGTTCCGGCCCGGCGGCACGGGCTGCGGCCGTGGCGCTCGCTCGACTACCTCGGTCGCGACCTCGTCGCGCTGCGCCGGCCCCGGGACCGCAACACCCGTCGTCGGATGCTCCCGCTCACCGTCGACGGGTTCCTGCTCATCCACGTCCCCAAGACGGCGGGGACCTCGGTGTCCGCGGCCTTCTACGGACCGGACGTCTTCATCGGGCACACGACCGCTCGGCAGGCCCGCCGGGCGATCGGGCCCTGGGCGTACGCCCGGCTGCTCAGCTTCGGCTTCGTGCGCGACCCGGTGTCCCGCGTGAGCTCGACCTTCCGCTACCTGCGGGCCGGCGGCGCGCAGAACCGCTACGACCTCAAGTGGCAGGCGGCGCTCGCGCCGTACCCGACGCTCGAGCGGCTCGTCGCCGACGAGCGGATGCTCACCGAGCTCAACCGCAACCAGCTCCACTTCCAACCCCAGCACCGCTTCCTGTGCGATCCGGCCGGTCGTCTGCTGGTCCGCGAGGTCGGTCGCTTCGAGCACCTCGCCGACGACGTCGCCCGCATCGCCGCGCTGGCGGGCGTGGACGTGGCACTGCCGACGCTCAACACGTCGAGCGCGGACGAGGACGAGGTTCGCCTCGACCGCGCCGCGGTGGCCCGCGTTCGCGAGCTCTACGCCCGAGATCGAGCGCTGTTCGGCTATGACTGATGCGCCGACCGTGGCCGTGATCATCCCGGCGTATCGCGCCGCGACGACGATCGCCGAGACCCTGGAGGCACTCGGTCGTCAGCGGGACGCGCCGGCCTTCTCCGTCGTCGTCGCGGACAACGCCTCGCCCGACGAAGACGCAGCGGTGGCGGAGGCCGCCTTCGACCGGTTCGGACTCGACGGCCGCGTGCTCGACGCCGGAGCGGTGCAGGGCGCGGCCTACGCCCGCAACCTGGCCGCCGCATCGGTCGACACCGACCTCGTCCTCTTCACCGACGCCGACGACATCGTGAGCTCCCGATGGGTGGCCGGCCACGTCGCCGCCCTTGAGGACGGCGACCTCTCGGCTGGACCATGGCAGCCCTGGACCCCACGCCCCGGTGAGCGGCCCTCGGCCGACGAGATCGCTCCCGAGCAGACGTTCTTCGGACGGTTCCCGTTCGTGCACGGGAACAACTTCGGAGCTCGCCGCGAGGTGTTCCTCGAGATCGGGGGCCTCAGCGAGGAGCTCGCGAGCGCGTACGACGTCGAGCTCGGCATCCGAGCGACCAAGGCCGGGCTGCGGATCGCCTTCGCGCCGGACGCCGGAGTCCTGCACCGGCTCGACGTCGACCATCGCGCCTACGTGCGACGGCGGTTCCGCTATGGGCTCGACGACGCGAGGGTGAAGCGCCTGCACGACGAGTACCCCTCCGAGCGCGTGCTCCGTCCGTTGTGGAGAGGGCTCGTGCGCTTCCCGCTGCTCGCCACGAGTGGCGGACACCGGCGGGCGTGGTTGCCGAGGATGGCACAGGGCGCGGGGTACGCCATCGGTCGAGCCGGCATCGCCGGCGATCGGATCAGGGGTCGCTGAGCCTCAGGCCAGGGCGGCGGCGTAGGTGTCGGCCAGCCGGCGCCCGACGGCGTCGATCGAGGCGTGCTCGACGATCCGACTGCGCGACCGCTCGTTCGTGCCGCCCGGCAGGTGGGCGGAAATCGCGTCGGCCAGGCGCACCGGCGTGAGCTCGCCGTCGAGCAGGGTGCCGCACTCGGGCTGGGGCACCATCTCGACCAGCGACGGGATGGCCGGCCCGATGATGCTCAGCCCGCTCGACATGGCCTCGATGACCGCGACCGGGTGGTTCTCGACGATCGAGCAGGTGACGAAGAGCCCCGCTGCGGCGAGCCGCCGAGCGACGTCGCCGGACTCCAACCGCCCGGTCATGGTGACCACGTCGTCGAGGCGCAGATCGATGATCTGCTGGCGGAGACCCTGCGCCGACGGCCCGTCGCCCACGATCTCGAGCTCGACGTCGACGCCGCGCGACCGGAGCTCGGCGACGGCGTCGACGAGCACGTCGATGCGCTTGACCGGAGCGAGCCGGCTCACCGTGATGAGGCGGTTGGCCGCCCGGCCGGGATCGGCGGTGAAGCGCGTGACGTCGACGGGGTTGGGGCACACCTCGAGGTCGTGACCGACGCCGGCCGCGATCATCGCCTGGCGCAGCGACTCGGACACCGGCATGACCGCGGACGCCTGGTGATAGGGCAGGAGCATCCGCCGCAGGCGATCCGGGGTGATCGGCGGCTGGTCGGGGTTCTCGCCCGTGAACCAGGTGCTGTGCTCCGTCACGATCAGCGGCAGCCCGCGGCGGCGGGCGGCGAGGGCCATGCCCCGCGACGACGCGGCGAAGTGGGCGTGCAGGACGGTGATCGGTGTGCCCTCCGCCTCCAGTCGGTCGAGCAGCTGCACGATGCCGCGGGCCTCGATCCGCTGCCCGACCCCCCAGAACAGCCGGCCCGGACGCGGGCGCGGCACGCTCACCTCGTGCACCCCGTCGTCGCCCACGCGGACGGTCGGCCACCCGCCGCGGCGGAGACGAACGGCGACCACCTCGGCGTGCTGTTCGGCGGCGCGCACCCAGTTGCCGGCGACGGGATGGAACGGCAGGTGCATGAGCACCCTCGGACGGGCGGTCACCGGAGGTCCTCCTCGGTCCAGGGGCCGAGGCGCAGCCCCCACGAGCCGCCGAGCCGGCGGGCCCAGGCGTCGCGATGGCGGCTCGAGGCGATCAGCAGCGGGAGCCGGAGCAGCGCCCGCCCGACATCGGGCCACCACGCGCCGACCGGCGTGTACCGAGGGTGGACCTCGGCGAGCGTGGCGTTGCCGCGCCCGTACTGCACCGACCGCCGCACCCGGTCGCGGAGCCCACCGCGCATCGTCCGCAGCACTCGGGCGTCGGGGGTGAAGGCCCAGTCGACGCCGGTTCGCTGGGCCCGGAAGCCGAGATCGACGTCCTGGCCGGTCAGGAACCGCTCGTCGAAGCCGTCGAGCATCGAGAAGGCGGAGCGGCGGATCGCGAAGTTGTTGCCGGGCACGAGCACGTACGGCGCCCACCGGGTCGCCTCGGTGGGCCAGGCCCGAACGTGGTCGTGGCCGGGCTCGTCCGGCGCCCGGTCGAGGGACGCACCGATCGAGAGCTCGTGCTCGTCGAGCGTCCGCAGGTGGGCGGCGAGCCAGCCCGGGCCGACCTCGTCGTCGGCGTCGCAGAAGATCAGCGAGTGTCCTGCCGCCTTGTCGGCGCCGCGGTTGCGCGCCGGCCCGGCGCCGCGCCGCTCGGAGGCGTCGACCACCCGCAGGTCGAGCCCGGTGGCCGACGCGATCTCCCGCGCTCGCGCTGCGGTCGCATCGGTCGAGCCGTTGTCGGCAACGACGACCTCGACGTCGTCGATGTCGTCCTGCGCAGCGATCGCTCGCAGCTGCCGCTCGATGACCTCGGCGCCGTCGCGCACCGGGATGATGACCGACGTCGCCGGTGGACGGTGCGCCTCGGTCACGGCCGGGCCTCACCGGGCGCGTCGAGGGCCGGCTGCTGCTCGCGCACCGAACCGTCGCCGTCGAGCACGAGGACCCGGTCGCACATCTCGAGCGTCGACGCCCGGTGGGTGATCACGATCACGGTGACATCGTCCTGGAGGGCGTCGATGCCTGTGCGCACGGCGCGGTCCGAGTCGTCGTCGAGGGAGCTCGTCGGCTCGTCGAGGATGAGGACGTCGGGTCGTCCGGCGAGCGCACGGGCGATCGTCAGGCGCTGGCGCTGTCCGCCCGACACCTCGGAGCCGCCGGAGCCGACCGACGAGTCGAAGCCGCCGTCGCGGCGAAGGACGTCGTCGAGGACGTTGGCCCGCTCGACCGCGAGCCGGACCTCCTCCTCGCTCAGCGGGCGGAAGAAGCGGACGTTGTCGGTGATCGACGTCGACATCAGCCTCGGCTCCTGGGGCACGTACGCGATCAGGCGCCGCAGGTCGACGCTGGCCACGTCGCCCATGTCGGCGCCACCGATGCGGAGGTGACCGGCGGTCGGGCGCCGGAGCCCGAGCAGCAGCTGGATCAGCGTCGACTTGCCCGCCCCGGACGGTCCGATCACGCCGATGCGCTCGCCGGGTCGGATGGTCAGCGAGACGTCGTGGAGGACGTCGGTCCCGTCGGGGTAGGTGAACGCCACGTGGTCGAGCTCGATGGCGCCGATCCGGTCGATGCGGGTCGGGCCGTCGGGCGCCGGTCGGTCCTCGAGCTCGGCGGTCCGCTCGGCCAGCTCGGCCACGAAGGGCAGGCCCTGCAACAGGTTCTGGTACTGGCCCTGCGCGTTCTGGGCGTAGCTGAACGAGCGCAACAGCAGCAGCACCGAAGCGCCGTGGTCGGCGATGTCGGTCGATCCGAGCGAGGCGACCGTGGCGGCACCGATCACGATCAGCAAGAGCGCGAGGTTCTGGTACACCTGCGGGCCGAGCATGGTCGCGATCCGTCCTCGCCGGATGCTCTCCTCGGCCTCCCGGTAGGCCGCGTCGAGGTCGTCGAGCAGGTGCCCCTCGACCCCGAACGAGCGGGCCTCGAGCGAGAGCCGGGTCGTCTCGGTGGTGTGGACGCTGACGTCGCGCATCAACTCCTTGAGGCGCTCGGCATGGCGCTTGGTCGCCCGCGAGAACGGGCTGACCGCGATCGAGATCAGGGCGCCGAGCGCGATGGCGAGGCCGGCGGCGATCGGGCTGACGATCAGGGCGGCGATCAGGATGACGATGACGCGGCCCGCAGCGAGGAGCAGCCCGGACAGGTTGAGCAGCGCCTGGCTGGCGCGGGCGGCGTGGTTCGTGACCAGCGTCTGGAGATCGCCGAGGCGCTCGGTGGCGATGGCGTCCCAGTCCGCCCGGAAGAAGGCGGCGACCAGTCGGCGCCGAAGGTCGGTGAGGCTGTTCGCGAACATGCCCGACACGACGCGAGCCGACGTGACGCCGACGGCCAGCTTCACGACGATCGCGAGCACTGCGGCGGTGGCGCCCCAGGCGATCGAGACGTCGCCGCCGATCGGGAGCTCGACGACGTCGGCGTCGTCAGCGGCGGCCAACGCCAGGCGCGTGACCATTACGAGGACGAAGGCCTCGGTCAGGCCCTGCACGAGGCTGAGCGTGACCTGGGCCGCCAACCGGCGCCGGTGTCGGCGGGCGAGCGCGCCGAACGGCCCGTCGAGCAGTCGCCGGACGCGACCGGTCCGCGGAGGGGTCTGCCGGCTCACGGGGCCAGTGAACCACGTCGCGGGGCGCTCACCCACGAGGGGTGGTGCGCACTGGGTGATCCCGAGGTGGTTGCGCTCGACCGCGCGCTCCGTGGGTGACGTGGTCGCCCGCGAGGAGGACCGTCGGTACCGTCTCGGCTCGTGCCGAACGCCCGAGCGCTGCGCCGATGACCGCACCCGACCGGATCGAACCCGGCATCGTGCTCGTCGGGGGGATGCGCTGTGGCTCCACCAGCCTGTTCCGCCACCTCGGGAGCCATCCCGACGTCCACGAGTCGGCGGCGAAGGAGACGCGCTTCTTCGACCGGAACTACGAGCGGGGGTGGGACTGGTACGAGGAGCGACTCGGCGAGCCGGCGCCCGGCACCGTCGTGTTCGAGGCCACCCCGTCGTACCTGGTGAGCCCGGTGGCGCTCGAGCGCCTCGCGGTCGAGCTGCCCGCGGCGCAGCTGATCGTCACGATGCGCGATCCGGTCGAGCGGGCGTCGTCGCACTACTGGATGTTCCGCGAGCGGGGCCACGAGGACCTCGAGCTGGCCGAGGCGTTCGAGGCCGAGCTGGGCCGGTCGACGACGACCGACGCCGGGCTGGAACGGCGTTACCTGCTCGGTGGCATGTACGGACCGCAGTTGCGGCAGCTGCTGGAGCTGTTCCCCGCCGAACAGGTGCACGCGGTGGCC
>JBCBSZ010000053.1:0-43212 GCA_039818945.1 Actinomycetota bacterium
ACATCCACACTCGCCGCGGAGGCTCACCCCTTCACGGACCCCCGCGGTCAACAACCTCCATGGCTCCTACACCTAGGTCGAGGTGCTCGGCCCCGGAGGCGGCCCCGGCGACGGGAGCTCGTCGATCGCCGCTGCGGTCTCGAGCCAGCTGCCGAGCTCGGCCGGATCGGTGGCGAGACGTTCCAGGACGACGGGCGTCAACCAGCCGTCCACGAGGGCGAGCTGCGCCCGCTCGACCAGGGCCTGTCCGGCCTCGTCGAGCCGCTCGCGAGACGTCGTCAGCCGCCGTGCCACGTCGGCGAGCTGGTCGGCCACCGACACCGCCGCCGACACGTCGAGGGCAGCCAGGCCGGGCAGCGTCTCCCGGAGCAGTGCGACGTCGGCGAGTTGCCGCAGCGCGACGACCAGGCTCGACGGCGGAGGCTCCGGGATCATCGCCCACCATGGTGGCTCGCCGGTGAGGTCGACGGACATCCGACGCCGCCCGATCCACTCCGGCGAACATGGTCCGACGGGTGTGGCACGACGGGGGCTCGGCGACCACCATCGGCCAGCGATCGGGAGGACGACATGGAGCAGGCGGACCCCAACGACCGCGACGAGGGGCGCGCCCGCCGTCCGAGCCTCCTCGGTCGTGCCGTCGGGGCGGTCGCGCCCGCCGTGCTCCGTCAGATCGACACGAACGAGCTGGTCGAGGCCGTCGACGTGAACGCCATCGCCGACGACCTGGACCTCGACGCCCTCCTGGAGCGACTCGACGTCAACCAGATCGCCAACCGACTCGACCTCGACGCCCTCGTCGACCGACTCGACGTGGACCGCGTCGCCGAACGTCTGGACGTCGACGCCCTCGTCGACCGACTCGACGTCAACGAGGTCGCCGCCCGCCTCGACATGACCTCGTTGACCGCAGGCGTCACCCAGGACGTCGCCGTCTCGGGTGTCGATCTGGTGCGCCGGCAGCTGGTGCGCGCGGACGCGACCGTGGAGTCCGTGGTCGGCCGGGTCGTACGCCGTGACCCGGCCGCTCGTCCCGTCGCGCCGGGCCGCCTCGTCGACGCGTCCCAGCCGGAGGACGTCGACGAGCTCCCCCAGCGTCGCGACGTGAGCGGCCACTACGCCGGTCCCGTCACCCGGCTGCTGGCCCTGGCCGGCGACGTCCTCGTCGCGGTCGGTCTGCAGGCCGTCCTGGCCTGGGTCGCGTGGGTGTTCCTCGGCCTGGTGTTCGACGTCGATCCGTCAACGGGGTCGACGCGGTGGGTCGGTCTGTTCGCGCTCGGCGCCGCGTTCGTCGTCTACTTCTGGGCTCCGGTCGCGCTCTTCGGTCGGACGTTGGCGATGACCGTCCTCGGTCTGGCCGTGGTGCGACGCGACGGCGGGATCGCATCCGGACGCCGCTCGTTCGTCAGAGCGGCGGTGATGCCGGTGTCGATCGTGTTCCCCGTCCTGTTGCTCGGGATGGCGCTCGGTAGAGAGCGCCGAACGCTCTACGACGCCGTGTCGGGCACGGTGGAGGTCTACGACTGGGGCGCCCGCGAGGCCGAGCAACCGGACGATCCGCGAGCAGCTGTCCGCCCGCGCCCGTCGCCGGATGCAGCCGACCGCGGCCTGACCGCACTCCGGCACCTCTCCGCCGTCATCCGACCCCGCGAGCGAGTGAGTCGAGCTTGACCCGGAGATGATGGCGCGCCTCCGCCGCGAAGTCGTCGTGCGGGAACTGCGCACCACAGAAGTCGCCCACGCGGTCGGTGCGCGGGGTCGAGGTCAGGACCGCTCGGCGACCAGCCTCGGCAGCGCGGCGGCGACGGCCACCGCGACCTCGGTGAGCTGCGCCGTGTCCGCGCCGGCGTCGACCGCGGTGGCGCGGACGTCCTCGAGGCCCTCGAGCAGGGCGATCGTGAGCGCAGCGGCCAGCAGCGCCTGGGTCGAGGACAGGCCGGGGAACCCGTCCACGACGGCCTCGGTCATCCGGTCGACGTAGGCCCACATGAACCCTCGGAGCGCTGCGGCGGCGGTCGCGTCGTGCTCGGCCCGGGCCCAGATCATGCTCATGAGGCCGATGCCGTCCGCGTCGTCGACGTTGGCCGCCACGATGTAGCGGAGCGCCTCGACGAACCGATCGTCGCCATCGGCCGACGCGACGGCCTCGTCGAGACGTCGTCGATGGACGTCGACCACCGACGCGACCGCGGCATCCACCAGCGCCGCTTTGGTGGCGTAGTGGTACTGGAGCGACGCCAGGGAGATGCCCAGTCGCTTGGCGACGTCGCGCATCGAGACGTCGTCCAGTCCCTGCTCGAGCGCGAGCTCCTCGAAGCACCGCAGCGCACGCGTCGCCGTCGGCTCGGTCCGTTCGCCCGATGTGCCCATCGCCACGCTCCCTCCACTCACCTGTCACTTGACAGGTGAGGCCTGTCGTGTGACGTTACCTGTCAGTCGACAGGTCACCGTTCACCCTCCCCGAGGAGCCCGCGCCGTGCAACCCTCCGCCCCCTCGTCCACCCCCGATGTCGTGGTCATCGGCGGCGGACTCGCCGGGCTGTCCGCCGCCCGCCAGCTGACCGAGGCCGGCCGCACGGTGACCGTGCTCGAAGCCCGGGGCCGGGTCGGTGGCCGCGTCCACACCGAGCGACTCGACACCGGGCACACGATCGATCTCGGAGCCCAGCTGATCGGTGACGTCCAGACGAGGGTCTCGGCCCTCGTCGACGAGATCGGCCTGACGCGCGTCGCACCGCACGCCGCGGGCGACGTCCTGCACGTCGCGACGCCCGGGGCCACGCCGCAACGGAGAGGATCCGACGAGATCGGCCTCGGCCTGCTGGGTCAGTTGGATCTCTTCCAGGCCGTGCAGCGCTCCGAGGCCCGGATCCGGCGCCTCGCCGGTGCCGATGTCGAGCGGCTCGACGCCATGACCGCTGCCGAGTACCTGCGCAGCGTGACGTTCCTCGACTCCTCTTTCGATCTCGTCGCCGGCCTCTTGGAGGAGGGCATGTGCGTGCCACTCGACCGGGTGTCCGCCTTCGAGACGCTCGACCAGATCGCCGCGGCCGGCGGCCTCGAGGCCCAGGAGGCGTCCGAGCAGTGGTTCCTGGCCGAGGGCACGCAGCCGATCGCCGACCACCTGGAGGCCGGGCTCCGCTCGCCCGTCGTCCGCAACGCTCCGGTCAGCCGGATCGAGCCCGACGATGACGGCGCCCGCGTCGTCGCGGCGAGCGGGACGTACCGCGCCCGGCGGGTTGTCGTCGCCGTCCCACCCCAGTTCTACGACGACATCGGCGTCGCGGCGCTGCTGCCGGCGGACCACCGCCGGGCGATCTCGGGCTGGGTCCGGGCCGACGTGGTCAAGACCGTCCTGGTGTTCGATCGTCCCTTCTGGCGCGAGCGGGGCCTCTCGGGCACGTTCCACACACCGGACGGGCTGGCGAGCGCGACGCTGGACGGCTCGCCGGCCGACGGCAGCGCCGGGGTGCTCGTCCTCTTCTCCACCTCGTCGGCGGGCCGGCGGCTCCGGCAGATCGCGGGCGAGCACGATCGCATCGCCGAGGCGGTCACCTGGCTGCGCGACCTCCTCGGCGAGGCCGCGCCCTGGCCGATCGCCGCCCGGTCGATCGACTGGTCCGGAGACCCGTGGAGCCTCGGCGGGTACGCCAGCCACCGCGGCATCGGCGCGTGGGCATCGGCTCCTGACCTGTTCACGCCGGTCGGCCCGGTCCACTTCGCCGGCACCGAGACCGCGGACGAGTGGCGGGGGTTCATGGAAGGCGCACTGCAGTCCGGCGAGCGAGCAGCCGTGGAGATCGCCGACGCCCCGTGAACGCGATGGGCCTCGAGCCAGCTCGGCGGTGGCCTGACAAGCTCGTCACATGGATCGCAACGAGTTCCGTGGCCGGATCGGACCGTGGGGCGTCGATACGTTCCGGCCGAGCTTCCTCTCACCCGCCGACTCGGCCGAGCTGGCCAGTGGCCTCGACGAGCAGGGCTGGCCCGTGCTGTGGATCCCCGAGATCGGCCTGACCGAGGCCCTTTCGCAGGCCGGCCACCTGCTCGCCGGCTCGGAGCGGATCCTCGTCGCGAGCGCGATCGCCCGGATCGGGGACCGCACGCCGGGCAACGCAGCGGCGGCACACGCCTACCTGCGGGGCGCGTACGACGGTCGCCACGTGCTCGGCCTCGGCCTCGGTCCCCTGGCTCGCCAGCCCGGCCCCATGCGGGTGCTCCTCGACTGGCTCGACGAGTTCGACGCAGCGGACGAGGCGTTCGGCGGCGAGGCCACAACGCTGCTCGCCGCCTACGGCCCGAGGATGGTCCGGCTCGGCGGGGAGCGATCGCTCGGTGCGATGACCTTCCTCGTCACCCCCGAGCACACCGCCGCGAGCCGGGAGCTGCTCGGCGCCGACCCGGTCCTGGTCGCCGAGCAGGCGGTGGTGTTGACCGAGGACCGAGCCGAGGCCCGATCGATCGCACGGGCACACACCACGCCGTACGTGGCCTCGGCGCCCCACGAGCGCAAGTTCGCCGCGCTGGGCTTCGGGCCCGCGGACTGGTCGGGTGGACACAGCGATCGCCTGCTCGATGCGCTGGTCGCCTCGGGCACGATGGACGAGTGCGTGGAGCGCCTCCGGGAACACCTCGACGCCGGTGCGGACCACGTGGCCTGCTGTGTCCTCGGCACGGAGACCGTCGACGACGAGCTCAGCGCCTACGCAGAGCTGGCCGATGCGCTCGGCGTCGGCTCGCCGTCCTGACCGGCCGGCGGCTCAGGAGTACGCGTCGAAGAGCTCACCGAGCGCCACGCGTTGGCCGCCGGACGTCGACGACGGCACCAGGATCGGTTCGGTGAGGCCGGCATCGAACCACGCCTCGACGCCCTCGCGGACCCGGGCCACCGGACCCGACAGGGTCGCGTCGTCCAACCACTCGTCGGTCATGGCCGCCGACAGGGCGTCGTCGTCGCCTGAGGCGAGCGCGGCGCCGGCCGCCTCCATCTCCTCGCCGTAGCCGGCGTCGATCCAGTAGTTGCGGTAGTTCGGCAGCGCCACGTAGCCCCGCAGCGTGCTGCGGTTCCGCGCCCGCGCTGCCTCGAGATCGTCGTCGATCACCGTCGGGATCATGTTGGCGACGCGGAAGCCGCCCTCGAGCCGTTCGGCCGGGACGAGCCCGAGCGAGTGGGCCATCCGGCTCCGTGACGCGTTGGCCCACACGGCCCCGTCGCCGATCTCGACGGACAGCTGCACCATGCGGTCCCGGAGCGTGGCGAGATCGATCGGCGGCAGCCCTCCCTGACCGTCGGAGGTCGCCCGCATCGCGCCGACGTAGCTGCGCATGTCGGCGAGGGGTCGGCCGGTTGCCACGCCGAGACGCTCGATCACCGGACCGTGCGTCACCCCCACGCCGAGCCGGAACCTGCCGCCGCTGACCTCGTGCAGGTGCGCCGCCGCGGACGCAAGCGCCACCGGGTGCTGCAGGTAGATGGGCTGGATCGAGGTCCCCACCACGAGCGTCTCGGTCGCGGCGGAGATCGAATGGCACAGGCCGAGGGCATCACCGAGCGACGGGCAGAACACGCCGGAGAAGCCCCGCTGCTCGACCTCGACGGCAGCCTCGACCGCCCAGCGGCGCCGCCCCGGCGTCGAGACGAGGGACACGGCCGGCATCGGTGCGCTCATGGCGCCGGACCCTAACGCCGTGCGAGCGCGACCCTCCGATGGGGCGGGCGCCGCCTACCCTTGCGCCGTGTCCCGACCCGACACCCGTCCCCACGTCGTCTTCCTGTGCCGGTCGAACCGCGGCAAGTCCCGCATGGCGGGTGCCATCGGCATCCACGCTCACGATGGTTGGGTGGTCCGGACCGCGGGGACCCATCCCGCCGCACCCGATGTGGGGCCGAACGCGGAATCGGTCGCCGCCCTGGCCGACGTCGGTGTTCCGATGCCCGCGCAGGCGCCGCGTGGACTCGACCCCCACGAGCTGGCAGGTGCCGATCGGGTCGTGCTCCTCGGCACGCCGAGCGACGACCAGTGGGATGCGCTCGCAGCGGCCGGACTCGACCGTGACGCCGTCACGGCCTGGGAGACCGTCGAGCCGTCGCTCGACGGCATCGAGGGCACGGAGCGGATGGCGATGATCCGCGACGACATCACCGCTCGGGTTGCCCGCCTCCACGCCGAGCTCGTCATCGGCTGACCGCGGCGGGCTGCTCGGGTACGAGTGCGCTGACGAGGTGGCTACCCGAGGACGGAGCGGCACGGCCGTCGCCACGTCGTGAGGAGTTGAGCACTCGCCTCGTCCTCTGCAAGTCTGGCCGTCGTTTCGGGAATGATTGTCATTTCCTGGGTCTTTCGGCGGAGGCACCGAGGTGGATGCGCACGTGAGCGACGTCGGCGGGTCGCTCGACGGTGTCGACCTCGTACCCGAGGGTTGGTCCGGTGCGCGGTGACGCCGAGCTCGGCGCCGATCGGGCCAGCACGGCACGACCTGCCGACGGCGCCGAGGGCACGACCGCAGCTCACCGCTCGACCGCCTCTCACACACGGGACGGTGTGCTTCCCGGGGCCGCCGTGCCCGTCGTCTCCATACTGCTCGCGCTGCTGTTGCCCGTGGCCATCGTCATCGCCAGCGGCATCGGCGCCGTGGGGGTCCCGGCCGGCGAGGTCTGGGAGGTCGTGTCGAGTCGGCTGCTCGGAGGATCGCCCGACGTCACACCCGAGGTCGAGCGCATCATCTGGGACATCCGCGTGCCGAGGGTGCTGCTCGCTGCCGTCGTCGGTGCCGGGCTGGCGCTGGCCGGCGTCTGCCTACAGGCCGTCGTACGCAATCCGCTCGCCGACCCCTACATCCTCGGCGCCGCCTCCGGCGCCTCCGCGGCGGCTGTCGCCGTGCTCGTGCTCGGCTCGTCGGCCGTCCTCGGACTCGGGCTCTCGGCCGCAGCGTTCGTCGGGGCGCTCGTGGCGCTGTTGCTCACGTTGGCGCTCGGCCAGCGAGCCGGGCAGGTCTCCTCGACCCGACTGATCCTCGCCGGCGTCGCGGTCGGGTACGTCTTCTCCGCCGTGTCGAGCTTCCTGCAGCTCCAGGCCGAGCCGAACGCGCTCCGTGGGGTGATCTTCTGGCTGCTCGGCAGCTTCGCGAGCGCCGAGTGGTCAGATCTGGCCATCCCGACGGCCGCGCTGGTGGTCGTCGGCACGTGGCTGACGGTCCAGGGGCCGAAGCTCAACGCCATGGTGATGGGCGACGACACGGCAGCGTCGCTCGGCATCCGCGTCAGCCGCTACCGCATCGGGCTGTTGATCCTGGCGTCGCTCGTCACCGGCGCGTGCATCGCCGTGGCCGGCGGGATCGGGTTCGTGGGGCTGATGGTCCCGCACGCTGCCCGACTGGCCGTCGGCCCCGACCACCGACGGCTGCTGCCCGTCGCGGTCCTCGGTGGCGCGATCTTCCTCGTCGTCGTCGACGTCGTCGCACGCAGGATCGCTGCGCCGGGCGAGCTGCCGATCGGCATCTTCACGGCGGCGATCGGTGGGCCGGTGTTCCTCGCGATCATGACCCGCAACAACGCCTGGGCGTCGGGCCGATGACGAGCGCCGAACTGCGCAGCGTCGACGTCGTCCTCGGGGGGACGACGATCGTCCGGTCCGTCGATCTCGAGCTCGTGAGCGGCGAGTTCCTCGCGCTCGTCGGCCCCAACGGCAGCGGGAAGTCCACGCTGCTCCGCACGCTCTACCGTGCGCTGCGGCCGAGCGCAGGTGTGGTCTGCCTCGGGGGTGCCGACGTGTGGCGCCTGCCGGCCATCGAGGTCGCCCGAACGGTCGCCGTCGTCGCCCAGGAACGGCCCGAGGACTTCGACTTCACCGTCGCCGACGTCGTCCGCATGGGGCGGACCCCGTACCTCGGTCGGATGGCTCGCATCGGCGCGTCCGACGACCGCATCTGCGCCGACGCGCTGGTCCGCACCGGCGCCGCTCACCTCGCCGGCCGTGTCTTCCACACGTTGTCGGGAGGGGAGAAGCAGCGGGTGCTCATCGCCCGCGCCCTCGCCCAGGAGCCGTCCATCCTCGTGCTCGACGAGCCGACGAACCACCTCGACATCGCGGCCCAGCTCGAGATCCTCGGCCTCGTCGCCTCCCTCGACGGGGTCACCGTGATCGCTGCCCTACACGACCTCAACCAGACCGCCGCGTACGCCGATCGAGTCGCCGTCCTGGAGGCCGGTGCGCTGGCGGGGTGCGGCCCGCCGGGCGAGCTGCTCACCCCTGAGCTGATCGAAGCGGTCTTCGCGGTCCGGGCGGCCGTCGGCACGCACCCCGACACCGGCCGCCACCAGTTCTCGTTCAGTCCCCTCCAACCCGAAAGGACCACCACGTGTCACGTACACGATTGATCGCGACCATCGCCGCGCTGATGGTGCTCGTCGCCGCCTGCGGCGACGACGACGCCAGCTCTGAGGACGACGCGTCCTCGGACACCACCGCTGCATCCGCATCGGCGTCCGCCCCCGCCGACGAGGGCGACGGCAGCGAGGCCGCGGGCTCCGCGACGGAGTACCCGTTGACGATCGAGACCTGCGGGTTCAGCTCGACGCTCGACGGCCCGCCCGAGAGCATCCTCGTCTACTACTCCTGGGAAGAGCCGCTGCTGCTGTGGGGCCTCGGCGACGCCATCGACCTCTTCGTCAGCTTCGGAGCGGACTCGGCCTACCCGGGTGTGAACGAGATGTACGCCGACCTCGAGATCACGACCGAGCAGCCTGGGCGTGAGGCACTCGTCAGCATGGCCCCGGACCTCATCCTCACGGCGTCCGACTTCGCCTTCAACGAGGAAGCCGGCTTCCTGAGCCGCGAGGACGTGCACGAGCTGGGGATCGCCACCTGGCTGCCGCAGAGCCTCTGCGCCCAGGACAAGGCCGATCCGCCGGCCGACGAGGCCGAGGCGCTGCGGAACCGCGACTTCGACCAGGTCGTCGCCGACATCCTGGAGCTCGGTGAGATCGTCGACCGCCAGGCCGAGGCCGAGGGGCTCGCCGCCGAGATGGAGGCGAAGATGGCCGAGGTCGAGGCCAGCGTGCCCGAGGGCGACCCCGTGCCGGTCGCCCTGCTCTCGGCGACGGCTGACGGCTCCGACATCTTCGGCGTCTACACCGGTGGGGTGAACGAGGACATCATCCGGCGCGCCGGTGGGGTCAACCCGTTCCGGACCGATGACACCGGACAGTTCGAGAGCCTCTCGATCGAGGAGCTCACCGTGACACCGCTCGAGGCCGTCCTCACCGACCTCGCGCTCGATCCCGGTGCCGAGGACACGCTGCTCGCCCAGTTCCCGACGTGGCCGGCGACGGAGACCGGCACCTACGCCTACATCCCGTCGATGCTCGGCGGCCCGGGCATGCCGTGGGCGGCGGAGCAACTCGTCGAGCTGCTCTACCCCGACGCCGGCTGACCTCGGGCTCGGACGCCCGGCCGGCGACGCTGGCCGGGCGTCCGCACCCCGTTCGATGAAGGGACGTGGTCGTGAGCGGATCGGATGAACCCCGCGGCGTGCATCGCCGACTGCTGGCACTCGCCGGCTCGGAGTGGCGTGCGCTGGCCCACATGGTCGTTGCCGGGCTGGCCGTGAGCGCGACCTATCTCGGACAGGGCCTGCTCACCGCGGTCGCGGTGCGCCGCGCCTTCGACGGTGACGGCATCGAGGCGGTCGTCGTCCTCGTCGCCGCGGTCATCGCGCTCATCGCCGTGCGGGCGGTCACCCTGGTGTGGCGGGAGAGTGCGGCGGCCGAGGCGTCGGTCCGCCTCACGAGTGCGCTACGACGGCGGGTGCTCGCCCACCTCATCGAGCTGGGCCCGGCCTGGACCAGCCGACACCGGGCCGGCGAGCTCGACGCCACCCTGGTCGAGGGCATCCAGCGCCTCGACGACTACTTCCGACGGTTCCTGGCGCAGGCGCTCGTGGCCGGCGTGACGGCGCTGGCCGCGATCGCCGTGGTCGCCGCGATCGAGTGGCGGGTGGCCGCGGTCGTCGTCGTCGTGATGGTCGCGTCGGTGGTGTTGCCTCGCTGGGAGATGGCCCGCCTCGAGCGACGTCTCATCAGCGTCGACGACCGCTACCGCAACCTGGCCGCGGAATTCGTCGACGCCTATCAGGGCATGGGGGTGCTCCGGGCGTTCAACGCCGATCGCCGGATCGGCACCGACCTGGCCGAGCGGGCCGACTTCGTGCGGCGCGACTCGGTCGCGTTCGCCACCACCGGCGGGATCATCTGGGGACTCCTCGGCATCCTCACCGCGGCCGGCACCGCGCTCAGCCTGGTCATCGCGGCGTACGGCGTGTCGTCGGGTGCGACGACGCCGGTGGAGGCCTTCATCATCCTGCTGCTCGTCGGCGAGTGCTTCCGCCCCGTGTGGGATCTGATGCTGGCGTACCACTTCGCCATGACCAGCGTGCCCGCGGCCCGGCGGGTCTTCGCCGTGCTGGACACCGAGCCCGAGGTGCCGCGCCGCCCGATGATCGTCGAGGCTCGGGGACCGGCGACGTCGGTCGACGGCCGCGCCGCCATCGAGTTCGCCGACGTCACCTTCCGCTACCGCTCGGCCGACCGCCCCGCCCTCGACCGCGTCTCGTTCCAGGTGGCCGAGGGAGAGACCGTCGCCGTCGTCGGTCGCTCCGGATCGGGCAAGTCGACCATCGTCAACTTGTTGCTGCGCTTCTACGACCCCGAAGCCGGGACGATCTGGATCGACGGGCGCGACACCCGCTCCATGGCTCCGGCCGAGGTCCGGGCTCGCTGCGCCGTCGTCGCCCAGGACACGTACCTGTTCCACGGCACCGTCCGGGACAACCTGCTCATGGCCCGACGCGATGCTGACGACGACGCCCTCCACGAGGCGATCGCGATCGCCGGGGCGCGGCGGCTCGTGAGCGCGTTGCCGGCCGGACTGGACACGATCGTGGGCGAGCGCGGAACCAGACTGTCCGGCGGCGAACGCCAGCGCCTCGCGCTCGCCCGCGCGCTGCTCGTTGACGCGCCGATCCTGATCCTCGACGAGGCGACCTCCAGCGTGGACGTCGCCAACGAACGAGCCATCGTCGCCTCGCTCGCCGAGATCACCCGCACCAGAACCACCCTCGTCATCGCGCACCGGCTCTCGACGGTGGCCGATGCCGACCGAGTGCTCGTCCTCGACGCCGGCCGGGTCATCGAGGAGGGGACGAACGCCACGCTGGCGCAGGCCGGGGGGCAGTACGAACGGCTCATCACCGCCCAGGAGGCGCGATGAGCCGCCTCGACACCGAGTCACCGGGCCCGAGTCCGCTCCGAACCGGGTGGCGGGCGCTGTCGACGCTGTCCCGGGAGCTCGCGGCCACGGACCGCAAGCTCCTCGTCGGGGCCGTCGCCGCCGACGTCGTCGCCCGCGTCCTCGCACTGGTCGGTGCTGGCGCCGGCGCCTATCTGCTCGCCCTCGCCCTCGCCGGTGAGGACCGCGACCGGCTCGACACGTGGGCGGTCATCGCCGTCGGTGTCACCGTGCCGGTCGCCGTCGCCGCCGGGTTGCACAACTACTGGGCGCACGTCGCGTCGTACCGACTGCTGGCCGACCTGAGGATCCGCCTCTACGACCAGCTCCGGCGGCTCTCCCCGGCCTTCTCGGCGCAACGCCGCTCGGGCGACACCACCTCGACCGCGATGGCCGACGTCGAGTTGCTCGAGGTCTTCACGTCGCACCTCCTCCCACCGGCCGTGGTCGCGGTCATCGTGCCCGGCGCCGCGCTCGTCACCCTCGGCGTCTTCCATCCCCTGCTGGCCGTGGCGCTGCTGCCGTTCCTCCTCCTGCTCGCCTCGGTCCCTGCGTGGCTCGCCGGACGAGCGCTCGACGACGGAGCCCAGATCCGAACCGGCGCAGCCGACCTGTCCGCCGACGTGGTCGACGCCGCCCAGGGCGTCCGCGAGGTGTCGACCTTCGGAGCCGGGTCGTGGCTGCTGGATCGCCTGGAGACACGTCAGGACGCGCTCGCCCGAGCCACCGCGTCGCACGGCCGACGGGCCGGGCTCGAACAGGCCGCCACGGACGTGCTCCTGTCCCTGGGCACGGTGGCGACGTTGCTCGTCAGCGCTGGCCTCGTGGACGCCGGTCGGCTCGACGCGGAGCTGCTCCTCCCCGCCGTGGTGCTTGCCATGGGGGCGTTCGGACCGGTCATCGCCGTGTCGCGGCTGGCGCAGGAGCTCGGCCGGATCACGGCTGCGGCGGTCCGCGTCCGAGCGCTGCTCGACGAGCGAACCCCCGTCCTCGACACCGACGAGCCGGTACCGCCTCCGGAGGAGGTGACCATCCGCTTCGAGGACGTCACGTTCGCCTACCCCGCTGACCATGCTCTGCCGGCCGTGCTCGACGAGGCCTCCTTCAGCGTGCCGGTCGGGTCGACCGTGGCGCTCGTCGGCGCGTCCGGTGCTGGCAAGACGACGTGCACCCACCTGCTGCTTCGCTACTGGGACCCGCAGGCCGGCCGCATCACGATCGGCGACGTCGACATCCGCGACCTCGATCAGGACGAGCTGCGCGGCATGATCGCCCACGTCCCCCAGGACGCACACCTCTTCGGGTGGACCGTCCGCGACAACGTCGCCCTCGCCGAACCCGACGCCCCGGACACCGCTGTCCGCACCGCCGTCGAGACCGCGCAGGCCGACGAGTTCGTCGACGCGATGCCCGACGGCGAACTGACCCGGCTCGGCGAGCGCGGCTCCGGCGTGTCGGGCGGGCAACGTCAGCGCCTCGCCATCGCTCGCGCCCTGCTCGCCGACCGACCGATCCTCGTCCTCGACGAAGCCGTGTCCAACCTCGACGCTGAGTCCGAGCGAGCGTTCGAGGAGGCGCTCGCCCGGGTCGCCGGCCGGCGAACGACGCTGGTCATCGCCCACCGACCGTCCACCATCCGCCGTGCCGATCTCGCCGTCGTCCTCGCCGACGGCCGCGCCGTCGAGATCGGTCCACCCGACGAGCTCGAACGGGGGGACGGTGAGCTCGCCCGTCTGCTCTCGACGGGCGCAACCTGAGCTCCGCTCCGCGAGGGCGGGTCGCTCAGTCCTGGTCTCGTGCCGTCAGGTGCACCCACAGCGCCGGATCGGCGATCTGGACGTGCTCGTAGCCGGCGGGCGGCGCGACCCCGGGTTCGAGCATCCGCATGCGGATGTGGTCCTCCACCGGCTTGCTCCGAGCGATCGCCAGCTCCGTCGCCACCTCCTCCGACGCTGCAGCCGCGGCCGACCAGAACAGCAGGAACAGGTCTCGCTCGAGGATCTCCTCCCGTAGTCGTGAGGCCCAGTCCTCTCCGGGTGCGAGATCGAGCTTGTCCCAGAAGAGGTCGAGTCGGGCCATGCTCAGGAGCGCGCCGACCTGGTCGCTGACCCGTTCGAGGTCCGAGGTGGAGTAGCTCACGAAGGCGGAGGTCGCAGCATCACTGCTCACCCACGACCTCGTGGAGGACGGCGTCCCGAGGCGCATCGGCATGCGGAGCCGCTTCACGACGAGCCCGCCGATGGCGACGTCGAGCCGGACGGAGGTGAGCGAGGTGCCCGGGTCGGGCACGACGACGCCGTCGAAGACGAGGTCGTCGATGGCTCCCGACCACCGGAACGTCTGGACCGGCTCGACGAGCTCGGCGTGGGGACAGGCGCAGGTGACCGCGACCTCCGTCCCGATCGTCCAGTGCTGCGTGCCGGGATGCACGGCGACATCGAGCTCCCCGCGGAGTCCCTCCAGCAGCTCCCGGGCCTCCGCTTCGCGCCCTGGAGCGAACGCTGCGAACCCGACGGTGAACGCCGCGCCGGCCGGGACGCCGTTCGGGGCCGAGACGGCCAACCTGGTCGGCGCCCCCTCGTCCGTCGGCCCGTCGACGGTCGGCGCTGGGTTCGTGTCACCGCGGTGACCCGCGGGTCCGAGCACGATCGGTCGGCGTCGGCGGAAGAGGCGGAGGATCGGCGCGACCAGGTCGCCCAGCACCGCGAGGAAGCGGTTCACGCCGCACCGCCGGCGGCCGGCCACCCGTCACGCGTCCCCGTCATCCCTGGACGTCGTCCTCCCCCGCCGTGGTGCCGGCACCGACGCCCAGGACGACGACCTCGCCGGTCGCCAGGGCGAGCTGGACGTCGAGATCGAGCTGACGCTCGGTCCGGAGATCGTCCAGCACCGAGACCATCTCGTCGACGAGCACACCGACCTGGACGCGATCGCCGATCGCCAGGCGGGCGTCGACGACCTCCACCAGGCGGAGGGCGTCCTCGCTGGTGAGGGTGCGGCAGCCGACCGCAGCGGACCCGCACGACAGCACCAGCACGTGCTTGCCGGCCTCCTGACCCGCCGCCTCGATCACGTCCTGAGCGATGTCGTCGGCCGAGCCCGGGAAGCGGAGCACGCCGGGTTCGGGTGCGTGGCCGACGAGAACGACCAGGTCCTCGGGCACCTCGGAGAAGCGGAGCGCGAGGTCGTCGAAGCTCCGCACCACGGCCGGGCCGACCGGGAAGCGGGCGTTCAGGACCGCCATCTCGTCGAGCTCGGCCGGGGTCGGCGTTCGGTCGTAGAGGCGGACGAAGTCGTCGGCGTCTCGGGGCAGCGCGGACAACGCCGTCGACGCGCTGACCTCGCCGGTCGGCATCGATGGCGTCGCAGCTGGCGACAGGGTCCGCTGCCCGAGGGGATCGTTCGCGACGGCCGAGTCCGCCAGACGGAACGCCGGCGTGCTCGCCGAACCTCCCGTCGCATCGTCGATGGCCCACCAGCGAGCGGCATCGCCCGACCCGTGGCGGAGCACCACCCGCCCCGAGGGCTCGACGATCCCGAAGTCGAACTCGGACCGCCCCACGGCGCTCCGCACTGCCGGGCCGTCGACCCCGTTGCCGAGCCCGCGGAGGAGGCTCCGGGCGGAGCCGAGCGGCCCGAGGTCGACCGCCAGCGCATACCGGCCACCAGCGCCCTCGACGAGCACCGTGCCGAGCGGCGCACCGGCGGTCTCGAGGTCGATGGCGATGCGTCCGTCACCGGCGTCGATCCGCGTCAGCACCGAGCGCTCGGCGCCGTCGGGGACGAGCAGCCTCGTGTCGGCGAGCGTCTGCACCGAGCGCGGGAACGCCCGGACCTCGACGAGGCCGCTGCCGAGGCGGTACTCGACGAGATCGAGGAGGCCGCCGTCCAGCGGTGAGCGGCCGCCGGCCCGGATGATCGTGCCGTTGCCGGTGACGTCGTCGATGCCGGACCGCGGATCGAAGACCCCCGGGCGCCGCAGCGTGGGCGGTGTGGGCGGCCGGAACGCGTCGACGCCGTGCCGGACGAAGTCATCGGCGAGCGAGACCCCTCCGGTCACCCAGTTCCACCCGCAGTCGTCGTAGGACTCGGACGGACGGGCGCGGATGGTCTCGGTGTCGACCGGGTAGCCGGGCACGTCCACGAAGCTGACCGGCGTCCGCTCCCGGAGCTGGTCGTTGGCGGCGTACCACTGGGCGAACGTCCAGCCGCGCTCGATCGATGCGCTGGGAGCTTCCGGCAACCGGACCGACCCTCGTGCCACCAGCCAGTCGATCGCCTGGCTCCAGCGCATCAGCTGATCGAGTCGATGGAACTGGGGCTCGTGGTCGGCGACCGCGCGGAAGTGCTGGTCCCACCAGCGGAGCGGCAACCCGAAGGTGTAGCTCGTCTCGACCTCGACGCCGCCGCCGGCGTCGGTGCGGGCGAAGAGCCGCGTCGCATCGGACGAGATCGAGATGGCGGTCGTCGAGGCGTCGACGGTGTCCTGGTCGGCCCCGAACCAGAGCCGGCCAGACTCAGCGCCGATCTCGGTGCAGTAACTCCACGGTGTCTCGAGCGACGGCATGGTCACGAACCCGGGGACGTCGGTGACCGCATCGGGAACGCCGTCGCCGACCCCGCTCGTCCAGTCCTTCGCGATGAGGTCGGTGTAGAACAGCGTCATCCCGGCCTCGGTGCCGGCCAGGTCGCCGTCGTAGCGGGCGGCGCTGAACCCGTCCTGCCCCCCGATGAGCTGGTTCGCCGTCCACAGGTCGACGCGATCGGTCGGCACCGCGGCGTGGTCGACGTTGCTGTACAGGGCGTCGTTCGCGAGACGGACGGCGAGGTCGGCCGCGAGCTGTCGAGCGAGCTCAGGGTCGTCGAGCTCGAGCTGCTCGGCGAGGAAGGCGGGGTCGAGCAGCTCCGGTGACGCCATCAGGGCGTCGAGCTCGGCCCGGTCGACGAAGCCGTCCTCGAAGCAGGCGGGGTCGAGCTCGTCGGGCAGCCAGAACACCAACGTCCAGCCCCGGCAGAACGCGGTCGGGGTGGTGAAGCCGTCGAAGAGCGCATCGAGCTGCACCTCGCCCAGCTGCTCGGCGGCGACGCCGGCGCGGATGTCCTCGATGGCTCGGACGAAGTCCGGATCCGCGCTGGGGAGCAGCGCGGCGAGGTCGGCACCCTCCACGGCGTAGCCCGGCGCCAGCACCGACGGCGGGTCGAGGGAGAACCCGGGCGGTGCGGTGATCGAGCCCGGCGCCACCGCGGCCTCGTACGAGGTCTGCAGCACCGTGAGGTCCTCGACGGTGATCCGTCCGCCCGGGGTGCCCTCCGGCCAGTCCCACCCGATCGCCCGCAGGTCGGGGCCGATGGCGAGCCCGGAGAGGTGGTCCACCTGGCCGAGGAAGGCCTCGAGCTCCTCGACGGTCTCGATGGTGGCCGTGACGTAGCCGTGCTCGGCCCGGATCTCGTCGAGGCCGCGCCGGCCCTCGGACCCGAGCCGGACGGTGGGGCCCTCGACCCGGTACCGGTGGACCTCGACCAGGCGCGGATCGGTGCCCCGCTCGGTGCGGTGATCGTCGAGGAGCGAGCCGATGGTCCGGCTGGGATGAGCGTCGTCGGCGTCGACGATCAGATGGAGCACGTCGCCGACGGCGAGACGTCGGCCGCTCGTCGTGCCCCAGGCCGAGAGCTCGGCCAGCAACTCGGCGCGCAGCACCGTCTTGTCGAACAGCAGGTCGCGAAGCTCTCCGGTCTCGAGCCCGAGCTCGGCGGCCAGGGCGAGGACGAGCCAGTCCTCGATCTGCCCCGTGCGCTCCGCCTCGGGGAGGCCGTCGAGCCAGACGGCCGCGTCGACGAGATCGACGTCGATGACCGGCACGGGCCCGCCGGCAGACGACTCAACGGTCTCGTCCTGCGCCAGTGTCGTCGGCGGGGCGGCCGACTCCTGCGCACTCGCGGCGTCGGATCCACCGTCCTCATCGGTGCACGCTGTCGCGAGGAGGACCGCGGCGAGGAGGGCGAACCCGATCCGCCTCAGCTGCGCGCCGATGCCACCTCGTCGTCTCATGGAACGCCCCCGCCTCGTCGGAGACCCTAGGAGAGGCCGGCCCCGCTGTCTTCCGACTGTCCGTCCGGTGGTCGGGCGAGGAGCTGACCGACGTCGCGCTCACCTGGGGCGGGGACACCTACGTGCTCGCCGACACCAACGACGGGGCGTGGGTCGGGGCCGGGCGATGCTGGCTGATCGTTGGGTCATCGGTAGTGCTGAGGGTCGACGTCGGGGTCGGTGGCGGTGTCGGCGATGTAGCGCCAGGCGTCGGGTCTGGTGCCGTCGAGGTCGCTGAAGCCGTAGTGAGCGGCCAGTTCGCCAATGGTGACCGAGGCCTGGTTCCAGCGGCCGCGGTCGGGGTCGCCGGCGATCGCCGCGACGCCTCGCCCGACGTAGCGGGGCGACTCGGACGTCGCGAATCCGGGTGGGGCCTTGGCGGTCGTCCAGTTGTCCTCGGTGACGCCGAACGCGTCGAGCATCATCTCCGAGCGCAGCCAGCCTGGGGTGATCGCCACAGCGGTCGCCTGGTAGGGGGCGAGCTCGTGGCCTTGGGACCAGGCGAGCCGGTTGATGGCCACTTTGGCCAGGTCGTAGAACACCGAGATCCGGTAGTGGTCGGCGTTGTAGGCGGTGGTGCCGTCGGTGACTTCGACGACGAGACCGCCGGGTCGCGCGACGAGGAGTGGGAGCAGCGTGTGGGAGGTGACGAGGTGGGTGTCGATCGCGAGGCGCAACAGTCGGAGTCCGTCATCGAGATCGCACTCCCACAGCGGCCGGTTCCAGTCGGCTGGTCCACCCTTGAGGTCTTCTCCACCCCAGATGTCGTTCACCAGAACCTCGATGTGTCCGAACCGTTCAGCGATCGTCGTCGCAACAGCGCGGACCTGTCCGGCGTCGAGGTGATCGGCGGCGATCGCGATGCCAGTCCCTCCGGCATCGTCGACGAGCTCGGCGGTCTCCTCGATGGTCTCGCTTCGACCCCGATAGTCGGAGCGCAGGTCGGCCGTGCGGCTCGAGCGGCCGGTACAGATCACCGTCGCACCGGCCTCGCCCAACGCGACGGCGATGCCGCGGCCGGCACCCCTCGTGGCCCCGGCCACGACGGCGACCCTGCTGCGCAGACCTTCGGGATCGAGGGTCCAGACGGCGCTCACGGTGCTGCCCCCTCTACACCGGCGGACAGGGACTTCTCGTAGCGACGGGACGGGACGATCATCGTGCCGTCCGAGATCTCCGCGACGTTGTCGTAGTCGCCACAGTCGCACCAACCGCAGCGTTCGTAGAAGCGCCGGGCCCGGGTGTTGCCGGCCACGACCGCCAACCACGCCACCCGGTGGTGTCGGGCGATCGGTACCTCGGCGCAGGCGAGGAGGCGCGTTGCGACATCGGTCCCTCGCCATGAGGTGCTCACGTAGACCTGTTCCACCTCGTCGGCGCGCACCACGACGAACCCGACCACCACGCCGGTCGCCTGATCGACAGCGACGGTGGTGTCGGCGATCCGGGTCGCGGTTCTGCGCTCGAACTCGTCGGCCTGGCGGTGCTCGATGAGCTCGTCGGGCACGTGACCGAGGTGGCCGTCGGTCCAACCGGCGTGCCACAGGGCGGCGATCTCCCCCACCTGGCTCACGTCAGCCGACTGGAGCCCGACGCGGGCTCGCCCATTCGGCATGGTGACTGGTGTTGTATCTTTCACCAGTGATGAACCTAGGAGAGGTCCCGTGACTGGTCAAGGGCTGATCGCCAGTGAGCACGATGTCGGGCTGACCGTCGCCGTCGCCCTGATCAACGATCTGGACCTCGCCGGGCCCGAAGATCCGATGGCGACACTGCGACACGTGCTCTCGGTGGACCCACCGTCACTCGAACGGCTCTCGTCGGGCGATGTTCCCGCTCTCGTGGACCTCGCCCACGAGCTGCACGAGATCTGCCGACGACTCGGCGACGGTGACCTCGACGACGCGGCCGAGCTCGTGAACGACCTGTTAGCTCGCCACTCCGCCCACCCACACCTGGCGTTCGACGACGGACGTTGGCAGCTCCACCATCACCCCAAGGGCGCCGCCGTCGTCCCGATGTGGACTGCCATCACCGCCGATGCGCTCGCCCGGCTGATCGGTGACGACCAGCACGACCGGGTCGGTCGCTGTGCCGCCGGGGACTGCGGCCGGGTGTTCGTCGACGGTTCGAAGAATCGGAGCCGGCGCTTCTGCTCCACGACCTGCCAGAACCGGGTCAAGGCCGCCGCGTTCCGGCAGCGTCAACGCGTCGGCTGACCGCTCTGCGGGGCGTCGGTGTCGTCGTCCCATTCGTCGACGATGTTCGTGGCCGACGGGCGGTGGATGGCGTTGAGTCGGGCTGCTCTCAGGTGCAGAGGGCGCCCGGTGGGCGGCTGTCGAAGTCGATGAGGCCAACCCAGGTCGGGGTGACGGCGATGCGGGCCATCGACACCCCGGGCCCGCTCATCGAGGTGAGGTACTCGTCGGCGTGGGCGCCGAGGTAGCGGTGGGCGGCGAGGACGTACTCGTCGACGAGTCCGTCGTGGGTGGTGACGACGGCAGTACCGCGCAGCTGGAGGATCCGGGGTGGCTGATCGTTGGTGTCGATCGAGACCGTGACCCGGGGCGCCACGGTCAGGTCGGCGAGGCGGTGGGCGCGATGCACCGACGACCGCAGCGCTGTTCGGACGGTCGATCTACGCCGTGGACGCCAGGTTCACCACCATGACGGACCCGTACCAGGTCTTCCGCGTCGACCTCCGCGACGAGGTGCGGCCTCCATCATCCTGACAGCGTCCCATCACCACCCAGCGACGCGTACTCCTCGCGTGATCACTCTCATCCATCGCCCGCCGTGCCGTCCGCTCAGTTGACGCGAGCGTCGGAGCCTCGACGGCGTCGAGCGACGCGAGCAGCTTGGAGAGCACGCCGACGAGCTTTGTGCACCGACGCTGGTGCCAGGCGCTCGCCGAGGGCGTGGACCCACTCCTGGATCGCCCACGGATCGAGGTTGCCCAGATCTCGATCGCCGAGGGCGGGCAGGACGTGAGTGTGGAGGTAGGAGTCGTCGCGGGCTCGGGCCGATGGTCGTCCCGGCGCGCTCGACAGCCAACGGCCGCCCACCGGGCCCCGCTGACCCCCGCCCCTCGCGTGCGGTGGGCTCGTCGTGGAGGTGCTGGTCGGCCTCGACGGAGGTCTCGAACGTGGCGGACCTCTGACGGCCCTGGCCGTCTCGCCAGCGCGCCTGGTAGCGGTCTTCGCAGCGTCGGACCCCGGGCGGGAGGCGGCTCATTCCCCCATCGGGGAAACGGGTGTGGGCGATACTGGACTCGAACCAGTGACCTCTGCCGTGTGAAGGCAGCGCTCTAGCCAACTGAGCTAATCGCCCGGGAGGCGTCGAGCGTAGCGGACGGCGAACCACGCCACACCACGCCCGACGGCCCACTCAGCTCTCGAGGCCCTCCTCGCCGGCGGGCTCGGGGCCGGCCACGTCGAGCTCCAGCATCACCATCTCGATCGGCTCGGCGGCGACGATGGGCTCGGACTGGCTCATGGCGATGGCCTCCACGTCAGCCGGTCCGTTCGCGGGCTCCGCCATCGTCATGCCCTCCATGCCCACCGCCTCACCGACGACCGGCGCCGCCGCGTCGGTCATCGACGCCGCCTCACCCATGGCAGCTGCCGCCTCCGGCGGAGCCGAGTCGGCAGGGGGCGCGGCGGCCTCCTCGGCCGGGGCGCTGTCGCGCTCCTTGGCATCGGCATCGGCGGGAACGGCCTCGACCACCTCGATCGCCGGCGCGGCTGCCGCCGCGTCCGGAGCGCCACCCGCCTGCTCCCCCATCGCCGGGGCGAGCTCCGCTCCGACCGCGAGCTCCGACGCGGCCTCGGCCGGCATCCTGCCGGGCGCACCGCCGGTCACCGCCTGCGCGGCCTCGTTCCATCCCAGGTCGGCCGCCGCCCATTCGGCGAGCGGTGCCTCCGCGGCAGCCGGCGCCGCATCGACGGCAGCAGCGGGATCGCTGCCGCCGAAGGGGTCGTGCGGCTCCCCTTCCGGATCGTCGCCGCCCCAGACCCCGTCGGGATCGTCGTCGCCCGGCTGCACGAGCTCGCCGAGCTCAGCAGCGAGGCGGTCCTCGCCGCCCTCGGGAACGTCGTCGAAGTCCGGTGGGTGGCCGTCGACGGTCTCGTACGGGTCGACCGCCGGACGGGTGTCGAGGTTGATGGTCTCACCGCCGGGACCATCGCCACCGGGATCGTCCCAGCCGGGGTCGACGTCCCAGCTCTGCTCGGCGATCATCTCGGACTCGGCCGCGTCGATCTGCTCCTGGGTCGGCGGCGGGGCGTGCGACTCCGGATCGGCGGGGATCTCGTCGGCCGGCGGTGGGTCGTCGGCGGCATCGGTGCCGTCGTCGGCGGAGGCGTCGTCTGCGCCGTCATCCGCGCCATCGTCGTGCCCCTCGTCGCCGGTGGCGGAGCCGTCGTCGGTGCCCTCTTCGTCACCGCCGGACCCGTCGTCGCTCCCCGAACCGTCGTCCTGCTCACCGTCGTCGTTCTGGCCGCTGCTCTCCGGCTGGGTCGACCCGTCTTCCTCCTCCTTCCCCGCGTCGTCGGCCGGCGCGGGCGTCGGCGGATCGGTCCCCTGGCCGGTGGCATCGATCTGATCGAGGGCGTCGTTGAGCGCCGTCGCCCTCGTGGAGTCCGGCGGGCCGTAGGTGAAGTAGTTCGCGACGTTCTCGGCGGCGTCCTCGCCGAAGATGCTCGCGAAGATCCCGTCCTTCGAGGGCACGTACCACGGGCCCTGCTGGAGCCCGTCGGTGTCGGAGAACGTCGCATCGCCGGCCGTGTGGCCGGGCCCGTGCACGCTCTCGCCACCCGGGTCGGCCGCCGGACCGGCGCCGCCCGCGGGACCGGCGTCGGGCGTGCCGTCGGCCGCGGCGTCCTCCGCCTCGATCTGGTCGTAGACGTCGTCGAGGGGCGTCCTGCCGCCGTCCGAGACCATCGACGCCGGATCGGTGTCGAGGTCGTTCTGCCCGCTCGGCGTGCCGGCACCCAGCTCGGCGGAGTGCTCGAGCCCGCCCGCCACCTCCTGCGCCTCGAGGCCGGCCCCGAGGTCGCCGGTGTCGAGCGCGCCGGGGTCCTGCACGCCGATGCCGATCGCCTCACCGTCGACGAGCGCCTCGGCCTCGACCTGGTCCGCGCGGAGCTCCTCGGCTGCGTCGTAGCGCTCGCCCGGCACCGTGCCGGTGCGATCGATCTGCTCCTCCCGCTGCTCCTCGCGGAACTCGGCCTGGTACTGCGTCGCCGGCGACGCCTCCTCGGTCTGCCGGTTCCACCACCTGCTCTTGGCCATAACGCTTCCTCCTGCTCCGTGTGGGTGTGGTGGCGACCCGACCACGAGCGCGCAAAGCGGGCGCAAAGGCGGCGATGACGGGGTTTACGCTCCGCGCATGGTTCGACCCGGCATCCGTGTCGCCGGCACGGTCGAGGTCATCGACGGGGACGGCGTCGCCCATCCCGTCCGCGGCTCGCGCAAGCGGGCGTTGGTCAGCGCGCTCGTCCTCCACCGCCGTCCCGTCGCGACGGACGTGCTCATCGATGCCGTCTGGGGCGAGGACCCTCCGGCGACGGCGACGAGCGCGCTCCGGGTGCACCTCGCAGAGCTTCGCAAGACGCTCGCCGAGGCCGACCCCGACCTGGCCGACGCGATCGCCACCACCGACGGCGGCTACCTGCTCGACCGGGACCGCCTCGACGTCGACGTCGACGACTTCGAGGCGATGGTCGAGCGGGCAGCTGCGGCCACCGACACCGACGCCTGCGACCACCTGCTCGACGCGCTCGGCGCCTGGAGCGGCACGCCGTACGTCGAGCTGCTCGACCACGAGCCGGCGACCGCCGAACGGGCCCGGCTGGAGCGTCGACGCTGCGAGGCCACCGTCGAGCTCGCGGTCCGCGCCCGTCGCTGCGGTCGCTTCGACGTCGTCGGATCGGTCGCCGCCGAGCACGACACGGCGCCCCACGACGAGGCGGTCGCGTGCGCCCTGGTCGCGCTCCTCGCCGAGGCCGGTCGCCGCAGCGACGCGCTGGCCGTCGCCCGCCGGACCCGGACCGAGGTGGAGGAGCAGCTGGGCGTGCCGCCCGGACCGGACCTGGCCGAGGCCGAGGCCGCCGTGCTGGCCACGACGCCGTCGACCTCTCCCCGGCACTGGTCGCGGCCCCGCCGGGCGACGCCGCTGTTCGGCCGTGAGGAGGAGGTGGGCTTCGTCGCCGACCTCCTCCGCTCGGAGCTCCTCGTCACGCTGGTCGGCCCGCCCGGCATCGGCAAGACCCGCCTGGCCGAGGAGGTCGCGGTCCGCGCCGGCGGCGACTTCGAGGGCGTCGTGTGGATCGATGCCGGCGTGCTCGACCGGGACGACGACGTGGTCGAGCTCGCCGCCGAGGTCTTCCAGCTCACCGATCATCCCTTCCGCCCCAAGCTCGCCCTCCTCGGTGAACGGTTGGCGGAGCTGGGCCCGCTGATGGTCATCGACAACGCCGAGCACGTGCTCGACAGCGCCGTGCGTCTGGTCGAGTGCGCTGCCGACGCCGAGGTGACGGTCCTCGTCACCAGCCGCACCCCCCTCGGCGTCGAGCACGAACGCCTCGTTCCCGTCGACCGCCTCGATGCCGCAGACGCCGGGGCGGATCTCCTGCTGGCGTGCATCGAACGGGGCGCAGCGGGACCGGCCAGGGCCGTCGACCGCTCGCAGGTCGCAGCCGTCTGCGCCGCCGTCGACGGCGTCCCACTGGCCATCGAGCTCGCCGCACGTGCCATCAACGCCCACGGCGCCGACCTTCGGGCCGAGGAGGTGCTCGGTCGGCTCGGCGCCGGCGACCCCCTGGCCGCCGCCGTCGATCTGAGCCTCTCGCTGATCGACCCGTCGGAGCTCGACACCTTCGAGCGCTGCGGGGTGTTCGCCGGGTGGTTCACCGCCGACGACGCCGCTGCGGTCAGCGGCCCCGAGGCTCCGGCGGCGCTCGCCACCCTGGTCGACCACTCGCTCGTGGTCACCGGCGGCGGGCAGCGAGGCGCACGATTCCGGCTCCTGCACCCGCTGCGAGAGGTGGCCCGCAGCCGTCTGCGGACCGATGGCGGCCGGCTCGAGGACTCGCTTCGTGTCCATGCGCTGCGCATCGCGGCCGAGGCGGGCTCGGCGGGGCGGACCTTGATGATCACCGAGCCGCGCGTGGGCTCGGCCCTCCTCGCCGAGCTCCAGCCCGAGATCGACGTCGCCCTCGACTGGTTCGAGGCCGGCAACGAGTCGGACGCCCACGTGCAGCTGATCGGCGACCTGTGGATGCACTGGTACACGACGGGACGGATGGTGACCGGCCGCCGGCGCACCACGGCCGCGCTGGAGACCGGCGCCGGCGAACCCGACGCGCGGGGTGACGCGCTCGCCGCCGGCGCGTTCATGTCGTGGATGCAGGGCGACTACCCGGCGGTCCGGCGTTGGGTGACCGAGGCGCGCGAGCTCGACGCCTCCGGTACCGCGCTCCCCGTCGTCGACCTGGCCAACGCCACCCTGGCCTGGATCGAGCACGACCTCGAAGCCGCAGACGCGCACCTCCTCGCCGGGCTGCGCGACCTCGACGACCGACACGCCATCGGCGTGGAGCGGGCCTTCGTCGGGGCGATGTCGGCGAACATCGCCTGGTTCCGCGGGCACCACGACGAGGCGGCCCGCCGCTACCGCGAGGCGGCGCTCGCCGCCGAGCGGGTCGGCCACGACGTCTCGGCCGGGCTGGCCCGCCGCCACGAGGTGCTCTGCCTCGCCCTCGCCGGCGACACCTCGGCACGGCCTCGCACCGAGCTGCTCCTCGCCGCCGTCGGCGACGAGATCGACGCCCTCACGCGCTGCCAGACCACGACCCTGTGCGGTCTCGCGCTCCTCGAGCTCGACGACGACGAGCGCGCTGTCGGGCTCCTCCGTGAGGGCGTCGCCGAGGCGGCTCGTCAGGTCGACGCGCTGTCGCTGCTCGTCGGCACCGTCGGGTTGGTCCGGCTCGCCCGCCGAAACGGCGATGCCGTCGGCGCCGCCGCCGGCCTGGGATGGCTCGACACCGCGATCGCGCTCACCGGCGTGCCGGTCCCGGTCGACGACCGGCGTCACCTCGACGAGATCGGTGCCTGGCTGGACGGGCTCGACGACGCCGAGGCCCGGCAGCGTCGGATGGAGTGCGCCGCCCTGCCGGCTGCGCAGCTGGCCGATGCGATCGTCCCGACGGGCTGACGATCAGCGTCGGGGTGTCCGCTCCAGCGCCCCGAGCGCGAGGAGCAGCACGGTCGCGCCGACGAAGGCCACGAGCAGGGTCCACCACGAGAACCCGTCGATGCCCCGCTGACCCGCCGCCTGCGCCACCGCACCGCCGATCAGCGCACCGGCGATGCCGATGACCATCGTGTGCATGCAGCCCTGCCGCGGCCGGCCCGCGACCCGGCGCGCGAGTCCGCCCGCCAAGAGACCCATCAACAGCCAACCGAGGATGCTCACGTCAGACCGTCAGCCGTCGCCGTCGTCCCGCCGCTTCATCAGGACGACGGCGACGACCGCGGTGACCACCAGCAGCAGCGCCAAGCGCCGCCGCCGACGACCCCGTTGCGTCGGCGCCATCAGGTCGATCGCCCCCTCGACCACGTCGGTCACCACGTCGAGCGTGGCGGCCGTGGCGTCAACGACGAGATCGGCCGTGTCCTCCAGGACCGCATCCATCGATGACCCCTTCCTCCGCTCGCACGGCCGACCCTAGTGCCGACTCGACATGGCTCGTCATCACCGTCGAGCATCTCCGCCGTGGCCGAACACGTGGAGCTCGATCATCTCGCCGTGACCGCCGAGAGCACCTGGGAGCTGTGGCAGCGCTACGGCGCCGAGCTCGGCGGACGGCTCGTCGGTGGCGGCCCCACCAGCGGGTTCCATTGGAGCCAGGTCCGCTTCGGCGGCGGGATGAAGATCGAGATGCTCGAGCCGCGCGACGTCGAGGAGTTCGACTTCCTGCGCCGCTTCCTCGACCGGCACGGCCCGGGGCCGCATCACCTCACGTTCAAGGTCCCCCACCTCGCCACCAGCATCGAGGAGGTCGAGGCGGCGGGCGCCACGGTGGTCGGCGTCGACCTGGACTCCGAGACGTGGAAGGAGGCCTTCCTCCATCCGGCGAGCGCGTGCGGGATCGTCGTCCAGATCGCCCAGGAGGGTGGCGACGACGACCCGGAGCTCACCGAGGTCGCACCGGCGCCCCGACACGGCGCCACCGCCCACCTCGACCGCATCGTGCACCTCGTGCCCGACCTCGGCGCGGCGCTGGCGCTGTTCGCCGGTCCGCTCCGGGGCGAGGCCGCGGCCGAGGGCGACGATGGCGGGCGCTGGGTCGAGCTCCGCTGGCCCGGCCCTGGTCGCCTGCGGCTGCTCGAGCCCGTCGACGGTGAGCTGCGGGCCTGGCTGGGCGATCGCCCTGGCCGTCTCCACCACGTCGCCTTCACCCACCCCGACCCGCAGCGGATCGACGGAGCGAAGCCGGTCGAGGACGCCTGGGAGATCGCACCCGGCGATCACCACGGCGTCCGGATCCGCCTGCGCTCGGGCTGACGCTCACGCCGTCGCACCCAGCTGCCGATGGAGCCGGGAATCCAAGGATGGAGTCCTGTCGTGCGAACGATCCTCACCCTCACGATCACCTCGCTGCTCGTCCTCGCCGGATGCGGCACCGACTCGGCATCGTCCGAGCCGGTCGCCGAACCCGCTGCGGAGGCGCCGGTCAACCCGCCTCCTGCGCCCGCCGAGGACGGCGGCTACCCCGACGAGGCCATCGACCAGCTCACGTCGGCCTGCGTGGAGCAGGCCGGCGAGGAGATCTGCGGCTGCGTGGTCGACGTCGTCCAGGCCGAGGTGCCCTACGAGGACTTCGACCGGATGTACGCCGAGATGGAGCAGTCCGCCACGCTGCCCCCGGAGCTGCTGAACCTGATCCTCGAGAACTGCGTGGGCTCCGACGTCAGCTGACGTCTACTCCTCGACGAACGACGGCGGCGTGAACTCGCTCAGGCACAGCGCCGTCTCACCGCCCGGGATGATGTAGCGCCGTCCCTCCCCGCAGGCTCGCGCCAACGACACCTCGGCCAGGACGTAGCCGTCGTGGTCGCCGTCGCACGGCACGCTCACGGGGATGCCCGACGCCGGGATCTGCACGCAGGTCGGCACGTCGGGCTCCCGGGCCGACGGCGTGTCGTCACCGCCCGCGAAGGCGGTCACGACGAAGATGCCGATGCCGATGATCGCGAGGAGCACGTAGGGCGCGGCGCCGGCGAGGGCCGCCGCCCACGCCGACGGCGTTCGGGCACCGACCGGATCGGGGGCCACCCCGTCGACCGGGCGCCGTGGCGGGCGGGACGGTCGGGGAGCTGTCGGGCGCGAGCTCGTCCGCGGCGGCACGGACCGGGGGCCGGTCGTCGTGTCGCGGTCGTAGCGGGCCCGGCTGGAGGCGTCGCCCAACACCCGCCAGGCCTCGTTGACGTCCTGCATCGCCCGCTCGGCCCGCTTGCGCTCGGACTCGGGACGGTCCGACCAGCGATCGGGGTGCAGGGCTCGCGCCCGCTGCAGGTAGGCGGCCCGGATCTCTGCTGCGTCTGCCCCGCGGGCGACGTCGAGCACCTCGTAGTGGTCCGCCATCCGGGTCCAGCGTAGGGATCCTCGCGACGAGACCGGAATCGAGGGACCGGGCCGAGCTAATAGCCCAGCGCTGGATCGACCGGCCCGACGAGCTCCTCGCCGCGGCCGTACCGGCGGACGTTGTCGGTGATCCGGGCGAAGAGCAGCGGTGCGCCCATCTCCGGGGTGTTGGCCACGTGCGGGGTGATGATGCAGCGCGGCTCGGCCCACAGCGGATGACCGGCCGGCAGGGGCTCGGGTTCGGTGACGTCGAGCGCCGCACCACCGATGCCACCGGTTCGGAGCGCGTCGACGAGGGCATCCGCGTCGACGTGGCGACCGCGAGCGACGTTCACCAGCCACGCGTGCTCGGAGAGCAGTGCCAGCTCCGCTGCGCCGATGATGCCGTCGGTCTCGGGCGTCAGGGCGAGCGCGACCACGAGCAGGTCGGTCGTCGGCAGGACGTCGTGGAGGTCGGCGATCGGCCGCACGAGCGCGCCATCGAGCGGCGCGACCCGCCGGCGCAGCACGGTGATCTCGCAGCCGAACGGGGCGAGCAGCCGCAGCAGCGACTCGGTGATGCCGCCGGCGCCGAGCACGGTGACCCGGGCGCCGAGGAGGTTCTGGCCCTCTGGTGCCTCCCAGGTCGACGCGGGGACGTAGGTCGTGAGGCCCCGGAACCCAGCCAGGGCCAGGGTGAGCACGTGCTCGGCGACCGGCTCGGCGTAGACGCCCTTGCCGCAGGTCCAGCGCCGGGAGCCGTCGATCACGTCGACGAAGGGCTCGACCCCGGCGAACGGGAGCTGCACCCAGTCGAGCCCGTCGTGGGCGGCGAGGACCGTTCGAAGCGCCTCGGCGCCGTGGGGGTCGACCCACACGAGCGCGTTGGCGTCGGCGACCTCGACGAGCTCGGCGCCACCCGCCTCCACCGCGGCGACCGCACCGGCGGCGAGGCGGTGCTCGGCGGGGAGGACGGCGATGCGAGGGGAGGCCACGTCGGCGCAGGCTAACGGCGCCGCCGCTGCGTGGACGATGATGTGGACGGCAACCACATCGGAGGGGATCCATGAAGCTCGCAACCGGCGCCGGGTACTGGTCGGCCGGGCCGCCCCCGGGCGCGCACGAGACGCTGCAGGCGGCCGAGGAGCTCGGCTACGACTCGTTCTGGACCGCCGAGGCCTACGGCTCCGACGCCCTCACGCCCCTGGCGTGGTGGGGTGCACACACGAGCCGCATCAAGCTGGGCACGTCGATCATCCAGATCTCCGCCCGCACCCCGGCGGCGACCGCGATGGCGGCCATCACCATGGATCACCTGTCCGGCGGCCGGTTCATCCTCGGCCTCGGCGTCTCGGGTCCCCAGGTCGTCGAGGGCTGGTACGGCCAGCCCTACCCGAAGCCGCTGGCCCGCACCCGCGAGTACGTGGAGATCATCCGCCGCATCGTCGCCCGCGAGGAGCCCGTCGCGTTCGAGGGCGAGCACTACCAGCTCCCCCACCCCGGCGGGCTCGAGCTGGGCAAGCCGCTCAAGTCGACCGTCCACCCGCTGCGGAACGACCTCCCGATCTACCTCGCCGCAGAGGGACCGAAGAACGTCGCCCTCTCGGCCGAGATCTGCGATGGCTGGCTGCCGCTGTTCTTCTCACCGCGCGACGACGACACCTACCGCGCCCAGCTCGCCGAGGGGTTCTCGCGGCCCGGCGCCCGGCGCAGCTTCGACGACTTCGAGGTCGTCGTGCCGGTCTCCGTCGTCCCCGGCGACGACGTCGAGGCCTGCGCCGATCTGGTCCGGCCGATGCTGGCCCTCTACATGGGCGGCATGGGGGCCCGAGGCGCCAACTTCCACTTCGACGTGTTCGCCCGGATGGGCTTCGAGGACGTCGCGGTGAAGGTCCAGGACCTCTACCTCGACGGCCGCAAGGACGAGGCCGCGCAGGCCATCCCCCTCGAGGTCGTCGAGAGCGTCGCCATGGTCGGGCCGGCCGAGAAGATCAAGGAGGAGCTGGAGGTCTGGGAGCAGACCGTCGTGACGACGCTCCTCGTCTCCGGCCCGCCCAAGGCCCTGAAGCTGATCGCGGACATCGTCAACGCCTGACACTGACACCGAGGCCCGAGCGCCCGGGCATCACCGTCAGCTCGCGGAGGTCGGCGACCGTCGTCGTCGCACCGGCGGCGACGAGCGTGTCGTGGTCGTCGCCGGTGCGGACCCCGATCACCGCGCACCCGGCGGCGACGCCGGCCCGCACGCCGGTGGTGGAGTCCTCCAACACGAGGCAGCGACCCGGATCGGCTCCCAGGTGACCGGCGGCGAGCAGGTAGGGCTGCGGGTCGGGCTTGCCCCGCTCGACGAGGTCGGCGCCGATCAGCACCTCCGGGACCGGCAGGCCGGCGGCCTCGAGGCGGGCGACGGCGAGGCGGACCGAGGCCGACGTCGCGACCGCCCACCGCAACCCCTCCAGCGCGTTGAGCAGCTCGTGGGCACCCGGGATCGCGGCCACGTCGGTGAGCTCCTCGAGCTCGACCTGCTCCAGCCAGGCGTCCTCGGTCGAAAGGTCGCGGTCCGGGGTGAGCTCGGCGATCGACTCGGAGGCCCGGCGACCGTGGATCCTGGTCGACACGAAGGACCACTCGAGCCCGACGCGCTCGCTCCACCGCTGCCAGGCCCGATCCACGGCCGGCTGGGAGTCGACCAGCGTGCCGTCGTTGTCGCAGAGGATCGCCTCGACGTCGAACCTCACACGAAGCGCAGGTCGGTGCCGCAGACCCGTCGGGTGGAGCCGGCGAGCGAACGGTCGGTGACCCGGATGTCGAGCGCTTCGACCCCCTCGCCCCGCTCCCCGGCGGGCACGAAGCGGATCGTGCCGGTCCCGAGGCGCAGCTCGCGGGGGCGGCGCATCGGGAGGCCGACCATCGCCGACCAGCGGGCGCCGAGCGCGTCGGGGTCCTCGGCGGCGACGTCCACCGCGACCAGATCCGCGACGCGGTCGATCGAGGCGTGATCGCGCCACGAGCGCCCGGCCCACGGCCAGTCGGCCGGGTCCTCGCAGCGATCGAACGAGAGGATCGCCCCGCCCGCGTCGCGCGGGTGCAGGTGCAGCCCGGTGACCCCTGGACCCTCGGCGGTGTAGACGATCCGGACGTCCTGCGCGGCGACCCGGTCGCGGGCGCCGTCGAGGTCGTCGGTCTGCAGGATCACCATGTAGCCCGAGTCCCCGCCGCGCCGGTCGAGGTAGCGCCCCGCCGTCGTGCCGTCCTCGGTGGGCGAGACCACCTCGAGGAACGTGTCGCCGATGGCCCACAGGGCGTTGTGGAGCCCGAACGCGGCGACGCCGGGGTCGCGGAAGCACACGTCGAGCCCCAGCAGCTCGCCGATCTCGGCTTCGACCGCATCGAGGTCGGTGGCGACGAGCGCCACCTGCCGGAGCCGCCACCACGGAACGCTGCTCTGCATGCCGTCGAACCTAGGCTCGACCACCGATGCCCGTCACGCCCGACGACCACCTCGCCCAGTCGGGCCACGACGTCCGGGTCGAGTGGGGGCCCAACGGGCTACGACGCCTCGCACCCCACTGCCCCACCGTCGTGATCGTCGACGTGCTCTCGTTCACGACCTGCGTCGACGTGGCGCTCGGTCGCGGGGCGACGATCCTGCCCTACCGCTGGCACGACGGCGGCGAGCACGATCACGCGGCGACGCACGGGGCGACGGTCGCCGTCCGACGCGACGAGGTCGACGCCGATCACCCCTGGTCGCTCTCGCCGGCGGCCTTGGCGGACCTCCCCGCCGGCACCCGGCTCGTCCTGCCCTCCCCGAACGGCGCAGCGCTCACGTTCGGGGCCGCCGAGGCCGGCGCGACGACCGTCATCGCCGCCTGTCTCCGCAACGCCTCCGCCGTGGCGCTCCACCTCGCGTCGCATGACGGTCCGGTCGGCATCCTGCCCGCGGGTGAGCGGTGGCGTGGCGCGACCGGGCCGCTCCGCCCGGCCCTCGAGGACCTCCTCGGTGCCGGTGCGATCGCCGCCGAGCTGGCGGCGGCCGGGCGCACCGCGTCGCCCGAGGCCCGGGCAGCCGCGGCGGTGTGGAACGACGGTCGGGCCGACCTCCCGGTGCTGCTCGGCCGGTCGGTGACCGGGAGGGAGCTCAGCGAGCGTGGCTGGGCCGCCGACGTGGAGCTCGCCGGCATGGTCGACGTGTCGACCGTCGTGGCGGTGCTCGACGGCGACACGTTCGTCGACACGGCCACCCGGTCGCGGTGACCGCGCTGGCGGAGCGCCGGCGAACGGTGGGTGGAATCCTGGTGAACGACCTGGCTGCCGGCCGGGAACGTGGGGAATGATCCGGTCGGTCACCGACGCCGACGGAAGGGCAGCAGGATGTTCGAACGGATCGTGGTGGGGACCGACGGTTCCCCGCACTCGCGCCAGGCCATCCGGCGGGCAGCCGAGCTGGCGAGTTCACAGGGCGTCGGCGAGATCCACGTGGTCGCCGCGACGCACGTCCTCGCTCCGCACGAGATGGGCCGCCTCCGGCACGAGCTCCCGGAGGAGTTCCAGCACCTCGTCGATCAGGACTTCGAGAGCGAGGCCCGGTTGGGCGACGCCGAGGCCATCGCGGCGGAGTTCGGCGTGAGGGGGATCGGGCACGACTCGCAGAGCTCACCCGCCGAGGCCATCCTCGCCGCTGCCGAGGAGTGCGACGCGGATCTCATCGTCGTCGGCGCCCGCGGGCTCGGACCGATCGGACGCTTCGTCAGGGGATCGGTCTCGACGAAGGTGGCCCACCACTCGCCGTGCGACGTGCTCATCGTCGAGCACGGTTGAGCGGACGGCCTGCGGGCCGAGGCCCGATCAGTCCGTGGCGAACGCCTCCGCGACGGCGCCGCGGAGGAGCTTGCCGGTCGTGTTGCGCGGGAGCTCGTCGACGAAGCGGACGTCTCGCGGCACCTTGTGGCGAGCGAGCTGACCGCGCACGATCGCCCTGACGGCGTCGTCGTCCAGCTCGCTTCCGTCGCGAGTGACGATCATCGCGGCGAGCCGCTGACCGAAGTCGTCGTCGGGCACGCCGACCACGACGGCGTCCTCGACGCCGTCGTGATCGAGGAGCACCTCCTCGATCTCCAGCGGGAAGACGTTCTCGCCGCCGCTGACGATCATGTCGTCGGCCCGTCCCGTCACGAACAGGCGGCCGTCTGCGTCGAAGTACCCGACGTCGCCCGACGACATCAGGCCGCGCACCCGGTCCTTCGTCCCACCGCCGGTGTACTCGGTGAACTGCGCCGCGTTGCCGACCATGATGCGGCCCTCGACGCCGGCGCCGACCGGCTCGCCCCGCTCGTCGACGATCTCGACCGTGCTGCCGGGGATGACCCGGCCGGCCGTGCCGGGCGCGGCCCGGAGGTCGATCGGGTCGGCGATCGTGGCCTGGCCGACCTCGGTCGAGCCGTAGAGGTTGTAGACGTGGTCGCCGTATCGGTCCATCCACTCGAGCGCCACCGCCGCCGGCAGCGCCGACCCGCTCGACGCCACGATCCGCACCGAGGAGAGGTCGCGTGCGCCCGCTTCGTCGGCCGCGAGCATCCGTTGGATCATGACGGGCACGACGGCGAGGACGGTCGCCCGGTGCTCCTCGACGGCGGCGAAGGTGGCCTCGGGATCGAAGCGGCGGACCAGCACCGAGGTCGAGCCGGTCGACAGCGCGACGGTGAGCTGGGCCAGGCCCCACGCGTGGAACAGCGGCGTGGGGATGACCGTGATGTCGCCGGGCTCGTACGGGACCCGCTCGAGCACGCCGAGCGCCGCGGCCAGTCCCGCCGGCCGTCCGTCGCGCCGGGCGCCCTTCGGTGTCCCCGTCGTGCCGGAGGTGAGCAGCACCGGCTGCGTCGGCCGGCTCGGCAGCACCGGCATGCGCAACCGGCCGGCGCCGGCACCGCGGAGCTCGTCGATGGAGCGATGGCGGCCGGGGTCGCCGTCGGCGACGACGACGGTGCCGTCGAAACCGGACCCCTCGACGATGGGCAGGAGCTCGGCGTCGACGACCACGATCCCGATGCCCTCACGAGCGCAGACCTCGCCCAGCTGCCGAGGAGCGAAGCCCGTGTTCAGGTAGACGACGGTCGGCCCGGCCTTCGCGGCGGCGATCGAGATCTCGACGAAGTCCCGGTGGTTGAGGCACAGCACCCCGAGGTGGTCGCCACCGCCGAAGCCGAGGTCGCGCAGCCCGCGGGCGAGCGCCGAGGTGCGGCGGTCGAGCTCGCGGTACGTCAGCTCCCCGCGGCCGTCGATGACCGCCGTCCTGCCGCCGTGGCGGATCGCTGCGGTGGCCGACAGCGACGCCATCGTCGGTCCCCACCGCCCGAGCCCGGCCGTGGTCGCGCCGATCTGGCGGGGGTCGAGCCAGCCCAGCCGGCGGGCGAGTTGGAGCGTGTCGGATCCGGCCACCGCGGCAGTCTTCCAGGAGTCGACCCGTCGGGGCACGGGCGGCGGTCCCGAGGGATCTACGGACCCATCCTGCGGCCGCCGCTGGGGCGGTCGACATCGCCCGGCCGGTAGTTCGAGGTGTCGATGTCCATCGCGTCCTGGACCGCGCTCGTCGTGCCGTGGTGCACGCAGACCCGGTGGATGATCCGCCACTCGTCGCCCCGGCGCTCGTAACGGTCGAGGTAGCGCCCGTACCAGGTGTCGATCGCGCCGGTGTCGGCGCGGCACAGCGTCGAGACGTTGTAGATCTCGCCCCGCGCGTCGGTCGGACCGTCGATCTCGATCGAGTGGTTGAAGATCGAGTGCATCGTCCAGGACCAGCGATCGTGGGCCGTCATGCAGTACTCGGCGAACCGGTGCGCGTTGCCGACGAAGCTCCCGTGCTCGTCGATGGCGTCGGGCCAGTAGGCGGACTGCATGAGCGTCTCGTCGAGGCGGTCGACGCCGCGGCAGTACCGCAGCGCGACGTCGCGGATCTGCTCGCGGTCCGACAGCTGCTCGGGTGTGAAGCCCATCGCTCGGCCCTCCCTCACCAGGCCACCGGGAGCCGCCGCCGGCCCCACAGGAACGGTTGCGGCAACCGCTCGGTCGGACCGTCGAGCCGCAGGCCGGGAACCCGCTCGACGAGCGCGGTCAGGGCCACCCGGCCGGTCAGGCGGGCCACGGTGGCGCCGAGGCAGAAGTGGGCGCCCCACCCGAAGCTGAAGTGGCGGCGCGACTCGACGATCGGCCGGTCCATGCGGAACTCGTCGGGGTCGTCGAAGGTGGCCGGGTCGCGGTTCGCCGGTCCGACGAGGTACATCACCTTCGTGTCCGCCTCGATGGGGACGCCGTGCCGCTCGACGTCGACGTGCGGGGTTCGGCAGTTGCCGAGCACGGGCGGGTCGAAGCGCAGGCTCTCCTCGACGACCTGCTCGGCGAGCTCGGGCTCGGCGACGAGGCGTTCCCAGCGGGAGCGGTCCTCGAGCAGCCGCCACACCGCGTTGGTGATCAGCGAGGTGGTCGTCTCGTGACCGGCGACGAGCATCATCGCCACCAGGCCGGTCACCTCGTCGTCGGTGGCGTGGGTGCCGTCCTCGAGCGGGTGGCAGCACAGCTCCGAGAGGATGCCCGCCGGGACGACCGTGCCGACCGGGTCGTCATCGGGCCCGAGGTCGGCCTCGGCGACGAGCGCCCGGCGACGGGTCACCTCGGCGAGCGTGTAGGACCTGACCGACCGGCCTGCCTCCCTCGCCTCCTCCGGGTAGGCCATACCGAGGGTGATGAGGTCGGCCCACTCCTTGAAGCGGTCGGCGTCGCGCTCGTCGAGGCCGAGGATCCGGGAGAACGACACGATCGGGAGCGGCACGGCGAAGTCGTCGTGGAGCTCGGCCCGACCGCCGGGGACGAGGTCGTCGAGGAGCTCGTGGGCCAGCGCCCGGACGGCCGGCACGTTGCGCTCGGCCGCCTTCGGCAGGAACGGCGCCCGAAGGAAGCGGCGCCGGATGCCGTGCTCGGGCGGGTCGAGCCGCTGCACGCTGCCGGTGCTGCGCTCGAACGCGATCCCGGGGCCGTGGCGGTTCGACCAGGTCTCGACGTCGGTGAGCATGTCGTAGACGTCGTCGCGCCGGCTCATGGCGAACATCGGGTTGGCGAGGCGGTCGGTGTGCGCAACCGGGCACTCCTCGACGAGCCGGGCGTAGATCGGCCACGGGTCGGCCAGCACGTCCTCGTCGGTCGGATCGAACTCCATCACCATCGCCGTCCCTCCCCCGGCACCCGCCGCCGCGCGGGCGGGCCCGATCATGCCGCCGGGTCGACCACCTGCACCGTTGGAGACGGCAGATCGCCGAAGGGGTGCCCCTTCGGCCCGTACATCCCGTAGATCACGACCCCGGGCGGGGTCGAGGCGATCGCGTGCCACAGCCAGCGCGGCCCCCGCAGGTTCGGCTGGGTCGCGATGTCGCGCTGCGCCGCCACCACGATGGCGATCAGCGCAGCCGCCGCTCCGATCAGCACGAGCTTGTCGGTCGGGGGCTTCGACGAGCTGCGCCCGCCCTCGGACTCGTCGGGCCCGGTGCTCTCGACGTCGGCGGCGGTGTCGGTCGACTCGGTCATGGCGACCAGTCCAGCACGTCACGGTCGGCCGCGAAGCGTCCCGACGGCGATTCGCGCACGCGTCCCCCGTCGACCACCGCGCCCTCCGAGCGCAGTCGGGCGGTCTGCTCCTCTGGTCCGCACACGGGCAGCCGACCGTCGGCATAGACGACCCGCCACCACGGCACCGTGCCCATCGACCGGGCGAGCACGGCGCCCGCCGCTCGAGCTGCCCCGGGCCGTCCGGCCCGCTCGGCGATGTCGCCGTAGCTGACGACCTCGCCGGGGACGAGCTCGGCGACGGCGTCGAGGCACGCCTCGAAGAAGTCCTCCTCCATGCCGGGAGTCTGTCAGGGCAGGCGCGTCACGGCGGCCGTCCCGATCCCGGAGACCGCTGCGGACAGCAGGAACACCGGGGTGAAGGACCCGGCGGCGTCGGCGATCACCCCGCCGATCTGCGGCGAGACCATCTGGGTCACCCCGAAGGCGAGGGTCGCCGCGCTGAAGGCCGGGCCGTAGGTGTCGACGTCGGTGTGCTCGACGAGGTGGGCGATGATCAGCGACGGCATCCCGGAGAAGGTGAGCCCGATCCCGAGCGCCGCGATGGCGACCCAGGGTTGCTCGCCGGTGAGGACGAGCAGCGTGGAGGCACCGAACACCGCGAACGCCCCGATGAGCATGAGCCGCCGCCCGATGTGGTCCGACAGCGTGCCGATCGTGAGGCCACCGGCGGCCGTGGCGATGCCGACCAGCGAGAACATCGCCGCCGCCTGTCCGCTGCTGAACCCGGCGTCGTCCTCGAGGCGAGCCACGAGGAACCCGATCACGAGGATGTAGGCGAAGCCGAACGAGGCGTACGCCACCGTCAGGGGCAGCCAGCTCGTGACGGTGCGCAGCGCCCCGAAGCCCCCGAAGCCGCCGGTCGCACCGGGGCGGTCGCCACTGGAGCGCACGAACGCGAACGTGCCGACGAGCACGACCAGCGCGATGGCGAACTCGATCCGGTACAGCGTCTGCCACACGTCGTCGGCGTCGGAACCCCGCCGGAGGAAGGCCGCCGTCTGGCCGGCGAACACGAGCCCGAGGCCGATCCCGCTGCCGACGAGGCCGACCGCCATGCCGGCCCGGTCCTTCGGGAGCCAGCGGGCGGCGATCGCCGGCGCCGGGATCCAGATGACGGCACCGCCGAGCCCCATCGCGACGAGCGCCACGCCGAGGACGGGCCCCGACGGCGCGACGGCGGCGACGCCGAGCGCAGCGGTCGAGATCGCCACGCCGATGCGCATCAGGCCGACGAGGGTCACGCGGGTCGAGGCCCACGACACCAGCACGGTGCCGGCCAGGTAGGCGGACACGTTGAGCGTGGCGAAGAACCCGGCGAGCGAGTTCGAGCCGCCGAGCAGGTCGTCGCGGGCCTCGGGGAGCACGACGCCCCAGGTGAAGCGACCGAAGGCCTGTGCCACACAGGTCGAGAGCATCACGAGTCCGACGACGAGCCAGACGCGCTCGGACCGGGTGGCTCCCTCCACAGTCCGATCGCTCATCGGCTCCACCCGACTCGGGGCGCACCGGGTCGTGCGCGCGGCCACCATAAGCGGTCGAGCCGGAGCGACCGCGATGGGAGGATCGCGGCCGTGCGCATCACCTTCCACCGGCTGTCCGACCGCCGTCATCGGGTGGAGGTCGAGCGAGCGGACGGCTCCACCGAGGCCGTCGAGCTCGACTCCAAGGACTTCCTCCGGCACGACCTCGCGCACCTGGCGATCGAGGCCGAGCTCGGCCTCACCGGCGGGGTGTGGGGCTCGGTCGCCGCCGGCGGCAGCCTCACCGGGGACGGCCTGGACGGGCCCGACATGGCGCTCGCCGAGCGGCTGGCGGGCCCCGCCCAGACCCTGATGCGCACCGCCGCACCGGTCGAGGAGGTCGAGCGGGTGCTGCGGGCGGTCGCCCCCGACATCGCCTCGGCCGAGCTCGCCGCGGCGCTCCACGAGCGGCTGCGTCGGCTGACCGGCCACTGGCGTGCGACGCCGTTCGGTGGGGAGATGGTCCTCGAGTGGGCCGACCCGGGTCGCGGCCCCCGCGCCTACGGGAACTGACCGCCGATCAGCACCACGGGGATCGGCGAGCGCTGGAGTGCCGTCAGGGCGACCGAGCCGCTGGCCAGTCCGGGGAAGCCGCCGGTGCCCCGGCGCCCGAGCACGAGCAGGTCGCCGCCGTTGGCCGCGATCGCGACGGTGAGGGCGTCGAAGGGACGCAGGTCCTGCGACACGACGTACTCGACCTCGACGCCGGAGTCGGTGACCGGCCGCGACCACTCCCGGAGGTCGCCGGCGGCACGACTCGCCGCGGAGATCCCCGTCGACTCCGGTGCGTTCACCACCACCACGGAGGCGTCGAGCCCGGGGGCGACCGACGCCGCCCATCGCAGCGCGGCCAGCGAGGACGCCGAGCCGTCGATCCCGACGATGATCCGAGTGATCGGTCCGGTGCGGCGTGCCGGGACCACGGCCAGCGAGCCCGACCAGTGGTGGGCGGCGTGCTCGACCACCGTGCCGATCCTGCTCTCCTCGGCGTCGGCCCCCTCTCCGGATCGGCCGAGCGCGACCAGGTCGGCGCCGAGCTCCGTCGCGATCCGGCCGATGATCTGCCGCGGATCGCCCGGTCGGACCACCAACCGGGCCTCGACCCCGCGTCTGGACGCATCCTCCACGAAGCGTTCCGTCAGGTCGGCCTCGCGCATCGCGAGCAACCGTGCCGCCTCGTCCGGCCCGACGTCGATCGGGGTGCGAAAGGCGTGCGCCTCCACCACCTCGGCTCCGACGGCGGCGGCGAGCGCTGCGGTCCAACCGGCCACCACGCGAGCAGCGAAGGACCGGTCGACTCCGACCACGATCGTTCGCATCGTCCGTTCGCCTCCTCGTGCGAGATTCTCCCGCCCGGAGGTCCCGGGCCAGTAGGGGCCTTCGGCACCCATTCGGACGACGCGCGACCATCACGTGATGACCAAGGTGTTCGTCCACGGCAACCCCGAAGTCGCCGAGATCTGGGGGCCACTGGTCGACGCGCTCGGCGAGCGGGGTGTCGACGACTGCGTCGCGCTGTCGCCGCCGGGCTTCGGAGCACCCGTCCCGGCCGGCTTCGAGGCGACGCCGGCGGGCTACGTCGACTGGCTGGCCGGTGAGCTCACCGGGCTCGGCGGCACCATCGACCTCGTCGGCCACGACTGGGGCGCCGGCCACGTCTTCGGCCTCGCGGCCCGGTCGCCCGGGCTGATCCGGTCGTGGGCCGCGGACTGCGCCGGGTTGTTGCATCCGTCCTACGAGTGGCACGACGCCGCACAGACCTGGCGCACGCCCGGGGCGGGCGAGCAGTCGGTCGCCGACCTGACCGACCTGCCCGTGGAGGAGCTGACCGCGGCCTACGCCGGCCTCGGCATGCCGCCGGAGATCGCCGGGCCCATGGCCGACGCGGCCAACGAGGAGATGGGTGCCTGCATCCTGACGCTCTACCGGGCTGCGGACCGAGCGGTCCTCGACGAGGTCGCGCGGGCGCTCGCCACCGCCGATCGGCCGGCGCTGCTGCTGTCCGCCGAGGCCGACCCCTACGTCGGGGTCGAGTTCACCGGCGAGGTCGCGGCCCAGCTCGGGGCGGCGGTCGCGCCGATGCCTGACCTCGGCCACTGGTGGATGGTCCAGGACCCCACCCCGGCCGCGGATGCGCTCGCCAGGTTCTGGGCGTCACTCGACTGACCCGACACCACTGGAGCGTGCGATGTGGGCCAGCGAGCGCCAGATGAGCACCAGCGTGATCGTCGAGCCGACGAACGCGAACCAGTACGGCGCGGTGATCCCGCCGACCTGCGCCAGCACCGCACCCGCCGCCGCACCGATCACCAACCCGCCCTTGAGCCCGACGCCGTAGACCGCGGTGATGCGGCCCTGGAGGTGCTCCGGCACGCTGGCCTGCCGGATCGTGGCCGCGGTCGTGCCCCACATCGATGCGTGCACGCCGAAGCAGAACATCGCCACCATCGCCGGCCACGCGGTGGTCGCCGTGGCGAAGACGAGGTGCGTCGAGGCCTCGATCACGAGGCCGATCCGCATGATGGCCGCCATGCCGATCCGCGCCTCGACCCGGTGGTACACGACCGTTCCGAGGATGCCCCCGAGCGCGCTGATCGAGGTGAGCACGCCGAAGCCGACCTCGCCGAGGCCGAGCCGCTCGGTGGCGAGCACGACGAGCACCGAGAAGGCCGCTCCGAAGGTCAGGTTGAAGACCGCGACCGTGATGGCCAACGTGCGGATGGCGGCGTGCCCCCACAACCAGCGAAGCCCGGCCGCGATCTCACGCCGCACCGTCGTGGCGGTCGGGTCCGGCGCCGTGACCGGTCCCAGCCGGAGCCGGCTGGCCAGCACCACCCCGAACGCGAGCACGACGGCCTGACCGAAGAAGGGCACGCTGGCACCGACGGCGAACAGGATCGCACCGATCGAGGGACCGACGAGCTGATCGAGCCCGATGAAGCCGAACATGAGGCGCGTGTTGCCCGTCGTCAGGTCCCCGGGTCGCACGATCATGGGCAGCAGCGTGTGCGAGGTCGTGTCGGCCAGCGTCTCGGCGACGCCCAGGACGAACAGGGCGGCGAGGACGAGGCCGATCCCGACCGCATCGGTGGCGATGGTGATGGCGAGCACGGCGATGACGCCCGCGCGTGCGAGGTTCGCGACGATCAGGAGCCGTCGGCGGTCGAAGCGATCGGCTGCGACGCCCGCGTGGAGGCCGAAGAAGAGCGCCGGGAGCCGTCCGACCAGCCAGGCCAAGCCGACGAGGAGCGGGTCGTCGGTGAGCGACTCGACGAGCAATGGCCCGGCGGCGATGCCCATCCCGTCGCCGAGGTTGGTGGCCCACGACGAGCTGACCAGCCAGCGGAAGTTGGTCCCGAGTCGGCGCGGGAAGACCGACTCCAGAGGACGGGCCACGGCGCGCAACCTAGCGCCGCGCCGAGCCGGCCTCGACCGAGATGTGTGGCCCGCGGCCGGTCCCGGCATCCTGGTCGGGCCGTGAGCTCCGCCCCGCCAGCCGTCCGTCACCCGTGACCGACGTCGACGATCCACCGGAGGCCGGGGGCTCGGCTCGCCAGGCCCTCGCCCACCGCGACTTCCGCATCGTCTTCGTCGGCTCGTTCGTGTCGAACATCGGTCGGTGGATGCAGAACGTCGTGCTCACCGCCTTCGCGTGGGAGCTGACCGAACGGCCGTCGTTCGTGAGCCTGGTGGTCTTCGCCCAGCTCGGACCGATGCTGCTCCTCGCCATCGTCGGCGGGACGTTGGCGGACTCCCTCGACCGACGCAAGCTGCTCCTCGCCACGCAGATCTGGCAGGCCGGGTGGACCTTCGTGCTCGCCGCCGCGGTGGTCGGTGGCGAGGTCGAGGAGTGGTTGCTCGTCGCCCTGGTCTTCGTCATCGGGCTGGGCCAGGCGATCTTCGCCCCGACCTGGTCGGCCGTCCTTCCCACGCTCGCGGGCCGCGAGAACCTCGAGGCCGCGATCAGCCTCAACTCGACCCAGATGAACGCCAGCCGGGTCATCGGACCGGCGCTCGGCGGCGTGCTGTGGGTGGCGTTCGGCGCGTCGGCGGTCTTCGTGGTCAACGGCCTGTCGTACGTGTTCGTGATCGGTGCGCTGATCGTGGCCCGCTTCCCGGACGCGCCCCGGGCCGCAGCCGGCGCCGGGCTCCAGCGCCTGACCGCCGGCTTCCGGCTCGTTCGCGAGCGCCCGCTCATCCGGAACTCGCTGCTGCTGATGGCGCTCTTCGCGCTGTTCTGCCTGCCCTTCATCGGGCAGATGCCGACGCTGGCCGAGCTGAACCTCGGGATCGACGCGAAGAGCTCCGGGTACGGCGTCCTCTACGCCACCTTCGGCTCCGGCGCCGTGGGTGGTGCGCTCCTCGTGGGCACCGTGCTGCGGCGCTACCCCAAGCCCGTGGTCGTCCGCGGCACCCTGACGGCCTTCGCCGTGCTCCTCGCCGTGCTCGCCGCGCTCCGCTCTCCCTGGCCTGCGTACCCGGTCATGTTCGGCGTCGGACTCGTCTACTTCGCGACCACGACGGCGTTGCTCACGCACGTCCAGACCAACATCGAGGACGAGGTCCGCGGCCGGGTCATGGCGCTGTGGACGATGAGCTTCGGCGGCATGGTGCCCATCTCGAACCTCGTCGCCGGGCCGCTGATCGAGCGCACCTCGATCACGGCGGTGGTGGCCCTCGGCGCGGTCGCCGCGCTGGCGCTCGGCTGGACGATCCCCCTGGACCGAGCGGACGACGGCCCGGGCTAGTCTCGGCTCCCGGGTCGGAAGGGGCCGCACCGCGATGTCGTTCATCGAGCACGACGAGCAGCGCTACATCAACCGAGAGCTCTCGTGGCTCGACTTCGACGATCGTGTCCTGGCACTGGCCGAGAGCGCTGACACGCCGCTGCTCGACCGGCTCAAGTTCCTCGCCATCGCCCACAACAACCTCGACGAGTTCTTCCAGGTGCGGGTGGCTGGCGTCCGCGAGCAGGTCGCCGCCGGGGTCACCTCGACCTCGGTCGACGGCCGCACCCCGAACGAGCTGCTGGACGAGATCCGCGACCGGGTCCACCGCCTCACCGACGACTCGGTG
>JBCBSZ010000054.1:0-43130 GCA_039818945.1 Actinomycetota bacterium
ATCCTTATCCCGATAGCCGAGGGCATCGCTATCGGGTACACCCTCAGCCTCCTCCTACGGGAAGTCTTCGAGGATCTCGCTGATCGCCAGGAAGTGGCGGGTCGGGGTCACAGCAGGTCCAGGGCTCCTGCAGGATGTCGAACTCCTCGAAGACTTCCCGTAGGAGGAGGCTGAGGGTGTACCCGATAGCGATGCCCTCGGCTATCGGGATAAGGATGCCGGCAGCGGGGGCAGGCTGACTTCCTTCGAGCCCGTCGCATGTGTAGCCCGAGAGGGCTTTGGAGAAGTCGGCCCCAAGATCCGGTAGCGACAGGTCCGGACTCCCGCCGGGCGGCTCCGATGCCCCCCGGTCGACGAGGACGAACCCCTTCAGGCTCTCGATGAGGGCATCACGGCAGAGGGTAGTGAGCGCGTGTCCATCGAGCGCTTCCCAAGAGGCAGACTCAAGTCCGATCGCACCCCAAGCACCGTTGCTGCAGGCCACGAGGGCAGTCCTCCGAAGATCCGACTCACCCAGACCCAACGATGTCGCTACAGCTCCCACGTCCTCGGAGTACGCAGACACCGGCCCGCTCCGGCTCTCGATTTCCTCAAGTAGTTCTGCGCCCTCGGCGCACCAGGCCGCGCCGCTGTCAGCGACGTAGCACACGAAGCCGAGGGCGTTTTCCTGTAGAGGCTGGCCTGCAGCATCGTCGTCCTTTGGAGGCTGGCCTCCGGCGCCGTCGGAATCCGTATCGCCGCACGCCCCAGCGACCAGAGCCATAGCAACGATGACTGCGATGAGGCGCAGCCAGTTTGGACCTCGCTTCGTGAACCTGAATGACGCTCTGCCCACCGCTGGCCTCCGAAGTCGCACTCACTCCTGCTGCCAAATCCGCACGCATTGAAGTCTCCTCCTAGGGCGCCCTTGGCCACAGAGTCGAATGGATCGAATTACGAGGTCCCGCGGCCCGACTCGATCGGCGTCGACGTCGACGGCGACCACGACGGCCGGTCCTGCGGCTGGCTCCGCTTCTCCTTCGCCTAGTACGACCTCGACGTCATCGCGGGCGCGTCCGGCAACCTCACGGCTGGACCTCTTCTTCCAGAACGGCGCCATGCACGCAAGGCACAACCGAACCGAGGAGCGGGCCGTCATGTTGTTCGTGACGGTCGGAGCGCACCTCGACACAAAGCCGGCTGGATAGCCCTCCAGCGCGTTCTGCAGCCGTCCGTCGACGACTTCAGTCCGTGGAGGAACCAGTCTCCCGCCGCCGGCGAGCCGCCGCAGCGACATCCCCGGCCCGGGTGGAGACGAGCTCGCCCCGGTCCAGCATCCTCTGCACCGTCTCCGGGGTCACGGCCAGCATCTCGGCGGCCTGCTCGACGGTGAGCGCGATCCCGGACGGGACGATCGCCGGCACGATCCCGGCCTCGAGGTACCAGACGAGGTCCTCGATGTGCTCACCACTCACCCGTTCGCGCACGACGTGAGCGTATGTCACACCCGACCGAACGACTTCAGTCGCTCTCGGGTTCGGCTATCCCAAGCTCCCGGTCGATCCTCAGGGCAACGGCTCCCCGTCGGGCGTCGCGACGGCAGTACAAGCCGACGGCATCACGGAACTTGTCGACGGCGCGCTCCCGCGAGAGCGGATCTGTCGTCGAATCGAGCTCCAGGTCGAGTTCCTGGAGGAGCCTCACGTACACCGCAGCATGTTCGGCGGCCAGATGGGGACTGTTGGGATCTCGTTGCATCTCGATCGCCACCAACCGCAGAGCCATCTCCGTGATGTGGTGGTTTCGCTCCTCGAGCGCACGTTCCTCCGCAAGCTTGGCCTCATGGCGCGCCCTGTGTCGGGCCGTCATGAATCCTCCAACGGCCCCAATCAGCGCTCCGGCTACGACCCCGATGAGCGCTACGACCGCTGCTGCCACGAGATCGATCGTACTCGGGGGTCGAGCAACCCGGTCGGTTCGACCAGGCCCCTTGACGGTCGGGGAGGGATGTTCAGCGTCGACCGTGCGCCCTCGGAGAAGCCGAGGCGGAACGGAAGGACCCTCCGATGCTCACGATGACCGCCCCGAAGACCGATCCGGCCTTGGAGGCCGCCGGCTGGCTCCCGACCGGGTTCGAGAACCACCGCACCGGGGAACTGCTCGAGCGGTACACCGACGAGGTCGAGCGGTTCTGGGACGAGGACCTGAACGACTGGGACCTCGAGCCCGTCGTCGAGTACCGCTGCCCGACGCACGGTGAGGGTATCGACATCGTCGACGGTGGCTGGCACGAGGACATCGGCGGCACCTCGACCGAGTGGGTCGAGCTCGTGTGCGGCTGCTCGTTCGCCTGCACCGACCTCAGCGCGGTCCTCTGACCACTACGACGCGTGACCGGCGATGCTGGTCACGTATCACCATGCGCTAGCCTGTCGGGGCGTGCCCGGTTCCGACGCCCAGCCGGCAACGAAAGCCCGCCTCCGCGGTCAGATGCTCCCCGTCCCGGTGGAGGGCTGGGAAGCGTTCGCGCTGTGTCGTGGCCCGGAGTGCCCGACCTCGATGTTCTACCTGCCCCGCGGGGAGGACCAGCAGCGGACACGTGCCGTGTGCGCGGACTGCCCGGTCCGGGAGGAATGCCTGTGGGCGGCGCTCCGGCGCGGTGAGCAGTTCGGGATGTGGGGTGGCCTGTCCGAACGTCAACGCCGTCGGGTCCGTGCCCCGCTCGCCCGCGCGATCTCCGACGGGATCACCGACCGGGCCCAGCTGCTCGAGATCGTGATCAGGGAGTCCGCTCCGAGGCAACGGCGTCGACGGTCACGGCCAACCCAGGAGCGAGCTCGTGCGGGCCGATGATCACCGGGCGGGCCATCACGTCCCCGTCCTTGGAGAGACGCTGGGGGAGTAGCGGGCCGGCCTCGATCAGCTGGTGGGTGTCCGGGAGGGTCCCGGCGATCTCGTCGAGATCCACGGATGTGTCGTCGACGGCGAGCCCGAACAGCACCGCACGGGGGGTGAGCTCGACGAGTCGCGCCCACACGGTGACGTCGAGGTAGGACCAGACCCCGGTCGCGGTGATCAGATCGGCTCGGGCGATCAGGGCCCGTGCCCGACCGGACCACTCGGCGGCGTTGAGGTCGCAGACCGTGCTGCCGTGCAGGAGGCCGAGCCGCCGGCAGTAGTCGATCGGTTCCGGGTACACGTCGATCCCGAGCCGGCGTACCTGCTCGGCGTGCTCCCAGCGGGCCAGCCGGCCCGGCCAGGCGCCCTCACCGGCGTCGGGCCCGGTGTAGTGGGCGATCAGCTCGTCGAGGGTGACGTCACGGGTTACGAGGATCTGGTTGATCCCCCAGGAGCAGCCGACGTCGAGCCAGAACCGGGGTTCGAAGCTGCCGATCAGGGCGCGCGCGAGCCGCTGGGTGTGCTCGGGGAGCCGGTAGTCGAGCCGGGCGAGCTCGGTCCAGTACCGGGCCGGTGACTCCCGGTAGGCCCGATCGAAGTTGGGGCTCTTGGCGAGTCGGGTGTGGGCGAGGCGCTTGCGAGCCATCTGGTCATGCTACGTGTCGAACATCGGGACTGTGTGGATGCTCTACCACAGTCGGGCCTTGACTTCCACGTTCGGGTGTTCAGCGTCAGCCGTGCGCTGAACGAAGGAAGGAGCGCAGATGGTGATCCACCGCGACGTCCAGGGGGAGCTCCCCAACGACATGACGAACCTGCTCGACTTTGAGGGAACCGAGGCCCGGCTCCGTCGTGACGAGGGCATCCCGAAGGTCGCGACCCCGACGGTCACGGACCCCTCGAAGCGCCGATCGGAGCGCCGCGAGCTCGCCCGCCGCCGCCTCGCTGACCGCCGACTGGTCTGACCAGACCGGCCTGTCACACCCCGCTGTCAGAATACTTGTAGAGCATTGGAAGGAAGGACCGATGCCGCTCTTCACCGACCACACCGCACTCGGCGATCAGGCCCCCACCGACGGGGAGACCCTGATGACCGCACCCCGACCCCTCCCCGGCCGCCAGATCGGCTACCGGGCCGGGACAGGGTTCGCCGTGTACGTCGTCCCCGCCGACCAGCTCGACGCCGCACGCCGGCTCGACGCCGAACCCATCGACGACTGCCCGCTCGACGTGATGCGCGACGTCACCCGAGCCCAGATCCTCGACGACTACGGCGACGACGCCCTCGACGCCTTCGACGGTGACGGGCTGCTGGCCGTGATCGACCAGACCTCGCTCGCCGCCGGTCGCCGCTACGTCGACATCGACCAGGGAGGCCAGCGATGACCGACCCGACTCCGACCGCCGTCCAGCGGCTCATCGACGCCGGCGCGCGGCTCGACCAGTCCCGCCCGGACCGTTGGCTCGGTCACCGCGACGAGGCCGCCGACGACGGCTTCGACTTCATCGACACCGCCGGCAAGTGCGGCTGGCATGCCGTCCCCGGCTGGGGAGAGGAAGGCTGGGACCTCGGGGACTGGCCGCTCGTGATCATCTTCGTCCGCCTCGCCGACGGTGCCTACGGGTGCATGCGCCACACCGAAGGCGACCTCGACATCTGGACGTTCGAACCCACCGCCGAGGGCCGCACGGCGCTCTCGGCGAAGGTCGACGAGTGGGCGCTCGAGCACTGGCGCCTCTGTCCGGACGACGCCCCCGACCTCCCACCCGAGGGAGAACCCGTCCCCGACCGGTTCCTCGGTCCGGCGGGCAAGGCCCGGAAGGTGGTGAGCTGATGCGCTACGAGACCCGCACCACCGACGGAGTCGTCCTCGACTCCTTCGACACGATCAGCGCCGCTGTCGCCTCCGCCGCAGGCCGGTCCGCTCGGACCTCGCAGCCGACGCTCGTCGTCCGAGAGGACCGCACCATCGGCCTCGCCTACAGCCCACCCGCCACGCCGACACCGCTGAGGATCGCGTGATGGCGACCGCGACCAGCGTCGCCTGCAAGCTGTGCGGCCGGGCCTGCGGCAACGGTGACCGCGCCGCCGACTACCCGTACTGCCAGGGCTGCCACTACGGCGGACTCGGGATCGAAGACCAGCTCGCCGACCTGTTCGAGCATCTCCGCTCCGAACGACTCATGGTGAGCGTCGACAACGCCGGCGGCGGGATCTTCTACCTCCGCGTCGAAGGCCCCTTCGAAGGCGCCTGGCTCTGGCTCGGCTGCGGAACCGACCCCGACGAACCCGACCCGGACAGCATCGACGACAACCCGTGGGAGCCCTGGAACTGGGTGACCGGCTGCGCCTACCTCCCGCACCCGGAAGGCCTGAACCGCTGGCTCACCCTCAAGCCGCAGCTGATCGACCCCGACGAGAACGTCGCCACCGCGATCCGCCGCCTCCTCCACGAGGCCCAGACCACACCGACCGATGAGTGGTGCGAGTCGTGACCGGCCTGCTGCAGCCCGAGGACCTCCGCGACTGGTGGTCGATTGTGGCTGACGACTACGGCGACCGCTCGAACCCGGTCATGGGCGGCGCTCAGGGCAAGGAGCAGTGCGTCTACAGCGACACCGCCGGCTGCCACTGCATGGTCGGCCAGTTCCTCGTCGACAACGGCCTCGACGTCCCCCAACCCGGCTACTCGAACAACAGCGCCACGATCGAGGATCTCGCCCAGGTCGGCCCGCTCAGCGAACGGCTCGAGCTCGGCCTCGTCGAGGACCTCGCCGTGCTGCAACGCATGGCCGACGACGGTGGGAACTGGGCGATGGCCTGGTCCCACTTCCTCGACGAGATCGGCGAGCTCCGATGAACGACGCCGATCGTCGCAGCTTCGCCGGCTGGATCGCCCGCCATCCTCGTCTCGTGCTCGCGGCGACCCTCGTCGTGGTCCTCCTCGTGGACCGGCTGGTGCGGTGATGGACGGCCTGTTCGACTCGATCGACGTCCCCACCGAGCTGTGGGTCGACGACCAGCGAGGGATGAGCGGCCGGTTCGATGTCCGCTACGAGCTCGACGGGGACGGCAGCCGCCTCGTCATCTTCGACGCCTGGTACGCCAACCTCGGCACCGCCGGCGGGCCCGCGCAGCGACGCTCCGATGGCATCACGGTGAACGGGGTCGACCTCGTCGTCACCGGCTGGGTCACCGACCGGACCGACCAACGGCTCGCTGGGGGGCTGTGGGCCCGGATCAACGCCCGGAAGAACGGGGAGATCGGCTCGTTCACCTCGAAGGGGGTCGACTCCCTCAGAGCGTGGATGGAACGCACCGCGGAACGGCTGTACGGCACGGTCCCCGAGCAGGAGTTCATCGACGGGTGGAAGCGCACCGACGTCACCGCTGTCGCCTCCAGCGCGACCGTCTCAGCTGCCGAGCTGCGCGCCCAGGCCGACCTGGTCGACCAGTACGGAACGATCGCCACCCAGGTCCAGCAGAACGAACTCGTCCGACGGCCACGACGCGCAAACGACCCGAACGAATGCCGAGTCACCCGGCCCGACGCCGACGTGCGCTGCTACCCGATCACCGACCGCCCAGGCGGAACGTACGAAGCGATCGTCTGCCGCCTCGAGACACACGACGGGGAGCACGTCGGCTGGGTGATCGGCCAGGAGGGCGGCAGCTACGACCGCTCCCGCTCCATCCCCGTCCCCGTCGACCTCTGCCGCGACTACCGGCTCGACGGCACCGTCCACGAGCTCCCCGACGCGGCGTGACAGCTGCGTGTCGACTCGCTTGGTCGCCAGGCCTACGCCGGGCTAGGGCCGCCGCTCACGGTGCACGCGAAGTTGCACCAGCCTTCCCACACGTGCTTGTACGGAGACCAACCGGGACCGAAGCGCCGGTCCGCACGTTCCTTGCAGTCCGACTGGCAAGGGGGGCGAGCGATGAAGTCCCCAATCGTGCCGATCGCCACGACGATCAGGATCACAACGATCAACCAACCGACCAATCCGTTTCGAGATCGCATCGGGCCTCCCACACATCGTTTGAGTGGAAGCTACTTTCCTCAACCTGACCTCGTCGGCCCTATTTGGGTTCGCCGGACTTCGTCGAGCCTCGGCCGAGCATCGCTCACGCCGGCCAGGCAGCCCGGATAGGCGCTTGGCCCTCACCACACCCCACTCGCCTCGACGGTCCGGCATCCAACCGGTCTCACGCTGAGTGATCCGGTCTGCTTGTCCCGTGACCTGGCTGGTTCGTACCGTCCGGCTCGGGAGCGAGCCTGGGGGCGGGCGTGGCGAACTGGTGGGCTGGGCTGGAACGGTCACAGCAGTGGGCGATCAGCGGGATCGGTGCGTTCCTCGCGATCACGCTGCTGCTCGCAGTGAGCGGGGTGTGGGACGACGACACCGACCCCGATGTGGCCGCAGCGAACACCGCTCCGTCGGCCACGTCGACAACGGTCACGACGGTTGCGGCGACCTCGAGCACCGCAGCCCCAGAGACGACCACCGCTTCGACCACGTCACCGCCGTCGGCGTCGCCGGCGACAACCACCACCGCCCCAGGAGCGGACTGCCTGCCCGGGGCTGATGAGCGAGCCCAGATCATCCTCGACACCGGATGGACCGGGGCCGGTGATGTGGAGCTCGAGGCCGCCGCCCTCGTCGAGGTCGAGATCGACGGGGCGACCGACCGGCTGTTCCTCCTCGCCGCCGACATCTCGGCGCCGAGCATGGCCGAACGGTTCTACTGGTGGACCAACGAGACCGGTGGGCTGATCATCGGGGCGGACACGCTCACCCGCGAGTTCGTCGCCTACGGCTCCGCGGCGAGTGCTGACTCCGACGCGGCGCTCTCGGCGCGGGCTGTGCTCGATGCCGGCCAGGACGACGTCGACGGCTGCCTCAACCGTTGAGCAGCTCCCGGGCGACCGTCACCGTGCCGGCGAGCTCGATCGCCCGGTTCCGGGCCGCGCCGGCCCGCTCGAACCGCTCGACGGGCCCGGCGGGTGGGTGCACCAGGTAGACGGTGCGGAACCGGTGACCGCACTGGCAGCCCATCAGGGCTGCTCGAGGTCGGCTCGTTCCAGCCCGATCGACAGGGCGATGATCTGATCGGCCGGGGTGTCCCACCCGGCGATGAACCCTGGCCGGTTCGAGTTCGTCGCCGACGGGACCTGATCGACCTTCGTTCCGACGAACGACCCGGTCCGGCCGGCGGCCTGAGTGTCGATCACCTCACCGCCACCGATGTCGAAGTTCTCGCCGCCAGCGGTGAACGTCTGCCCTGTGCGGACGAGGCAGAACACCCCGAAGCACCAGACCCGGTAGCGGGTGGTGATCCCACCGAGGAGCCCGATACCGACCTCGACGAGCGTGGCCTGCGGGGCTGGGGAGAACGGGAACGACCCGTCCGACGAGGCGTAGAGGCCGGTGTCGATGAAGTGCCCGTCGCCGGTGGCATCCCAGTCGGCGCCGGACACGACCCATCCGGCGGCGCCCCGCACCGTGGAGGTGTTCTGCAGGGTGACCGTCATCGAGCTCGAGGTCTCGTTGATCGCGAGCTTCCGGATCACCAGGAAGTGCAGATCCTCCTGACCGGCGATGTCGGTCGGGCCGAGCGAGCCACGGTCGATCTCGACCCAGCCGTCAGGGAGCAGAGCGTTGGCCTGCCCGTTCCCAGCCCAGATCACGGCGGCGACCAGGATCTCCCCGTTGCGGGGCACGCTCCCGAAGAAGGCGCTGACCAGTGACGACGCGAACGAGTCCGCCACGAACGAACTGAGCGCTGAGCGAACCTCAGTGTCGACGCTGTCTGGGACCCGGTCGAGTTGGAACGAGAACGAGTAGAGGACGTCGATGTCGCTGCTGTGGTCGTGGAAGATCCGCAGGATCGGGTAGTCGGATCGGAACGGGTCCCACTCGCCGTCGGTGTAGACAGCGGTGAGCTGTCCGACCGCTTCGAACGTGATCGTGTTCCCATCCCAGAGCGCCCAGGAGGCCCCGGTGTCGGACCCGCCGGTGAGGAACGAGTCGTCACCGGCGGAGAGCCCGGCGGTGGTGCACACGTACCAGTTGGAGTCCGAGGAGGACTGGACGACGTCGTTCACCTCGTAGTTGATTCCGGCCGCCCAGGTGCCCTGGTTGGTGAACGGTCCACCGGCGATGAGGTTCTGCCCGCCGAGGGTCTGGGAGGCGAGCGGCACCGCCGTGTTGTTGGGGTCGGGGGTCTGGCGGACCACCTCGGCGCGGACGTTGGTGGCGTCCGCGTTGAGCACGAACACTGACGCCTGGAAGCGGTAGGTGCCGGTGAACCGGGCCGCGAACCGTTCGAAGAGCCCGGCCTGCCAGAGCTGCGCGGTGTCCTCGATCACCACGCCGGGCTGATCGAACGGGACGGCCACGAAGCTCCCCGCAGGGAGGGTCTCCTTCCAGAACTGGTTGAGGACCTCGACGGTGACCGCGCTGGTGGGTTCGTCGATCTCGTCGTCGAGCTCCTCGGGCTTGGTGATGTGCCCGACGATCCACTGCCGGCCGTCCGGGTCCGATCGGACTGCGACCTGGTCCCCGACCCGGAGGTCGAACGCGGTGAGGATCTGGGCGTCGATGTCGAGCCCGCTGCCGAGCCGTACCGACCCGCGGCGGCCCTCCACGGCGATGACCGTGCCGTCGACGATCTCGTCGTCCCGGATGTTCGCGAGCAACGCCCGGGTGCGTGCCTCTTCGACGGTCACTGCACCCTCCAGCGGGTCGACAGGGCCGGCCGGCGCAGCTGCAGGGTGACGTGCTGGTTCGGCGCCATCTGATGCGTGTACGACACGACCCACCACCACACCCCGAGCAGCTGCACCGTGGAGAACGGTTCGGGGTTCCCGATGATGTCCGGGGGGACGATCACGGTGGCCTGGTAGGCCGCGGTGCGGGTGATGTCAGCGAGGGTGGTGTCCGCGAACTCGCTCGCCGTCGCGAACGTGAGCGGTGTGGTGACCTGCACTCGGGTGGCGATGGTCCTGCCGGTGACGAGCGCCGAGAACGGGGACGTGATCGGCAGGTCCCGCACGATCGTCAAGGTCCGCTGCACCCCCTCGGGGGCGTCAGCGTCCGGAGCGGACACGACCACCCGGTTCGGGATGCGGGTGTCACGGCTCACCACGGGTGTGCCGGCCTGCGCGTACCCGTCGAGCACGACCGAACCGATCGGTGGGTCATCGTCGGGGGCGCCCTGCCATGTCCCCACCCGGATCCCCCGATCCGGCAGCCAGTACGCCGGGGTCTGCAACGACTGCTGGGTGAGCGTCGACGCGACCGCGACCCCGGTGGTGGTCGCGATGTCCCAGAAGAGACCGTTCTCCCCGATCCGTTCGGTGGTCGCCGCGAGCGCGTCGATCTGGAGGTCGTAGAGCGCGGCGAGCTGGGTCCACGCATCGTTGATCCCTGAACCGGATCGGAGCCCGAGACTGTCCGGGAGGTTGTCGGCGAGCAGGTCGAGCGGGTCGGCGACGACGGTGTCGACGATCCACCCGTCGTCGGGGCGGATCACTCTCGTCGTGTCCTTGATGACCATCGAGCCGTGATCGATGATCACCGCGCCGGCCTGGTAGCGGAGCCTGAGCCGGAGCGCAGGGTCGTCGAGCTGGTCCGGGTCGGTGACCGCGATGCGGAGGCCCTGGGTCTGCCGCACGATCGGGGCGCTGCCCTGCGTCACCCACGACAACGTCGGGGCCTGCGTGACCTTCAGGTCCTCGACGAGGACCTGCCCGAACGCGTCCTCGATCTGTGCGATCAGTCGGGTCGCCTTCGCCATCAGTCGTCCCGGTCGGCTTCGGTGAACGTGACCGTCGCCTTGTGCACCGCACCCGGTTCGATCTGGATGACCCCGGTGACGGTCGCGTTCGCGAACCAGTAGCCCTGGGCCTCGTCGATCACCTCGACCGGTCCGGCGAGCACCATCGCGATGAGCGCATCACCAGCCGCCTTCCCCGTGACCGGGAGATCATCGGCACCCAGGATCAGGGTGCGGGTGAAGCTGTCCCCCGGTGGTTCAGCCGACCGGTACCCGAGCGGCGGGCCACCGCCCTGCGGTTGGAAGAACGACAGGTCATCACCGGGCGTCCAGACCCGGTCGCCTTCGTCGATGTAGTAGGCGAGCACGATCCCGGTCGTCGGGGAGCTGATCATCAGCGTGGCCGGTTCGAGGGTGAGGGTGATCGCATCGGTGGTCCGCCAGATCGACGCACCCCCGTCCGGTTCGATCACCCGGGCCCGGTAGCGGAGCTCCACGCCGCGTGGGGCGCCGAGATCGGTGAAGAACCCGAGGGTCGCGACCGCTGTGCCGAGATCGATCGTCTCGCCGGCGACGAGGCGTTGGATCTCGAACACCGAGCCCGGGGTGTACCCGCCGGCGGTGTCCCACGTGACCTTCGCGGCGGTCACCGTCGGCACACAGGACGCGCCGGTCCCGACCGTCACCTCCTCCACGGCGAGGGTGGCGGCAGCGGTGAAGCCCTTCACGAGGCTGACGACGGGGGCGACATCGTCACCGGTCAGATCACCGTAGGTCGCGACCCCGGCCTCCAGATCGGCGTACGTCGCGTACGCGGCCTCGAGCTCGGCGTAGGTGCCGGTCCCGGTGAGGAACCCACCGGAGTGGGCGAGAAGCCGTCCGGGTGCGTCCGGGCGGAACCCGGCGGCGAGTTCGACCTGACCGCTGCCTGGGCCGACGATGTTCGCGTTCAGTTCGGCCTCGTCGAGCCCCTGCGATGGGGTGTTGTCGGTGACCCCGTGAGCGGCGTTGGCGTACACGTTGATCCCCGCGGCACCGGTGACGGGGACGATCCCAGCTCGGATCGTGTTGTACGTCTCCGTGCCGAGCTCGACGGTGCGGGACACGTTCTGGGTGCGAGCCCGACCTGGTCGAACGGTTGGGAGCCTTCGAGCACGTTGCCCATCGAGTCGCGGAACAGGCAGCCCCTCAGCTTGAGGTTGTCGGCGGTGAACGTCCCACCGGCGGTGTTCTGGTAGGCGGGCATCCCGGCGAACGTGCCGCCCCGCAGATCCCGCCATGTCGCGGTCACCGCGGCGCTCGGGTTGATCCGGTTCACGGCGCGGGCGACGACGACGAGTTCCGGGTAGGTCGTGGTGCTGATCGTGGTGGCGGTGTGATCGGCCGGGTTGAGTAGCGGGATCGTCTGCCAGGTGTCCGCCGACCCGGGGGCGAGGTAGCCGGTGGCGAGCCGCTTCTCCGGTCGGGTCGCGGTCTCGAGTTCGAGCCAGGCGACATCGATCCCGCCGCCGTCACCGACCACTCCGACTCCGAGGAGGTGGCCGGTGTCGACGCGGCCCCACTCGTCTCCGGTCAGGGGACGGTCGAACTGGCCGCTCGAGGGGAGCCACGCGACCGGCCAGGACAGGACCGTGAACGACGATGACAACGCGACCGCTGCATCGACGAGAGGCAGGTAGTTGAAGGCGCTGTCCGCGTTCCAGATGAGCGGGACGATGCTCCCCAGGGAGAACCCGGGGGTGAGGCGGGCTGCGACCCGGAGCTGAGCGGAGACGACCTCACCGGGCGGGTCAGGGAACCGGGCGTTGAGCGCTCGGGAGGCGTTGACGTCGTTGCTGTCCCCGATCCCGGAGGCCCACTCGGTTGTGGTGGATGATCCGGCGGCGTCTGCTTCACCGCCCCACTGGCCGCTGATGTCGACGTTGCTGGTCGGGTTGGTGATCGTGGTCGCACCAGGGATCGGGAGGTCGGTGGCGTCGAAGACGGCGATCTCGATCCACTCGGTGATCGGCATCGTGACCGGCAGCACGAGGTCGCTGATCGTCGCGCCGGTCTGGAGGCCGAACCGTTGGCCTCGTTCCACGGCGATGCCTTCGGAGGCGGCGGAGCGGATGTCGTGTTCGATCCCGCAGACATCGGGGAACGAGGGGGCGAGGGTGCGGGTCATGCTGCGGTCCTCGAGGCACGGAGCCGGGCGATGGTCTCGTCAACGAACGCGTCCGCTGCGGCCCGTCCGGCGACAGCGGCGTCCTGGGCGGGCACGGCCCGGTCGAACTGGATGACCACCGCGCCGGGGCCGATGTTCACGCCACCGGTCCCGTTCGCGGCGAGGGCGTCGTCGATGGTCTGGCGGATGAGTCGCTGCGGGGCGACGATCTCGGGTCGTGCTGCGGCGGTCTCGGCGAGCCGGAACAGGCCGGTGGTCTCACGGTCGAACACCCCACCACCAGCGAGGTCGAAGGTGGGGACGTCGAGACCGATGCTGGCCCCACCGAACACCTCACCGAGGCCGGGGACGCTGACGCTGGGGATGTCGATCGAGATCCCGTTGAGGAAGTCCGCGACCCCGTTCCAGGCTCGGCGGAGGAAGTCGATGACGTCTTGGAAGGCGTCGCTGATCCCGTCCCACATGCCTTCCGCGGCGGACGTGATCTTCTCGGGCAGCTCCTCGATGAAGCCGACGATCCCGTTCAGGGTGTCCTCGATCGCGGAGATCGGGCCTTCGACCGCGCCGCTGATCTCCCCCCACACCTCGGAGAAGAAGTCGCGGACGCCGCCCCACACCGCATCCCAGGTTCCGCGGACTCCGCTGATCGCCGTGGAGATCGTGGACACGACCCCGTTCACGGCGCCCGACACGACGGACGTGATCGTGTCCCACGCAGCGCTGGTCGCATCGGAGATCGGATCCCACAGGGCCGAACCGATCGCCTCCACGGCGCTGAGGAGCGTCGAGAACGCGATCTGGATGGTCTGCACACCGGCACCGATCACGGTGGTGATCACCCCGAACACCGAGGACACGATCTGCCCGGCTTCGTTCCAGACGGTGAGCCAGTCCCCACGCAGCACCGCGAGGATCAGCTGCACTGCGCTCGTGACCGTGGTGACGACCCCCTGCAGGACCCCACTGATGGTCTGCACGGCGAGCACGACCGCGGCGACGACCTCGTCCCCGAACGCCTCCCACGCCTCGATCAGGAGCTTCACCGCGGCGACCAGGAGCACCCCGACGACCTGGGCGAGATCCCGCAGTGGGGGACCGAACGTGTCGAACAGGTCCTCGCCGAGCTCGATCAGTTCGGGGAAGATCTCCCCTGCGGCCTCACCGAGCTCGTCGACGATCACCCCAGCGATCCGTTGGATCGGGGGGAGGATCTCGTCGAGGACGTCACCGAAGACGTCGGCCAGTTCGCCGGCACCGTCCGCGACCGCTCCGAGTACTCCTGGGACCTCACCGAGCCCGGAAGCGACCGAACTCGCGAAGTCCGACAGGATCGGACCGACATCGGTGCGGAGCTGCTGGAAGGACTCGGCGACGGCTGCTGATGCTTCGGACCCGAACCGGCCGGCGGCGGGGATCAGGTCCCCGGTGACGAAGTCGAACGCTTCGGACACGGCGGGCCCGGCGACCGCGATGATCCGCTGTCCGAGCTGGCCGGCTTCGGCCGCGAAGTTCTCGACGAAGGTGCGGATCCCGGTCAGGGCTTGCGGTCCGAACGTGGCGAGGAACTCGACGACGGCCGGGATCGCGGTGTTCTCGATGAACCCGATCGCGGTGCCGAGCCCACCGGTGATCGAATCGGTGACCTGGCCGACCCCGTTCAGGAAGGTCTGGAACTCGGTGCTCTGCAGGAATCCGTCGACGGCTGGGATCACCGTGTTGGTGATGAAGTTCCGCAGGGAGCCGAGCGCTGGCAACGCGGTGTCATCGATCCATGACCACGCCGCGGAGGCGACGGGGGCGAGCTCATCACCGAGCGCTGAGGCGATCCGGCCGACCGCCGGGAAGTACGTGTTGTCGAGGAAGCTCACGTACCGCTGCAGGGCGGGGAGCACGAAGTCGTTGGTGGCCTGCGCGACCGCGGTCGCGGCCGGGAGGAGCAGTGACCCGATCGACGCGGCCAGATCGGTGGACTGGGCCTGAGCGATGCGCAGCTCGTTGGCGAGGCCCTCGCTGGTCCGCTGGAAGTCCCCCAGCGCGTTCTGGTTCCGGAGGGACTCGAGGGTCAGACCGAGCCGGACGATGACCTTCTCGGACTCGGTCAGGTTGTCCGGGTCGAGGCCGAGCGCCTCGGCCCCACGGGCCAGTTCGGGCGCGGTGAGCGCCACACCGTAGCGGGACAGGGCGTCCACGGATCCGAGCGCGCCGGCGGTGATCCGCTCGAACGCTTCCTCCGGGCTGGCGTTGAAGAACGACGCGACGTCAGCGGCGACCCCAACGAACGCGGGGCCCAGTTCGTCGACGGTGAGACCGAGCGCGGCGGCGTCATCGTCGGTGACCCCGAGACCCTTCGCCAGACCGGTCAGGACCGACGCGAAGTCGAGGGCCGCCGCGACCGGGAGGCCCACCGCCCGGGCGGATTCCTCACCCCAGGCGATCACCAGATCCGGGTCATCGAAGATCTGGTTGACCTTGCTGATGGTCTCCTCGAGATCCGAGGAGGCCTCGATCGTGGACCCGATCGTCTGAGTGACCTCACTGAGCGCGATCGCAGCGATCGCGGCCTGGGCACCCCTGGTCAGGAACGCGAGCGCTCCGGCAGCCCCGGTCGCGTTGCCACCCACGGCGTCGAGATCGTCGGCGACCTGATCGAGGCCCTCACTCTGGGCTCGGACCGTGACCGACTGGTCCGGGATCCCATCAAGGGCTCGGGTGACCGCCGAGACGTCGGGGATGGCGACGACGTTGACCGACTGGTCCTCGATCCCATCGAACGCGGCCGCCGCGGCAGCAACATCGGGCTCGCCGAGGACCTCGACGGTCTCATCGTCGATCCCCTCCAGCGCGGCCTGCGCCGCCGCGGTGTCCGCGACCGCGTCGACAGAGGCGGTGCTCGACAGCCCCCGGATCGCGGTGTCGGCGGCCTGGGTGCGGACCCGGAGCTCGACGTCGACGTCCTGGCCGAGCTCGCGGAGCGCGTCCTGGACGCCTTCCTGGAAGATCTCCAGGATCTCGTCGAGTTCGTCACCGACCTTCTCACCGGCCTTGGTGGCGTCCCTGGTGTCGAGCTCGAGTTCGGCCTTGAGGCGGGTCGTCATCGGCGACCCGCCCGGTCACTGCTGCGCCTGCAACGCTGCGAACAGCGCTGCCGACGCCGGATCCGGGGTGGGGGCGGGCTCACCCTCACCGCGCTGACGCGAACGGATCCGTTCGACGTTCTGCTTGTGGCGGCGCCGCGCCGCTGCGCTCTTCGCGGCGGGGGAGCGGCCCTTCCCCTTCTTGCCGCCGCTGCGGGCCTGTTCGAGCTGCTCGTTCTGCCGCTCGATCGCCTTCTCCTTGGCGTCGAGCGCCTCAGCGATCTGCCACGGGTACTGGCGATCGACGACGTCGCCGGGCCACCCGAACGCGACCGCGCACGCGCCGTAGACCGGACCGAGCTCAGCGGTCCAGAGACGCAACGGGTCGGGTTCGGTGCCGTCATCGGTGGCGGCTACCCGTTCCTGGCCGGGGGACGGTTCCCCCCACGGGCCAAAGGGTTGGACCGCCAGTGCTTGGCGAGCCCCGCGAGGACCTCGGGGAGCTCCATGAACGGCGGCCACTCGTCCCGATCCGGAAGCGCGCCGCCCTTGGCCTTGCAGACCCGGAAGATCGTCGACCAGACCTGCTCGAAGGCCTCCTCGATCTCGTCCATCGACTTCGACTCGGCGATGGCGACGGTGTCGGCCCGGATCTTGCCGAGGCCGCCCATCGTCGGTCCGAACAGGGCGTACCGCTTCCCGCTGATCGTGAGCAGCACCCGCCCACCGGCGATGAGGCGGAGATCATGCTTCGGGCTGTCAGCGAAGAGTTCAGCCTCGTCTGCGTCGAGGTCCTCGAGTTCGAAGACCTCGTCGAGGTTCGCTCCGCTCTGGGCGCCGGCGGCGCCGATGATCCGCTTCCCGGCCTCGGTGACGGCCTGAGCGAGACCGCTCAAGGCCTCCCCGGGCGCGCTCTCGTCGACACCCGCAGGCTTGGTGGTGGCCGCCTGCTTCCGGGCGGCCCGCTTCCGGGGTGCCTGCTTCTTCGCGGCCTGCTTCTTGGCTGCCTTCTTGGTTGGCATCGGGTCTCTCCTGGTTGGGGTTGGTTGGGGTCAGGTCGATCGTTCGACGGTGATCTGCACACCGGCGCTGCCGCCTTCGGGAGCGATCGGTTCGACCTCGACGACCCCGTCGAGATCGGCCATGAGCGCTTCGGCGTCGGCGTACGCGATGAGCGCCTCGTCCTGCTGGGTGGCGAGCGTGGGGAGCTGCCCGTGGTCGCCGAGCGTCTCGACGGTCCGGAAGATGTGGAGCTCCCATCGGGTCGTGCGGGTGACCACGCACCGGTTCGCACGGTTGAGGAGGACGTCCTCGAGGACGACGAAGATCCGGCCGTCGCACTCGCAGTCGGTGAGATCGGCGACCGGTTCGAGCACGACACCGCCGTCATCGAGCGGGGGCTGCCCGGCAGCGGTGAGCACCGCCATCGCCTCAGCGACGAGCGCGGCAGCTTCGGCGTGGAGGGTCATGCCGACACCTCCACCAGAGCGTCGGCGACGAACTCGGGCCACCGTTCGAGAGCGTCATCCCACCAAGGGTTCGGGTCGGTGCCCGGATGATTGACCCGGCGGGCGAACACGATCTGCCCACCACGGCCCGGGAAGCGGAGCACCCCACCCGGGCGGCGGGGGACGATCACATGGGGGCGGGTGCCTTCGGCCACGAAGATCGCATGGTCGGCGAGGTAGGTGACCTCCACGAACGCGGTGTCCCCACGTTCGTAGGTCCGGTACCGAGCCGACCGCTGCAGCTCGCCGGTGCGGACGGGGACGGTCGCGTCGAGCTCGCGGCGCATCCGCCGACCGGCCCGCACTCGGGCCTCCCCGAAGTCGGTTCGGAGTCCCTGGCGGAGCTGCTTCCCGAGCCCTGACGCCACCGCGACCGGGGATCAGGCCTGGGCCGGGACGGCGATCGTGCCGAACACGCTCGGCACGCTCGTGTCGAGGAAGAAGTTGACGGCGGCGTCGATGTTCTCGCCGACGATGTTGGACGGCCAGTCCTCGAACGGGCCGTTCGTCGTGAGCAGACCGTTCTCGTCGCTCGTCCCCGACAGGGGGATCTCGAAGGCGCCCTCTTCGAGGGTGCCGGCACCGGGAACGAACCTGCACAGCGGGAACACCCAGTGCAGGTACAGCAGGTTCTGGGAGCCGTCGACGGCCTGGGTGGTGCCATCCCAGGCGAGCGACCAGGCCTCCACGCACACCGGGTTCTGCAGAGCGGCCTCGGCCTTCTTCACCGAGTAACCGACCGGGGTGGTCATGTCGAGGTGGAGGGTGCCGCCGGCCATCAGCTCGAGCAGCTCGAAGTCGAGCTGGCAGAGCGTCAGGTCGACGTCGGCGCGCTTGATGCTGTCCTCCGCCTGCTTCGAGAGGCAGATGAGACCGGCCGCGTTCTTGACGGTGATCTCTTCGCCTTCCTCGATGTCGAGGTCGTAGTCGATGGTCAACGTCGACTGGGTGACGACCGCGTTCGAGCCGACGTCAGGGGCGCCGGCCGCGGTGAGCGGGGTCACTCGGAGCGCCTGCACGTTGACGGATCCGTACTCGGCCACTTGGTGCCTCCTGGTCGTGGCTCAACGTGACCGATGGTAATGCTGTGTGAGCATCACGAATCGGATGCGTAGCGGACGCTCAGACGCAGGGCTCACCGTCGACGAGCACAACCGTGGCGGGGGCTTCGACCCAGACGTGCACACCACCCGACAGGGGCTGGCCCCGCTGGTATCGGACCTCGCTCGGTCCGCGGATCTCGACGTGCTTGCCTCGCACGGTCCGGTCATCGACGGTGACGACGATCGGGTCGAGATCGGAGGTCGGGTGACGCTGGTTCTCGCGGATCGCTGCCGGGTCGACGTGGATCCGGGCGATCACGGGAGGGTGCGGATGATCCATCCGACCGCCTGATACGGGTTCGTGATCCCGACCGGGTTGCCGCTGCCAGCGGTGGCGGTCGGGGCCGCGTAGGAGACATCGGTCCCGCCGTGATCTTCGAGGATCCCGGCGTTGAGGAACAGGGTCGACTGGGCGATGTCACCAACAACGAACTGGATCCCGGACGGGCCGCCGTGGTTGTGGGTCGGCATCTGCGCTTCCGAGATCGTGACCTCGTTCGTCCCGCCGGTCGTGCCGACATCACCGACGCTGTAGCGGGTGGTGCCGGCACCAGGGGCACCCTCGAATCCCCAGGCGAGCGGGGCGATCGGTGCACGGCCGCGCAGGTCAGGCTTCGAGAACACGGACCCGGCGCCACCGAACGCGTAGCCGACCGCGGCGAACAGGTCGGGGTAGACGGCGATGTCGAGATCACCACCGTCGCAGGCCTGCCAGCCGAACGGGATGCTGTTCTCACCGCCGGCGTAGGCGACGACCATCCCGACGATCGCTCCGTGGGTGGCGATCGTCCGCCACGCCGTCCCGTCGTAGACCGTCACGGCATGGTTGTTCTGCCCGTCAGCGTTGCTGAGGAACGTGACCATCCCTGCGACCGGGGTCGTGATCGTCGAGTCCCGATCGGAAGCATCGGTGAACCGCATGACCGTGCGTTCCTCGAGCCCGTCAGCGATCGTGCCGAGATCGTCGTCGACGGTGGTCGCGTCGGCGTCCTGGGGGACCGAGATGCCCTGATACGGGGTGGGTCGTGCCATCGGGCTGCTCCTCTACGGGGTCGGAATGGCGCGGCCGACGAGGTTGATGCGCATGTGCCTCGACGGGGAGAACACCCGGGGCGGGGTGGTCTGCTGATGCGGGTTGTCCGCCGCGATGAACTGGTCGACCTTCCCGAGCCCGGTGAGGCCCCGTTCTAGGAAGTCGAACGGGTCGAGCAGCGCCATCTGCACGCCCTGCCGGGTGATCGACTGCACCCGCTCAGGGAGCCGGCAGCCCTTCGTTCCGGTCTGACCGCGCCAGAGCTGATCGATGAGCTCACCGAGCGCTGGGGCCGCGTCGTCTGGTGGGGCGATCCCGCGGATGTAGTCGACCTCGATGTCACCGAGGTCGGTTGCGACCCACCGGGCGCCGTCGGTCCGTTCGAGGCAACCGTTCACGAACCGCCAGTCCTCTGCGGCGAGTGCGACCGATTCGACCCGGACCTCTTCGACGGTGTTCACGACCGGGGGTAGCCGGATCTCGAGCGCCGGGTGCGGGTGCACCAGCGTGAACACGGGACGCAGCTCGATCTCCGCCGTCATGTAGCAGAGCCCGTATCGGCGGCCCGTGAGCTTCCACAGCCACCGCTCCGCGACCGGTGCCCACGTGGCGAGGTCCTCGTCGGGGATCGCCTGGTCGTCAGGGAGCCGGTAGTCCCAGGCCACGCACGCCATCGGTGCTCAGACGACCGCTTCGACCCGGTACGCCCCCGCGGCGATCGAGTAGGTGCCCCCGCTCGGGAAGGGCTGCGGGACAGCGTCCTGGACGTAGGCGTTGCCGTCCCCGGTGATCGCGACCGCGGAGCCGCCCTGGGTGGTGGACACCTGGAAGCTGTCGGTGGTGGCACCGACCACGTAGTAGAAGGTCTCCTCGGCAAGACCGGTGGGGAGCCCACCACCGTCGTGGTCCTCGAGCACGACTCGGTCATCGTTGCTTAGTCCGTGCGCTGCGAGGTTGATGGTGTTGGTGTCCCCGTCGATGTGGCAGGGCCGCTTGAACGTCGACCCGGCCGGGGTCTTCGTGTGCTGGGTGCCACCCGCGTTGGCGGTGTACCCGGCGACCCAGAACACGTCCTCCGAGGATGGGATCGCGATGTCGATCTGGGCGGTGTTGTCACCACCGTTGCCGGCGGAGGCGTCCCAGGTGACGGCCTGGCGGGCGGTCGCGTTCTCGACGCCGGCCTCGTCGAGGGTCGTCAGATGTGTGACGAGTGCCGTGACGGCATCAGCGGCGGCGTCCTTGGCGGCGGTGGAGGTCGACATCGTTCAGCACCCTCGCATGGTCATAGCTCGTGAACATGAACCATGATGGACCAAGGTTCCGTCTCCCCGTTGGATGCCGAGATCGCGCACGACACCCGGTAGCGGCCCCCGATCCGGGCCTGATCGGTGACCGTGATCCGCGCCGTCACGGTGGTCGCATCGTGGGTCACCCCCGACACCGTGACCGCAGCCTCGTTGATCGAGGTGACGCTCGCCGAAACGATCGTGACCCCGTCCGGGAGCCACGGGCCGTTGTCGGCGCCCGGGCCCGGCCCCTGCCAGTCCCAGGTGAAGTCCCGGCTGCTCTCCGGGTCCATGTCGATCTCGTCGTACTGCTCCACCGATGGCATGTCAGGACCTCCGAGCGGGAACGGTGATGTTGCGGGTCGGGGCCGGGACGGTGACCCGCCGGGTCGGTGCGGGCACGGTGATCACGGTCGCGGCGATCACGTGGCTGACCCCGTCGATGTCGACCACGACGAGCGCTTCGTACCCGCCGCCGGCGACCACATCGAGTTGGGCCTGCTCATCGGCGAGCGCGAGCAGCTCGACGGCCTGCCCGGCGGCCTGTGGGGTGCCGGTCACCGTGGTCGCGAGGACGACCCCTTCGAACGCGAAGCTGGTCGCCGGGAACGCCGTGACCGTTTCGGTGACGATGAGCGCCTCCGCCGCGCCGGTCACGACCCGGGCCTGCACGATGCTCGCGGTGTCGACCATCGCTACGAGCTCGACCGCGGCGCCCGTGGTGGTGGTCGTCCCGGTCCCGGTGTCGGCCGTGACGATTCCCTCGACCGCGGTGCCCGGCGCCAGCGCGGTGGCGGAGGTGAGCTCGGTGAGGGCGATCCCTTCGACCGCACCCCCGACCGCGGTGGGGGTACCGGCCACGGTGTCGACCAGTGCGACGGTCTCGATGCCACCGGCGAGCTGTGCGGCTGCCGCGAGGTCGACGATCACGAACTGCTCGACACTCCCGGCGACCACTGCGGCGCCGGCGATCACGGCTTCGAGCAGTGCGATCCCTTCGACGGCCTGACCGGGAGCGGTGGCCGTCCCTGAGCTGGTCTCGGCGAGAGCTACGAGTTCGTCTCCTCCGCCCGGTGCTGTCGCTGTGGCCTCACCAGTTTCGGCGATGCCGAGGACCTCGTCTCCGCCGCCGGGCGCGGTCGCGCTCGCCGACACCGTGTCGGTGATCGCCGTCTGCTCGACCGCCCCGCCGGGTGCGGTCGCGGTCGCCGAGCTCGTGTCGGTGATCGCGCTGCTCTCGATCGCAGCACCGGTCGTGGTGGGGGTGCCGTCGGTGGTGTCGACCGCGGCGAGGGATTCGACGGCGGCACCGGTCGCTGTTGGCGTCGCGGTGCCGGCGTCGGCGAGCACGATGGCTTCGAGCCCGCCGGCGGTGTCCGGGGCGGCTTGGATGACGACGCTGAACGAGTGGACTTCGCTGTTGTCCGCTGCGGCGAGGTCGATCTGGCGGGCACCGGTCGCTCCGTCCGCGGTGAGGGAGTCCCAGGCGACGAGCTGAGGGGACCGGTTGTTGGCGTCCTGGAAGTGGGTGAGGGTGAGGTCCGATCCGCCCGGGAGACTCAGATCCTGGGTGCTGTCCTCACCACCGGTGAACACGACCAGCAGATCTCCGGCTGATGCGCCAGCGACCGATGGGGCATCGACGCTGGTCTTGCCGAAGTCGACCTCGAGGCTCCCTTCGGTGAGCAACGTCCCCACACCGTCACCGATCACGGCGACCGCGATCCACGACCAGCCACCGCTCGGACCGAACGTGTAGCTGGCTGCCTCCCCACCGACGAACAGTCGGTAGAACAGGTTGCCGCTCGACAGCTCAGTCTCGATGCGGGTGAACTCCGCTGGGACGGTGGTGACGTCGTTGCCGGCGCGGGTCGAGATGAACACGAACACGAAGTCACCGGCGGTCGCCCCGGCCGGCATGCTGACCGAGGCGGTACCGGACTCGCTGTCGTCGTTCGTGAAGCTCCGGATCGACGGGTCAGGCATCTAGGGCACGCAGACCAGTTCCGGGACCGGGTCGGTGAGGACCCACTCGTTGTCGGGATGCGCGCCGTCGGCGAACTCGGGGCAGGTCGCCCAGCCGGACACACGGACCACGTCCGGGTTGTTGCGGCCACCAGCGACGAGGGGGACGTCCACGTTGCTGAACGTCGGGTCCACGATGAACGTCGGGGCCAACGCCTCCCGGTTGTGGTTGGTCGTCGCGAACCCGGTCGGGGAGTCCGCCACGTAGATGTCGACGAACCGGACACCTTCCTCACGGCCGTTGGCGTGGATCAGCACACCACCCGAGCCGTTCGCGATGAGCTGCCCTCGTTCCCACAGGTACTTGTTGCGGTACGCGCCATGCGACACACCCCAGCCGCCGTTGCTGGCGGCGACGAAGTCGCTGATCACGTGCGTGCCGTTGGTGTTCTGCCAGCCGAAGAAGCCGTGCCGCCGGTTGTTGTGCGACACGTTCCCGGTGAACACCCATTCGCCGGTGCCGCCACCAGCGGCGCCTTCGAGCCACTCGAACCCGCTGCTGTCCTTGATGCCCTCGACCCCGACCGCCACCGATCCGGTCACGGTGTTCCCGGTTCCGGAGGCGAGCTCGAACCCGGCGAGCCGGGCCCGGGCGGCGGGCGCGTTCTCGGTTGCCCGGATGTCCGATGCGACGGCCCGATGGTAGGTGGTGTCGTTGGACGCGTTCTCGTCCTGACCTCGATCCCACCAGAACCCGTCGCGGGTCACGCGGTGGGCGACGACGTCGGTCCAGGTGGTGCCGTGGCTGCCGTGCGGGACGACCGCACGGTTGTTGGAGTCCAGGATCAGGAGCCGGTCGAACGTCGAGCCACGTGATCCCTCACCCATCAGGTGCAGATGCACGGGGTATCGGCCGACGACGTCGGGGCCGAGACCGACGAACGCGACGTCGGTGACGTGCTGCACCCCGGAGCTGGGATGCATGGTCACGTAGCTCGGATCCCCGGAGACCGTTCGGATCACGACGTTGCGGGTGAGGTTCAGCACCTCCGCGGTGAGCAGCTCACCGTCCTGGAGGCTCACCGTCGGGTGATCGTGCTCGAGGCCATCCCGGGGGACCATCGGGGTGGACGGGTCATCGTCGTGATCCCACAGGCCTTGGAGGGTGATCACCCCGCCGGTGATGTCGATGATCGTGCCGTAGCTGTACCCGTCGTCGCCGCTCGGACCGGTCGGTGTGACCACGAACAGGTCGCCGATCTGCCAGCCGCCGGGGTCGTCGACATCGATCGCGTCGTCCTGGCGCGCAGCCGCGCCACTGAGGCGCGTCCAAGCGGTCCGGTCCGGGCCGTTGAGGTCGAGCACGCCGGCGCCCATCGCGTGCAGGCCGCCGGGATCGGTCATCATCCCGTCGTCTCCGCCGAGCATCTGGTCGGCGTCGAGCCCCGCGAACGAGAGCACGTGCTGCTGATCGAACCCGGTGGGGCGCATGGTGAGCCGGCCCATCACCTCGACCCGGCCGGTGGCGTCCCCACCGGCGGCGGCGTCGACGGTGACCTCGGTGCTCGGACCCGTCCAGATCAGATCCCCGAGTGGGGCGGTGGTGCGGATCGCGCCGACGGTCGGCTCGCATGGCACCTCGGGGGTGAGCTCGTTGTCGTCGTGGTCCCAGGGGAGCCCGACGATCACCGGTCCGTTGACGTTCGCCCGGTCCTCGACACCGGGCACGACCCCACCAACCCACGTGGCCGGATCGCACCAGGAGAGCACCCCGGGCTGCGTGGCCGTCGTGGTGGTGGTTGTCGACGACGACGTCGTGGTGGTCGTGGTGGCGGCTGGTTCGGTGAGGGAGTCGATGATCGCGAGCGGTTGGACCTCGATGATGGGGCCGTCGTCGAGCCGCTGCACGCCGATCGCTGTTGCGGCGCTGGCGAGCAGGGAGACGAGCAGGGTGACGACGATCAGTCGCCGCCATGTGGGCGTCTTCATCTGGGGTCTCCGATCAAGATGGTTCGTGGGTATCGGGGTGGACGCGGGCAAGGTCAGACCCCGAACGCGGCTGGGGTGAGCGTCGAGAGTTCGGTGTCGTCGACCGGGTGGAGCTTCTGGTTCCAGGTCTTCACGCCGGCGACGTCCCACAGCGCGCTGTTGCTCGTCGACCCGATCCAGAACGGATGGTTCGCGGCGTCTTCGGCGTTCGCTGTCGGGGACGGGGTCGTGTCGATGCCGTGGAGGACGCCGGGCTCACCGAAGATGAGCTCGTCCGCGTCACTCGACCAGGACACGACGAACCAGGTGGCGGGCGCGATCCCGGTGATCGGGCCGATACCGGTCATGAAGAACCGGCTCTGGAGTCCGTCCCGGGTGTACGCGGTGAACTCGCCTTCGGTGGTGGCCGCCTCGAGTCGGCATCCGCCCTCGCCGGCATCGTTGACGGCGTGAAGGAACACTCGGCTCCCACCGTTCGGCCAGGTGGAGTACCGGAAGCAGATCGCGACGGTGAACCCGGACGTCGCGATCGGGCCGACCACGTTGGTCGCCGCCAGATGCGCGCTCAGGCTGGAGAACGACCAGTGGTCTCCGTCGTCGGTGACGGTGCCCCCGCCAAGGGTCAGCGGTCCAGCCGCGCCGGTGACCCCGGTGTTGGGGGCCGGGAAGCCCGCACCGGTGGACGCGAGCCACTCATCGTCGGGTCCGCTGCCACCACCGGCGGCCCGGCGGAGGAACGGCACCCCGACCCCGACTCCGAGCGCGGTCACTGCTCCGAGCTCGTGTCGGGGGGCTCATGAAGTCGCTGCCGGCCGATCCCCACCGGGAAGGTCCGGACGTACCGGAACGGTTCTGCCGGGCGCTCATGAAGTCTGAGCGGGAGGCAGGTCACAGGGCGACCAGTCCGGTCGCGGTGGTCCCGGTCGAGTCGACCCGCTGCGCACGGACCGGGAGGATCGCCCCGGACGGCACCGACGTGAACGCGACCGTGTCGCCGGCCTCGGTGAGCACGGTGACGTCACCGACCCCACCGACGTAGATCCCGCGCGTCACCCGGGGAAGGAGATCCGTGTCGCTCGGGGTGATCGGGGACGGGTCACCGCTCGAACCGCTGTCCGGTTCGGCTTCGAGCCGGCTGAGCGCGGCGAACGGGCCGGCGCTGATCGCCGGGGCGAACACGCAGAACCGCTCGGCGGTTGCTCGCATCCAGTTCCGGACCGTGCCGTCACCCTCCCGCCACGCCTGCCTCACGTTGTCGGGCACGATCATCGGTTCGGAGATCCGGACACCGAGTAGCGGGGTCGCGTACACCCAGACGGTGCCTTCGGCTCGGGCTGCGCCTGCGGGACCGGTTCCCGGGTAGCCGGCCCCGATCGCGACGATGTTGCCGCCCGGGGTGACCCACCGGCCGCCCTGGAAGACGAGCACGTCGTGGAACACGGCTGACGCGAACGCGGGGATGTGCACGATCCCGCGGGAACGCACGTAGGTGGCGATCGCACCGTCGAGTTCGGCGATCGCCTGCTCCGGGGTCGCCACCCCGGAGGTGACCACACCGTTCGGGGCCGGGTCGGTGGGGACCGGAGCGATCGCGGCGGCCTCGGTCAGGTGGTAGTTCTCCGGGATCTGCGCGCCGGTCCAGAACTCGGCCTCACCGAGCGGGCCGTACTCGATCGCGAGGGCCCGCAGGGCGAGCTGCTCGAGTTCTCGCTGGGTGACGTTGCGCTTCCGGGTGACCGGCACCGACACCGGGAACGGGATCGCGGTCCACTCGTCGGCGGTGACGGCATCGCCCTGGGGTCGCTGGCCGACGGTGCGGGACTGCCCGAAGATCCCGACCAGCCAGTCCACGGCCTCCGCCCAGAACCGCTCCGCGGCGGCCGTGCGGTTCGCGTCCTCGCCGACCTCGACATCGAACCCGGTGAACACCCGCCGGCCGGCGGTGGTGACGCTGACCGGGTCACCGAGCTCGACGCCGGCGTCGACCGCCACGGCGACCCAGTTGACGATCGGGTCGGCGGTCGCCGCGAGCGCGATCTGCACGGACGGGTCGGTGGTGGCGAGTGTCTGGCCTTGGATCCCACCGGCACCACCGGAGTACACGTCGACCCCGGCGCCGATCGGGAACCCGACCCAGGCGGGCCGGGTGGGGTGCACGGTCTGGGTGGCGGTCGACACGTCCGAGAGAGCGTCGGCGGTGGTGAGTCCCCAGTCGTCGGCGACGGCCGGCTGCTGGTTGAGGACCGGGACGGCGAGATCCCGGTACTTCACCCCGAGGTTCGCGACGGCCGCGGCCTGGGAGATGATCACCAGGTCCGGTGCGGCGCCCGGTTCGGGGTCGGTGTCAGCACGCACGTCCCAGGTGATGTTCGTGAACAGCGTGTCGAGCCAGGCCCGGAACTCGGTGTCCCCGGTCGCGTCCGCGGCGCCACGAACGTAGGTGACGTTCAGGGCGCCGGCTCGGGTGAGGAACGGGTCGCTCTCGCAGCGTGGATCCCACGTGGCCGGCTGCGGACGCAGCGGTTGGAACGAGATCCCTGCCTCCCACCGATCGTTGACCTCGGTGATCGTCTGCGCTGCCTCGAACAGGCCGTGCTGGGTTGGCATCGGGGTCGGGATCGTGACCGGGGCGAACGGTGCGTGCGGCTGCACTGCCATGACGGGACCTCCGGGCGCGGATCGAACAGAGCGGGGGGAGGTGCCGGCCCCAGGGCAGCTGCGCCCTGAACGCTGCCCCGAGGCCGGCTACGGCGAGGATCAGGCCGGGGCCTGGACCTCGGCGATGCTCTCGCCCGTGGTGTCGAGGGTCTGGACGACCTCGACGACCTCGGTGACCAGATGGATGGTGCCGATCCACTCCTCGGCGAACATCATCAGGTCGTTGTTCCGGTTGAGGACCGAGTCCCGGACGATGCCGAGGTCGAGGGTGCCGCCGTCGAGACGCACGAACGAACCCGGGGGAGCGAAGTAGGCGGGCACCGTCGCCGGGTACCCGTTCAGCGCTCCCGCCGCCTGCGCCCCGTCCATCCGGTCACCGCCGGCGGTGGTGGTCTCGTCGTACCAGACCGGGATGACGTTCCGCTCGGCCAGCCGGTCGGCGATCCACGCCATCATCCCGTCGATCGAGAGGCCCTCGTCGTCGTTGAGGAGGTCCTCCATGATCATGTCGGCGGTGAAGTCCGGGGCCCACACCTGCATCGGGGAGGTGCGAGCCATCCGGTTCCGCTTCCGGTAGGCGACACAGGCCCGGTTGTAGGTGTTCGGGACGTCCCGGGCGGCGCCGTACACGGCGGCCTGGGTGGCGTCGGTGCCCGCGGTCCGGATCGCGTCGAGGTGGAAGCGCTCCTTGCGGGCGGCGAACATGATCGCGACGTCCTCGAGGAACGAGCGGATCTGCTCGGGCCAGGTCCGGAACTGCAGGTTGCTGAACAGCGTCACCTCGGACACCGCGGTGACCTGCTCCTCCTCGATGGTCGGGCACAGGATGTGCAGCGCCGCCTTCGCGACCGGGTTGGCCGGGTCGGTGTTGTCGGTCGGGCCCTGCGTGTCGATCGCGGTGGCCGTGGCCGAGGGGCTGCCCTTGCGGGCGTAGCGCACCCCACCGCGTGGGGCACCCACGACCGGGAGGGACTGCTCGACGGGGACCTGCACGTCACCGAGCGGGAAGAAGCTGTAGATCGGCTCCGACGGGGCGCAGTACGCACCCGACGCGACCAGCGCCTCGTCGACCTGCTGGCGGGCCTCGATGAGCCGCGAGAAGTTCTTGTACTCGTCGCCGTCGAGGGTGATCTCGTGCTCGCGGTCGATGGTCACGAGCGGCATGTGGTCCATGCGGACCCCGTCACCGACCTTCATCTTGTTGAAGGTCTCCGAGATGACCTCGGCCATCTGGTCGACGCCGTCGACGACCGAGCCCTCGCGGAGGTTCCGGCTGAGCACGTTGGCGGTCGCCCGGCCACGGATCCCGGCGGGCTCCTCGTCCGGGACCTTCGCCGCGAGCGCGGCCGGCACCTTCGGGCGGCGCCGACGCTGGTACGTGGCCCGGTCGGTGCGCAGGTGCTCCCGGCGGGAACGGGTGTAGACGGGTCGCCCGGTCGACAGCTCCTCGCCATCGGTGCCGGCCTCACCGTCGACGTCGTCGTCGATCTCGGTGTCGTCGGCGAGCTCCTCACCCTCGTCCTCGCCAGCGGCGAGCTCCTCGTCGTCGGTGTCGTCGGCGAGTTCCTCGCCGTCCTCGTCACCGGCAGCCGACGCCAGGGCGGCGGTGAACCGGTCGGACCGCTCGACGCGGGCCTGCTGCTCGCTGCGGACCCGGGCGGCGTCGTCGGCGAGCTGCTCGGCGACCTCCAGGTTCTCGGCGGTGATCCCGGCCTCGCGAAGGTCGGCGGCCACGTCGGCGCAGCCCTCGGCCAGGCCGGTGAGCTCCTCGTCGGTGAGACCGGTCAGGTCCTCCGGGACGGAGAACTCCTCGGTCTCGGTGGTGGTGTCGTCGGCGGCGGCCTCCTCGGTGGTGGCCGCCGCCTCGTCGGTCTCGTCGGTGGTGTTCTCGTCGTCGTCCACGGTTGTCTCCGGTGGTGTGGTTCGTGCTGGTGGAGACGTCCGTGGTGGCCTCCCGCCACCGGGCGTTCGTCGAGCCCGTCTCGCGCCACGCGTCGAAACGAGCAGTCGAGGTGATGATACGCACAGCCCATCGGTGCGTCGTTGGATAGCAGGGGACCGGCACGTGCGCCCCCGGCAGGGGGCTATGGGGGTAGTTCTCTAGAGAAGAGACGTGCGACCGGACACCAGAGACCGCACCGTCGGGCCAACTCGCCGAAAATCGCGCGCCTTCTGAGCAGGGTATTGTCCGGACTGACGCGGGAACTGGACACGAAAACGAACCGTCCGGACATGAGCGACCGGACCGTCGGGCCAACCCGCCAGAAAGCGAACACCAGGTGGCCTTGACCAGGCCGAACATCGGAATACTTGCCGAATATGAACGCCGGTCGTAGGGTGGTGGTCATGCCCGCCACGCATGCGGTCGAGCTCCCCGACACCACCGCCCCGTGGGAGCTGCCCATGCCGTACGGCGCCGGCGACCAGTGGGCCTGCACCGTCCCGGACTGCGGCCAGCCGATCGAGTCCCGCTGGCTCTGCTCGAAGCATCGTCGCCGCTACGAACGCTCCGGCACTCCGGACGGTGGAAGCTGGATCCGGCCCGCCGAGGCCGCAGAGCTCGACGTGATCCGCCTCGCCAACGCCGGGACCAAGCAGTGCGTTCCGTGGCCGCACACCATCCTTCCGTCCGGGCACGCCGCGCACCGGCCGCGACGCGGCAGCTGGATCCGGGCTGTGGTCGCCACCTGGGAAGCCCGGCACGGCCGGCACGTCCCACGGGTCCCGCTCCACATGACCTGCGGTGACTGGACCTGCGTCAACCCGGACCACCTCGACGGCCGCGACCGGCCGCTCCTCGAGCCCCCCGGTCAGCCCGGCCGACCACCGAGCGTCACCGACACCCAGATCGCCGAAGCGGTCATCCTGCGCCGCGAGGGTGCCACGCTCTACGAGCTGGGGGAGTGGTTCGAGGTCGCCCCCCGCACCATCCGCCGGCTCATCACCGACGCCAACGGCGGCCGCGACCCCAGGCGCGACGGGCACGGCTACTGGCTCGCGAAGATCCGGGCCGCGTCGCGCACCGACATCACCCGATCCGATCTGGACTGGGCGGACCGGCTACGCCGCCTCGGCGTGCCCTGGGACGAGATCGCGATCTGGACCGGGGCCCGACACGACGCGCTGATGGCGGCGCACCGGACGCGGGCGACGAGGGTTGGCGTCAGCGATCGCTCGTAGCCGACCGAGGCAGGCCAGATGGATCGGCCACGGCCCCAGCCGCCACAACGTCGACCGGGTCTGCGACCCCGACGACTCGGCGCACACCCTGCACTCCCGCAGCGGACGGCGGTCCTTCACCAGCCGGGTCGGCCACCCGTCCGCACCGACATGGGCACGGCACCACCACACCCGCCCCTCGGAGTCGAAGCTCACGAACGGCGGGTGCGGGCAGCCCGGCATAGCACACCGTCTCATGTCCACAACGTATCGTGCTGTCCATGACGCAGCTGACCACCACCTACCCTCCCGATGCTCCACTCGTCCTCGACGGCGGGTCCGGCAAGCCCAAGCCGTACCTGCTCACCGCGACCGTCCGCGACTGCGGACGCGGCACGGTGATCTGGGTGACCGGGCGGCTCGAGGACGGCTTCGGGATCCCCCTCAACCAGTACCTCGGCCGCAGCGTGGAGAACCTCCTCGTCGAGCTCGGTGACGAACCCGACCGGGAGCTCGTCGCCGCGTTGCTGTTCGCCGAGGAGCGCGGCAAGAACCGGTCCACCCTGGTCGAGGCGCTCGCCGAGCTGCTCTGATGGGCTGCCGGTCCTGCGGCCGGTCCAACACCCTGTGGGTGGTCACCCACTCGGACGGTTCGACCGCCACGTTCAGGCGGGTCACCGATGCCCGCAAGGCACTCCGCGACGGTTCGGAGCTGTCCCTCACTCGGCTCGTCACACCCCCTCAGTAAGCTGGGATCAGCCCACCACCCGGCCATAGGTGGTGTGCTCCCAACGGGCGGTCCCCGGGGGCTTACCTTCCTTCGACCCCGGGGCCGCCCGCCCCCCAACCCGGCGATGGGTTGACACCTCCGGTCGGGCCGTCAGAGTCCGTGACGTCGACGGTGACGCCACCCGACCGTGATGCCGACGGCGCTGGGATCCACCCACCGTCGGGAAGTCCGCCCATCACCGCCCACGGGCTCGCTCCACGCCACGAAGACCTGATGTCGCGTCGGGCGCTCCGAGTCACGATCCCGCCGTTCACGCCCGCCCACGACGCCGGCAACGATGCTCACAGATCGATGGGCAAGACCCCCTGGGCACCCTCATCCCCAGCACCGCAGCCCACCCGGCCACGAGCGTTCTAGGCCCGGCACGAAACCACCGCACAAGGCGGCACGTCACCCCTTGACGGGTCCGGATGCTGTCACACTGGACACGTATCATGATCGGCGTGAACCTCGAACTCGCCCAACCAGATGAGGACGGTCTCGTCCATGTCGGTGTCGCCGCGCAGAAGGCCGCGGCGGAGGCGTTCGTGCTGTCGCTCGATGACCGCAGGCAGGAACTCGTCGACGCAGAGGAGTGGGAGATCCTCGCCGACCTGCTCGAAGCGATCCGAGTGTGGATCGTCGAGTTCCAACGCATTGAGAGCCTCGTCGAGGTCGACGTGCACCGGATGCTGCCCTACAAGAAGGCGAGCACCGAGCAGGTCGACGCCGAGAAGGACTGGACCGGCGGCACCGTGCACTGGGAGAGCGACCGTCTCCTCGCCCGACTCCTCAACCTCTGGGCGTTCGACCCGGAGACCGGGGAGCTCACCGTCCCGATGGCCGACCTCCGATCGCTCGCCGTGATCCTCGGCCGCGCTCTCCCGCTCACCAAGAGCCTCCAGTGGCGAGTCACCGGGATCCGCGACAACGGCCTCGAGCCCGACGACTTCCGGGACCGCAAGGGCGGCCGCCCGAAGGTCATCACCACGTTCCGCCCACCACCGAACCCGAAGGAAGGACCCACCGATGGCGGTTGACAACGAGTACGCGGGCCGAAGCCTCGCCCACCTCCGACGCAAGGCCATCCGGCCCGCGCTCCCGGCACGCCTGTTCATGGTCGCCGCACCGAACGCCGGGAAGACCTACACCAGCCTCCAGGTCGCCGAACACCTCACCCGCCACGGCGGCGAGATCGTGCTCATCGACACCGAGAAGCAGCAGGGCGGGCACACCGCCTCGGTCACCTACGCCGACCGGTTCGACTTCGACCACGTCCCCTGGGAGCTCGGCTGGTTCGATCCCCGCGACCTCAACGCCACCCTCGTCGACCTCGCCGACACGCTCACCGAGCAGGACGTCTGCATCCTCGACGGGATCGCCCCGTTCTGGACCGGGCGTGGCGGGGTCCTCGACCTCGCCTCGAAGTTCGGGGACTGGAAGGACGTCCGACCGCTGCTCCAGGAGCTCGTCGAGACGATCAAGACGTTCCCGGCGCACGTCATCGTCACCGTCCGAGCGAAGGTCGAGTACGCCATCTCCGAAGCCGAAGACGAGCGGGGCCGCACCAAGCAGAAGATCGAGGTCCTCGGTGTCGGCCCCCAGTTCGACACGAACTTCCTGTACGAGATGCAGGTCGGGGTGCACCTCGACCAGCGCACCCACGAGCTGAGCACGATCAAGTCCCGTTCCTCGGTGCTCGCCGACCGGTCCTGGGCCGTGTCAGAGATCCCCGACTTCGCCGAGCAGTACGCCGGCTGGCTCGCCGCAGGCCAGGCCGTCGTCCCTCGCCGGGACCGTGTCGCTCTCGTCGAGTCGATCGACCGGATCCCCGACGCCGGGCTCCGCAAGACCGTGAAGCACGAGTTCGTCAGCGAGTTCGGGCACCCCGACTCGCTGCTCCAGCAGGACTACGACCGGGCCCGCTCCTGGGTGGACCGGCAGGTCGAGCAGCACACCCCCGCCGACACCTCGAGCGACGACACCGAGCCCTCGGTCGCCGACCAGATCGCCGGGATGGACGAGGACGCACTCCGGGCCTACGCCGAACTGAACGACGTGCCCGGCGTCGACGGTCGCAGCACCGAGGCCACGCTCCGGGCGAAGATCCTCGCCCACCTCGACCCCGAGGCCGAGCAGCCCGCCCTCGACGACGACACCGAACCCGCTCCCGAGCAGGAGGCTGCCTGATGGCCCGCACGTTCCGACTTCTCCGCCGACGCGCCGTCGCCGACCACGGCACCACGATCGAGGACCTCGCCGCCCGCGCCGCCGACTCGGACCGGCTGCAAGCAGCGCTCGACGACGCCAACGCAATCATCCGGCACCAGGACGGTGAGATTCGCCGCTACCGGGAGGCGCTCACCGAAGCCGCCGACTCCGGCAAACCGGATGCGCTGCGGGTCGCCCGCGATGAGGCCGAAGCGCTCGCCGTGGAGCTGTTCGAGATCCTCGCCGTGCACGGCATCGACGGCGTCCCGTTCGATCCGAACGGACCTGAGTTCATCGTCTCGTACCTCCGATCCGATCATCCCGGGGTCCCCGCCGCCCGCCGCATCGACGACCTCAGAGCCGAGCGCACCGACGGCGAGCACCGAATCGTCCGACTCGAACTCCCCGAAGCGCCGCTCCCCGGGGAGAACGAGGACAGGTCGGTCGACAACACGTCGAGGACCTCGTGACCATCGACGACACCCAGTACGAGCCTCGGCTCGTGATGCGCGACGTCGGTGACGCCCGCGAGTGGGTCACGCTCCGCGACACCGGCCTGCTCTGGGCCATCAACCGGTACCTGCTCCACCCCCGCGGGTTCGCCTTCGCGCTCACCTACCCGGACGGCACCACTCCCGACGATGTGCTCGCCGGCGCCGAACCGGACGGCTGGACGCTCCGCGGTGACGGCACCAGCCCCGTCGTCTACGACCCTCGGCTCGGGGAGGCGGAGTCGTTCGAACGGTTCGAAGCGTTCCTCGACACGCACCGGCCTGATCCTCACGAGGATGAGTGATGAGGGTCCGGGTCCGGTTCGAGCCACGGGACGCCTGGATCGGCGCCTACTTCGACACCGACCGCCGCCGGGTCTACCTGTGCCTCGTCCCGTTCCTCCCGCTCGTCATCGAGAGTCGCTCACCGCCGGACGTTCGGGCCAGGCCGTGAGCTTCCTCGACCAGTTCCGCGACCCCGAGAGGATCGTTCCGTGCTGGTGGTGCGGGTCCCATCCCGGTCTGAACAGCGACGACGAGGGCGCACCTCCCTGCGAGGTCTGCTTCGGGACCGCAGAGCTCACCGAGGACGGCGACATCACCCGCGACGCGATCTCGAAGTCCACGTTCGAGCAGCGCATCGGGATCGCACCACCACCCGGCTGGGACACATGGAGGCAGCCATGACGGTTGGCCTCTTCGACGACCACGGCCCGATCAACCGGCGCTGCCTCTACCCACCCGGCACCGACTTCGAGAAGGCCTGGCTCGACCGGCTCTGCCCACCGGTCGACGAGGACGAGCTGCGCGATCTCTGGATCTCCGAGTGGGCGCTCGGCCCCGATCTGGACCACGAGCTCGACATCACCCAGCGATGCCCCGTCTGCGGCGCCACCGGAGCCTGCGGGTACGACGAGGACGGTCTGCCCGTCATCCACGCGATCCCGGCCAGGCCTCGTGTCTCGCGTTGATCCGCCGGCGGGGCTCGATCTCGGGCCGTGGCAGGACGCCACGAACCGGCAGCAGTTCTCCGCGCGGCTCCTGTCGCTCTGGCTCGACACGTGGGCCGCCCAGATGGACCGGTGCATCCGCTGCGGGTTCGACCGGTGGCGACAGGAGCTGTGGTCGATCATCCCCGACGAGATCCGCGCCACCGCGATCGCCGACGGGATCGTCCGCAGCGAAGCGGCCGAACCGGAAGGGACGTTCGGGTGGAAACCCGACACCCCCGAACGCTTCGCTGAGGTTCGCGCCGAGGTCCTCGCCGAACTCGAGGCCGGCTGGTCCGACGAGATCGCCCTCCCCGCCATGAAGGCGGCGAGCTGATGGAACCGACCTCGATCCCCGACGGCGACGGCGCCTACATCAGCGCCGACGGCCGTCACCGGCTCTGGCTCCGCCGCCAGCTCGACCCGCTCTACGGCGGGGACCGGGTCCTGTGGGTGATGTGCAACCCGTCCACCGCGACCGCCGAGACGGACGACGCGACCGTGCGCAAGGTCCGCGGCTTCTCCTCCCGCTGGGGTGCCGGTGCCGTCACGATCGTGAACCTCTGGACCTACCCGGCCACCGACCCCGACGACCTCCTCGAGACCCAGCACCCGCTCAACCACGCTGACGCGGACGACGTCATCGCCACGATCGAAGCCGACTACGTCGTCGTCGCCTGGGGATCGATCGCCACGAAGGTGCCCGGCTACCACGACCGGGTCCGCGAACTCTGGGCCGGGCCGCTCGACTTCGGGAGCTTCGGGGTCTACTGCCTCGGCACGAACGCCGACGGTTCACCTCGTCACCCGGCCCGGCTCGGCTACGACACCCCACTCAAGCCTTGGACTCCTGGTGGTGCGCCATGATCGAGGCAACTGGCGGTGGGAGGCCACACGATGAACGACACACAACCCGCACGCGCTCCGCTCTACCTGCTCGGAGCCTTCGCAGCCCTCGCAGGGCTGCTGGCGGTCCTCACGTTCCTGGGCGGGTACCGAGACGACGCGCTCGACGACGCATTCGTCCCGCGGGACTTCCTCGACCGCCTCGTCGACGGCACGATCAGCGCTGGCCCCTGGATCATCGCCTGGGCGATCTTCACGGCCGCCGTGCTCTACGTCCCCGACCAGTAGCCGATCGCACCCGCTGTCTGATCCGGAGCGCGAGCTGATGGGATCTTGCACCGACTGCCGGTTCTCCGAACCCGTCCTCGACGAGCACGACGGGGAGCCGTTCCTCCAGTGCCGCCGATACCCACCCAGCATCGGCGAGACAGCTGACGGGGAGATCGTCGTCGAGTTCCCGGCCGTCACCGGCGAGACCTGGTGCGGGGAACACTCAGCGAAGGATGACCACTCGGCTGAGACCACGCTCCGTGCAGCAGCACGCAGGCTTGTGCGTCGGCTGCGTGGTGATACGCTGCGAGCATGAACGGGGGAGACAGCGAGCGGCTCACCTACTCGATGAAGGAAGCCGCCGCGCTCGTCGGGATCTCCGAGCGGCACGCCTACGACCATCTGCCATCGATCAAGATCGGGCACCGCCGCCTCGTCCGCAAGACCGACCTCGAACGCTGGCTGGCCGATCAGCCCCTGGTGGGTTGAGGCCGACGTCGGCATCGGTCAGCCCTTGGTCGCTCGAGGACGTGGATTGATCACATACGTCAAGGTCGCGAGTGCGCCAAGGATCATCGAAGCGCGGATAGCGGAGATCGATAGCCGGAAGGCGGTTGGCGAACTCTCAATCGATGGCTCCGCCCACGACCACGTACTTGGCAGCTCTACGAGCGGCAGCGTATCCACTGCGTGCCAGACTCCCGCTGCTGCTCCGGAGCGCGATAGTAGGACGGATCTCGGATCTCGGGTGAGGCTCGCCAGGAGCAGTCCAACGAGGAATGAGCCGACTCCCCAGACCACAACTTGTGTCAGCTCACTTCTGCGCTTCATCTTGCGGATGGTTGCCGCCATCTGCTTGGCCTCGGTCTCGGACTTGGCGACCTCGGTCGGCCCCCAAGCGAGTTCTCCAACCGGTTCGGCGTTAGCGCCGTGCTTCACCCAGCCGACTATCCATATGGCGAATGCGATTGTGAACACGCACCCGAGGGTCAGGGTCCACGCGAACAGCGCCTCTGCCCCCAGCGCTTGCCCGAGTAACTCCAGAACCACAGCAACCGCCCAAACACCGAGGAGAAAGGCTGTGGTGAGGAAAAGGAAGGCCAGCACGTGATGGCCACCCTCGGTCTTGCTCCGCTCAAACAGCTCAAGCTCACGGTCTGTGGGCTTCCGTCTGGCGGCAATGTGGTGGCCCTCTCGGTCCTCAGGTCCTTCCGGCTCGCTGTTGCTCATCGGGGAGTCTCCCAGCGGACGTCGCTCGTTTGTGCAGCCAGGGAGACTAGTACCGAGTCTCAATAGACAAGCTGGTCGAGAAGGTCGGCGGCGGCCCGGTCTCGGGCGGGGAGCCAGGCGGCGTAGACGCGCATAGTGGTGTCGGGTCGGGCGTGGCCGAGGCGGCCGGCGACGGTGCGGGGGTCGATGCCACCGGCGATCATTTGGGTGGCGGCGAAGTGGCGCAGGTCGTAGAGCCGCACGGTGTCGGCGACGCCGGCCTCGAGTGCGGCCTGTCGGAACCGGTAGCTCATCGTGTCCGGGTGAACGGGTCGGGACCCGTACGCGACCTTCGGGTCGACCTGCGGCCAGATGAACCCGACGGGGTGGAGCTCGGTGCCCATCCGCTCGGCCTCGTCTTGGGCGATGTCACGCCACCGCTCGACGGCCCGGACTGCGGACGTGCCGAGGCCGATGCGCCGGTCGTGGCCGGTCTTGGTCCGGTCGCGGAGGTGAGCGCCTTCCCCGTTGCCGCTCGTCACGGAGTCCCGGATGGTGACCTCACCGTTGGCGAGATCGAGATCGCACCAACGGAGCGCGCACAGCTCCGAGCGCCGGGCCCCGGTGGTTGCGGCGAGCGTGAGGAACGCGTGGAACGCACGATCCTCGGTGGTGGCGTCGAGAAGGGCTCGGACCTCGCCGGGTGATGGGGGAGAGGGCCGGCGGGACCGAGCCTTCGGGGCGTGAGCGACACGGGCCGGGTTGCCGGCGATGAACCGCCTGCGCACGGCGAGATCGAGGATCCCGACGAGGAGCCCGCGGAGGGTGCGGATCCGGTCGGCGCCGAGCTGCTGCTCGACGTGGAGCTCGTCGTACCAGTCCTCGATCGCCTCGACGTCGATCTTGTGGAGGGCGGTCTCACCCCAGTGCGGGAGGACGTAGATCCTCATACCGCTCGCCCATGATGATCGCGTGCTCGGGCTGATCTCGGGGGATCGGCGTTGCCACCAGGCGTCGGCGACCTCAGCGAACGTGCCGGGGATGGGCACGGCGCCGTCGAGGGTGCGGGCGCCGATCTCGTCGGAGCGTGCCTCCTCGGCCTGTTGCCACTGGGCGAGCGCGAGGGCTGCGTCCTGTCGACTGCCAGTGACGTTGCGGGATCGGCGCTTCCCGTCGGCGCAGGTGATCCGGATCCGCCAGCGGTTCTCGCCGACCTGTGTCGGCTTGGACGTCCCTCTCGGCCGGGCCACTATCCAACCCCGTAGGTTGAGGCGATTCGGATACGCGACCGGAACGGACGGACAGCGTTCAGCCCGGTGCAGTCAGGTGCATGATCCACCTGGGGTATCGTAGCAGATGCGATGCTCTGCACGTATGAACATGAGCTGCACAACCTTGCCAAGGTTGAGGTCGCCGGTTCGAACCCGGTCGTCCGCTCCACATCGAAGGCCCTGGTCGCACCCCGACCAGGGCCTTCGTCGTTGTCGTGGGCGGCGTCGTTGCGAGGTGGCTCGGACCCGACGGTGCGAGAACATGGAGTGGTGAGCGCGATGGAAGACCCGGTGCCGACCGGGCCGACGTTGGCCGGCCTGCGCGCTCGACGTGCGGAGATCCTCGAAGCTGCACGCAGGCGCGGCGCCGACGATGTCCGAGTGTTCGGCTCGGTTACCCGCGGCACCGCTGCCGCCGACAGCGACGTCGACCTGTTGGTTTCCTTCGCCCCCGGACGGTCTCTCTTCGATCTCGGTGGGCTCATCGCTGACCTCGAGGCGCTGTTGGGACGGTCGGTCGACGTGGTGACCGAGGCCGAGCTGCGTGCGCGGGTACGCGAGCGGGTCCTGGCCGACGCCGTCGCGCTGTGAGCCGGGACCTCGATCGTCTCCGCGACGACGATTGGCCGGTCGACGGCGCCTGAGACGCACCACCAGCCGGCCGGTTGGTTCAGGCGGGCGCCTCCAGGACGGTGACCGTGCCGGCGTCGCCGTCGAGCTCGACGAGGGCGCCGTCGGCGAGCTTCACCGTCGCATCGGTCACCGACACCGCACACGGCACCCCGAGCTCGCGGCTGACGATGATCGCGTGGCTGATCTGTCCGCCGACGTTGACGACGACCCCGTCGGCGACCATGAAGAGCGGCGTCCACGCCGGGTCGGTGAGCGGGGCCACGAGGATGTCGCCGGGCTGGAGCTGCCCGGGGTCGGCCGGGTCGGTGACGATCCTCGCCCGCCCGGTGACCTTGCCCGGCGAGCCGGACACCCCGTGCAGCACCTCGCCCGGTGCCGCGACGTCCGCCGTCGGAGCGTCGCTACGGCGAGCCCACTCCGAGAGCGGGCGCACGTCGCCGTCGGCGATGATGAACGGCGGCTCGAGGTCGAACAGCTCCCGGTAGCCGTCGGCCCGCTCCGCGAGCAGGCCGCCGAACACCGACGGGTCGATCACAAACGACTCGAGCTCCTCGTTGGTGAGCATGAAGGTGTGGAACGGGTCGGCGAGGTGGCCCGCCTCGGCGTGACGGCGGCCCAGCTCGCGGAACACCATCCGGCCCTCGTGGACCGACTTGATGATGTTCGTCTTGGCCCGCTCACGGAAGATCATCATGTTGAGCCCGACGAGCGCCGCTTCCAGCTGGCCGGCCAGCTCGGGCTCGCCGGCGACCTTGGCCCGCGCCTCCTCGGTCGCCGCCTCCCGCTCGCCGGCCAGTCGCTCGTGGCGCAAGCGGGGTGACTCGTCGTCGTCCTGGAGTCGGATGCGGTCGAGCGCGGCGAGCGCGATCTCCGGTGAGGTCTCCCACGTCTCGGCGCTGATCTCCCACTCGTTCGGCCCGCGGGACCCGAACTCGTGGACGAACCGGTCCCAGGCCGTGCGGAACTCGGCCACGGCGGGGTCGTCACTGCTCGCCAGACGCCCGACGAGCCCGTCGACGCCGGCGTCGAACGCCGCGGTCAGCGGTTCGGAGGCCCGGACGGAGCGGGACAGATCCCAGAGGGCGTAGGACGGCTCGGCCGAGTCGACGTCGCCGAGCCCGGCTGCGACTCGCATGGGCAGCTCGGTGTCGCCGATCGCGGCGCCGATGGCGGCGAGGATGCCGGGCGCGATGCCCGAGGAGCTCGACGCCACGTAGTGCTGGCTGAACCCGTGCACCAGCATCGGTTGGGTCCGCCGGGCCCGGGACAGCAGGTCGGCGTCGGACAGGGTGGTGAGGTCGGGGCGGGCGTCGCGGAACGCGTCGACGGCGGCGCGGTCCTGGAGCAGCTCCGGCCACTCGGTCGTCGAGAGGACGAACCCGAGGTGGGCCTCGATCGCCGGCATCAGGTGCGGCTTCTCGTCGTCGGGGTGCGCGACGTAGGGCGGCACGTCGGGGTGGTCGCCGAAGAACGCGACGTCGAGCTGCTCGACGGTGACCGCCGGGTTCCTCACCGCCTGCATGCGGATGTTGGCCAGGTTCAGGAAGAAGTAGCCGCCGAAGAAGCCGAAGACCTCCGGGTGGGCCGAGTCGTACTCGGTGAACTCGTAGAGGCCGGTGCGACAGGACCCGAGGCGGGCCCCGGGAACGATGCCACGGTCCCAGCTGAACGTCTGGCCGAGCGGGCTCGCCGGCGTGGGCAGCACCTCCCCGGCGTTGGCCCGCGTGTAGTGCGGCCATCGTCGGCTCGGCTCCCAGTCGGTGAACCAGCGATCCGTCATGTCGCCCCCCGCACACGTCATCGGCTGGATCGAGCCTTGCAGACGAGGGTGGTCGCCGGTGGGGACTCCTCGATCGGGGTCGGCGGTCCAATCTCGCGACGACGTTCGCCCACCGCCGGCGCGTCGGGAGGACACCGCCGTCGCAACGGACGCGACGGGACCCGGGCAGGACGCCCAACGCTCTCCCAACGCCGAGACGACAGCACGCAACGTCGTACCGGCACCACGACGAGTGCGCAGAACCCCGGGTCGCGGTGACGCCTAGCATCTTCGCCATGTCGCGGCCTCGAGACGGCTCGAGCACCACCGAACGACCCGTCGCCTCGGCGGTCGATCCGGGTCGGCGCGCCGCGCCCGGTCGACCATGAGGCGAGCGGTCCGGCTGCTCCTCCTGGCGGCGTCGGCGGTGCTGTACGTGGTCGCACTCGCTCCGGCGGCGAGCGCCCACTCGGGGATCCAGAGCTACGTCTACATGTCGTTCAGCGACTCGGCGGTCGACGGCCGCGTCGAGTTCCCGCAGAGCGACCTCGGCGAGGTGCTCGGCATCGACTTCCCGGCCGAACCCGACGCGGCCGAGGAAGTCGCGCTCGCCAACGCCGACGCCATCCGGGCCTACGCCGCCGAGCACCTGGCCATCGGCGACCCCGAGGGCGGCTGGGAGCTGTCGTTCACGGACGACCCGACCATCCTGCCCGCCGCCGGCGGCTACGTGCAGGTGTCGTTCACGGTCGAGCGCTCCTTCGATGCAGCCCCGCGCAGCTTCCAGGTGGACTACGACGGCATCATCCACGCCAACCCCGAGCGCGACGCGCTCTTCATCGTCGAGAACGACTGGGGCACGGCCCGGTTCAACAACGAGGGCGACCACCTCCTCGGCTTCTCGGTGGGCCTGACCTCCCAGGCCATCGAGCTCGACGACGTCGGCCCGCTCGAGTCGATCGGTGCGGCGCGCGGCCTGGGGACCGACGTGCTCCGCGACCATCCCGATCACCTCCTCTTCGTCGTCGCCCTCCTCCTGCCGGCGGCGCTCGCCCCCGGCGCCGGGCGCCCGCTCGGGCCGGCCCCGACCGCCGTTGATGCCACCCGTCGCGCCGCGGCGCTCCTGGGCGTCTTCATCGCCACGAGCTCGCTCGCTCTGTGGGCGCTGGGGCTCGCGGGGGCCGACTGGTCGGACGACCTCGTCGGCGCCCTCGTCGCCGGCTCCCTCCTGGTGCTGGCGCTGTACGCCATCGTGAGGGTCACCTCGCGCGAGCGACTGGTGGTCGGAGCGTTGGGAGCGGTGCAGGGTGTCGGATTCGCGCACGCCTACCTCGCCGTACGGCTCGACCGCGTGGACAACCCGCTGACCCTGCTCGCGTTCAACCTGGGGACCATCGTCGGCATCGTCACGATCGCCGTGCTCGTGTTCCCGGTCCTGGTGCTGCTGCGCCGCACCGCCCTGGCCGGCGTCGCCCTCTACGGGTTCGCCGGCGCGATCTCGCTCTACGCGGTGGCCTGGCTCATCGAGCGGATCGGCGGCGCCGACCTACCCGTCGAGCGAGTGGCCACCCCGCTCACGGTGTGGCCGAGGAACCTCTGGTTGACGTTCCTCGCGTGGGCGGCTGCCGGTGGGTTGTTCGCCTGGACGGCGCGGCGCGACGCGCTCCGCCCGCTCGAGGGTGACGACACGACCTCTGACGACGAACGACCGGCGGTGCTCTCATGATCAGTCTCCGACGTGGCCTCCTCGTCGTCACCGTCGCGGCGTTCGTCGTGGTCGGCCTGCCGAGTCCGGCCTCGGCGCACGAGTTCGGTCCCTTCGCGATCGATCGCTACGTCGGCATCCTCGCCGGCCCCGACGGCCTCGAGATCGACTACGTGGTGGACCTGGCGGAGACCCCGACACAGGCCGACGGCGATCGGATCGAGCGAGACCCGGTCGGGTACTGCGCCTCGTTGCTCGACTCCATCGACCTCACCGTCGACGGCGTGACGCCGGACCTGGTGGGCCCGACCGCCTTCACGCTGCGGCAGGACGGCGACGGTGGCCTGACGACGCTGCGCATCGAGTGCGGTTGGACGG
>JBCBSZ010000055.1:0-42561 GCA_039818945.1 Actinomycetota bacterium
GACGAGTGGCGGCTCCACATCGCGGGCGAGCTCGTCGACCTCGCCGACCTGCGGGCCGCCGCCCGCCCCCTGGACGCCGTGCTCGACTGCACCGGCGGGTGGTGGAGCGAGCAGCGCTGGGACGTCGTCCCCATCGGCGAGCTGCTCGACGCCGACGCCGCCGCTTCGTTCGCCGTCCGGTCCTCGACGGGCTACGCCCGCCGCTTCCCGGCCTCCGACGCCGCCCACGTGCACCTGGCCGTCGGCTACGGCGGCGAGCCCCTGCGTCGCGGGCACGGCGCCCCGGTCCGGATCGTGGCGCCCGGCCGGCGCGGTCCGTGGTGGGTGAAGTGGGTGGTCGACATCGACCACGACGATCGGCCCTGGTGGCTGCAGCTGCCGTTCCCGCCGACCTGAATCGATGCGGTTCGGCGCGCTCGCCCTCCCTAGTCTCCTGGCGTGACCGACACCCCCGCCGCCACCCCGGTCGGCGAACGGGTCGGCATCATCGCTGCCGGCGCCGGCGTCGTGCTGTGGGCGATCGGTCCCGTCATCGTGAAGGGCACCGATGTCGAGGGACTGGCCTTCGCCTTCCACCGCTCCTGGCTGGGCGCGCTGATGTTCACCGCTGCGCTGTGGCTCACCGGTGGCCGGCTCACGATGCGGGCGCTGTGGAGGTCGAGGTGGGGGATCGTCGCCCTGACGGCCGATCTCGCCTTCTTCTTCTCGGCCGTGAAGCTCACCACCGTGGCGAACAGCATGGTGATCTCCGCGCTGCAGCCGGCGATCATCCTCGTCCTCGTCGGCCCACTGTTCGGCGAGCGGGTCCAGCGGGCGCAGGTCGGGTGGACCCTGGTGTCGATCATCGGCGTGGCCCTCGTCGCCGTGGGCTCGGCTGGCGAGGTGGGGTGGAACCTCGACGGCGACCTCCTGGCGGTGCTCGCCGTCCTCGCCTGGGCCGGGTACTTCATCGCCTCGAAGGACATCCGCCGCGACCTGGGCGCCCTCGAGTACCAGGCCGCGCTCTTCGTCGGGTGCGCCGTCCTGCTGGCACCGATGGCCGTGGTGAGCGGCCAGGACCTGACCGTCGACCGGGCGTCCACGGCGGTGGCGGTGGTCGCCATGGCCGCGCTGGCCGGCATCGGCCACGTCCTCATCAACTGGGCCCACCCCCACGTCCGCCTCTCGATCACCTCGCTGCTCACGCTCGGCCTGCCGGTCGTGTCCGCGCTCGCCGCCTGGGCGTTCATCGACGAGCCGCTCGTGGCCCTGCAGCTCGCCGGCATCGGCGTCGTCATCGTCGCCCTGGCGATGGTCATCACCCGCACGAGCTCCGTGGAGGCGCCGGCGTCGACCTGACGCACCGCGGCCCGAGACGCGCGCAACGCGAACGTCGCTCGTGGCAAGAGCCCGGTGATGGGGGACCTGCGAGGACGCCGCATCGCGGGCCGCGGTGGCCGGAGCGCCGGCCACGCGCGCTCCGATGCCGAGCTGGTCGTCGCCAGCCACCACGACCCCGAGGCCTTCGGTGAGCTCTACCGCCGTCACATCGGCGAGGTCGTGACCTTCTTCGCCCGTCGCACCGCCGACGCCGAGGTCACCGCCGAGCTGGCCGCCGAGACGTTCGCCGTCGCCCTCGAGACCCGCGACCGGTTCGACCCGGCGCGGGGCACCCCGATCGCCTGGATCTTCGGCATCGCCCGCAACCTGCTGCGCCAGTACTGGCGGCACCGCAACGTGGACGACCGGGCCCGCCGCCGTCTGGGGATCGCGACCGAGGTCGACCGCGTCAGCATCGACGAGCTCGACCGGGTCATCTCGCGCATCGACGCCGGGCCGATCCTCCCGCTGCTCGACACCCTGCCGAGCCGCCAGGGCCTCGCGGTCCGGCTCCGCGTCCTCGACCACGCGACGTACTCCCACATCGGCATCGCACTGGGGACCAACGCCGACAACGCCCGCCTGCTCGTGCACCGCGGCCTCCGTGCCCTCCAGCAGCGACTCGGGGAGGACACATGAGCGGGTACGACCGACTCCCCGGCCGGGAACCGGAGATCGAGCTCGACCGGTTCCCGTACCTGCTGCAGGTCGAGCTCGACCTGATCGGCGCGGCCGCGCGGACGGTGGCCGTGCACCGGCGCGACCCTCGCCGCCGGGTCGCCGCCGCGCTCGTCGCCGCGGCCGTGACCGTGTTGGCGCTGCTCGGCGGTCTGTTCGGTGGCGCCGGGCTCCGACCGGCCTCGGCGCTGCGCATCACGGAGGTCGACGACGACCTGGTGATCGACGTGATCGACGCCGACGCACGACCCGAGCAGGTCGAGGCGGAGCTGCGCGCTGCGGGCATCGCGGCGAACGTCGTCCGGTCACCCGCCCCGCCGAGCCTCGACGGACGGCTGGTCGCCGTCGGGCTGGCCGACGGTGGGGAGGTCGAGACGGTCGATGCCGACGACGACCTCGTCGTCGACCGGATCGTCGTGCCCCGCGGCTTCGGCGGGACCCTCGAGCTGTTCATCGGGGACGAGGACGCCGAGCCGGACAGCGCGGCCGGCACCGCTGGGCCCCCCGAGGACTGCGAGCTGCTCATCGACCGGCCGGTCGAGGTCGTCGCGGATCAGCTGCCGCTGGTGTCGACCTCGATCGTGTGGTCGCGCTGGCTCGTCGACGGCGACGACCACGAGTACCAGCGCCTCGGCGGTCGGGACGAGGTGCCCGACGACGACGTCGTGGTCGAGCTGCTCATCGACGCTCGCGGCGAGCTCCACGTGACGACGACGCCGACGCCCGAGGCCATCAACTTCCCGTTCCCGGAGGCGCGCTGCCGCTGAGCGCGAACGGAGGAGGGCTCAGATCGGCAGGTTGCCCGTCGCCCGTCGGGTGGAGCCCTCGTCGGTCCACGCCGCGATGGTCCGCTGCGCGATGCGCATCTGGTGCACCTCGTCGGCGCCGTCGGCGAAGCGCGCCCAGCGGGCGTGCTGGTACATGTGCGCCAGCGGCGTGTCGGTCGAGTAGCCGAGCGCGCCGTGCACCTGGATCGACCGGTCGATCACGCGGTTCAACATGTTGGCGACGAAGTGCTTCGCCATCGAGACCTCACCCTTGAAGTCCTCCTGGCGGTCGATCTTGTGCGCGGCGTGCAGCACCATCAGCTTCGACTGGTACAGCTCCATCGTCGAGTCGGCGATCAGCCACTGGATGCCCTGCTTCTCGGCGAGGAGCGACCCGTGGGCGAACCGGTCGAGGGAGCGCTCGACCATCATGTCGAGCGCGGTCTCGGCCTGCGCGATCCAGCGCATGCAGTGGGCGAGGCGGGCCGGACCGAGTCGGTACTGGCCGAGCAGGTGCCCCTGCCCCCGGCCACCGAGCATCTGGTCCTGATGGACGCGCAGGTCCTCGATGACGATCTCGCTGTGCCCGGTGCCCCCGTGCATCGTCTCGATCTGGCGGACCTCGTTCCAACCGTCCTGGGGCAGATCGATGATGAACGCGGTGTTGGCGGCCTGCGGGACCTCCGGGTCGTCCTCGGTCCGGGCGATGAGGATGGCGAAGTTGGCCCGGTGGGCGTTGGAGATGAACCACTTGTGGCCGTTGATGACCCACTCGTCGCCGTCGGGGTAGGCGCGGGTCTGGATGAGGGTCGGGTCCGAGCCGGCCACCTCGGGCTCGGTCATGGCGAAGCACGACCAGACGGTGCCCTCGCACAGCGGGCGGAGGTACTGCTCGGCCTGCTCGGGCGTCGCCCAGTGCAGCAGCGTGTGCATGTTGCCCTCGTCGGGCGCCTGGCAGTTGAAGACCCACGGCCCGTAGCGCGACTTGGCCGCCTCGGCCTGCACCATCGCGAGCTCGACGTGGCCGAGCCCCATGCCACCCCACTCCTCGGGCATGTGGGGCAGCCAGATGCCGGCGTCCTGCGCCTTGCCCCGCAGCGCGATCAGCGCCTTGATGCGCTCGCGGCCGCTCAGGCCCTCCCCGCCGTCGACACCCTCGATCCGCTCCTCCTCGGGTCGGATCACCTCCTCGACGAAGGTCCGGACACGAGCCCGGATCTCCTCGAGCTCGGGCGTCAGCGTGAAGTCGATGGCCATGTTCGTCGTCCCCTCCGATGCGAACCGCCTCCCGAGCCTGGCACCGGAGGGACCGCGGGTCCCAACGGACGCAGCCCTCAGGCGTCGAGCGAGTCGCGGGGCACGACGACCCGGTCAGCCACCTCGGACACGTCGGGGTAGATGGCGCGCACCACGACGACCGCCACCCCGACGGCGAGGAACTGGGCGATCACGAACGCCGGCACCGAAGCCGGCTCGATCCCGGCGAAGGTGTCGGAGAACATCCGTGACACCGTGACCGCCGGGTTGGCGAAGCTCGTCGAGCTGGTGAAGTAGTAGGCGCCGGCGATGTAGCCGCCGACGGCGAACGCCGCCGTGATCGCACGCCCGGAGCGGACGACACCGAAGATCACGAGCAGGAGCCCGAGCGTCGCGATCCCCTCGGCGAACACGAGATGGCCGGCGCTGCGGTCCTTCTGCGACCAGTCGACGGCGTCGAGGTCGAACATCAGGTTGGCGGCGATCACGCCGAGGATCCCGCCCGACACCTGCGCTCCCACGTAGGCGCTCGCCGTCCGGGTGTCGATGCCGCCGAAGACCCGATCGGCGAGGGTGACCGCCGGGTTGAAGTGAGCGCCGGACGCCGGCCCGAGGGCGAGGATGAGCGCGACGAGCACACCGGCGGTGGCGAGGGCGTTCTGGAGCAGCTGGAGCCCGACGTCGTCGGTGAGCTGCTCGGCCATGATCCCCGAGCCGACGACCCCGGCGAGGAGGAAGGCGGTGCCGACGAACTCGGCCACGAGCCGCCGTGACAGCTCGCTCATGCGCCGTCGACACCGAGCTCGGCGAGCAGGCCGTCGATCCGGGTGCGGATCTCGTCGCGGATCGGTCGGACGGCGTCGACACCCTGGCCGGCCGGATCGTCGAGGGGCCAGTCCTCGTAGCGCTTGCCCGGCAGGACCGGGCACTCGTCGCCGCACCCCATCGACACGACGACATCGGCCGCCCGGACGTGCTCGTCGGTCCAGCGCTGGGGGACCTGGTCGGTGATGTCGATGCCGACCTCGGCCATCGCCTCGACCGCGGCCGGGTTCACGCCGTCCGCGGGCGCGGAGCCGGCCGAGTAGACGTCGACCCGATCGCCCGCCAGGTGGCGGAGCCAGCCGGCGGCCATCTGGGACCGGCCGGCGTTGTGCACGCAGAGGAAGAGGACGGCCGGGCGGGTGGTCGCTTCGGTGGTCACGGCCCGCAACGTATTGATGATCTTCGAAATGGTCAACCGTGGACACCGTGTGTTCGCCCACCGTTCAGCTGCCGGCCTTCAACAATACGAACGATCGTGTAGTTTGTTACCCGTGCCCGATGGACGCCGAGCCCGCGGTGACCGCTCGCGTGACCTCGCGCTCCGGTCGGGCGTCGGCCTGGCGACGGAGCACGGGCTCGACGGGTTCTCGCTCGCCGAGCTCGCGGACGAGACCGGCCTGAGCAAGGCCGGGATCGCCTCCCTCTTCGGCACCAAGCACGAGCTGCAGCTGGCCATCGTCGAGCGCGCCCGGGAGCAGCTCGACGAGCGGGTCTTCCGACCGGTGCGCGCTGCCGAACCGGGGCTCGACCGGCTGACCACACTCGGCACCGCGTGGATCGACCACCTCGCGGATCCGGAGCTCCGCGGGGGCTGCTTCTTCGCCGCGGCCTCGTTCGAGCTCGACGCCCGGCCCGGACCGCTCCACGACCTCGTCGCTGCCGACATGGACCGCTGGATCCGCTCGATCGCCCGCATGCTCGCCGACGGTCGCGACCGGGGTGAGCTCCGGGCCGACCTCGACGCCGACGACGAGGCCTTCGCCCTCTTCGCCATCGGCATCACCGCCAACACGATGATCCAGCTCGGCGGAGCCGGCGACCCGGCCGGCCGGGCCCGACGCGTCTGGCGGCGCCACCTCGACCGACTGCTCCCCATTCAGGAGGCCGGCACGTGACCGCACCCGCCGATCCGCTGGACGACTTCGTCCGCCACCGGCTCACCTTCGACGACGAGTCCAAGCCGGTGCACGTCGCCGGCTCCGGACCGGCCGTCATCGTGATGTGCGAGCTGCCGGGCATCACCCCGACCGTCGCCCGCTTCGCCCGCTGGGTCCGCGAGGCCGGCTTCACCGTCTGGATGCCCAGCCTCTTCGGCATCGACGGCGCCGAGCCCACCATGGAGCTCGCCGGCGAGGCGATGCGCTCCGTCTGTGTCAGCCGCGAGCTGCAGGCGTTCGCGGCCGGCGAGCCGAGCCCGCTCGCGAGGTGGCTCCGGGCGCTGGCGAACCACGCCCACGGCGAGTGCGGTGGTCCGGGCGTCGGAGCGATCGGCATGTGCTTCACCGGGAACTTCGCCCTCACGATGGCCCTGGAGGCGTCGGTGCTCGCCCCGGTCATGTCGCAGCCGTCGCTCCCGCTCGACGACCCCGAGGGCACCTTCCTCGACCAGGAGGAACTGGCGGCGGTTCGCCGACGGCTCGACGCCGACGACCTGACCGTCCTCGCCTACCGCTTCGAGGGCGACCCGTACTGCCAGGCCGCCCGCTTCGCTGCGTTCGAGCAGGCGCTCGGCGACCGCTTCGTCCCGCGGGTGCTGCCCGACTCGGCGGCCGGCTCGACGGGCTGGCTCGGCGTGCCCCACAGCGTCGTGACGACCTCGCTCGTCGACGCCGAGGGCGAGCCGACCGCCGCCGCCCGCGACGAGGTGCTCGAGTTCTTCGCTCAGCGGCTCGCGAGCACCGCCTGAGCGTCGGGCTCAGCTCAGCCGACGCAGCTGGTCACGGCGTGCCGTCACCTCGGACGGCAGTGGTGGGGCATCGGGGACCTCGGCCCAACCCAGGTCGAGGTCGATGAGCGCAGCGACGCTCGCCCCGTCCAGCGAGGCCGCATCGACCGGCACGACCGGTCGATCGTCGGGCCCGATGGACGGGTCGAGGTCGACGACGGTCCAGCCCCGGGCGACGCCGCGATCGACGAAGTCGTCGGTCGCGCTCCCCGCCCCGGCCCGGACGGCGACGACGAGCGGCGGGTGCGCCGACCGCGCCGCAGCGGCGTCGAGGATCACCTCGTTGCCGAGGAGGTACCACTCGTCCTCGTGGGACAGGTCGTCGACGACCACCTCGTCGGCCGCTGCGATGGCCTCGTCGAACCACGCGGGCCACGGACCGCCCAGGTCCTCGACCGATCGCCGACGGAAGTCGTCGGGCTCCAGGGGCAGGGCGATCGTGGTGGGGACACCGACCCTCGCCGCGGCCTGCAGGACGAGCAGATCGGCGCCGGCGGCGGCCGCGCTGACGACCCGATCGACGTCGAGCGCGTCGAGCAGCACCGCCAGGCGGTCGCGGACGTCGACGGCATGAGCGGCCGGGAAGCGGGGCGGGACGCGATCGGGCCCGTCGATGCGGTTGCCGGCGTGGACGATCAGCACCCGCTCATCATGGAGCGTTCAACGCCGCCCGCGCCGCCGCCAACACCCGGTCGATCATGAGCCCCTCGTTGAGGTGGTACTCCTTCTCGTACGCGTGGTGGAGGGCGGCGAGCCGCCATCGCTCGTCGAAGACCGGGCTCCCGCTGCTGCCCGGCTCGGTGGGCGTGCGGTACCGGACGAAGGGCACGTCGTCGACCTGGTGGACCTCGTTGTCCTGGAGGGACACCTGCGGCGTCGCCCGGCCGCCGGGGTAGCCGATGACGTAGGCCCGCTGCTTCTCCTCCAGCGGCTGGTCGCGGAGCTGCGGCGGTGAGGCGCCGGCCGGGACGGGTCCCGCCAGCTCGACGATCGTCGCGTCGAGCTCCTCGGGCGGCGACGACCACACCACCTCGGGCCGCAGCTCGACCGCCTCCGGCCCGGTGTCGAGCCCGAGGAAGGTCGCGACCAGCTCGCCCGACGGGTAGGCGTCCGGGTGCCGGATCCGCACGATCCGGTCGTTCGTGCAGACGTGGGCGTTGGTGATGATGAGCGGTCGGCCGGCGTGGTCCTCGCCGAGCCAGCTCCCCTCGATCACGAAACCCGTGCCGTGCCCCTCGAAGGCCTCGGGCCCGAGCAACACCACACCAGTGGCGCGCACGAGCGCGTCGCGCAGCCAGCGAACGGGCTGGAAGCCCGTGTCGCCGAGCACCTTCTCGTAGGTGATGCGCTCCTCGGGGTGCAGCGTCACGAGCGCCTCGTCGCCGGAGAGGTGGCGGGACTGCTCGGCGACGCGGGCTCGCATCAACGGCAACATCGTCGAGCCGGGCGGCGTGGCGAGATCGAGCATCCAGATCTGCTCCCACTGGCGCAGGGTGCTCTGGGCAGCGAAGGCGGTCAGGCCGTCGTCGACGAGGTAGGACTGGACGGCCTCGCTCGCCTCGACGTACTCACCGCGGGCGAGGTGGGCCTCGGCCTTCGTGGCCACGTTCCAGTGACGCAGTTCGGCCGATGGGATCTCGTCGACCATGGCGAGGAGTCGGCCGGCCAACTCCATCGCCTCGTCGTCGAACACCGACGGATCGCCCCGATCGACGCGACGGGCGTGGGTGAGCAAGGCGACGATGTTGATGCCGTGCCACAGCCGATCGCCCGCCAGGTTGTCGAATCCCTTCCGGTAGTAGTGCAGGGCGCGGTCGAGGTCGTGGGTCCGCGGTTCGAGCGGTGTGGGCGCAGCGTCGACGTAGATCTGCTTGTAGACCCGCCCGAGCGAGCCGCAGATCTCGCTCAGCTCGGCGAGCAGCTCGTCGTCACCGGGCCGGTCGTCCTCGAGCAGCCCCTCGACCTCGACCTGCATCTGGTAGAGGCGGTCAATGGCCCGGGTCAGCTCACCGTGCTCGAGCTCGGCTCGGGCGAGCAGGTTCAGCACCGGCCGTGCGGTCTGGCCGCCGGCGACGATCGCATCGCCGAGACGCCGCATGCCGGGGAACGAGGCGGCGTGCTTGAGCGAGGTGAGCACCCGCGTCGCCACCTCGTCGCCGAGGCGGCGACCGGTGCCCTCGAGGTCGGCGATGAGGCTGTCGAGCAGCAGTTCGACGCGCGCGTCCTGCTGCGTGGCGAGCAGCTCGTCGAGGCGATCGGGGGACGACGCGTCGACCCACGGCTCGGTGATCTCAGTCATCCGACAGTGCCTCGCCGGGGTCGTCGGCGTCGAAGACCGAGAGGATGCCGGTCACCGACTCGGCGCGGCCCACGCCGACCGCGACCCGGTACAGCGCGGGAGGGAGCGGATCGAGGAGCGCCTCGTACCTGCCGTCGGCACGCTGGACGAGTGGGGCGCGGACGGTGCCCGCGACTCCGGCCGTGTCCGACACCGTCACGGTCAGCTCGAGGTCGTCGGCGTCCGCGCGGACGCGCACCGGAACGGACTCGTCGGCGGCGTGGACGTCGTCGAGCTCCAGGCCCAGCTCCGGCGGTGGACCGGTCCGGCTCTCGAACTTCGTGAGATCGATCTCGGTGCCGGAGAGCACGCCCTCGAGGTGGGCGAGGAGCGCGGCATCGTTCTGCAGGGAGGCGTGCTGCTCGGCCGAGAAGGTGCCGAAGCTCGCGTCGGCGATCTCGCGGGGCACCGCCGACACACGCGGCACCGTGCCATCGCCGCCGTGGTCGGCACCCCGCCAGTCGGTGGCGAAGCTGACCTCCCCGCCCTCGACGACGACGGACTGCTTGGTCGTCTGCTTCTGCCCGATGATCGGGTGGAGCGAGTAGCCGTCGAGCACGTAGGCGGGGTCGTCGGCGTGCTCGCGGACGGCATCGCGGATGCCGTCGTGGAACGCCAACGCCTCGGCCGCCTTGTCGGGCGCGATGCCGGGCAGGTTCGCCTCGGCCACCCGCACCAGCTCGCCGGACCCGTCGTCGACGCAGCGGTAGACCGGCAGGAGCTGATGGACCGACGGCATCGATCGGAGCACCTCGGTCAGGTCGAACTTCAGCGGTCCGATCTGGCGACCGATCCCGTTGACCAGTCCCTCGACCGCGTTGATCGACCCGCGGTACGGCGTGCCGAAGGTGACCAGCCGTCGGGTGCGGCGCCAGCCGTCGAGCTGCTCCAGGAACTGGCGCGCCACGAGGCCGCCCATCGAGTGGCAGACGAGCACGAGCTTCGCGTCGTCGTTGCCGCTGCGCTCCTTCCAGTCGGCGAGCCACCGCTCGCTCTCGCGATCGAGGCGGCGGGCGGTGCTCTGCAGATAGCGACGCCAGTCGTAGGGGAACTCGAAGTAGTTCTCGCCCTCGGTCACGTCGAAGCGGGCCTTGATCGTGGCGCTGATCGCCCCGTAGCCGTCGATCGTCCAGAAGCCCGGGATGAGGTGGATGTCGGGCAGCAGGCGGGTCGCGGTGAACCCGTCGTCGAGGTCGTCGACGTCGGGATCGTCACCCTCGAGCTCGAGGGACTGCAGCGTGCCCCCGAGGGAGCGCAACGCCCGCCACACCACGCCGGCCGACGGCGCCCAGACCTCCGTGCCGTCCCGTTCGAGGACGCTGCCCATGATCCCCGGCAGCAGGACGATGACGTCCTTCATGGCGTGCTTCGGCATGCTTCCCCCCGCCCCTTGCGCCCGGCGGAGTGTAGGTGGATCCTGCGGACCGGGTGCGGCCGATGCGACACCCTGCGCGGCGACGCCGAGCTAGGTTCACCGGCCATGGCGAGCGCGGGCGGGCCGACGCCACTCGATCGGGCGAAGATCGGCGCGCTCGTGTGGACGAGGCGGCGCAACCACCGCACCGTCGATCAGGGCACCATCCGGGGCTTCCGGCGGCGGCGCATCCCGAGCAGCGGCATGCCGCAACTCGTCGCCGCCTGCGACCGCTACCCGAACATGCGCTGGGCACCCAAGGAGTTGATCGCACCGGCCACCCTCCCCGCCGAGGCCCGCCTCCCCCGCCGGTACCGGCTCAGCTACTACGGCCTGGCGAAGGCGAGCTTCCGAGCCCACCGCGCGTGGCCCGTCGACGGCGACCTCGACTGGGATCCCACGTTCGACTGGAACGACGCCTTCCCCGAGACCGGCGACGGGTGGGCTCACCCGACGGCCGACGACACCTTCGCCCGGCTCCGCCTCCAGGGACCCAACCCTTGGCTGCTCCGGCGGGTCGAGGACACCACCGGCACCGATGGTGCCCCCGAGCCGACCTTCGAGCTCGACCTGAGCACGATCCTCGACGGGGTGCTCCCACCGCTGATCGCTCGGTTCGCCGTGCGCGACGAGCGCTTCGTGCCGACCGGGATCCTCGTCGGCGAGACCGAGCACCGCCCGGGTGATCCGACGTGGGACCGCGCCAAGCGGGTCGTGAACGCCGCCGATCTGCGCTACGTCGTGTTCGGCCGCCACCTCCTCGACACCCATCTCATCGTCGGGCAGGCCTACGCGCTGGCGACCTACAGCCTCCCGACGTGGCACCCGCTCCGTCCGTTCATGCAGTTCTTCACCTACGGGACGCTGGCGGTGAACGACATCGCGCTGGGCAACCTGATCGCCGAGGGCAGCTACTGGATCGACTCCGGGTTCGCGACCGTCGACGACGCCGACCGGCTCTACGACAACCTGGTGCCGGAGTTCTCGCTCGACGACTGGCTCGCCCCGGCCGACGTCGAGGCCCGTGGGATCGATGCCGTGCCCGGCCACCCCTACGTCGACGATGCGCTCCTCGTGTGGCCGGCCTTCGTCGAGGTCGTCGAGCGCCACCTCGACGAGATCGGCTACGACGACGCCACCATCGCTGCGGACACCGACCTGCAGATCTGGTACCTCACGCTCGCGAAGCTGATCCCGAACCTGGACCACCGCGAGCGGACCCTCGACCGCGAGCGACTCGGCGAGCTGTGCACGATCCTGCTGTGGAACAACGTCGTCCACGAGATCTGCGGCGACATGTCGCCGATCCTCGGCTCGGTCGACCCGCGCGACAAGACGGTCGTCAACCTCGCCCGGCTCCGAGCATCCGTCGGCGAGCGGGGCGAGCTCGCCGACGAGGTCGAGGCGCCGTCGGCATCCGACGTCTTCCTGATGGACCAGGCCTCGTTCGTGAGCCGGTTCAACGTCGGCGGCAACAACATCCTCGCCATCAACGCCGCCCGGCTCGTGGACGATCCGCGCCTGCGCGACGCCATCCGGGACCTCCAGGCGACGCTGCGCGACCTGGAGGTCGAGCTGGTCGATCGCAACGAGGAGCGGGACGTCCGCTTCGCCCGCATGCTCCCCCGCCACTGGGAGGCGTCGATCAGCTTCTGACGTCGGCCGGGTCCTGGACGTGGCGGAAGAACAGCCGGTCGCCACCGTCGCTCGACACGAACGCCGTCCGGGTCCGCAGCACCCCGACCGCCACCCGCTCCCGCGATCGGGCCGGGCCGCGGAGTCCGGCGACGTCGTACAGCGCCGTGCCCTCCGGGATCGAGGCGAGCACGCGGCGGAAGTCGACCCCCGCCTGCCCGACGAAGGCGTCGCGTGCGGTCGCGGTCGGCTCGAACACCAGCCGCCTCGGCGCCCGCGGCTCGGCCACGGCGGCACCGTCGCGGTCGCGCTCGGCGAGGTGGTCGACGATCAGTCGCCGGGGCTCCTCGGACACCCTCGTGAACAGCCTCGACATGACCCGCTGCGGGGTGCGCAGCTCGCGGTGCTCGTCGGTCAGGTCGTTGGTCATGGAGTTGGAGAAGACGTTGAAGTCACGGCCCTGCCCGACGGTGTGGTTCATCGCCAACACGTCGGCGGACGGTCGGCCGTCGACGAGCAGCTTCAGCCCGAAGCCCGGCGTGATCGCCTTCTTGCCGGTCACCTTGGCCACGAGCGAGAGCCGGAGCAGTCCGGTCGCACCCCCCGATGGTGGCGGCGCGAGCAGCCCGGTGAACGGCGACGCCGGATCGGTCTCGAGGTCGACCACCGCGACCGCGCCACGCCGGTGGATCACCTTCTCGCGCCCGTCCTCCATCAGGTCCTCGGTCCGGAGCAACGATCGCACGAGCGTGCGGCGCCGCAGCACCAGGGCCAGGCCGCTGATGGGTCGCGGAGCGAAGGGCGCGTCGAGGCCAGGGAGGTCGGTCATGCGGTGCGCCGTCGAGCCGATGACGTCCTCCCAGAGCCACGCGAGCTTCCGCTCGGCCGGCCAGGTCTCGTAGCCGTCGGGTGGCGCCGGGGATCGGGGACGGCTCACGACGACGCCGCGATGATCGCCGCGTCGAGCGCCTCGATGGCGAGGTCGCCGGCCTCGGTCACGGTCAGGCCCCGGCCGTCGTCGAGGAGGACGTCGAGCTCGTCGCCGAGCGCGACCTCCAGCTCGCGTCGGGCGTTGCGGCGTGGCATGTGGCCGCGACCGAGCATCGACCCGACGAGGCGGGCGCCGGTCGGCGCATCACCGGCTCGCGAGAGCGCGATGGCGGTGACGCCGAAGAGGTGGCTCATCCCCGCGTAGTAGTGCTGGTCGCGGGCCTGACCGATGCCGTCGCGGCAGCCGCGCAGGACCGACGCCAGCTCGCCGCGCCGGACCGTCACGTGGAGGATCAATCCGACGAGCAACTCGTCGACCAGATGGCGAGCCGGGAGCGACTGGGCCCATTCCCGGCCCTCGCGCCAGATCTCCACACCGCGGTCGAGATCCGTGAACGACACGACCTGGCCGTTGGCCCACGCCTCCAGCGCCCGGGCCGTGACGCTGCCGGTCGACGCGGCGATGTCCGCGACGGCGGCGGCGCGCTCGGCCGCCTCAGGGGTCGGATCGTGCGACACGAGGTGCAACGTCCGGAAGGCGTTGGCCCACAGCCGCCCTCCGATCGTCGCCGGCTCGCTGTCGAGCCAGGCCGATGTGAGCTCGTCGCTCGCCTCTGCGGTGTGGACGTTGTTGAGGAACACCGACGCGAGCGCGCACCGGCAGAAGCCCTCGGGGTCGGAGGGGTCGGCGGTGAGCCCGGCCTCGGCCCGCTCGGTGACGAGACCGTCGACGGTGAAGTACGACCCGACGGCGGCGGCCCCGCAGAGGTCGGTGAAGCGGACGTGGGCCTCGATGCCGGGCCGCTCCAGCAGCTCCTCCGCCCAACCGAACAGCTCGAAGCGCATCGACATCGAGGCGAACCACACGAGCGCCACGACGAGCTCGGCCGCCTCGTCGACGTCGCCGGCGGCGACGAAGATGTCGAAGGCCGTCCGCAGGTTGGCCCACTCGAGGTCGAGGATGCGCCAGGCGTCCGGCTCGGCTGCGGAGAAGATCCGCCCGTTCTGACGGCGGGCCACCTCGAGGTAGTGCCGGGCGTGGCGGTGCCGCCGGGCCTCGTCGTCTCCTCCGGCAGCGAGCTGCTCGCGGGCGAACGCGCCGAGGGTGACGAGCATCGAGAACCGCTGGTGCCCATCGAGCTCGACGCTCTCGACCATCGACTTGTCGACGAGCGCCAGCAGGAGCTCCATGGCGTCGTCGGCGTCGGACCCGTCCGGCAGGCACACCTCCTCGGCGGCGTCGAGGTCGAAGCCGCCGGCGAAGACGCTCAGGCGCTCGAACATCTTCGCCTCGGCCGGGTCGAGCAGGTCGTACGACCACCGCACGGTGTTGCGGAGGGTCTCGTGGCGATCGCCACGCCGGTTGCGGGACAGGACGTCGACGCCGTCGGCGAGCCGCTCGGCGAGCTGGGCCGGGCTCATCACGCGAATGCGCGCGGCGGCGAGCTCGATCGCCAGCGGGATGCCGTCGAGTCGGTGGACGACCGTACGGACCGCCTCCTCGTTGGCGGCGGTGAGCTCGAACCGGGGATCGCGGTGCTGGGCACGATCGACGAACAGCTCGACCGCCGCGCCGCCGGCCGGCAGGGGCGAGACGATGACCGCCTGCTCGCCCGCGACGGCGAGCGGCTCGCGGCTCGTGCACACGAGCTGCAGGCCGTCCGCGGCGAGGAGCGGCTCGACGAGCTCGCGAACGGAGGCGAGCACGTGCTCGCAGTTGTCGAGCACGAGCAGCGTGCTCCGGCCCGCGAGGTGATCGGTGATCGAGGCGGCGAGATCCATGTCGGGCTGGCGGCGGGCCCCGACGACGTCGGCGACCGCCTCGACGACGGCCTCCCCGTCGGCGACCGGGACGAGATCGCAGAAGTAGGTGCGCTCGCCGAACCGCTCGGCCGAGCGGTGGGCGACCTCCACGGCGAGCCGGGTCTTGCCGACCCCGCCCGGCCCGACCAGCGTGACGAGCGGCGCCCCGCCGGCGAGCTCGGCGACGGTGCGGTCGAGGTCGCTCGTCCGCCCCACGAAGCTGGTCCGCGGTCGGGGCAGGTTGTTCGGCGTCACCGGCAGACGCAAGGGCGACGGGTCGTGGAGGACGTCATCGGCGCGGACCGTGAAGACCTCCTCCGCGCCGATGCCGCGCAGCTCGTGGAGGCCCTCGCTGCGGACGTCCACCTCGCGCACGAGGGCGGCGGTCGCTGCGGAGCAGACGATCTGGTCGCCGTTCGCGAAGTCCGTGACCCGGGCGAGCCGGTTGATCGTCGGACCGAAGTAGTCGTCGCCGGTCGGCTCGACGTCGCCGGTGTGCAGACCGATGCGCACGGCCAGCGCCAGGGCACCGCCGGCAGCCAACCCGCCGCGCTCGCGCTGGTGGCGGCGCTGGAACTCGATCGCGGCCTCGACCGCGTCGGACGTCGAGGAGAAGGCGGCCCAGCACCCGTCGCCGAGGTGCTTGACGACGACCCCGCGGTGCGATGCCACGACCTCCGCGACGAGCGCGTCGTGCGCGCTCAGGGCAGCTCGCATCGCCACCGGTGATCGCTCCCAGCTCGTCGAGCTGTCCTCGATGTCGGTGAGGAGGAACGTCACGGTGCCCGACGGCAACGTGGTTCTCTGATCTGGCACCCGCACTCCCGATCTCGTCGCCATCCTACTGACCTGGGCGATCGCGGCCCGGCGCCGCGCCCGGGCGGGGCCGACTGGGTAGGGTCGTCCGCTGACCCCGACCCGACCGGAGCGCTCTGCCCATGACACGACGCCTCGGGCGGTTGATCCTCCGCATCACTCGGTGGACCGAGGACGGGGCGCCGCCGCCCGACCCCAAGTTCGTGATGATCGCCGCGCCGCACACGAGCAACTGGGACCTGCTCTACATGCTCGCGTTCTCCTGGTACCACGACCGGAAGCTCTCGTGGCTGGGCAAGGACTCGCTGTTCCGAGGGCCCGCGGGCTGGGTGCTGCGCCGCCTCGGGGGCATCCCGGTCGACCGGAGCGCGCCACAGGGCCTCGTCGAGACGATGCGCGACGCGTTCGCCTCCGCCGACCGCCTCGTCGTCGGCATTCCGCCAGAGGGGACCCGCGGCCGCCGCGATCACTGGAAGTCGGGCTTCTACCGCATCGCCGTCGCGGCCGAGGTGCCGATCGTGTGCGGGTTCCTCGACTACTCGACCCGGACCGGCGGCTTCGGCCCGATGATCCGACCGACCGGCGACGTCACCGCCGACATGGACGTCATCCGCTCCTTCTACGCGGGCAAGACCGGCAAGTACCCCGACGACGTGAGCGAGATGCGCCTGCGCGACGAGGACGTCTGACGTCGCCGAGCCAGGTCAGAGGCGGACGACCGTCTTGCCGAAGTTGTGGCCTGGCGCGACCTCGCGCCGCGAGGCACCGACACGAGGACCGGCTCGGCCGGTGGTGCGCACCGCTGCGGTCGGGGCTCACCCCAGTCCGACGACCACCTCGGCTGCGCTGACCGGTCCCTCCATGAGCGTGAGGGTGACGAGGACGCCGACGAGTACCGCGGCGACACGGCGGAGGTAGGGACGCATGGGCTTCGACTCCTTCGGTCCAGGCGGTCATCCCAGGCATCGGCACGGCGGTGGACAACGATGCAACGGCGCCCGGACAACGATCCCCCAACGCCGGGGCGGCGCTCAGGCTGCTCGATCGACGACGACCCGGCCGCCCTGGATCACGTGCGTGAGGGCGCGCTGGTGGTCGGCGAACGCCGCCAGATCCTCGAGCGGGTCGACGGCGGAGACGACGACGTCGCCGACCGCGCCCGGGGTGAGCACGCCGATCCGACCGGCGAGGTGGCAGAGCTCGGCGTTGACGACCCACATCGAGCGGAGCACGTCGGCCGCCGGTTGCACCTCGGACCGGATGGCGAGCTCCTGATTCTGCATCGGCTGGGTCTCACCGATCAGGTCGGTGCCGAAGCCCAGCGTCACGCCCGCCCGGTGGGCCAGCTCCACCGACGCGAGGCCGGCCTCGAGCACGGCCGTGTTCTTCTCGAGGTTCCGGGCCGGCAGCCCGAGCCGAGCGCCGCGCTGGTCCATCGCCCGGTAGGTGACGAGCGTGGGCACCATCACGGCGCCGACCTCTGCCAGGAGCGCAGCCGTCGGTTCGTCGATCAGGTTGCCGTGCTCGATCGACCGCACGCCCTCGCGAGCCGCCATCGCGATCGCCTCCGGGGTGTAGGCGTGAGCGGCGACGTAGGTGTCGCGGTGGGCGGCCTCGGTGACGACGGTGCGGATCTCCTCGGGCGTGTACTGGAGGCTCTCGAGCGGGTCCGAGGGTGAGGCGACGCCACCGGACACGTGGATCTTGAGGAAGTCGCTCCCGTCGCGCAGCAGGTGGCGGGCCGCCTTGCGGACCGCGTCGGGCCCGTCGGCGACGATCGACATCACGTCGGCGTCGAGGACGCACCCGCAGCTCGCGACCTCGATCTCGCCCGACCGCACGTCGCCGTGGCCGCCGGTCTGGGTCAACATCATCCCGGCCCGCACGATCCGGGGGCCGGTCGCCCTCCCGGAGGCGATGGCTCGCAGCAGGCCGTTGACCTCTCCCCCGAGGTCGCGCACCGTCGTGAAGCCCCGCTCGACCGTGGCCCGGGCGAGCTCGGCCATGGCGATGCCGAACTCGACCTCGCTCCACCCCGCGAGCGAGCGGAAGTCAAGGGTGGCCAGCCGGTGGTGCACGTGGCCGTCGATCAGCCCGGGCAGGACGAACCGGCCAGCCGCATCGATCACGACGTCGCCGTCGACGGACGAGTCGCTGCCGACGTCGACGATCTCGCCGGCCTCGATGACGACGGTCTGCGCCTCGGTGTAGGTCATCGAGGCGGTGTCGAGCACGGTGCCGTCGCGGACGATGGTGCGGGGTGGGACGGGGTCGGCCATGGTCGGACCTCGCTGTCGGGTGGCGCCACATGCTCGTCCGCCGGGGACGGGACGTCGACCCGGGCCTGGGACGGATCGTCGCGGCAACTCTTGTCGAGACAGATCGACTCGATTAGTGTCCGGGGCGATCCCGACGACCCACGAGGACGGCGACACGATGTTCGAGCTCATCGACTGGAGCGGGACCACCGACGTCAGCGGGTGGTGGTACCTCCTCCCCGGCTACCTGACGCTGTGGTCGCTCACGATGGGGGCCTGGAACTTCGTGGACGGCGAGGGCATGTTCGCTCGCTTCGGGATCGACCTGTCGATCGAGCACGACGCGGACCGGTTCGGGCTCAAGAGCAGCGCCGCCCGCTACCTGGGCATCGCGGCGGCGCTCGTCGTCGGGGTGTTCCTCGTCGACGCCGTGGCCGCCGCGGCGACCGCGCTGATCGCCCGGCTGACGATGGACGTGCTCGACCTCGTCGGCGGGCTCCAGACCCGCCAGTTCGACAACGTGCCGGTCGGGATCGCCCAGTCCGTCACGATGTTCATCGCCCCCGGCGTGATCTCGTTGGTCTGGCTGCTCGCCTGAGCGGGGGCGGGGGTCGTCGACGAGCAGACCTGACCCGGGGCGCGGCGATCGATGAGACTGGCGCCATGGGCGGCCGAGGCGTCATCGCAGCCGGTCACGAGCTGACCGCCGGAGCAGGTGCCCGGGTGCTGCGAGCCGGCGGGAACGCCGTCGACGCGGCGATCGCCGCGGTGGCCATGGCCTGCGTGTGCGAGCCCGTCCTCTGCTCTCCCGGCGGCGGTGGCTTCGCCATGGTCCGCGACGGCGCCGGCGGATCCGTCCACCTGATCGACGCGTTCGCCCACTCGCCGAGGTACCGCGCCACCGACCTCTCCGACGGCGTGCACGAGATCCACGCCAACTTCGGCACGGCCCGCCAGGCGTTCCGGATCGGGGCGGCGACCGCTGCGGCCCCCGGCCTCTTCGCCGGGCTCGGCGTGCTCGCCGAGCGGTTCGGGACCGAGCCGGTCACCGGGCTCGTCGCCGACGCCGCCGCCACGGCCCGGGACGGCTTCGCTGTCACGCCGTTCCAGCACCACCTCTCGACCGTCGTGGCGCCGATCCTCACCGCCACCGGCTCGGCCCGCTCGCTCTTCGCTCCCGACGGCCACCTCGTCGCCGCGGGTGCCACGTTCCGCAACCCGGGGCTCGCCGACGCGCTGGAGCTGCTGGCGGCGGACGGCCTCGCCGGGAGTGCCGTCGGTCGGTCGGTGCTCGACCAGCAGCGCGGGCGTGGCCATCTCACCGCCGACGACCTCGACGGCTTCGAGGTCATCGAGCGGGCACCGCTGCGCATCGAGGTCGACGACGCTGTGGTCCACCTCAACCCGCTCCCGGCCGTGGGCGGCGCGATGGTCGCCCACACACTGGGGCGGGTGGGGTCGACGAGCCCGCTCGACCTCGCCGCCACGATCGCTGCGACGGGACGGGCCCGTCGGCCCGGTGGTGACCTGTCCGAGCTGGCGCCGCTGCCGGTCAGCCGTCGAGGGACCACCCACGTCTCGGTCGTCGACGGCCGGGGCAACGCCTGCGCCATCACGGTGTCGAACGGCGAGGGCAACGGCGAGGTCGTCGACGGCTTCGGCTTCATGCTCAACAACGCCCTCGGCGAGGACGACGTCAACCCCGACGGCGACGACTGGCCGCTCGACACCCGCCTGTCCTCGATGATGTGCCCGGCGGTGATCGAACACCCAGATGGATCGGTCACCGCGCTCGGGTCGGGCGGGTCGAGCCGCATCCGCTCGGCGATCGCGCAGGTGGTGGCGCGGCTGTGCCTCGACCGGGCCACCCTCGACGAGGCCATCGCCGCACCGCGCCTCCACGTCTCCGGCGACCACCTCGACGTCGAGGACGGGCCCGGGGTCGACGAGCTGCGCGAGGCGTTCGCCGAGCACGTCGTCTGGCCGGAGCCGGACCTGTTCTTCGGCGGCGTGCACGCCGCCCGACGCCGTGCCGACGGCTCGTTGGCCGGCGTCGGCGACGCACGCCGCGCCGGAGCAGCGATCGTCGTCGGCGACTGACGCAGCGGCTCAGCCTGCCTGCATCGCGTGCGTGCAGAGGGGGCCGTCAGGCCGAGCGGGTCAGCACGTCGACCAGCTCGGCGAGCGAGTGCGCGGCGGCACCGGCGCGTGCGCGCCGAGCGGCAGCTGCCCCGAGCGCGGCGTCGGTGGCAGCGTCGGTCTCGATGACGACCTGCTCGAGCACCGGCGGGAGGAACAGCCGCCCCTCGCTCAGCAGCTGGTGGAGGAAGCCCGAGGCGACCACGGCGCGCTCGTGGTCGCCGGCGTCGAGCGCTGTCCAGGCGGCCAGCGGGAGCGCCACTCGCAAGGCGAACGCATCGACCTGCCGCCGCGAGACGGCGAGGAGAGGTTCGACGTACTCCGAGCACGCGTTCACGTCGTCGGCACGATGGGCGACGAGCGCCAGGCACCCGAGCGCCTGGGCGTGACTCACGTCGTCGCCGCACGCGCGGGCGAGTCGAAGGCCGCGCTCGGCGAGCGCCCAGCCGCGGTCGATCTGGCCGATCTCGGCTCGCGCCATCCCGGCGTAGGCCGTGGCCTGCGCCTCGGCGAACCGGTCGTCGAGCTCGGAGGCCAGCGCGCGCTGCTCCTCGTAGCGCGCCACCGCGGCCTCGGACTCGCCGCGGTACCACGCGATGTTCCCGGCGAAGTAGAGGGCGAGCAGTCGCGGCCGGGTCGGACTGGTCATCAGGCCGAGCGCCCGGCTCACGGTGGTCTCCGCGTCGTCGAGCCGCCGGGACACGAAGTGGTCGCAGGCCCGGGTGAGGTCGGCGAAGCCGGGGAGCGGGACCTCGTCGACTCGAGCGAGGGCCCGGTCGACGTGGTCGCGGTGACCGGCGCCGTCGCCCTGGAACCACGCGAGGAGCGCGTAGGTCGACTGGGCGACGGCATGGGGCAGTGGTGGCGCGTCCGGCCAGCGAGCCAGCGCCGCATCGAGCCGGCGGCGACCTTCGGTGACGCGTCCCACCTCCATCCAGAACGACCCGAGCGCTGCGAGGACGTCGAGCTCGGCCGGGTCGCCGGTCGCGTGCAGGTGGTCGAGCGCGCCGCCGACCTCGTCGGCCACGTCGACCGGTGCGATGTCCCCGGTGCCCAGCACGGCACCCAGCGCGACGTGCCGGACCCAGTCGGCGTGTCGGGTTCGGAGCTCGGTGAGCCGCTCCTCGCCCATCTCGGCGACGACGAAGTCCCGCACGGTGTCGAGCATCCGGAACCGTTGGCCGGCCCGATCGACACGGCTGATCAGCGACCGGTCCACGAGGTCGACGAGACCACCGATCGCATCGTCGCGATCGATGCCCACCGCCGGTGCGAGGCGGACGACGAGATCGACGTCGAACGAGCCAGGCGGCACGGCGAGCACCTGCAACAGCTCGCGTTGGCGGTCGTCGAGCAGGTCGTGGCTCCAGCGGATCATCTCCAGCAGGTCGCGATGGCGGGCGGGTCGGTCGGCACCACCTCGCAACGAGGCGCGACTGCGGTCGATGAGCCGGCCGAGCTCGGCGGGCGTCAACGTCCGCAGGCGCCCCGCGGCCAGCTCCAAGGCGAGCGGGAGGCCGTCCAGCCGGCGACAGACCTCGAGGAGGTCGTCGGCCGACGCCTCGACCCCGGAGCGGTCGAGCAGCAGCGCGACCGCGTCGTCGTCGGGCAACGGCTCGATCGGCAGCACGTGCTCGTCGGCGTGGCCGAGCGGCGACCGGCTCGTCGCCAGCACCGAGCAGGACGCGATGTCGAGGATGCGGTCGGCCAGTCGGGCCGCCTCGTCGAGGACGCGCTCGCACGTGTCGAGCAGGATCAACCGGTCGGGGCCTCGGAGGGCAGCCTCGACCGCGTCACGATCGAGGAGGTGGTGCTCGTCGATGCCGAGCCGTTCGGCGAGCGCCCGCTCGGCCGCACCGGGGGCGACGGGCGCGAGGTCGACGACGATGACCCCTCCCGGGGCGTCGACGCGGGCGGCGCCTCGCCGTGCGAGTCGGCTCTTGCCCACGCCGCCCGGTCCGACGAGCGTCACGAGCCGCCGTCGCGGCAAGAGGTCGACGAGCTCGGCGAGCTCGCGCTCGCGGCCCACGAACCTCGTCGTGCTCGTGTCGATCTCCTCGGCCGGCGCAGTGGACGGTTCGGCGCCGATCAGCAGGGACCGGTCATGCCGCAGGATCGCGGCCTCGGTGGCAGCGAGCCTCGGCCCGGGATCGACCCCCAGGTCGTCGGCGAGTCGTCGCCGCGCCGCGTCGCACGCGGCGAGGGCGTCACGCTGGCGGTCGGATCGCCACAAGGCGATCATCAGGTGCGCGACGAGGCGTTCGTGGTAGGGGTGCCGGGCGACAGCTCGTTCGAGGAAGGGGACGAGCTCGTCGTGGCGACCGAGACGGAGCGCGACGTCGGCGCGCAGGTCGAGGGCACGTTCGTGCTGCCGTTCGAGGCGCGCCACGGTTCCCTGGGCCCACGGCGAGCTCGACCACTCGCCCAGGGGTGGCTCGTCCCACATGTCCAGCGCGGCGTCGACGCGTGCCAGTGCGGCCGCCGGGTCCGTCTCGGCGAGCCGGGCCGCCTCGGCGACGTGCGCCTCGACGGCCAGGAGGTCGACCTCGCCCTCGTCGACGTCGAGGACGTAGCCGTCGTCGTGGGTCGCGACGAACCGTCCGGGCGTACGACGAGGACGATCTGGCTCGAGGAGGTCGCGCAAGGCGCCGACATGGGTCTGGAGCGCCGTGCGAGCGCTGTTGGGCGGGCCGTCCGCCCACAGCGCATCGAGGAGCGCGTCCTCGCTGACGACATCGCCCGCTCGGACGACGAGGCGCGCAAGCAGGCACCTCACCCTCGGCGAACGGACGTGTGCTCCCGCGACAGCGATGTCGCCCAGGACATCGATCAGCACGGGGCCATCACAGCAGGTCGTGCTGCCCACGCTCAAGGCTCGGCCCCCTCGGCGAGCCGGGGCCTTTGAGTGGGCCTTGAGTGGGACGCGGCATCGTCGTCGGCGACGCATCCTGGGGGAGCAACCTGATGAGCGACGTACGTGACGACCGTGGTGGTAGCCGGCGGGATCGCCGCGACGAATCACTCGAGGGCGACGACTCGGCCAGCGGCGAGCGGGAACGGGAACGGGCGATGGAGGACTCCCGCGCCGCAGGCGCCGCTGTCGCGGACGAAGCGACGTCCGCCGACGACACCTGGTCGTTGACGGGGCGCCTCGACGTGACGCGAGACGTCGACGGCCGCGGCGGTCAGGGGGGTGTCGACGGCGGTGTGGCGACCAACGACGGCGATGGCGGCGCCACCGCGAACGTCGACCTGCAGCACGACCGTGGCGGTCGCGGCGGCCAGGCGGGTGTCGATGTCGGCGGGTATGCGGAGTCGGCCGACGGGTCGTCCCGGGGCGAGGCCGGCGCGACGGTGAACACGGATCTCCAGGGTGATCGCAATGGGCTTGGTGGTCAGGCCGGTGTCGACGCCGGCCTCTACGCCGAAACCACCGACAGCCGCCACGAAGGCGGCGCCACCATCAACCTCGACAGCCAATGGGACGACCCCGGCCGCCAAGGCGGCCAAGCCGGTGTCGACGCCGGCGTCTACGCCGAGACCGCCGAAGGAGACCGCGCCGAGATCGGCGCCACCGTCAACATCGACCCCCAAATCGACACCGACCGCGACGGCGGCCAAATGGGTGTCGATGTCGGCGGCTACGTCGAGAACCAACACGACGACCGCCACGAAGCCGGCGCCACCATCAACGTCGACCTCCAAGGCGACAACAACAACCTCGGAGGCCAAGCCGGCCTCGACGCCGGCCTCTACGCCGAAACCACCGACAGCCGCCACGAAGGCGGCGCCACCATCAACCTCGACAGCCAGGGCGATGCCGACGGGCGGGGCGGCCAGACGGGCGTCGACCTGGGGGTGTTCGGCGAGAACGCCGAAGGCGACCGCGGGGAAACCGGGGTCACGCTCAACATGGACAGCCGGGAGACCGGCGACACGGGGCTGGACATCGGTGGGTTCACCGAGACCACCGACGGCCGTCTCGAAGGCGGCGGCACGGCCAACATCGGAGCCGACGACGAAGGTGGAGGACACGTCGATGTCGGCGTGTTCGGTGAGGACGCGAGCGGAGAGCGCGTCGAGGCCGGCGGGAGCGTCGAGGGCGGCCTCCAGTTCGACGGCGGCCAGGTCGGCGGGCGGGTGGGCGGTGGCGCCTACACCGAAGGTGCCGAGGGCCGTGCCGAGTACGGCGGCAGCGTGGGCGGCACCGCCGGCTTCGACGACGAGGGCGTCGGCTCGGCGGAGGCCGCCGGCGAGGTGCTCGGCGTCGGGGCGTCCGGCCGGATCGACACCGAGGGCAACGTGCAGGCCGGGCTGGACCTCGACGGGGACGGCAACGAGGACGTCGACCTCGACGAAGCGGCGGGCGACGCCGCCGAAGGTGCGGCTGACTGGGTGAACGACGCCGCCGATCAGGCGGGTCAGACGTGGGAGAACGCGAACGACGCCGCAGCGGACGCAGGGGAGGCGGCAGCCGACTTCTTCGGACTCGGCTGAGCGGCCGCCCAGGACCCGGTCGCATCGCTCCCCGACTGCAACGGTCGCTCACCGCGACCAGGCCGTTCTGGACGCTCGCTGCCCGTCAGGCGGTCCTGTCGACGTAGCAGGCCGCCAGGTTTTCGAAGCGCTCCTGGCGACCGGAGGCCGGCGACGGCTCACCAACGCCCAGGCCGCGCCGGTGGGGCTGGTCGAGGTCGAGCTCCCCGGCGAGCAGTCCCCGGCCGAGCTCGCCGTCCCACCGCGGTGGCGGTAGCCATCGAGGAGTCGGTGGCCACGCCGATCCACAGCCTCGTCTTCCCGACACAGCGGGACCGACGAGCGTTGCGAGTGGCGATGCGTCGAGGAGGTCGGCGACTCGCTCGATGTCGGCCGACCGATGTGGCCGGCCGACGCGGCGGGGCCGATCAGCGCTCCAGATCCGCCTCGACCTCGGCGAGGACCCGGTCGAGGAGATCGCGGAGTCCGACGGCCTCGGCGTCGGAGCGCAGCTGATCGAGGTCGAGCTGTCCACGTTGCACGGCGAGGAGCCCGGCGACGTCGCGCCACTGCCGATCGCTGACCTCTCCTCCCCGCCGGAACCACTCGAGCTTGCGCAGGACCAGCACGTCAGGAGCGGTGATCCAGAGCCACTCACCGGGCCGGACCTCGATCAGCACCCGCCGCTCCAGTTGCCAGCGATCGAGCGGAGCGTCACCCAGCACGAAGAGGTCGACCTTCATCCCGGCGTCGTGGAGGAGGTTGAACGACGAGTGCGATCGCACGGCGTCGAGGGCGCTCTGGTCCGGAACGTAGAACTGTGGGCGGAGCTCCTTGAGCAGAGGCTCGAGCTGGGATCCGTCGAGGTGGACGGCGACATCGATGTCGATGGTCGAGCGCGGCTCACCGAGGGCAGAGCTGGCGAGCGAGCCTCCGAGGGCGTACGGCACGCCGTGACGATCCAGCACCGCCCCGACCAGGAGAGCGAGGTCGATCGGGCCGGTCACGACCCCTTGGCCGTCGCGCGAGCGAGGCGCTGGCAGTCGATCGACCATCGATCGGCCATGGCGAGCCGTTGCGCAGGAGTCATCGCAGCGAGCCGGCGCAGATGCAGAGCCCACACCCCAGGATCGGTGTCGTCGGGACGAGCGCGCGTTCCCTTCGGTCCGGCCATGGCGCCAGTGTACGACCGAGCTGATCGCCGCCTCTGGACGCTCGCTGCCCGTCAGGCGGTCCTGTCGACGTAGCGGGCGACCAGGTTCTCGAGGCGCTCCTGGCGGCCGGAGACCGGCGACGGCTCGCCGATGCCCATGCCGCGCTGGTGGAGCTGGTCGAGGCCCAGGTCCCCGGCGAGCAGCTCCCGCCCGAGCTCGTCGTCCCAGCCGCGGTACCGGTCGCGCCGAGCCGACTCCAGGACGTCGCCGTCGAGGAGCGCCGCCGCCGCGAGCAGGGCGCGAGCCATCGTGTCCATGCCGCCGATGTGGGCGTCGAAGAGGTCGAGGGGGTCGTTGGACTGGCGGCGGAGCTTGGCGTCGAAGTTCAGGCCGCCGGTGCGGAGACCTCCCGCCCGGAGGATCTCGTACATGCCGAGGGTCATCTGCTCGACCGAGACGGGGAAGCGATCGACGTCCCAGCCCAGGCGATCGTCGCCGGCGTTGGCGTCGATCGAACCCAGGATGCCGGCTGCCGCCGCAGCGGCGACCTCGTGGGCGAAGTCGTGCCCGGCGAGGGTGGCGTGGTTGACCTCGATGTTCACCCGCACGTCGTCGAGGAGGCCGTAGCGCTGGAGGAAGGCGTGCACCGCGGCGACGTCGAAGTCGTACTGGTGCTTGGTCGGCTCGAACGGCTTGGGCTCGATGAGGATCGGACCGGCGAAGCCGATCCGGTGCTTGTGCTCGACGACGAGGGCCAGGAAGCGGCCGAGCTGGTCGAGCTCGCGGGCGAGGTCGGTGTTGAGCAGCGTCTCGTACCCCTCGCGCCCGCCCCACAGCACGTAGTTCTCGCCGCCGAGGCGGTGGGTCGCCTCGAGGCAGTGCGCGACCTGGGCCGCGGCGTAGGCGAACACCTCGGGGTCGGGGTTGGTCGCCGCGCCGGCCTGGTAGCGGGGGTGGGAGAAGAGGTTGGCCGTGCCCCACAGCAGCCGCACGCCGGTGCGTTCCATGTGCGCCGCCGCCTCGCCGATCATCACGTCGAGGTTGGTGCACGACTCCTTGAGCGTCGCCCCCTCCGGGGCGATGTCGCGGTCGTGGAAGCACCAGAACGGCACCGTGATCTTCTCGAGGAACTCGAACGCGACGGCCATCTTGTCCTTGGCCGCGTCGATCGGGTCGGCCGACCGCCCGAGCCAGGGACGGTCGAGCGTGCCGTCACCGAAGATGTCGGCGCCGTCCCAGTTGAACGAGTGCCAGTAGCTCACGGCGAAGCGGAGGTGGTCCTCCATGCGGCGGCCACGGACGACCCGGTCGGCGTCATACCACCGGAAGGTGAGCGGATCGACGGAGTCGGGCCCGGCGTAGCGGATCGGCGCGCGGACGGTCGAGAAGAAGTCGGTCACGGGTGTGCTCCTGGGTCGTGGAGGTGGACGGTCGAGCCGGTGAAGGGCACGGCCAGCGGGACCGGTGTGACCTCGCCGACGATGTCGACGACCGCCGTCGCCGGCAGGTGGTCGGAGGCGAGACCGGCGGCGAGGCGGACCGGACCGGGCTCGATGGCGAAGCCGTCGTCCCGGGTGGTGAAGGCGAAGCTCCGGGTGTCGACGACGAAGTCCACGGTCGCCACCCCTCCGGCGGGGAGGTCGACGCGTCGGAACCCGACGAGCTCGCGTACCGGGCGGGTCACCGACCGCGGCCCCACGTGCGCCGCGTAGAGCTGCACGACCGTCGTCCCGGCTCGGCTGCCGGTGTTGCGCACGGCCACCGACGCCACGACGTGCCCGCCCGGCTCGACCCGATCGGCGGAGATCCGCATCGCGTCGACCTCGAAGGTCGTGTAGCCGAGGCCGTGCCCGAAGGCGAACAGTGGCTCGTGGTCCCGGTCGACGTAGCTGTCCCACCAGCGCGAACGCGCTCCGGTGGGTGTCGGCGCGTGGTGGACGGGGATCTGGCCGACGTGTCGGGGGACCGTGACCGGCAGGCGCCCCTCGGACTCCCGTTCGCCGAGCAGGACGTCGACGACACCGGCGGCGCCCTCTTCGCCCGGGGGCCAGACGTGGAGCCAGGCGGCGACGGTCGCTGCGGCCCGTTCGAGCGCGAGCGGCCGGCCGCCGACGGTCACCAGCACGACCGGCGTCCCGGTCGCGACGATCGCGTCGAGCAGCTCCTGTTGCACCCCCGGGAGGCCGAGGTCCGTGCGATCCCGCGCCTCCCCGCAGGTGCAGTCTGGCGTGAGCCCCGACCGCTCGCCGAGCACGACGACGGCGGCGTCCGCCCGGCGGGCGATCTCGACCGCCTCGGCGAAGCCCGTGCGGTCGTCGCCGGTGAGGCCACACCCCTCCGCGACCCGGACGGTCCCGGGGTGCCGGGCGAGCAGCTCGTCGGCGATCGAGCGGAGATGTCCGGTGCGCGGCTCGAGGTGCAGCTCCTCGGGGATGACGGCGTTGACGGCGTTCTGCCGGCCGCGCATCACGCGGAGCAGCTCGATGTGCGCCGCGTGGGCGTAGTCCCCCAGGAGGTTCCGTCCGCTCACGGCGTTCGGTCCGATGAGCGCGAGGTCGGCATCGGGTGCCAGGGGCAGCGCCCCGGCTTCGTTCGTGAGCAGCACGCACGACCTGACGGCGACGAGGCGGGCCAGCTCGCCGGAGCGCGCTGCGGAGGGCCGCGGCGGTGCTTCGCCCTGGTCACCGTCGAGGAGGCCGAGCCGGAGCTTCACCCGCAACATCCGAGCGACCGCCCGGTCGATCGACGCGTGGTCCACCGCCCCACGGGCGAGCAGCTCCGCCAGAGGTGCGCCGTAGCCGAAGGTGGTGGGCAGTTCGAGGTCGAGCCCACTCTCGATCGCGGTCAGCGTGGCCTCGGCGACGTCGCGCGCGTGTTGATGGGAGTCGACGAGCTCGTCGATCGCGTTGTAGTCCGAGACGAGGAGGCCGTCGAAGCCGAGCTCGTCGCGCAGGACGTCGACGAGCAGCTCGGTGTTGGCCAGCATCGGGACGCCGTCGAGCTCCGGGTAGGCGTGCATGACGGTCGCCACGCCCGCCTCGACGGCGGCGGCGAAGGGCCGCAGGTGGACGTCGCGGAGCTCACGGGCGGTGATGGTCTGGGGCGCGGCGTTCCGACCCCCGAGCGGGGCGCCGTGACCGACGTAGTGCTTGGCGGTGGCGAGCACGCCGGTGCGGAGGTCGTCGCCCTGCAGCCCGCGGATGAAGGCCACGCCGAGGGCGGCGACCAGGTACGGGTCCTCGCCGAACGTCTCCTCCATGCGTCCCCATCGCGGGTCCCTCGCCACGTCGAGCACCGGAGCGAGGCCGTGTCGGGCGCCGGCGGCGAGCATCTCGGCGCGGGTGACGTCGGCGATCTCCTCGATGAGGTCGGGGTCCCAGCTCGCGGCCTGGCCGATCGGCGCGGGGAACACGACGGCGTCGCGGGCCATGTATCCCGACACGCACTCCTCGTGGACGATCGCCGGGATGCCGAGGCGCGTCCCGGTGCGCAGCGCGTCGTCGATGGCCACGGTGGCGGCCTCGACTCCGGCTGCGTCGAGACTGGTCGCGCCGGCGACCCGGGTGACCTCGCCGATGCCGTGGCGCAGCGCGGTGCGCGCCGCCTCGGCGGCCAGACGACCGTCGCCGTCGAGCAGGTCGAACGACCAGACCGAGCCGAGCTGGGCGAGCTTCTCCTCGATGGTCATCCGGCCGAGGAGGTCGGCGACGCGATCCTCGAGGGGGAGCGCCGGGCTCCGGTGGTCCGGGCCGAGCGTCGTCACTTGAGAGCTCCTTCCATCACCCCGGCGACGATCTGGCGGCCGAGCAGCACGAAGATGAGCAGCAGCGGCACGGTGGCGATGAAGGTGCCGGCCATCTGCACGCCGAAGTCGGTGGTGTAGGCCTGGTTCTGGAGCTGTCGGAGCGCGACCTGGACCGTGTGGCTGTCCGGATCGCTGAGCACGATGAGCGGCCAGAAGAAGTCGTTCCAGGCGAACATGAAGGCGAAGAGGCCGAGCACCGCGGCGCCCGACCGGATGAGCGGCACGACGACGCTGCGGTAGATGCGGAACGTCGACGCGCCATCGAGCTTGGCCGCCTCGATCAGCTCGTCGGGGACGGTCCCGTCGATGAGCTGGCGCATCCAGAACACCCCGAACGCCGACACGACGCTGGGGGCGATGACGGCCTGCAGCGTGTTGGCCCACCCGAGGTCCGACATGAGGATGAACAGCGGGATGACCCCGAGCTGGGGCGGGATCATCATCGTGAGGATCACCAGGACGAGCAGCACCTCGCGCCCGGGGAACCGGAGCTTCGCGAAGGCGAAGCCGGCCATCGTCGAGAAGAGGACCTGCCCTGCGGCGACGAGGCTGGCCACGATGAAGGTGTTGAGCAACGCCCGACCGAACGGCGTGGCATCGAAGACCTGCTCGGACAGCGAGCCGAAGTTGCCGCCGGGCAGGAGCCGGGGCGGGACGTCGTTGATCGCCGACGTGTCGTTGGAGCCGACGACGAACATCCAGTACAGCGGGAACGCCGACATCAGCACGGCGATGCCGAGCACGACGTAGGTGAACCAGCGCGGCGCGAACATCGAACGCCGCCGATCCTGCTGGGACGGGGACGTGGCGGTGGAGGGGGCCGCCGGCGGCGGTGCGACGGCGGTCATGACGTGCTGATCCGGCGCACGATGAAGAAGTTGACGACGGCGAAGATCGCGATCAGGAAGACCAGCAGCCACGCGACCGCCGAGGCGTACCCGAAGTTGAACCGTCGAAAGCCCTGCTCGTAGAGGAACAGGGTCATGGTCTGGAACTGCCGACCGCTCCCGCCCTCGGTGCCGCGGTCGCCGCCGAAGACGAGCGGCTCGGCGAAGATCTGCATGCCGCCGATCGTCGAGATGATGACCGTGAAGATGATCGTCGGTCGCAGCTGCGGGACGGTGACGTGCACGAACTGACGCCACCGGGAGGCGCCGTCGATCATGGCCGCCTCGTAGAGCTCGCGGGGGATGGCCTGCATCCCGGCGAGGTAGATGAGGGCGTTGTAGCCCGTCCACCTCCACATCACCATCGTGGCGATGGCCAGGTGGGACGACCACTTCTCCGCCTGCCAGTTGATCCGCTCGAAGCCGAGGCTCTCGAGGATCCAGTTCACGATGCCGTAGTCCCGACCGAAGATGGACGTGAAGACGATGGCGACGGCGAGGACCGAGGTGATGTTCGGCACGAGCAGCGCCATCCGGAAGAACGTCTTGCCCCGCAGGAGCCGCTCGTTGAGCACCTGCGCGAGGACCAGGGCGAAGATCAGCTGGGGCACGGTCGAGAGCACCCAGATGCTGAGAGTGTTGCGCACCGAGTTCCAGAACCTCGGGTCGTCGAAGAGCAGCCGCTCGTAGTTGTCGAGCCCGATGAACGTGCTGTCGCCGAGCGGGTCCCAGTCGTGAAGGGACACCCAGCCGGTGTAGACGAGCGGGTAGAGGCCGAAGACGGCGAAGACGAGGAAGAACGGAGCGACGTAGAGGTACCCCTCGGCCCGTCGCCTGATCCGGCTGGCGAGCGAGCTGCCGGGCCGGGGCCCGCTGGTCGGCCGATCGGGCGTCGTCGGCTGGGGCGGCGGCGCGGCGGCCCGGGGCGTGGTGCTGGTCATGGTGGATCCGTCCGATCACCGACCCGCGGGGAGGGGACGGGCGATACCGTCCCCTCCCCGTGAGGGGTCGGGAGGGCTAGCCGATCTCGAGCTCGATGTTCTCGAGCGCCGTGTCCCAGGCGCCGTCGGCGTCGGTGTTGCCGTTCTCCAGCTCGCCGAGGGCGCCGGTGAACTCGCGGAGCAGGGTCCGCTGGTCGCGGCCCTCGAACTGGGGCTCGACCGAGCCGATGCTCGCCGCGTAGATCGCGCCGACGGTCTGTCCGCCGAAGTGCTCGTTGGTGAACTCGAGGATCTCCGGCGTGTCGTACAGCGTCTCGATCGACGGGAAGTTGCCGAAGTCCTGGAAGATCGACGCCTGCTGGTCGGTGGTGCTGATGAACTCGATCAGCTCCCACGCCAGGTCGGGGTGCTCGGCGTCGGCTGGGATCGTCAGCTGCGACCCGCCCCAGTTGCCACCACCCTCGGGGAACTCGGCAAGGGCCCAGTTGCCGGCGGTGTCCGGCGCCTGGCCGGCGATGTAGTTCATCATCCACGCCGGGGCGAGCTGTACTACGTAGTCACCGTTGCTCATCGCCGCGTTCCACTCCGGCGTGAAGGCGCCGATGTTCGCCGACAAGCCGCGCTCGACGGCCGAGGTGGCCAGCGACCAGGCCTCGGCGACGTGCTCGCTGGTGTCGTGGATCAGCTCCCCGTCCTGGGTGTAGAAGCCCTCCGGGCCTTGCTTGACGACCGACTCGAACAACAGGCCCGAGGAGTCGAGGTAGGCGTTCCCGGTGGCGGCGACGTACTCGTCGCCGAGGGCGAGGAAGTCCTCCCAGGTCGTCATCGCCGCGCTGACGTCGGCCGGATCGGTGGGGAGGCCGGCCGCCTCGAACAGGTCGGCGCGGTAGGCGACCGCCAGCCCGCCGACGTCGGTCGGGACACCGATCAGGGTGCCGTCGGGGGCGACGCCGTGCTCCCACCGGAAGGGCACGAAGTCACCCTCCAGGCCTCCGGCGCCATAGGTCGCGTCCAGGTCCGTGAAGTTGTCGGGGTTGGCCTTGAACAGGGAGCTGTAGCCGACCTCGACGATCGCCACGTCGGGCACCTCGCCCGAGACGAACCCGGCGAGGAGCTTCTCGTGGTGCTCGTCGAAGCCCGCCAGGATGACCTCGACGCTGACGCCGGGGTTGGCCGCCTCGAACGCGGCGATGGCGTTGTCGTGCCCGGTGGCACCGAACGACCACCAGGTGAGGGTGACGGACTCGCCACCGGCGTCGCCGGTCGTGTCGGCCGGCTCGGTCTCGTCGGATGAAGCGTCCTCGCTCCCGCCGTCTGCCGCCTCGGTCTCCTCGGGCGCCTCGGTCTCGCTCGCGGCCGCGTCCGACGAGGTGTCGTCGTCGCTGTCGCCGCACGCGGCGGCCAGCAGCGACAGCGCGGCCACCAGGGCCACGATCACCCACCACCGTCGACCTCTCCTGCTCCTCATGATCCCTCCCCAGCTGTCTGCACACGTGTGCAGAATCGATGAGACGGAACCTACCGCGATCTGCACACGTGTGCAAGGTTCGGTGGCCGACATCGCCCTGACAAGCAGGAAAGGGCGCCTCCGTGGTGGAGCGCTGACGACGGTGGCGCCCCGCTACGCTGCACACGTGTGCTCGGTGAACGAGACCTGACGTGACCGCTGACGCCCCGGACCCCCTCGCCGGACCGGTGACGATCGTCGACGTCGCCCGGGAGGCCGGGGTCTCGCACTCGACGGTCTCCCGGGTCCTCAACGGCCGGCCCCACATCAAGGCCGAGACCAAGGACCGGGTGCTCGACGCCCTCGATCGCCTGGGCTACGTGGCGAACCTCAAGGCCCGGGGCCTGGCCGGTGGGCGCACCGGCGTCGTCGGCCTCGTCGTGCTCCACCTCGAGAGCTCGTACATCACGTCGGTCGTGCGCGGCGTCGACGCCGCGCTCGCCGAGCAGGGCTACGACCTGATGCTGTGCACGACCCACCATCGCGAGCAGCGCGAGGCGTCGTACGTGTCACGGCTGTCGCTGGGGCTGGTCGACGGGCTGATCGTCCTGCTCCCCCACCACTCCGACCGGTACGCGCAGGACCTCGCCAGCCGCGGCTTCCCGTTCGTGCTCCTCGACCACCGGGGCGACTCGTCGGCCAACAGCATCATGTCCGAGAACGTCCCTGGCGTCCGGGCCAGCCTCGAGCACCTCGCCGAGCTGGGGCACCGCCGCATCGCGATGATCACCGGCGAGCTCGACACCGACGCCGGCCGCGACCGGCTCCGCGGGTTCCGCGAGGTCACCGCGGAGCTCGACCTCGACCAGGACCCGTCGCTGATCGTCGAGGGCGACTTCCTCGCCGAGCGCGCCCGGTTCGCGACGCGGGAGCTGCTGGCGCTGGACCAGCCACCCACGGCCGTCCTCGCCTCGGCCGACACGGCCGCCCTCGCCGTGATCGACGAGCTCGCCGCTCACGGCCTCCGCGTGCCCGACGACGTGTCGGTCGTGGGCTTCGACGACATCCCCGAGGCCGCCACCGCCCGGCCGCCCCTCACGACGGTGCGCCAGCCCCTCACCGCCATGGGCCGCCGGGCGGTCCAGGTGCTGCTCGACGTCATCGATGACCCGGATCAGCCCGTCGCCCACGCCGAGCTCGCGACCGAGCTGATCGTCCGCGACTCCACAGCGCCACCGCCAGGCTGAGGCGAAGCGACCTCAGGAGCTCGGGCCCTCGTGGTCGTTCGCGCCGGCCTCCAACAGCCGCTCGAGCATCGGCATCGTCACCCCGACGTCGCCGGCGGCGGCGAGGCACCGGCGCATGTCCTTCACCGGCATCCCGCTGAAGGTGATGCGGCCTGCCGGCATCGGCCACCGCTCGGACACGAAGCTGCGGCCGGTCGAACGGTTCAGGAACTCCATGAACGTCTCGAGCGGCATCCCGTGTGCGGCCACCATGTCGCGGACCTCCATGATCAGCCCGAACGTGCCGATCGCCATGGCGTTGTTGCCCAGCTTCATCACCTGGCCGGTGCCGACCGGTCCGCAGTGCGCGACCGTGCCCATCGGCTCGAGCACCGCTCGGCACCGCTCGACGTCCTCGGCAGCCCCACCGATCATCAGCGTGAGCGTTCCGTCGACAGCTCCCTGCGGCATGCCGCTCACCGGGCAGTCGAGCACTGCGATCCCCGTCGCCTCGGCCTCGGCCGCCAGCTCGGTGCAGTAGGTGGGTGAGACCGTGCTCATCACGATCACCACACCTCCGGGAGACATGGCCGCCAACGCTCCCTCGCGGCCCCGCAGCACCCGGTCGTTCTGCGTCTCGTCCCACACGACCGTCATGACGACGTCCGCAGCCGCCCCGACGGCTGCGGGACCGTCGACCTCGCGGAGTCCGAGCTCGGCGAGGCGTTCGATCGGTTCGCGATTCCGGTTGGCGCAGCTCACCACGTCGATGCCGGCGCGGAGCAGGTTCGCGGCCATGGGCTCGCCCATCGCTCCGAGTCCGATGAAGCCGACCGTCGACACCATCATGAGACCTCCGTTCGCCCCCGGCGACCTCCGCGGCGGGTCACAGGTACCGGTCGAAGAACGACAGGATCTGCTCCGGGTGCTGGGTGAGGTGGTGGTAGCCGGCGGCTCGTTTGGTGCCGAGATCCAACCACATCATCTCCTTCTCCACCCGCAGCGCGTCGTAGAACTCCTCGATCGAGCGGCGATCGAGGTACTCGTCGTTCGCGTTCTGCACGAGCAAGGTCGGCACGTTGATCGCTGCGACGTCGTCCATGAACGACACGGCCTCGAGGTCCATGTTCGTCCGCTCGTTGTTGCGCCTCGTGACCCGTCGGCCCACGAAGTTGTCGAGGTGGAGCGCGGCCAGGAAGTCCGCATATCGCAGCGGCTGGACGGCGATCATCGCTCTGATCCGGTCGTTGGTCGCAAGCCCGCCCGGCTCACCGAACGCGTAGGTCGACGACGCCGCCCCCATGCAGATGCTGAGCAGGCCGATGCTGCTGGTGGAGTGCACCGGGTGCGCGCCGATGTAGTCGACGGCGGCGAGCACGTCCTTGCGCTCCTCGGGCCCCCAGGTCACCCACTCGCAGGTGCCGACATCGCTGGCGCCGTGGTTGCGGAAGTCGTAGGCGAGGACGGAGTAGCCGGCGTCGACGAGCCACCGCATGTGCCGAAGGAACGGGATCCGCGACCCCCACATGAGCGGCCGCCGCTTGCCCTCGGGCGTGTAGCCAGAGCGACTGCACTGCACGCCGAAGTGCGACTGGACGACGATCTTGTCGGCCCCGCCGTGGATGAGCCACCCGCGCAGGATCACGCCGTCGCTCGCTTCGAACTCGACGTCGTCGTGGTCCAGACCGACGTCGGCGGGCGTTCCGAACACCGGGGCCTTCCCACCCTGGACGATCGAGTTGGAGAGGTAGTCGATGAGCACGTCGATCTCCTCAGCCGTGAGCGTCGAGCCAGTCGATCATCTCGGCGGGGTGCTCCGAGAAGTAGGTGTAGCCCCGGAAGCGCCACGGCGTGTCCTCGACGTAGATGATGTCCTTGTCGTCGCCGGGGGTCCGGTCGAACATCTCCTGGACGTCGGTCCATCGCGAGTTCATGTCGTCGCGCACCTGGAGGTAGAGCACCGGCACGTTGATGCTCGCCGCCTTGGGGACGATGTCGTGGTCGGCCACGTGGAGCCCGGTGAGCTCGGTGTAGAAGGGCTCGAACGCCTCGACGCCCTCGTCGATCGGAATGCCCATGTGCTCGCAGTTCCGCTCGATCGTGGTCCGCCCCTTCAGCGGCGCGATGGCGATCAGCGACCTGATGCCTTCGAAGGCATCGGGCCGGCGTTCCATGGCGTTGATCGTGGCGTTGGCTCCCATGCACATGCTCATCAGCGAGATGTCGCTGTCAGCGGTGTCCGGGCGCTGCCTGACGTAGTCGATCGACGCGAGGACCTCCTGCCACTCGAACACGCCGACGCCGCTGACCGGGGGTTCGCCCTCCCCGCTCTCGCCGTGGCTGCGCAGGTCGTAGGCGAGCACGCTGTAGCCGGCCTCGTGGAGCGCCTCGTACCGAGGCAGGAAGTCGACCTCGAAGCCGCCGGCGAAGTCCAAACCCTCGAGGTGGCCGGCGAACCCGTACCGATTGGCCGGTGAGAAGTGGTTGCTGATCACCACCCGGTCGGATTCGGCCGGCAGGAACCAGCCCCTGATCGTCACGCCGTCGGCGGTCTCGAAGGACACGTCCTCGAACTCGAGGCCGCGCTCGGCCGGGGTCCTCAGGATCGGTGTGCGGGGCGGCGTCGACAGCCCGGTCGCGAGGTCGGACAGCATCCGTGCTTGTTCGTCGGTGACCATGGGGCCGAACCTACGGAGACGAGCGGTCCACCCGTCAGCACGATCGACCGAAGGATGCGCACATTCGTACGCCGCCCCGCGGGGACGGGCTCATGGACGTGACCGGCGCCTGTACGTTCGTCCCGTGAGCGGAGCCAGACCACCAGAGCCGACGACCGGCCTGCGCTCCGACACGCTCGCCCGACTCGTCGAGCTCGTCGACGGACACGCCAGAGGCGAGGGCGTCACGCCCACCCCGATCGACAAGTTCGCGCTGTACCGCACGAGCGTCGAGCTCCCGCGAACGCCCGAGCTCGAGACGCCCGCCGTCGTGCTCCTGGTCCAGGGCACCAAGATCTGCCACTACGACGAGACCAGCCGGCGCTACACCGGACCCCGCGTCGTCGTCGGCCTCTTCCCGGCCCCGCTCGAGACCGAGTTCCTCGACGCCTCACCGGATCGCCCCTTCCTCGCGGCCGGCGTCCACCTCGACACCAACCGACTGGCCGACCTGGTCCTGCGGCTCGACGAGCTCGGTGACGCCCCGCCCACCGACGAGCCGGCCGACGGCACCGCCAAGTTCTCCCTCGAGCTCACCGACGACACGGCGGCGCCGTTCATCCGGCTCCTCGAGATGGTCGCCCGTCCAGTCGACCTGGCCGTGCTCGGCTCCGGCGCGATCGACGAGATCTACTACCGACTCCTCACCGGGCCCCGGGGCCGTGCGATCCGGCACCTGCTGCAGCGCGACGGCAACATCCGGCGAATCTCCAGAGCGGTCCATCACATCCACGAGCACCTCGCCCAACCGGTGGTCGTGGACGATCTCGCCGCGCAGGTGCACATGAGCCGGACCGCCTTCTACACGGCGTTCCGCGAGGTGATGGGCACGTCGCCGCTGCAGTACGCGAAGTCGGTGAAGCTGCTCGAGGCGCAGCGGCTCCTGCAGGAGGGCCGGTCCGTCGCGGAGGCCGGCCATGCGGTCGGCTACGCCAACCTCAGCCAGTTCAGTCGGGAGTTCCGGCGGCGGTTCGGTCATCCACCCTCGACCGTCGGCCACGGTCCTGGCTGATCGGGGTGACAGCGTCCTCCGCGATGGGCCGGACCGGGACGACCGGTCGATGACGGCATCGTCGAGCAGCCGCTCGGCGGCGACGGCGGCACGGGCGTCGGCGCCGGGGTGGTGGCGGCGCCTCGGCGTGTCGGTACCGAACGCCTCGACCACCTCCGCGATCGTGTCGGCGGACGCGCCGCTGTCGACGTCCTCGGACCAGCGACGCGTGAAGGTCTCGATCCGGGTGCCGTCGGCGTCGGTTCGGGATGCTCGAGGGGTGAGGTCCAGGTGCGGCAGGCTGGCGTTGTCGGCGTCGGTGTCGATGAGGGCGTGCCGCGACCAGCGGGGCTCGTCCTGGACCGCATCCGAGCCGTCCTCCTCGGTCTCGACGAAGGGAACACGTCATGAGCCTCGACGGACAGGTCGCCGTCGTCACCGGTGCCGCCTCGGGCATCGGGCGCGCCTCGGCCATCCGACTCGCCGCCGACGGCGCCGAGCTCGCCCTCCTCGACATCGACGAACGGGGCCTGGCCGAGACGGCCGCGCAGATCGAGGCCGACGGCGGTCGGGCGGTGCCGGTCCGGGTCGACCTCCTCGAACGGGACGAGATCCGGGCGGCGTTCGACGCGGTCAGGGCCGAGCTCGGCGCCGTCACGATCCTGCACAACAACGCTGGCGGTGCCGCCAGCGACGGGATCCGGACGTTCCGCAAGTCCACGCACGAGCAGTGGGACCGGATGACCGCCCTCAACCTCCGGCAGGCGGTCGACTGCACCCGTGAGGTCATCAACCCGATGGTCGAAGCCCGCTACGGGCGCATCATCAACACGTCCTCGGAGATGGCGTTCCGCACCGCGCTCGGGATGACGGACTACACCGCGGCCAAGGCCGGCCTGCTGGGGTTCACGCGGTCACTCGCCAACGAGGTGGGGTCCTACGGCGTCACCGTCAACGCCGTCTGCCCCGGCGCGACTCGCACGCCACTCGCCGAGTCGATGGGCGAGGAGCGCCTGGCGCAGACGCTGTCGCAGATCCCGCTGGGCCGACTCGGCGAGCCAGAGGAGATCGCCCACGCCGTCTCCTTCTTCGCCAGCCCGGGCGCCTCGTACGTGACCGGCGAGCACCTGCTGGTCACCGGCGGCCGGACCGTCCACTGAGTCGGCGCGAGTGGAGCTGACGGGATTCGAACCCGTGACCCCCTGCTTGCAAAGCAGACCCTTGGTCGTCCGTCCGTGTCCGGCGGAGGCTGACGAGTGCCGGCACTGACTGGCCGGTTCGCTGCGAACGACCTGGTCAGTAGGGGTTCAGTCGTCTGCTCCAGTGTCGTCGCGTGATGACGAGTGCCATCTGATCTGGCGAGCTCGGACCGCCCGGATGCCCTGCGCTGGCTACGTTCGCGGCTACGTCGAAGCCGCTGAAGGTGGCGCTTCCACGGCTCGACACCTGGCCGACGGACACTCGGATTATCCCGCACGCAGAAGGGCCGAACTCGTGCGCGGTTACGGGGCGGCCGGTGGGCGTTCTGAGCGCGCGTTATGGATGGAGCAGCCGAGCAACGCAGTTGCCATCAGGCTTGTGATGACTACAATCATGGTCATGTCGGAGTCGCTCCCCCTGGCCCACGTGAAGTCCAAGTTCTCCGAGATCGTCGACCGCGTCGAGCACACCCACGACCGCATCGTGGTCACCCGCAACGGTCGACCCGCTGCGGTGATGATCAGCCCGGAGGAGCTCGAGTCGATCGAGGACACCCTCGAGCTGCTCTCCGATCCCGTGGCCATGCGAGAAATCGCCGAAGCACGACGAGCCGTCGACGAGGGCGACTACATCAGCGGTGACGAACTGCGAGCCCGCTTCACCACGTGAGCAGCGATGACCGGGACTATGAGCTGCGTGTCACTGGACCGGCCCAACGCCAGCTGGGCCGTCTCAACGAAGCCGCCGCCACCGCGATCGCCGAGTTCATGCTCAGCGCGCTGATCGAGAACCCCCACCGTGTCGGCAGGCCCCTCCAACGAGAGCTCGCCGGACTCCACTCCGCCCGACGAGGCGTCTACAGGATCATCTACGAGATCGACGACGACGCTCACACCGTGACCATCCTCCGGATCGACCATCGCGCCCACGCCTACCGGCCCCGGTGATCGAGAACACCACACGACTCCACTCAGTGTCCGAGCGCGTCCCCGGCGAAGTGCTCGGGCGACCCTGCTCGGTAGCGCTCCTCGACGGCACCCTTGTCCGCCGGCCGCTACTCGGGTGAGGCAACAACGACCGGGATGAAGGCGAGACGAATCTCGCGGGCGTCGTCGCCTGTGGACTTGAAGATGAAGTCACTTCGTCCTGCGTCTTCGCTCGACGCCACCGTTCGCACGCAGTTCGGGTGTTCCTTGAGCACGTCTAGCGCTCGCCTGACTGTCTGCGTCGCCTTCCTCGTTTCGATGAAGAGCACGAGAGCAGCCTTCGTGTCGCGCCAGACCAGATAGCCCAGGAGCTGGTCAATGGCCGCGCCGAAGCCCTTCTGGCCCCGCCAGATCTTGCACTCGGCGATGAACACGTTCCTGTTCTCGACTCGTAGGAGGATGTCGGTCTTGCCAGATCCGTTGAAGACCTCACCGCCGGCCTGACCCTCGAAAACGGCGTTGAGGGCGATCAGTATCAGGTCGCGGCGCTCCTCCTCGTCGAGCTGCAGCGTGGTTGATGGGCTTCGCTCCATCTGGACGCCCGCGTTGATGATGATGCGTACTGCCTCTTCGTAGTCGGACTCGCTCAGCACCCACTCCGGCTCGTACGGGCCCAGTGCCGACCTCGGGCGCTCGATACGAGGCGGCCGAGTCTTGACGGGGACTGCGACGGCGGGCGGGTCCCCTCGTCGCCGGACCGGAATGCCGAGTCCTGCGACGGTCGCTCGGTCCGCAAGCAGGCGTTCCTTGCGCGCTTGGATGGCCGAGAGCGCTGCGTTGAGGATCGACTCGTTGTGTTGCTCAGCCATCTGCCTGGATGCGGCGAGGTACTTGTCGATCGAGTCGAGCTGGCGGTCGAGGGCGGCCTTGATCTTCTCGCCATTGAGCTCTCGGTCCTCAAACTCGAAGGTGAGAACGTCGGCTCCGACCCGGGCACGGGGCGGGTTGAAGGTGAACTGGTTCGGCCGCAGCGAGAAGAACACCTTCTCGCCGTCGTACGGGACGTGGATCCGGAGCGTGGAAACCGAGACCTCGACGTCCCGCCCGAAGAAGTCGTCGGAGATCGAACGCTTGCCGTCTCGCGGTTCGTCCGCATAGATGGCGTCCCGCCGAAGAACTGGAGCCCGGACCGAGTGCTTGTCCGCAAGGAAGGCTGCGATCTCGCTCTCCGACTGCGTCAGCAGCTCGTCTGGATCCCACTTCTCGACGTCCCTCACGAGCGCAGCCTTGGTGGAGCGAAGAGCCTCGTCGAGCTCTCCACCCGAGAACAGCAGGTTCCCCATCCGGGGCAGCATACGGTCGAGGTTGGCGCCACGAACTCGATCCGCCCGCGCGATCCGTGGACCTCGGCCGTCGAGCAAACCAACGCCCACTTCCCTCCTCGACGCACAGCAGAACCGGCGGAGGACTCGGCCGGGCGGCCGGGAAGGATGTGCGTGCGTTGCGTCCGGGATGGTGGGCCGTCGGTCCTGGGCGGGGAGCGGGCGGCAGTCGCTGCTGTGGGCGTCGACTGGTGTGATCGGCGTAGGCTGCGTGCAGCGCTGCAGGGTGCTGCCGGTCCGCGGGAAGGGCGAAGCCCACCTGTGCATGGTGCGTGGTGTTTGGATGATTCTCTTTCGGGCCCGAGCCGCGGACACCGGGTACCTCGAAAGGGGCCACCGTGCCGCCGATCCCGTTGCCCGAGAACGCTTCGCTGGAGCATCTCAAGAAGCAGCTCGGACGGGCTGTCGTACTCCTCGGAGCGACGGCCGGTACGGTCGGAGCGGTGGGTGGTGTACTGCTCGCCGGAATGGCCTTCTTGGTCGTCTTCTCGACGGTGCTCGCCTCGCTCGCGTTCGTGGTGAGGGCTGCGCTCACTCGTAGCGGGCAGCACCTACTGCAATCGAGCGTGTTGGCCATCGGAGCGCTGTTGATGGTCCTGGCGCTCCCGATCTCGGTCCATCGAGCCGAGTCGCAGAACGCCTGGCGCGACGTCGACGGCGACGGGATGCTCGATGGCTTCGTCAACGGCTCCTACGACTGGCTCGACATCAACCTGAGCACCTTCGCCCGCACGTACCTCGCACTCACGCTGGCTATCGCTGCCCTGGCAGTCCTGGCCCTGCGATCTCTTGCGTTGAGGCGGGCGCACAACGATGAACAGAGCGCCATCACCCCGTAGCCCGCCGACCCCATCGGCGACCCCGAACTCGGGGCCACCACACCGATCGGCGCCGAGACTGAGGCTCAGAGAACCTGGGAAACCGGCAACCCATCCGATTCGCGGGCCCCGCAGGCAGCCACGCGACGATCGATCGAATCGCCGCGGCTGCGCCAAACGAGCACGAGCACTTCGCTCAGACTCCGAGCACGGTGCCGGCGTGATGCTCGGCTGACCTTCGACCCCGAGGCCACGACGGCTTCGTAGGCCCGATGGCGATCGGTCGAAACTCTCCCGCTCTCACGTCGTCAGAGTGCCTACGGTCCCGACATGGAGCTTCCACGGGCGTTCGCGATCCGCGAGTCGA
>JBCBSZ010000056.1:0-42544 GCA_039818945.1 Actinomycetota bacterium
GCCTCGTCGGTCGAGCGGGGCAGCCCGAAGGCGAGCGTCGGCGTCTCCACGTCGAGGCCACAGCGCTCGACCGCGTCGTCGGCGAGCCGGACGCGCAGCTCGGTGGTCGCCTCGCCGCTCAGGTTCACGAGCGGCACGGCGTCCTCGGTGTCGGTCGTGGCCAGTGCGACCAGGTCGTACCCGTACGCCTCGAGGGCCTCGTCACCCGCATCGAGCAGGTCGCGCAGCAGCCGCCAGTCGGTGGCCTGCTCGTCCGGTGCCGTCTCCGCGACCGGGCCGAGCGCGTCGAGGACGTCGCTCAGGCGCTCCCGGAGCGCGACCGGCCCGCCACCGGGACCGATGAGATCGTCGGCGAGCGCCCCGGCGTCGACCGCGACGGCGACGAGATCGCAGTGGTCGGCGGCGTCGGGCCCGCCACCGGAGGAGCACGCGGTCGCCCCCACCAGCAGGGCGAGCGCACCACGAGCCGCGAGCGACGATCGCCGGACGAGCACGGAGAGCGACCGTAGCGGACCGGGCGGCGGCCGCCGCCTCACCCTCCGGGACCGGCTCCGGTCGACCGCCGTTAGCGTCGTCGCCGATGGAGCTGGATCGCAGCATCGCCGTCGACTGGAGCGCGGCGAACCGGCCGGTCGAGGGCGCCGACAGCATCTGGATCTGCGAGGCCGACCGGCACGGAGCGGTCGTCTCGCTCACCAACCCGCCGACGCGGGCCGAGGCCATGGCGGCGCTCGCCGACCGGGCCCGGGCTGCGGTGCGGGTCGGCGAGCGGCTGATCGTGGGCGTCGACGCCGGGTTCGGCTACCCGGCCGGGTTCGCCTCGGCGCTGACCGGCGAGTCCGATTGGCGCGCCGTGTGGCACCGGCTGGCGGACGAGCTGACCGACGACGACGCCAACCGGTCCAACCGCTTCGAGGTCGCGGCCGCCCTGAACCGCGCGATCGGCGGCGACGACGGGCCGTTCTGGGCCGGTCCGCCCTCCGCGATCGGGCCCGATCTCACCGCCCGGCGAGGGCCGATGCCGATGCGGCCGGCGACCGGCGCCCCGCTCTCGGAGTACCGCCTCGTCGAGCACCACCTCCGGGAGCGCTCGCGACGGCCCCACTCCGTCTGGAAGCTCTACACGCCGGGGAGCGTCGGGTCCCAGACCCTGCTGGCGATCGCCCGGCTCGAACGGCTCCGGCGCGAGCCCGAGCTGGCCGACCACGTCCGCATCTGGCCCTTCGAGGTCGACGCCGCCTGCCTCGAGCGGCGGCCGCTCGTGTTGCTCGTGGAGCTCTGGCCGGAACTGGCCGCACCCGACCTGACCGCACACCCGGTGCGCGACGGCGCACAGGTGCTGGCCGCGGCGGGGTGGCTCACCCGGCTCGCGGCCGCAGGCGAGCTGGAGGACCTCCTCCTGCTCCGGGCGGTGGATGCGGAGCAGCGACGGCTCGCCCGCGCCGAGGAGGGCTGGATCCTGGGCGCCGAGCTGGCCTGAGCTCAGGTGAGGTTCGGCAGCCGACGGCGCAGCAGCTCGACCGAGGCCGTCCACGCGGCGTCCGCTGCCGCAGCGTCGTGGGCGTCGCGACCCTCCTCGGCGAAGCCGTGGACCGTCCCGGGATGGTGGGTGACCGCGACCTCGACGCCACCCATGCGCAGGAACGCCTCGGTGGTGACCCGGTCGTCCTCGCCGACGAGCTCGTCGTGCTCGGCGAAGTGCAGGAGCACCTCGGCCTCGAGCTCGTCGAAGTCCAACGACTGCGCGCCGTAGTAGCCGATCACCGCCGCCACGGCGGCCGGTCGGCGCGCAGCAGCCCAGAGCGCGAGCGAGGCGCCCATGGCGAAGCCGACGATGCCGATCGGGGCGTCGCCCATCCTGACGCGGGAGCGCAGGACGTCGATCGACAGCATGACCGTCTTCACGAGCTCGTCCGGCGAGACGGCGGCGAGGGCCGCCTCGGCCTCGGCGGCATCGGTCGGTCGTGCGCCGCCGAGGAGGTCCGGCGCCAGCGCACAGAACCCCTCGTCGGAGAGACGCTCACAGGTCTGGCGCACCGAGTCGTCGACGCCCCACCACGACGGCAGCACGAGCACCCCGCGACGGCCGCGGCCATCCGGAGGCGCGAGGTAGCCGGTCGGGGCGTCGGTGTCGGTCACGACCCCACCGTAGCGACGAGCCCGGCACGGGCCGGAGGCGTCAGCCGGCGCCGGCGAGCGTCTTGGCGGTGGTGTAGTCGGCCTTGCCGTTCGGGGCCCGGGGCACGACCTCGACGAGCTGGAGCTGCTTCGGCAGCTTGAAGCTCGACAGCCGCCCGCGCACGTCGGCGAGGATCTCGTCGGTGGTGACCGACGCACCCGGCTCCAGCGAGGCCACACCGACCACGCGGTTGCCGAACCGCTCGTCGGGCACGCCGAAGACCAGGCAGTCGCGCACCCCGGCCGTGGCCTTGATCGCCTCCTCGACCTCCTCCGGGTACACCTTCTCGCCACCGGTGTTGATGCAGTTGGAGCCGCGGCCGAGGAAGTCGATGAAGCCCTGGTCGTCGACCGTCGCCATGTCACCCGGGAAGGACCACCGCACGCCGTCGATCACCCGGAACGTGCGAGCGGTCTTCTCCTCGTCCTTGTAGTAGCCGACCGGCACGTTGTTGCAGGTCGCGACCATGCCGACGACCCCCGACCCCGGAGCGACCTCCTGGTCGTCCTCGTCGAAGACCTTGGTGGTCTCGGTCACCATGAACTTGGCGACCTCGCCGACCTGCCCGCCGGCGGAGATGCTCTGTCCCATCGAGCCCTCGGTGCTGCCCAGCGCGTCGATCATGATGACCTGCGGCATGAACTCCATCAGGCCGCGCTTGGCATCGGGCGAGAACATGGCGCCCGTCGACACGACGAACACCACCGATGACAGATCGTAGGAGCCACCGCTGTCGGCCTGGTCCCGCAGGGCCCGCAGCATCGGCCGGGCCATGGCGTCGCCGACGATCACCGGCATCGTCACGCCCCGCGCCTCCACGGTGCGCCACAGCTCGTCGGAGTCGAGCGACCGGTTCTCGAGGAGCACCGTCGTGCCGCCGAGCAGGTGAGGTGACATGACACCGATCCAGATGCCGGTCCCGTGCATGAGCGGGCAGGCCGGCAGCGTGACCTGGCCGCGGCCCTCGGCGTCCATGGCCTTCACCGCCGGCGCGACGTCGGCCGGGGAGGCGAACGGTTCGAGCCCGAGGATCGGCGGGGCCTGCTCGAGGAAGAACTCGGTGAACTGGCCGACCGGGTACATGACGCCCTTCGGCATCCCGGTCGTGCCGCCGGTGTAGAGCATGTACGTGTCGTCGTAGCTCCGCTCGATGCGGGGTGCGGGCTCGTTGGCCGCCAGCAGGTCGTCGTACGCGACCGCGCGCTCGACGTGCGTCGTGCCGTCGGGAGCGGGGCCGTCGTCGACCTGGATCAGGAGCTTCACGAGCGGGAGGCGATCGACGACCCGGGCGATCCGGTCGGCGAGGCTCGTGTGGAACACGATCGCCTCGGCGTCGGAGTTCTCGAGCAGGTAGTGGAGCTCATCGTCCAGGTATCGGTAGTTGACGTTGATCGGGACCATTCGCTGCTTGAGGGCGGCGAAGTTCGCCTCGCAGTACTCCGGGCTGTTGTAGAGGAACAGCCCGACCTTCGAGTCCTGCTGCAGGCCGGCGGCGCTCAGCCCGGCCGCCAGCCGGGCCGAGCGCTCCTCGTACTTGCGCCAGGGCACGACCCGATCGCCCTGGATGACGGCCGGGCGCTCCGGCACGGCGTCGGCGACCGATTCCCAGATGGTGGCGAAGTGCATCTCCATGGCCGGAAGACTATGTGCGCGACTGTGACAGCGGACACGTCACCTCGGAGACGGGCATCGGGCGACCGGCCTCGCGACGAGGGACGTAGGTCCTGGTCCGGCCCTCCCCTCGACCCGTAGCGTCCGCGACGTGACGATGACAGCGGACCGGCCCGACACCACGGCCCCCGGGGCCGCCCCTCCCGTGAAGGTCGTCGTCGACGGCAACGAGGCGGCGGCACGGGTGGCCCACGCCTGCAGCGAGGTCGTGGCCATCTACCCGATCACCCCGGCCTCGCCGATGGGTGAGCTGGCCGACGCCTGGTCGGGCCAGGACCGACCGAACATCTGGGGCGCCGTTCCCGACGTGATCGAGATGCAGAGCGAGGGTGGGGCGGCCGGTGCGCTCCACGGGGCGCTGCAGGCCGGCACCCTGGCCACCACCTTCACGGCGTCGCAGGGCCTCCTGCTGATGATCCCCAACCTCTACAAAGTCGTCGGCGAGCTGACCCCCACGGTGATCCACGTCGCCGCCCGGTCGATCGCCACCCACGCACTGTCGATCTTCGGCGACCACTCCGACGTCATGGCAGCCCGCCAGACCGGTGCCGGGATGTTGTTCTCGTCGTCGGTGCAGGAGTCGCAGGACCTCGCGCTCGTCGCCCACGCGGCGACGCTGCGGAGCCGCATCCCGTTCGTCCACGCGTTCGACGGGTTCCGCACCTCCCACGAGGTCAACACCATCGTCGGGGTCGACGACGACACCATCCGGGCGATGATCGACGATCGGCTCGTCGAGGCCCACCGGGCCCGAGCCCTCGACTCCGAGCACCCGGTGGTGCGCGGGACCGCGCAGAACCCCGACGTGTTCTTCCAGGGGCGCGAGGCGGCCAACCCCTTCTTCGACGACCTCCCGGGCATCGTCGCCGCCGAGATGGACCGGTTCGCGGAGCTGACCGGCCGCAGCTACGGCCTCGTCGACTACCACGGCGCCCCGGACGCCGAGCACGTCACGGTCGTCATGGCCTCCGCCTCCCCGACCATCCGAGCCGCCGTCGACGAGCGGGTCGCCCGCGGCGAGCGCGTCGGCGTGCTCACCGTCCGGCTCTACCGGCCGTTCCCGACCGAGGCGTTCCTGGCCGCGCTCCCGGCGACCGCCACCCGGGTCGCCGTGCTCGACCGCACCAAGGAGCCGGGTGCCGCCGGCGAGCCGCTCTTCCTCGATGTCGTGGCCGCGGTCGCCGAGGCCCGCCAGGCCTCCATGCCGATGATCGTCGGCGGTCGCTACGGGCTGTCGTCGAAGGAGCTCACCCCCGCGATGGCCGGCTCGATCTACGACGAGCTGGCCTCCGAGGCGCCGCGGCGGCGCTTCACCGTCGGCATCGTCGACGACGTCGGCGGGCTCAGCCTCCCCCTGCCCTCCACGACCACGCCCGAACCGGCGCGGGCCGCCCTCTTCTACGGGCTGGGCAGCGACGGCACCGTCGGGGCCAACAAGCAGTCGGCCAAGATCATCGGCGAGCGCGAGGGCTACTTCTCGCAGGGCTACTTCGTCTACGACTCCAAGAAGTCGGGTTCGATCACCGTCTCGCACCTCCGGTTCGGGCAGGAGCCCATCGACGCCCCGTACCTGATCGAGGAGGCCGACTTCGTCGCCTGCCACGACTTCGGGCTGCTCGACAAGATCGACGTGCTCGAGCGGGCGGCGCGGGGCGCCACCTTCCTCCTCAACAGCCCACACCCGGCCGAGGAGACCTGGGACCGCCTGCCGCTGGAGATCCAGGAGCGGGTGATCGAGCTCGGCCTCCGGGTCATGGTGATCGACGCCGGCGCCGTCGCCCTCCGCCACGGCCTCGGGCGACGGGTCAACACGGTCCTGCAGACCTGCTGCTTCGCCCTGATCGACGTCCTCCCCTTCGACGAGGCCGTCACGGCGATCAAGCACTCGATCGAGTACGCCTACTCCAAGCGGGGCGAGGTCGTGGTCGCCCGCAACCTCGCCGCCGTCGACGACGCCATCGAGGGCATGACCCAGCTCGACGTCCCCTCGTCGACCTCGGCCACCCGGAAGCGGCGGCTCCCGCTCGTCAACGCCCCCGAGGGGTTCGTCACCGAGGTGACCGCGACGATCGTGGCCGGCAACGGCGACGCCCTGCCGGTGAGCGCCATGCCCCTCGACGGCACGTTCCCGACCGGGACCGCCGCCCTCGAGCGGCGCAGCATCGCCACCGAGATCCCGATCTGGGACCCGACCATCTGCATCGAGTGCGCCCGCTGCGCCCTCGTCTGCCCGCACGCGGCCATCAGGGTGAAGGCCCACGAGGGCTCGGCCAACACCGCCAGCGGCGATCCGCTCCCGACCAGGGAGATCAGCAAGACCAAGGAGCTCAGCGGGTTCCACCTCACGGTCCAGGTCGCACCGGACGACTGCACCGGGTGCGGGATCTGCGTGGAGATCTGCCCGGCCCGGGACAAGACCGACCTCAAGCACCAGGCCATCGACATGCTGCCCAAGGACGAGCACCTCGAGCTCGAGCGGGAGCGCTGGGACGCCTTCGTCGCCATCGAGGACCCGGACCGCCGCCAGCTGCGAGTCGACACGGTCAAGGGCAGCCAGCAGCTGCGACCGCTCTTCGAGTTCTCCGGTGCCTGCACCGGCTGCGGGGAGACGCCCTACCTCAAGCTCATGAGCCAGCTCTTCGGCGACCGGGCGCTCATCGCCAACGCCACCGGCTGCTCCTCGATCTACGGCGGTAACCTCCCGACGACCCCCTGGACGACCAACGACGACGGGCGCGGTCCGGCCTGGTCGAACAGCCTCTTCGAGGACAACGCCGAGTTCGGCCTGGGCATGCGGCTCGCCGCCGATCAACTGGAGGTCCAGGCCCGTGCGGCCGTCGAGCAGCTCCGACCGGAGCTGGGCGAACTGGCCGATCGGGTCCTCGATCGTGACCAGACCGACGAGCAGCTCCTCTCCGAGCAGCGCGCCGACGTGGCCGAGCTCACCGAGCGACTCGGCGAGCTGTCCGGACCGGTCGTCGATCGGCTGCGACCCATCGTCGATCACCTGGTCCGTCGCAGCGTGTGGATCGTGGGCGGCGACGGCTGGGCCTACGACATCGGGTTCGGTGGCGTCGACCACGTCCTCGCCTCGGGGCGCGACGTCAACGTGCTGGTGCTCGACACCGAGGTGTACTCCAACACCGGCGGCCAGGCCTCGAAGGCCACGCCCCGGGCCGCGGTGGCGAAGTTCGCCTCCAACGGCAAGAGCACCGGCAAGAAGGACCTGGGGCTCATCGCGCAGGACTACGGCCACGTCTACGTCGCCCAGATCGCCATGGGCGCCAACCTGACCCAGACGGTGAAGGCCTTCATCGAGGCCGAGCAGTACCCGGGCCCGTCGTTGATCATCGCCTACAGCCCGTGCATCGCCCACGGCATCGACATGCGCCACCAGATGGACCACCAGAAGCAGGCGGCGGCGTGCGGGTACTGGCCGCTCTACCGCTACGACCCGTCGCGCGAGGCGGCCGGCGAGCCGGGGCTCCGTCTGGACAGTCGATCACCGACCGGCCGGTTCGCCGACTTCGCCCGCAGCGAGGGCAGGTTCGCGATGCTCTCTGCCGCCGACCCGGAGCACGCCGCCGGCCTGATCGAGCGCGCCCAGCGCGACATCGACGACCGGTGGCAGCTGTACGAGCAGATGGTCCACGTCCACCGCACCGCGGTGTACGTCGACCACGACGAGGAGGAGCACTCGTGACCGTCGATCTCACGACCCAGTACCTGGGCCTGACGCTGCGGAGCCCGATCGTCGCCTCGGCCTCGCCGGCGACCGGTCACCCGGACTCGCTGCAGGAGCTGGGCGAGCGCGGCGTGGGGGCCGTCGTGTTGCCCTCGTTGTTCGAGGAGGAGATCGAGCGGGCCTCGATGGAGTTGCACGGACACCTCGAGCTCGGCGCCCACGCCGTCGCCGAGGCCGCCGGCGGCTACGTGCCGGAGATGCCGGAGTACCGCACCGGTCCGCGCCAGACCCTCGAGCTGCTCCGCTACGCCAAGGACTTCCTCGACGTCCCGGTCATCGCCAGCCTCAACGGCTCCTCCGACGGTGGGTGGGCGACCTACGCCAAGACGCTCGAGGCCGAGGGCGCCGACGCGCTCGAGCTGAACGTCTACCTCGTCGCCGCCGACCTCGCCCTGACCTCCACCGAGGTCGAGAGCCGCTACCTCGGCCTGGTCGAGCACGTGCGCGCCTCGATCGACATCCCGCTGGCGGTCAAGGTCGGGCCGTACTTCAGCGCGATGGGCGACATGGCCCGGCGGCTGGTCGACGCCGGCGCCGACGGCCTCGTGCTGTTCAACCGCTTCTACCAGCCCGACATCGACCTGGAGACGCTCACCGTCCAGCCCGACCTGGTGCTCTCCAGCCGGGCCGAACTTCGCCTCGTGCTGCGCTGGATGGCGATCCTGCACGGCCGCATCGACGCCGATCTCGCCGCCACCTCCGGGGTCCACGCCGGGGAGGACGTCGTGAAGGTGCTGCTCGCCGGCGCCGACGTCGTGATGATGGCGTCCGCGCTGCTCGCCCACGGTGCCGGCCACATCGGCATGGTCACCAACGAGCTCCGCACGTGGATGGACGACCACGAGTACGAGACCGTCGACGAGGCCCGTGGCGCCATGAGCCAGCTCTCGGTGCCGGACCCCGCCGCCTACGAGCGGTCGAACTACGTCAAGACGATCGCCGCCTTCTCCAGCCGCTACCACTGAGCCCTCTGGCCGAATTCCGGCTGCGGCGAGCGATGGCAACGAGCACGCTGGAGCGGTGACGCGCCCGACCCGCTCGCTGCTGATCGGGGCGAACCAGCGCAGCGGGTCGACCATGCTGTGCCGGCTCCTCACGGCGACGGGCATCGCCGGCCGGCCGACCGAGCACCTCCTGGCGGTCGATCCGGTCCGGTACCCCGACTGGCCGGTCTGGGAGGACGGCCCACTCGCCCGCGAGCACGGCGTGACCGACCGCCGCCGGTTCCTCGACCTGGTGCACGAGGTCGGGACGACCCCCAACGGCGTCTTCGGGCTCAAGATGCAGTGGAACACCGTCGACCTCGCCCTCGGACGCTTCCGCGAGCTCCCCGAGCTCACCGGCGCGTCGGCGGTCGAGATCCTGCACCGATACCTGCCCGACGTGCGCTGTGTCCTGCTGACCCGTGCTGACACGGCGCGCCAGGCCGTGTCGTGGGCCCGAGCGGCTCAGGACGACGTCTGGCTCGTGTCCGACCACGAGCCGGCCCGCCCCGTCGGGGAGCCCGTCTACGACGGCGAGCTGATCGGGAACCTGGAACGGCTCGTGCTCGACGGCGAGCGCCGGTGGCGTGAGCTGCTCGGTCGGCTGGGCGCGCCCACGATCGAGGTCGTGTACGAGGAGCTGGTCGACGAGCCCGAACGGCACCTTCGCCGCATCCTCGAGCTCCTCGAGGTGGATCACCCCGGTCCGCTCCCGACCGCGCCGGGCGTCCGGCGCCAGGCCGATGCGCTCAACGACGAGTGGGTGGCGCGCTACCGGGCCGGTTCAGCTGCTCGGTGAGCCAAGGCGGGGTCGGAGGGCGGCGATCTGCTCGAACAGCGGCAGCGTCGCCTCCGGCGGGGCGCCGGGCAGGGTCCCGAACCACAGGACGCTGTCGACGCCGGTCGCGGCGAGGGCGTCCAGCTCGGCGACCAGCTCGTCCGGGGTGACGAACCGTCGTCGCCGCGCCGCGTCGGCGGCGAGCGCTCGCTCCCGCCACACCTCGTCGGCGGGCAGATCGGCAGCGGTGCCGTACCAGTCGGCGTAGCGCAGGTCGCGGTAGGCCGCGTGCTCGCCGAGCTCGGCGTCGGCCCGCTCGGGGTCGTCGGACGGGTAGCGCTGCACGAAGGTGCACAGGTTCGCCGGGCCCATCCGCCCGGCGGCGGCCCGCTCGGCGAGGTAGAGCTCGTGCAGCCCGACGTCGCCGACGGCGATCAACCCGTCGCCGCGGCGAGCCGCCCGCCGCACCGGGACCTCCGCCCGCCCGGCCAGCCAGATCGGGATGCCGTCCGCCCGGACCGGCTTGGGCGTGACGTCGACGCCACGACCGGGCAACGGCCCCTCCGCCCACGCGGCACGGAGCACGTCGAGCCCCTCGTCGAGCAGCGCCCCGCGGCGGCGACGGTCGACACCGAACGCGTCGAACTCCTCGACCTTGTACCCGATGCCGAGCCCGACCCGGAGGCGACCGTCGGAGAGCACGTCGACGACGGCGGCGTCCTCGGCGACCCGGAGCGGATCGTGCAGGGGGAGCAGGAGGACCGCCGTGCCGATCGTGACCCTCGTCGTGATGGCCGCCACCGCAGCGGCCATGGGCAACACCGACGGCAGGTAGTCGTCGTCGATGAAGTGGTGCTCGGTGAGCCACACGGTGTCGAAGCCGAGGTCCTCGACCGCCCGGACGTGATCGAGGGTTCGGCGGTAGAGATCGGCCGGCTCGATCCGCGACGACGTCGGGTTGCGGAAGTCGTACAGCACGCCGAGCTCCATGCCCGGACCGTAGTGGGAGCCCGGGACCTGTGGCCCGACCGGTCCGGCGGCCGCGGTCGTAGGATGCGCGCATGACCGCCGCACCCGACCTGGCGAAGTACATCGACCACACGCTGCTCGCGCCCGACGCGACCGCCGACCAGATCGATCGCCTGTGCGACGAGGCGATCGAGCACCGCTTCGCGTCGGTGTGCGTCAACCCCGGCTGGGTCGGCCGATGCGCCGAGCGCCTCGCCGGCAGCGACGTCGCGGTGTGCACCGTGCTGGGCTTCCCGCTCGGCGCGACGACGACGAAGACGAAGGTCGCCGAGGCCCACGACGCCGCCGCCAACGGCGCCACCGAGCTCGACATGGTCATCAACATCGGCGCGCTGCGTTCGGGCGACATCGGCACGGTCGCCAACGACATCGCCGCGGTCGTCGAGGCCGGCCACGAGCACGGTGCCGTCGTGAAGGTCATCCTCGAGACGGTCATGCTCACCGACGACGAGAAGGTCGAGGCGGCCCGCCTCGCCCGAGCGGCGGGCGCCGACTTCGTGAAGACGTCGACCGGCTTCGGCGGCGGCGGAGCGACCACGCACGACGTCGCGCTGCTCCGCGAGACGGTCGGCCCCGACATGGGGGTCAAGGCGTCCGGTGGGGTCCGCACCCGTCAGGACGCCCAGGAGATGATCGTCGCCGGCGCCTCGCGGCTCGGGGCGTCGGCCGGCGTGTCGATCGTCAGCGGCGATGCCGGGGACGCCGGGGACTACTGAGCCGGAGCCTGCAGGGCCGGGCCGTCCCACCGTTCGAGCCGGGCGAAGCGCTCGACGGGCTCGCGCCGCAGCCGGGTGAGCGTCCGCGTCGGCCGACCGAGCGGCACGAGCGCGGCGACCGCGACGTGCTCGGGGAAGCCGACGAGCTCGCGCACCTCGGCCTCCGCCCGGCTGATGAACGTCGTCAGCGTGCCGCCGAGGCCGACGGATCGGGCGGCCAGCAGGATGTTGTGGACGAAGGGGTAGATCGACGCGCCGGCCACGACCCCGACGCGATCGAGCTCGCTGTCGAACGCGGCGACCTCGGTGAGATCGACGCCGACCACGAGGTGCACGGGAGCCTCGGCGAGGGCGTCGACCCAGCCGAGATCGGGTGGGTCGGCCTCGGCGGCGGCGATGTCGACGGTCGTGCGGTGGACCGTGTTGAACGGCCGCTCCCCCGCCGCCGCCTGCGTGACGTAGACCGCCATCGTGGGACGACCCAGGTCGATGAGCCGTCGCTTCGTGTCCGCCTCGCGCACCACGACGACCCGCCAGCCCTGCCGGTTCCCGCCGCTCGACGCGAAGCGGGCCAGATCGAGGAGGTGATGCACCTCCGCGTCGGTCACCTCCTCGTCGGTGAAGTCGCGCGCCGCGAAGGTGGTCCGCATCGTTGCCTCGAGCTCGGCCATCCGCCGACCCTACGGCGCCACCACCGAATCCGCCCTCAAGTCCGGCGCCGAACCGACCGATCGGATGGTGATGAAGAAGCTCCTCCTCGTCGTGTTGGCGCTGGCCGCCGGGGGCATGGTCGTCGGCGCGTCGCCCGACGCGGTCGTGGACGCCGCCCAGAACGTGGTCGGCGCCGTCAACGAGGAGTCGGGCGAGATCGGCGCCGAGCGCGAGATCGAGCGGGAGCTCGACGGGCTCCTGCGGCAGTCGCTCTCACCGTTGGACGAGCCGGTGTGCGACGCGCAGGCCATGACCGGCGGCGACACCGAGCTCCGCTTCTCGTCGGTGGAGTGCCGCGTCGCGACCCTCGAGCACGGGGCGGTCGAGATCTCGGCCCAGCTCCGGGGCGGCCGTCCGGTGCTGCTGCTCACCGACGCGGACACCACGCAGTTCCTCGGGACCATCGACGATCCGTCGATGGCGGACTGGTTGCCGCTCGGCGAGGCACCGACCGGCTGAGCACCACCGTCAGGTGCCGTCGTCGCCGTGGAACGCAGGGTCGTGCGCATCGGCGAAGAGCTCCGAGCGGTAGAGCTCGTCGAAGGTCGCGAAGATGTCGTCGAGGGGCAGGTCGGCGTAGCTCCCCCGTTGCCGCACGTACTCCATGTGGCGGTTGCCGGCCTCGTCGTAGGGGTGCATGAGCGCGTCGGCCGTGCCGTCGAAGTCGAGCACCTTGGTGCCGAAGCGCTCGCACAGCTCGATGTTGAACGCCGAGGAGGCCTTCAACCAACGCCCGTCGAGGTGCAGCTCGCTGTAGCCGTGCCAGGCGAACAGATCGGTGCCCATGGTCGCCATGAGCTTCTCGCTGGTGAGGTGGTTGCGGACGTCGGCGTAGCCCAGCCGTGCGGGGATGCCGGAGGCCCGGGCCGCCGCCGTGAGGAGGACCGACTTGGGGACGCACCAGTTCGACGTGGAGTCGACGACGGTGCTCGCCCGGTAGTCGTCGGGGTCGCGGCTGGTGTCGTAGGGGTCGTACCGGTAGCCGTCGCGGACGCGGAGGAAGAGGGCGACGGCTCGCTCCCGCTCGGTCGTGGCTCCGGCGTCGTCGATGGCACGGCGGGCGAACCCCACCACGGCGGGGTGGTCGCTGTCGACGAAGTGGGCCGGGGCGAGGTCCTCGTCTCGCACCGGACGTGTGTCGTCGCCTGCCATGCCGCCTCCCCCTGCCCGCTGCGCGCACCCTAGTCGCCACCGTGGGCGGCCGACGACCGGGTGATCTGGGCCGGACACCCCCACGCTTGGCACCGAGCGTGGACATCTCTCACCGTCGGTGACGATGCGGTATCTTGCGAACCCGAGGCACCGGAGCGACGCTCGGGTCCTCCTCATCAGTGTGTTTCGACACCGGAAGGTCACATGAACGCCAGGATTCGCACGTCCAGAGTGCTCGCGCTCCTGATCGGTGTGGGTGCGATGCTGGCCCTCGCCGTCGGGTTCAGCCCGTCGACGGGGGCCGCTCCCGTCGGGTGGCACGAGGGCTCGCACACGCACCGCATCATCGTCACGGTCACCAACGGCGGGACCGACAAGCTCGACGCGCTCGTCGAGGTGCCGTTCCCCACCAGCCCGTCCAACCTGCTGCCCGAGACGGTGCGGGTCACCGAGGTCGACTCGGCGAACCCCACCACCAACAACCTGGTCGAGTCCGACGTGCCCGTCCAGGTCGACGACGACACGGTCGTCTTCCTCGTCGACGGCACCTTCACCGGCAGCACCACGAAGCACTTCCACGTGTACTTCGGCTCGAACCGCACGCAGTCGCCCGGCTTCATCGACTCGCCGAGCGCCGACACGAAGCGGCCGGTCGACATCGCGCTCCTCACGGCCGACAACCCCGCCAACCCGTACCCCGACCCGGTGTTCCGCATCGAGACCCGCGCGGGCACCTGGTTCTTCGAGCCCAACGGCGGCGGCTTCGCCGGCCTCGTCGATGCCGACGGCAACGACTGGATCGGGTGGGACCCGTCCCAGCGCGCCGAGGGCGGCGAGTTCCGCGGCATCCCCAAGGCCCGCCTCGACACCGCCAACTACGGCAACGACGAGGGCCCGTTCAGCCCCGGCAGTGGCGACACCGACAGCCGATGGGAGTACGAGGTCAACGGTGGACCGGTCCGGGTGACCTTCCTGTCCCAGAGCCGGAACTTCGCCACCGAGGAGATCGACAACGAGTGGACCGCCCAGTACGAGGTTGGCCCCCGCTCGATGATCTTCGAGATGACCGATGCACCCGCTGCCGTCCCGTGGCGTGCGCTCTACCAGGGTGAGCCCGGCGGCACGCTGACCGATGGCGATCAGGTCATCCTCTCGGGCCAGAACGGCAACGCGCCGACGCAGCTGAACACCACCAACTTCAGCGGCGCATCGCTCGGTACGCCGGAGTGGGCCGCCTTCCTCGACGGCGACACCACCCGCTCGCTGGTGATCGCGGCCTCGGACAACCCCGAGGTCGACCTGAGCACCACCCGGACCACCGACGACGGCTCGACGACGATCTTCGGCTTCGGCCGCTCGTCCTCGGCACAGACCAGCCACGAGCTGATCGGCACCGGCGACGTCTTCGCCTACGGCCTGGTCGACTCCACCACGGCCGGCACGCTCAACACCAGGGCGAACGACCTCCGGGGTGGCGTGATCGACGGGACCGACGGCACGACCGTCACGGCCGCCGCCGTCGAGGTCAACTCCGACGTCGACGACCCGGGAGCGACCACGACGAGCACGGTCACGGTGCCGCCGACGATCCCGCCTGCGCCGCTCGAGGGCTATCGCCTCCTCGACCGCAACGGTGAGGTCTACACCTTCGGTGAGGCGACCGACCTGGGCGATGCCCGCCAGACGCGGGCCGGCGCGGCGGTCGACATCGAGTCCACCCCGTCCAACCGCGGGTACTGGATCCTCGACGAGACCGGCAAGGTCGAGGCCTTCGGTGATGCCATCGACCACGGCTCGCTGTCGGACACCAGCGTCGTGCTCTCCCCCGGCGAGACCGTCTCGACGATGTCGCGCACGATCGACGGGGGCGGCTACTGGCTGTTCACCTCGATCGGCCGGGCGATCGGCTTCGGGAACGCCGGCGACTTCAGCGACCTGGTCGAGCAGGGCCTCGCCGGGCAGCTGAACGGCCCGATCATCGACTCGGTCTCCACGGCGACCGGTGCCGGCTACTGGATGGTCGGCTCCGACGGCGGCGTGTTCTCCTTCGGCGACGCGCAGTTCTTCGGGTCGATGGGCGGCCAGGCGATCAACCAGCCGGTCAACGGTCTGGTGCCCGACCCCGACGGCGCCGGGTACTGGCTGGTCGCCGGCGACGGCGGCGTGTTCGCCTTCCAGGCCGACTTCGTCGGCTCGGTGCCCGGTGAGCTCGCTCCGGGCGTGTCGCTCAACGCGCCGGTGATCGGCATGGTCAGCTACGGCAACGGCTACCTGATGGTCGCCAGCGACGGCGGCGTGTTCAACTTCTCCGACCTGCCCTTCGACGGCAGCCTCGGCGGCAACCCGCCGAGCGTGCCGGTGGTCGCCATCTCCGCCTAGGAGATCGGCGAGCCGCAGACTGCGGACGGGGGGTGGCGCCACGGCGTCGCTCCCCGTCGTCGCGTTCGGGGAGGCGGTAGCGTCGCGCTGGTGGAGGGGGCCGACGCCACGGCTGCGTCGTGGTCTGCCGACGAGTGGGTCCTCCTGAGCGACGCGCCCTGGATCGTGGCGGTCGGGGTGATGAGCTCGGACCCGAGCGGGCCGATCTCCACCGGCCGCGAGCTCGACGCCACCCTCGTCATGTTGCGCGACGGCGTCGACGATCCCGCGGGCGGTCCGCTCGTCCGGGCGGTCTGCGCCGCCCTGGTCGACCGCCCGCTCCCCGATCTCCGCGTCGATCCCGGCGCGACCCATCGATCGCTGCGTCACTGCGAGCAGGTCGTCTCGCTCCTGTCGACCCGGCCGGGGTCGGCCGGACCGGCGTTCCGTCGGTGGCTGCACCGACTCGGGCACGCGGTCGCGGACGCGGCCGTCGATCGTGGGTTCCTGGGGCTGCGCGGACCGCGGGTGAGCGAGGCCGAGCAGCTCCACCTCGACGACCTCGCCGACGCCCTCGGCCTCGTCGACTGACCGCCGAACGGCTGCGCCACCGTCGCCCGCAGTGGCGCCGGGGGGTGGGTCGGCGGCTACACATAGCCCATGTCGTCTGGCCTCCTCATCGCCAACCGGGGCGAGATCGCCGTCCGCATCGCCCGCAGCGCCGCCGAGGCCGGCCTGCGCACCGTGTCCGTCCACAGCGACGACGACGCCGACTCGCTCCACGTCCGCCGGACCGACGAGACCGTGCGGCTGACCGGCGCGGGGCCGGCGGCGTACCTCGACGTCGAGCAGATCGTGACGGCGGCGCAGGAGGCCGGCTGCGATCTCCTGCACCCCGGCTACGGGTTCCTGAGCGAGCGAGCCGAGCTGGCGGCGGGCTGCGAGGCGGCCGGCATCGGGTTCGTCGGGCCGCGCCCGGCGACGCTGGCCCGCTTCGGCGACAAGCTCTCCGCACGGGCGCTGGCCGACGAGCTGGGCGTGCCGCTGCTGCCCGGCACCTCCGGAGCGACCGGGCTCGATGAGGCGTTGGCCGTGCTCGACCGACTCGGTCCGGACGGCGCGCTGATGGTCAAGGCGGTGGCCGGGGGTGGTGGGCGCGGCATGCGCGTCGCACGCTCGGACGACGAGCTCGCCTCGGCCATGGAGCGGTGCGCGTCCGAGGCCCGCACCGCGTTCGGCGACGGTGCGCTGTACGTGGAGCAGTACCTGCCCTCGGCCCGCCACGTCGAGGTGCAGCTGATCGGCGACGGATCGGGCCGGGTCGCCGTGCTCGGCGATCGCGAGTGCAGCCTCCAGCGCCGCCACCAGAAGATCGTCGAGATCGCACCGGCTCCGCACCTCGACGCGGACGTGCGCGCCCGCCTCGCCGACGCCGCGACCGCGCTGGGCGAGGCGACGCAGCTGCGGTCGCTCGCCACGGTCGAGTTCCTGGTCACGCCCGACGGCGGGGTCGCCTTCCTCGAGGTCAACGCCCGCCTGCAGGTCGAGCACACGGTGACCGAGCAGGTCACCGGCCTCGATCTCGTCGGGCTGCAGCTGCACCTCGCCGCCGGGGCCACGCTCGACGAGCTGGGGCTGGGCGAGCCTCTGGGTGATCCGGACGGCACGGCGGTCCAGCTGCGCATCACGACCGAGGCCCTGCAGGCCGACGGCTCCGTGCGCCCGACCGGCGGCGTCGTGTCCGCGCTCGAGATCCCGTCCGGTCCGGGCGTGCGCGTCGACAGCGCCCTCCACGTCGGCTTCCGTCCCCACCCGGCGTTCGACTCGATGGTGGCCAAGCTGATCGCGCACGTCCCCGGCGGCGACCTCGCGGTGGCCGCGCGGCGAGCCGACCGCGCCCTCGTCGACCTCCGCCTCGACGGGCTCGACACCAACGTCGGCCTCCTCCGGGCGCTCCTGGAGGACCCGGCGGTGCTGGCCGGCGAGGCGACCACGACCCACGTCGAGTCGAACGCAGGACGGCTCGTCGCCCGGGCCGCCGAGCTGGCGCCGGTCGCCGACGCCGCAGCCGGCCGCCCCGGTGTCGGCGCGAGGGTCGACGCCGTCGACCCCCTGGCGGTCCTCGATCACGGCCGCGGCGGAGCCGAGGTGGCGGCCCGCACCGCAGCAGCCCCGGTCGACGACGGCACGGTCGTCGTGCCCGCCCCGCTCCAGGGCACGATCGTCTCGGTCGCGGTCGAGATCGGCGCGGCCGTCACCGCCGGCGACGAGCTCGCCGTGATGGAGGCGATGAAGATGGAGCACGTCATCGCCGCGCCGCGGTCGGGGACGGTGCTCCAGGTGCTGGGACGACCGGGCGACACGATCGCCGACGGCGACGGGGTCATCCACCTGGAGGTCTCCGACGCCGGGTCGGGTGACGAGCTGGTCACCGCCGACGTCGATCTCGAGCTGATCCGCCCCGACCTCGCCGAGATCGTCGAGCGTCACGAGATCGGGTTGGACGAGGCCCGGCCGGCTGCGGTCGAGCGACGCCGGAAGACCGGTCAGCGGACGGCCCGGGAGAACGTCGCCGACCTCTGCGACGACGGCACGTTCGTCGAGTACGGCCCGCTCGTCCTCGCGGCGCAGCGACGTCGTCGCAGCGTCGAGGAGTTGATCGCCAAGACCCCGGCCGACGGCCTCGTGGGCGGCGTGGGCTCCATCAACGGCGACCTCTTCGATCCGCCCGCCTCGCAGGCGGTCGTGATGTCGTACGACTACACCGTCCTGGCCGGGACGCAGGGCAACCAGAACCACCGGAAGAAGGACCGCCTCTTCGAGGTCGCCGCCCGGCAGCGCCTGCCGGTCGTGCTCCTCAGCGAGGGCGGCGGGGGCCGGCCGGGCGACACCGACGGACTGGGCGTCGCCGGGCTCGACTGCCTCGCCTTCCGGCTCTTCGGTGAGCTGAGCGGCCTCGTGCCGCTCGTCGGCATCAACTCCGGCCGGTGCTTCGCCGGCAACGCAGCACTGCTCGGGTGTTGCGACGTGGTCATCGCCACCGCCAACTCGAACATCGGCATGGGCGGCCCGGCGATGATCGAAGGCGGCGGCCTCGGGGTCTTCCGCCCCGAGGAGGTGGGGCCGATGGACGTGCAGGTCCCCAACGGGGTGGTCGACATCGCCGTGGCCGACGAGGCCGAGGCGATCGAGGTGGCCAAGCGCTACCTGTCCTACTTCCAGGGCCCGCTCGGCGAGTGGGAGTGCGCCGACCAGCGGCGGCTGCGCCACGCCATCCCCGAGAACCGCCTCCGGGCCTACGACATCCGACAGGTCGTGACCGGCCTGGCCGACACCGGCTCCGTGCTCGAGCTGCGGCGCTCGTTCGGCGTCGGGATGGTCACCGCTCTCGCCCGGATCGAGGGCCGGCCCGTGGGCATCGTGGCGAACGACCCCACGCACCTCGGCGGTGCGATCGACTCCGAGGGCGCCGACAAGGCCGCCCGTTTCCTGCAGCTCTGCGATGCCTTCGACCTGCCGATCGTGTTCCTCTGCGACACGCCGGGGATCATGGTCGGCCCCGAGGCCGAGACGAGCGGCACCGTGCGCCACGCCAGTCGACTGTTCGTCGTCGGGGGCAGCCTGAGCGTCCCGTTCGTCACCGTCGTGCTGCGCAAGGGCTACGGCCTCGGGGCGCAGGCGATGGCCGGCGGGAGCTTCCACGCGCCGCTGTTCACCGTCGCGTGGCCGACCGGCGAGTTCGGCGGCATGGGACTGGAGGGTGCGGTGAAGCTCGGGTATCGAGACGAGCTCGCCGCGGTCGAGGACACCGAGGAGCGGCGGGAGCTCTTCGAGGAGATGGTCGCCCGCATGTACGACCACGGCAAGGCGCTCAACTTCGCCACCCACTTCGAGATCGACGACGTGATCGACCCCGCCGACACGAGGCGATGGATCACGTCCGCACTCGTGTCCGCCCCGACGCCGCCGCCCCGCGACGGCAAGAAGCGACCCTGCATCGACACCTGGTGAGGAGCCACCCGTGACCCGACCCCTCGACGGCATCCGCGTGATCGAGATCGCCAGCTGGATGGCGGCGCCGAGCGCCTGCGCGATCCTCGCCGACCTCGGCGCCGACGTGGTCAAGGTCGAGCCCCTCGGCGGCGACCCGATGCGCGACAAGAACCGTCAGCCGAAGGTGCCGGATCGCCCGCCGATCGACGAGCCGTTCCACGTCGACAACCGGGGCAAGCGGTCCCTCGCCGTCGCGCTCGATCGCGACGACGGGGCCACGCTGGTCCGCCGCCTGATCGGGCGGGCGGACGTGCTCGTCACGAACCTCCTCCCCCATCGCCAGGCGCGCTTCGGGCTCGACCCCGACGCGCTGCTCGTCGACCACCCGCGACTCGTGCACGCCACGCTGTCGGGCTACGGGCTCGAGGGGCCCGACTCGACCCGTCCCGGCTACGACGTGACGGCCTTCTTCGGGCGGGGCGCGATCTCGGACTCGATGACCGAGCCGGGCGGTCCACCTCCCCAACCGCGACCGGCGCAGGGCGACCACGCCACCGGCCTCGCGCTGGTGGGCGCGGTGCTGGCCGCGTTGCGAATGGTCGACCAGACCGGCGAGGGCCAGGTGGTCGACGTGAGCCTCTTCGGCACCGCGGCGTGGACCATGGCCACCGACCTCTCGGCGACCCTCGTCGACCGGCGCCAGCCGCGCCCCCGCGACCGCCACCACCTCATCAGCGCGCTCTCGAATCGATTCCCCTGCGGCGACGGCAAGTGGGTCATCTTCAACATGCCCGAGGAGCACTGGTGGCCCCGCTTCTGCAAGGCGGTCGGGCGCGACGAGTGGCTCGACGACGATCGCCTGGGCAGCGTCAAGGGCCGCTTCGACCACATGCCGATGGTGATCGACGGCATCGACGAGGCGCTGTCGATGCGCAGCCGTGAGGAGTGGGGGGAGATCTTCGACGAGGCCGGCCTGATCTGGGGGCCGGCGAACAGCCTGGCCGACCTCGTCGAGGACCCTCAGGCAGAGGCCGCAGGGCTGTGGGTCGAGCTCGATCACCCCGAGGTGGGTGCGCTCCCGACCGTCGCGAACCCGATCCGGATCCGTGGCGTCGACACCTCACCTCGATCGGTCGGCCCTGCGGTGGGCCAGCACGGGACCGAGCTCCTCGACGAGCTCGGCGTCGACGCCGCCACCCGCGAGCGGCTCGCCGCCGACGGCGTGATCGGCTGATGGCGGTGCGCATCGGCCTGTCGATCACGTCCCGCCTCGATGTCGACGACGTCCGCAGCGGGGCGACCGACCTCCTCGCCCGGACGAAGGCGGCGCGCGACGCCGACCTCGACCTGCTCTGCATCGGCGACCACCACGTGTCCGCCGTCCCCTACTTCCAGAACGTGCCGACGATCGGCCGGCTGCTCGGTGAGTGGGGTGATCGGCAGGCGGGCGCCCTGTTCCTGCTCCCGCTCTGGAACCCGGTGCTCGTGGCCGAACAGGTCGGGACCCTGGCCTCGTTCTCGTCCGGTCCGTTCGTCCTCCAGGTCGGGCTCGGGGGTGGCCAGCGCCAGTTCGCGGGCATGGGCGAAGCACTCGCCGGTCGGGCGGCGCGCTACGACGAGGCGATCCGCATCGTCGACGGTCTCCTCCGAGGCGACGAGGTGTCGAGCGAGGTCTTCGGCGTCGACGGCGCTCGGATCGCGCCCCGGCCGCCGGAACCGGTCGAGTGGTGGGTCGGTGCCGGCGCTCCGAAGGCACTCGACCGGGTCGCCCGCCTCGGTGCCTCCTGGTACGGCAACGCCGACCTCACCCCGGTCAGCGCACGCGAGCAGCTCGCGATGCTCGGGGAGGCGTCGGCTCGTCACGGCACGACGCCGCCGCGCCTGGTCGTCCGTAAGGACGTGCTCGTCACGGAGGAACCGGCAGACGCGAGGCGCCTCGGCGATGCCCTGCTCGAGCAGGGCTATCGCGGGCTCCCACCGGAGGCCGTCGCCTACGGCTCACCGGAGCAGGTGGCCGAGCAACTGGCGGTGTACGACGAGCTCGGCTTCACCGACATCATCGTGCGCACCATGGCGGTCGGCCCCGACATCGCGCAGGAGTCGATCCGGCTGATGGGCGACGTGCGTCGCCTCCTCGCCGGCTGAGGTCACTCCCGAGGCTGGATCCCGCCCAGCAGGCCGACCCAGCTCTCGTTCTGGCGAGCGAGCACGTCCTCGATCGCGTCGACGAACCTCGCCGCATCGGGCTGTTCGGCTCGCTCGTGGCGAGCGATCTGCTCGCGCAGCCGTCGCTCGGTCGTCGAGTAGAGGCCGGCGATCTGGTCGTGGCGGGTGGCGTCGAGGTGCGCGGAGATCGCCGCACCCACCGTCGTCGCCACCCCGACCCACAGCCCGAGGTCGCCGGCGCCGGCCAGCGCACCGGCCGCCGTGATCGCTGCCGCGGCGAGCGTCGCCACCAGCTCGAGCAGTCGGAGCCGCCGGGCACGCTGTTCGTGTTCGCCGATCTTGTCGCCGTGCCAGTTGGCCTGCTCGAGGGCCCGCACGGTCGTGTAGCTCGCCACGTCGCCGATCTCCGGGACCGGCTCGTCGTCGGCGGTGACGTCCCGCACGACCCGATCCAGGGCTGCGGCGTCCTCGGCGATGGCGGCGACCTTCTCGGCCAGGCGGGCGTCCCGGTCGGCGCTGGCGTAGGGCGCGACGCCGGCGAGGCGACGGTGGACCTCGGCCTTGATCGCCTCGGAGGCGGCCCGGCTGGCCGTCCACCGCCGGGCGAGATCGCCCTGGAGCACCCGTCGCTGGACCACGCCGGCGACCACCAGCACGAGGGCCGCGAGCGCGGCCGTCGTACGTTGGAGGAGGTCGGGGAGCCCGCTCTGCGCGGCGGTCGCACCGAGGAGCGCGCCGACGCCGAGCAGCACGAGGTTCGCCCGACGTGCGGCCTCGAGCCGGGCGCGGGACCGGTCGGCGACCCGGTCGTAGCGGCGGTGGCGCGCCCAGGCGTCGTCGACGGCCGTCGCCGTCCCGCCCCCGGTGCTCATCGGCGCGACGCTACCGGGACCCCGCCCGCGGGACCGGGACGCTCACCACGCGTCGTCGACCGAGAGCCCGGTGCCGAGGAGCCCGGCGTTCATCTGGTCCTCCCACGACCCACCCACCGACGCCGTGCCGACCCCCATCACCGGCTGGTACTGCTCGATCTCCATCGCCAGCAGCTGGAGGTACTGGAGCAGCAGCTGTTCGAGGGCGTGGCGCACCGCAGGCGGCAGGAGCGCGGTGACGAGCTGATCGATCGTCGCGAGGTGGGCCCAGTCCACCGGGAACACCTCGCCCGGGGCGATCCCCGCCTCGACGAGCCGGAACGTGAGGTTGTTGATGAGCCAGGCGTCGTCGAGCAGCCCCAGGAGCCCGAGCCGATCCGGCAACAGGTCGTCGGCCTGCTGCAGATAGGCCGCCAACCCGGCGACGACCTGGCGGCCGGCGAGCGACTGGGTGGCCGTGGCCAGCTGGTCGAGGCGACCCAGGAACTGCGTGGCCAGGGTGACGTAGTCACGAACGTGGGTGACCGCTTCGTCGATCGTCGCCGGGGCGATCAGCTCGGCGAGCCGGGCCCGCAGCTCGTGCTCGTCGGCCGGTGTGAGATCCGCCGACGGCGCTTCGCGGATGTCGATGACGACCGCCTCGTCGGCGGGTGGAAGGGTCGAGAGCGTGCGCTCGATCAGAGAGCGAAGCTGTCCCATCAGCGTCGGATCGTCGGCCTCCGCTGCGGTCGCCCGCACCAGCAACGCCTCGAGCTCACGGCGGTCGGGCGGCTCGGCGGCGAGCGCGTCCATGGCGGCCTGCGCCAGCTCGACGCCGGCTTCGAGTCGCTCCTGGACCACGGAGCCCCGTCGCTGGACCTCGTCCAGCTGCGTCAGGATCCGGGTCACCCAGTGATGGGCCTCGCCGTCGATCCCCTCACGCTCTCGGTAGCCGCCCACGTAGTCGAGGATCGCCCCCATCTCGCCGAACGCGGTCGCATCGGCGACGGCGAGATCGACGCCGGCACGGGTCGAGAGCCGGTGGAGCAGCTCGACGCAGAGACGCCCGAAGCCCAGGGAGGGCTCGTCCCAGTCGATCGTCAAGGGGTCGCCGAGGATCGCCGGCGGGGCGAGCGGCCTGCCGGTCGCGTCCGTGCCGTGCACGCACACGATCACGTCGAGGTCGATCCGCGCGGCGGTCGCGAGCTCGGCCGCGACGCCGTCGGATGCAGCGGCGTGCTCGGTCCAGACGAGCAGCAGCAGGTCCATCTCGCCGAGGTCCTCGTCGATCGAACCCTGGATCGACGCGCCGGGGCGCAGGTGCCGGACGTCGAGCCAGACCTCGTCGACCATCGATTCGAGATCGAGGGCCAGGCGGTCGGCGATCGCCTTGTCGCGCCAGGAGTGGCTCACGAAGACGCGCACGGCTACAGCGCCTTGATGAAGGCGTCGAGGTCCTCGAGGACCGGTTTGTTGACCCCCTGCGCCGCCAGCGACTTCTTGAGGCTGCGCAGCGCCCGCTTGGCCTCGGTCTTCTTGCCGGCGCCCGCCATGGTCTCCGCCCGCTGCCGGCTCAGGTAGTGCTGGGTGATCGGGGTGAGGGCATCACCCCGTTTCTGATCGGCGCTGAGCGCCCGGTCCATGAGCTCGAGCGCGGTGTCGGGCTCGGCGGGTCGGGTCCGGACGAGCGCGCCGTCCTCCACCCGGAAGCGCGGTCTCGTGAAGGTCGGTGCGATGCAGGCCGAGATCTGCGCCCCGGCGGCGGAGGAGGCCAGCTCCTCGCTGGCGTCGCGCAGATGACCCATCGCGGTCTCCAGGTGCGGCGACGCCGAGCCGCCGAGGTAGAGGGCGAGGCCCACGTCGCGGGAGAACAGGTTGCCGGCCAGCGTCTCGTCCCGCCGGGTGCGCGGCGCCGCCACCCGGAAGCGGTGGGCGGCGGACGGGACGGTCATGCCACCGGGCCCGTGGTAGACGGCCCGCACGACGTAGGTCCCCGGCTCGTCGAAGTACAGGCCGTCGGCGCCGACCCCGACGAGCAGCTCGGCGCTGAGGCGATCGAGCCCCTTCTCGCCGCGCTGCGGATCGACGAGCACGTGCGCCTCGGGCTCCCCGAGGCGGCACATCGGCGTGTGATGTCCCACGACCCTGCCGTCGGGTCGGCGGATCTGCAGCTCGACGGTGCCGTCCTCCGGACCGAGGCGGGCGTCGATCTCGACGTCGAGGTCGACCAGGTTCCGGACCCGCAGCTCGAGCTTGACCGGCTCGAGGAATTCGAAGAGCTGCTTGGAGCGCACGATCAGCTCGAGGGGTGCCCGACCGACGAGCTCGCCGATCGCCTCGGGTTCCTCGGCGTAGACCCCCGAGCCCCAGGCATCGCCGCCGGGGATCACGGATCGCCGGTCGCCGTGGCGGAGATGGCGGAGCTCTTCGTCGCCGAAGCGGAACTCGAAGTCCCGGTAGTAGCTGCCCGCACCGTTGATCTGGTCGTACTTCCAGTCGTAGTTCATCCAGGACCGGTCGCTCGGGCGGCCCATGTCCCACGAGTGCTTCATGTTGAAGCCGTGGCCGACCTCGTGGACGTAGGTGTGGAGCCACTTGCGGTGCGCCACCGCCTGCGCCTCCGTGGCCGGGATGCCGTCGACGAGCTGGTTCCACCACCAGTGGTTGCGGAACATGGCGCACCCCTGCCGCTCCGGCGGCTCGCCGGGCGCGGCGTAGTCGAACATGATCCCGCCGACGCTGGCCCGGTCGTAGGTCCCGGCGACGAGCAACCACATCCGCCAGTCCGGCCAGGTCCCTCGCCAGCGGCTGTAGTGCGTCTCCATGGCGTCGTGGAGCTCCTCCGCGGACCACGAATCGAACTCCGCCGCGCTGTCGTCGATGACGGTCCGGTCGGCCGGCGCGTTCACCCGGACCTCGACGCCGGCCTCGGCGAACGACTCCTCGATCGTCAGGACCCGCTCGGGCAGCTCCGCCGGACGGTTGGCGTGCCAGGTGACGTCGTACGCCGCCTCGACGGGCTCGGCGTTGACCGAGTCGCACACGTCGATCTCGAGGTCGAGCGTCCGGAAGGCGTGGCCCTCGCGGGTGCACGTGTACCGGTCGCCGCCGAGCTCGCAGGTCGTGGTCGTGATCCGTCCGGCCGTCCACCGCACGGTCACCGTCACCGGGACGAGCTGGCCCGTGTCGTGCCGGCGGGCGGTCCCGGTCACCACGGCCGCGCACTCGCCCCAGTCGACGTCGACGTCCTGGGCCACCCAGCTGAACCGGTGGACCGACCACGTCCACGACCTCCCGAACCAGTTGAACTCGTGGTGGTCGAACACGTCGCCGCTGATCACGTCGAGCACGGGCGAGTTGCGGTACCGGGGATCCACGTCGATGCGCAGCTCGATCCGTCGACCGGACCGAGGGTCGGTCCTCGGACCGGCGTAGCGTCCGCTGATCGGCGAGAACCGGGCGCACCGGAACCACTCCGCCGGGAGGTTCGGGGCGGGGTTCGGCGTCGATGCGTCGAACGGACCGAACGGGTCGATGTCGGTCATGACGGGCCTCCCCCGAGCCCGGCGCCCCACGGCCGGACTCGGCCTCAGTGTTGCCGCTGGCGGACGGGCCTCGCTGGGCCGCCGGTCACGGCCCGTGACCTCGAGACGTGCTGCGGAGCGGGTTGCCGACGACTCAGCCGTAGCCGAACGGCTCGGCCGAGACGATGATCCGAGGACCATCGGCGGTCCGGCTCACGCCGAGGAAGCGGTCCGCGTCGACCTCCAGGTTCTCGACGAGCTCCACGTCGTCGATCCGGACCCGCACCTCGGTCGGCCCGACCGGGACCTCGACGGTGACCGACTCGGCCAGCCCGAGCAGCTCGTCGGTCATCACCTCGTCGAGTCGGGCGACCGTGCGACCGTTGACGACGAGCTCCACGCGCGCTCCGGCGAAGCCGTCCTGGAGGTCGATGACCAGCAGGGCCGCCTCGGCAGCGTCGGAGTCGGTCGAGGTGCCGCTCGGCTCGTCGTCGGAGCATCCGGCCGACGAGACCACCAGCACGACCGCGACGAACACCGGGGTGATCGCCGTCCGCACCATCGGGCCAGCTCACACCGATCGAGACGCCGCAGCAAGCGCGGCCAGCTCAGCGCCGGAGCAGCCGACCGAGGCGCCGCGGCAAGCGCGGCCAGCTCAGCGCCGGAGCAGCCGACCGAGCAGTCCGCGTCGCGGGCCGGCCTGGGCCTCGCTCAGGGCGGCGCGCAGTCCCGCGGCAGGGGTCGCACCGACGTAGCGGTCGACCGGCACGCCGTCGCGGAAGGTCATCAGCGTCGGGAGCGACATCACGCCGAAGCGCTGGGCCAGCTCGCGCTGGTCGTCCACGTCGACCTTGGCGATGACGACGCCGTCGTCCTCGGCGTGCTCGGCCGCCACGCGCTCCAGATCGGGTGCCATCGAACGGCACGGGCCGCACCAGCTCGCCCAGAAGTCGACGAGGACGACATCGGTCCCGCCGATCACCTCGTCGAAGTCGGCCGCGGTCAGCTCTCGTGCACCCACACCCCTCCGAACCGGTCGGCCCGGCCCCAGATTCCGCACCGCCGGTCAGGCCAACGACGCCGAGCGCAGGTGCCTCCTCAGGTCGTCCATCGGCATGGGAGATCCGAACGCTCGACCCTGGGCCCGATCGCAGCCGAACCGTCGGGCGAGCTCGACGTGCCCGTCACTCTCCAGGCCAACCGCTGCAACGACGGCTCCCAGAGCGTGGGCGTACGCAACGACGGACTCGAGTCGCCGGTCGAGCAAGCCGACGTCGACCTTCAGCTCGTCGACGAGACCGGGCCGGATGACCGGGAGATCGGGCCCGGAACCGATCGCATCGAGCGCGATGCGCACGCCGTGAGCGCGTACGCGCTCGACGACCTCGATCGCTGTCGCCCGTCCTCCGAGCTCGTGGAGCGGTACACCGATCGTCAGCCGCGAGCGATCCGCAGCATCGAGACCGGTCAGGACCTCAGCGATCAAGTGGTCGTCTCGGACGGAGGCGATCGAGAGGTTCCGGGTGACCCGCAACGGTCGCCCCCGGCCGTCGACGGCTTGCAGCGCACGGTGCAGGGGCGCAGTCAGGCGGCGATCCATCTCGTGGACCATCCCGTTCGCGGCGAGCCCGGGAAGGAAGTGCCCGGCATCCCGGAGGTCTCCGTCGACCTCCCACCGCGCCAGGGCTTCGACGGCAACGACCTCGCCGGTGCGAAGATCGATCACCGGCTGGAAGTGCAGATCCAACGCGCCGGAGCGGACCGCCGCATCGAGCGCCTCGCCGTCGGCGACCGGGTCGGACGTGCGAAGATCGATCTCGTCGTCGAGCTCCGTCACGGCACCCTTGCCGGCCGCCTTGGCGGCGTACATGGCAGCGTCGGCGACGCGGAGCAACCGCTCGGAGTCGCTCTGGCCGGCGACCTTGACCACCCCAACGCTCGCCCCGATGTCGACCGGACGGCCGTGAACCTCGAGCGGGAGGCTGATCTCGCCCAGCATCCGCTCCGCCGCCCGAACCGGCTCGACGCCCGGCGCGAACAGGACGGCGAACTCGTCGCCGCCCAGGCGTGCGGCGATGTCGGTCGACCGAAGCGAGGCTCGGAGCCGAGCGGCGACCTCGATGAGCACCTGGTCACCAGCGGCATGACCGAGCAGGTCGTTGACCTGCTTGAAGTCGTCGAGATCGACGAGCGCCAGCGCGTGGCCGGCGTCGTCGCCGCTGGTCACCGCCGCGAGCTCGCGGCTGAACCGTGTCCGGTTGGCCAGTCCGGTGAGGGGGTCGTGGAGGGCCTCGTGAGCGAGGCGACGTTCGATCTCGCGCATCTTTTCGATCGCGCCCTCGAGTCTCCCGTTCTCCAAGGCGGCCGATGCGTGGTGCAACAGGGTCCCGAACAACCGGAGCTCGGCCCGCGTGAACGAGCGCGAACGGCCGGTCGGCCCGGCCACCAGCAGGACGCCGATGAGATCGTCACCGACCTCGAGGCGACCCACCATCGCCTCGCTCACGTTGTGGTGACCGAGGATCGGGACGAGGCGGGGCGCCGGCTCGCGCGCTGACACGATCACCGGCTCGGCGGGCACCGGCCCGCCGAACCGCTCGACGTCGGATGGGGACACGTCAGCCAGCACCGTGGTGTGCACCTGACCGCCGAGCACCGAGACCTGGACCACCCCGTCACCGTCGGAGGAGCGCACCGTCGCCTCGACGACCGACGCGAAGAACATGCTCGACACCTGCGACAACAACTGGACGAGCGAGTCGTCTGCGCCGCGCCGCCGAGACAGCGACAGACTCGACGAGTACAGCGACTCGATCGCCTCGCGCTGGGCGTGCTCGTTGACGTACGAACGGTACGAGACGAAGAGTGCGATCGTCGGGATGAGGAGGAAGGCCGCGGCGACGGGCTCGGTCTCCACGACGACGGCGGCCGACAGCGCGACCGCGCTGTTCGAGGCCGCGATGAGCAGCGAGTACGCCGAGCTCCGGACCAGCTTGTCCCGGGGAGCCCCCGGTTCGGTCGCCCGGATCACCAACGCGACCAGCGCCGCGGACACGGCGGTCGCCGCGATGACCGAGAGCATGATGACCGGCCAGGCGTCGCTGGCCAACCGGTCGCCGCCGCCGTGGAGGAGCTCGACCAGCGAGATCGCGATGACCGCCGCGAGGCCGGTCGTCGCCAGGTTGAACACGACCTTCGTCGCGGCAACCCGCTTCACCGCGATCAACGCGACGGCATAGCCGACGAGGTAGGCGACGAGGAGCTCGGCCGGAGTGGCAACCACCAGCCCGATCGCGAGCGGTACCTCCCCGAACCCGTAGGTCCAACGAGCGGTGTGGAAGCGGGCGTCCACCTGCATCGTCTCGGCGATCAGGAACGCAACAGCCAGGAGGGCGACGCGGCGGGGATCGAGGCCTCCCCCATCCGGCGACACCACGGCGAACCACAGCCCGAGCGCGCCAAAGGCGGTGATCACGCTGATCGAGCGGGGTCCGACCCATCGCCGCCAGCCGCGTCCGCGCGCCTTGGAGTCCGTGAACCGCGGAGAGTACCGGTTGTCCAGGCAGTTGTTCGCAAGTTGTTGGGCCGAGCACGACAATCCCGCGCTCGGTGGGCGACAATCGAGGGCGCGCGTAGCGCGGGCGGACAGGAGCACGACCATGTCCGACGTCCGCGCCACGCCGTCCCCCGGCACCTTCGATGCCCCGATCGGCCTCCTGGAACCAACCGGCGCGGACCGGCAGGGCATCGGTGTGCAACCCCCGCGGGATCCCCACGATCCGGGGCCCCCGAGCGGGAGGTGGGCGGCCACGGCGCTGGCGAGCTCCCCGCTGTCGGCAGCCACCCGCAGCCTGACCGGTGCCGGTGTGGACGTCGCCGTGATCGACACCGGTGTGCATCCCGTCCCCGGCCTCGACGATCCCGACAAGGTCGTTCGCTCCGGGCCACGCGGTCCTTCGACGATCGCCGACGGGCACGGCCACGGCACGGTGATGGCCGGGCTCGTCGCCGGCTCCGTCCATGGCGTTGCCGCCGACGCCCGGATCGTCGACGTGCGGGTGGCCGACGACGGAGGGGCTGCCGGTTCCGACTCGGTCGCGGCCGGGCTGCGCTGGCTGATCGAGCACGGCCGGTCGAGCGGGCTCGACGTCCGCATCGCTCTCGCAGCCTTCGACGACGGAGCGGCCGACCCCGACGACGGCGCCGAGTTGCTCGCAGCCATCGAGCAGGCCCGGCGGGCGGGCATCGCCGTGCTGGTCGGAGCCGGGGACCGCGGCACCGACGGCGACCGGTTGACCGGACCGGCTCGTGCAGCCGGAGCGATCGTCGTCTCGGCGACCACAGCGTCCGGCGAGGTGGCGCCCTGGGCACGTCGCGGCGATCGCGACCGCAGCGTCGACGCATACGTCCCCGGGAGCCGCTTGCTCGCGCCGATCCATCCTGGCGCACTCATCGCCCGAAGCGCTCCTGCAGCGGTCGGGGAGGTCGACGGAGTCCTGGCCATCCGCGGGAGCGGGACCTCGCACGCAGCCGCCCTCGCCGCGGGCGTCGCTGCACGGATGCTCGAGGCGTCGCCGTGGATGGGCCCGAACCAGCTTCGTCGTCAGCTCACCCGCTGGGCCGGCGCCCGAGCCAGCAACTCCTGGACCAGCAACAGCTGGACCAGCAACTCCTGGACCAGCAACAGCTGGACCAGCAACTCCTGGACCTCCAACAGCTGGACCAGCAACTCCTGGACCAGCAACTCCTGGACCAGCAACTCCTGGACCAGCAACAGCTGGACCAGCAACTCCTGGACCTGAAAGGGACCTGTCGCGGACCTTCGCCTCTGCTGAAGGGCCTGCCGGTGCGCGATCATCGGGTCAGCGGAGGGGCTCTGCGTTGGGGGTCGAGTCCCTCCGCGCAGTCTGCGCGGGGAGGAACGGATGGGGTCGTGGGCAGGTCGAGATGTCCTGTCGTTGGGTGACGTGACACGCGAGGAGTTCGACGAGCTCTTCGCGGTCGCCGATTCCATGGAGCCGATCGCGAGGGAGCGACAACCCTCGTCGATCCTCCAGAACAGGATCCTGGTCACGGCGTTCTACCAACCGTCGACGCGCACCCGGCTGGCCCACGAGTCGGCCATGGTGCGCCTCGGCGGGAGCGTGGTCGGCTTCGCCGACGCGAAGAGCACGAGGGCCGGCGACTTCTACCAGGAGTCCATCAAGGACACCGCCCACATGCTCGAGCACTACGGCGACGTCATCGTGATGCGCCACTACGCCCAGGGCGCTCCTCAGGAGTGTGCGCAGTGGAGCTCGATCCCCGTCATCAACGCCGGTGACGGCTGGGGCGAGCATCCGACCCAGGTCCTCACCGATCTGTTCACGGTGCGCCGCGAGCGCGGCACCATCGACGGCCTGACGTTCGTCGCCGTCGGCGACTGGCGGATGCGGACCATGCACTCGCTGAGCCGCGCGCTCACGAAGTTCGACGCCGAGCTGCTCTACGTGTGCCCCGACGACATGGCACCCACCGAGGAGCTGCTCGGTGAACTCGCCGGCTCCGGCTTCCGGCCCGAACGGGTGGAGCACATCGCCGATGCGCTCGACCGGGCCGACGTCATCTACGTCGAGCCCGTCGTGCAGGCCGACTACACCAAGGGCCGCGTCGAGCGGTCCGGTGAGCTGCCGCGCACGGCCGAGGAGTTCCGCATCGATGCCGAGCTCCTGCGGAACAAGGCCAAGCCCGACTCGATCGTGCTGCACTCGCTGCCCCGCATGGACGAGCTGGCGACCGACGTCGACGACACGCCCCACGCCCGGTACTGGGAGGAGGCGTTCAACGGGGTCGTGATGCGGATGGCGCTCCTGGCGACCGTCCTCGACGCGGTCTGAACACGCGCGGTCCGGTCAGACCAGCCCGGTGATCGAGCCGTCGGCGGCCAGCTCCATCTGCTGGTAGCGAGGCTCGTCGGGCATGCCCGGCAGCGCCACGATCGGGCCGCACCGCACGACTAGGTAGCCCGCGCCGACGTACGGGACGATCTCGACCACGTCGAGCTCGAAGTCCTCCGGTGTGGCGCCGAGCTTCGGATCGTGGCTCAACGACATGGGGGTCTTCGCGACGCACGGTGGCAGGCCGCCGAGCCCGGCCCGCGTGAGCCGCTCCAGCTGCTGGCGCGCCGCCTCCGACCAGCGCACCCCGGCGGCGCCGTAGACGCCGGTCGCCAGCGCCGCCACCTTCTCGTCGAAGGTGTCCTCGGCGTGGTACCGGGGCGTCACCGATGGCGAGGCGGCGGCCCCGACGTCGGCCACCGCCTCGGCGAGCTCGATGCACCCGGCTCCACCCTTGACGAAGGCGTCGTGGAGGACCACCGCCGACGCACCGGCCTCGACGGCGACCTCACGGATCGGTGCCGCCCGCTCGTCGTCACCGGCATCGAAGCGGTTCACCGCCACGACGATCGGCACCCCGTACCCGGCGAGGTGCTCGACGTGGCGGCGGAGGTTGGCGACGCCGTGCTCGTCGACGGCGGCGACCGAGCACACCAGGACCGCCACCGACGGGTCGACGCCGAGGTGGGGACGCTTGAGGTGGAGGAACTTCTCGCCGCCGAGGTCGGAACCGAAGCCGCCCTCGGTGACGACCCAGTCCGCCAGCCGGAGCGCCAGGCGGTCGCCGAAGACCGAGGAGTTGCCGGTGCCGAGGTTGGCGTAGGGCCCTGCGTGCATGAGCACCGGCGTGCCCTCGGTCGTCTGGAAGAGGTGCGGATGGGCCGCGTCGCGCAACAGCACGGCCATGGCGCCGGCCGCCCGCAGGTCCTCCGCGGTCACCGGCTCGCCGCCCCGGGTGGCACCGACGACGATCCGCCCGAGGCGCTGGCGGAGGTCGGCGGGGTCGGCGGCGAGCGAGAGCACGGCCATGACCTCGCTCGCCGCGGTGGCGATGAACCCGGTCGTGCGCCGGTGCTCGGCGCGGGCGCTGACGACGATGTGGCGCAGGGCGCGGTCGTCGAGATCGATGCAGCGCTTCCACGTGACCGACTCGGGATCGAGGTCGTGCTCGTCGACGCGGATCGACTCGTCGACGGCGGCTGCGAGCAGGTTGGTCGCCGCCTCGATGGCGAAGAGGTCGGCGCCGAGCCCGACGAGCGCGTCCTCGAACGGCTCGATCCGCGCCTGCCCGCCGCCGGCTCCACCGCCCTTGCGGCCCAGCGTCGGACCGAGCGAGGACTGCCGCAGCGTCGCCACCGCACGACGGCCGGTCCGCTGCAGCCCCATGGCGAGCCCGATGGACGTGACGGTCTTGCCGATGCCGGCGGTGGTGGGTGTCATCGCCGTGACGAGCACCTCCCGTCCGTTCGCCGGTGCGTCGAGCCGCCCGAGTGCCTCGGGCGCCAACCGGGCCCGATGCCGTCCGGCGGCGACGAGCTCCTCCGGGCTCAGCCCGAGGTCCGCCCCCACGTCCACGAAGTCGCGCATGGCGGGCATGCTGTCACCTCGACGACAGGTCAGCGCGCACCGGTGCCATCACCGAGCACCGCCCGCACCGCCGCCGCGATCGTCTCGTCGTCGAGGTGCTCCCGCAGCATGAGGCGGCGCAGGAAGATCGGGCCCAGCAACAGATCCCCGAGGAGCTCGACGTCGGCGTCGGCCGGCAGCGAGCCGTCGGCGACGCCTTCGGCGAGCAGCTCGGTCATCGTGCGTCGCCTGGCGTGGGCGTACCCGGTGTGCCAACGCGCCACCTCGTCGTGACGGACGGCTGCGTCGATGACGGCGGGCAACACCCGCGCCCACCGGGAATCGGCCAACACGTCGCGCACCCCACGGAGGTGCCGTTCGACCCGCTCGCGGAACGGTCGTGGCGTCGGGTCGTCGTCGACGGGCGGCTTCAGGGTGGCGATGGCGTCGGTGACGAGATCGAGCTTGGACTCCCAGTGCCGGTAGATCGTGCTCTTGCCGACCCCGGCCCGCTTGGCGACGCCCTCGACGGTGAGCGCGCCGTAGCCGACCTCGGCCAGCAGCTCGAGGGTGGCGTCGCCGATGACCCGCCGGGATCGCTCGACCCTCGGGTCGAGCTCCAGCTCGCTCATGGGACACCGTCGGCATCGAGCGGCACCGCCTCCGCGGTCTGCCGGGCTGGTTCGCCGGAGGTGCGGCGCCGTCCCAGCGCGGCCACCGCAGCGATGCCGGCGACGATCGCGACCGAGGCAGACACCAGCATCGCTGCGTTGAACGCGTCCGTGAAGGCGCGCCCGGCCTCGCCGGCGAGGGCCTCGCCGACCGGGCCACCGACCTCGGCGGCGACGACGGACGCCGCACCGATCGACTCGCCCGCCACCTCGGCGATCTCGGCCGGCGCCTGGTCGAGTGAGATCCCGTCGCGATAGGCGGACGACGCCACGCTGCCGAGCACGGCGATCCCCAGCGCACCCCCGACCTCCCGGGTCGTGTCGTTGACGGCCGAGCCGACGCCGGCCTTGCCGAGGGGAACCGACGCCATGATGCCGCCGGTCGCGGGGGCGACCGTGATCCCCATCCCGGCGCCGAGCAGGACGAGTCCGGCGACGAGGCCGAGATAGGCGGTGTCCGGCGAGACGAGTCCCATGACGACGAAGCCGGCGACCATCAGCACGAAGCCGACGCCGATCACGACGCCCTGGCCGAGCCGCTCGGCGAGCCCGGCGCTCCGGGGCGAGACGATCACCAGCGTGACCGCCAGCGGGAGCGTGGCCAGTCCCGCCTCGAGCGGCGAGTAGCCGCGGACGAACTGCAGGTACTGGGTGAAGAGGAAGAAGAACCCGAACATCGAGAAGAACGCGAGCGTGATGACGCCGCTGCCGGCGCTGAAGCGACGATCGCCGAAGAAGTCCATCGGCAGCATGGGGTGAGCGGTCCGCTGCTCCCAGACGACGAAGCCGACGAGCCCGATGACACCGACGGCGAACCCGCCGATCACGAGAGCGGACGTCCACCCCTGCTCGGGACCCTCGATGATCCCGAAGAGGAGCGCGGCCAGCCCGACCAGCGAGAGCAACGCACCGACCGGGTCCAACGGGGTGACGTCGTCGTCGCGGGACGACGGCGAGAAGCGAGCGACCGCGATCATCACCCCGATCACGACGACGACGTTCACCAGGAAGGCCGATCCCCACCAGAAGCCCTCGAGCAGACCGCCGACGACGATCGGGCCGATCGCTCCGCCGGCGCCGGCGAACCCCGCCCACACCGCGATGGCGGTGCCCCGCTCCGCCGGGGGGAAGATCGAGGTCAGCAGCGAGAGCGTCGCCGGCATGATGAACGCCGCACCGATGCCCATCGCCGCCCGCACGGCGATCACCTGCCAGGCCGCGTCGGCGAAGGCGCCGAGCAGGGAGGCCGACCCGAAGACGGCCAGACCGGCGAGGAGCGCGCCCTTGCGCCCGAACCGATCCCCCACGGCCCCGGCCGTGAGCAGCAGCCCGGCGAACACGATGGCGTAGGCGTCGACGATCCACTGGAGCTGGGTGGCGGTCGCATCGAGGTCTCGCTGGAGGGTGGGCAGCGCCACGTTGAGGCCCGAGACGGACATGACGACGAGGACGAGCGACAGGCACATGATCCCGAGCAGGAACCAGCGGCGGGCTCGGATGTCGGGCTGCTCGTACAGCGGCGGTGCAGGTGGGTCGTACATGGGATGCCCCCGAGTCGGTCTCTCTGAGACGCGACCGTATCGTAGTGAAACGGATACGTCTCGTTACCTCCGCCACCTCGGGCTCGGTCCCGGGAGCGCAGGACCACTACCGTCGTCGGCGGGGACCTCGGACTCGGAGGGGACACGATGACCGATCTCGCAGGTGCGGACCTCGAGCGACTGCGTGGCGGGATCAGCCGCGACAAGGCGCCCGAGCCGGTGCTCAGCTCCAACCCGATCACCGGCGACCGGTACTGGTCACCGGAGTTCATGCAGCGCGAGTGGGATCACCTCTGGACCAAGGTGTGGCTCATCGCCGGCATGGTCGACCAGCTGCGCCAGCGCGGCGACTTCTTCACGTACGAGCTCGGCCGGGAGTCGATCCTGTGCACCCGCGGCGACGACCAGCGGATCCGGGCGTTCTACAACGTCTGCCAGCACCGCGGGAACCGGCTGGTGCACGCCGAGGTCGGGTCGGCCGCCGGTGGGCAGTTCCAGTGCGCCTACCACGGCTGGCGATTCGGCGGCGACGGCACGCTGCTGTGGGTCCACGACGAGGACGACTTCCCCCAGGGCACGCCGTGCGGCCAGCGCAACCTGGTCGAGATCCCCTGCGACACCTGGGGCGGGTTCGTGTGGATCAACCTCGACGAGGGCTGCGAGTCGCTCAGCGACTACCTCCAGCCGATCGCCGGCCAGCTCGACTGCTACCGGATGCAGAACATGAAGCGCACCCACTGGGTCACCCTCGAGGGCGACTTCAACTGGAAGTGCGTGCAGGACAACTTCAACGAGAGCTACCACCTGCCCTTCGTGCACCCGCAGACGCTGCCGGCGATGAACGAGCACCACTCCGGCTGCCAGTTCGACCTGTACGAGTCGATGCACTGCCGCATGCTCATGCCGGGCGGCGGCCCGGGCCCGCACTACCGGGGCAAGCCCGACCGCACGTTCAAGAGCCTCGCCCAGGACCTCGAGTTCTGGGAGCTCGACCCCGAGCCCTACCGCGACGACCTGCCGGGCCTGCGGCTCGCGCTGCAGCGCCGCAAGCGGGAGCTGGGCGAGTCGAAGGGCTACGACTTCTCCCTCTACTCCGACGAGCAGCTCACCGACCACTACCACTACACGGTGTTCCCAAACGTCTCGTTCAGCATGAAGCCCGACGGCTGCATCTTCCTGAAGGCCGATCCGCACCCGACCGACCCGGAACGGTGCTTCTTCCAGATGTGGTATCTGACGCTGTTCCCGGAGGGCTCGAAGGAGTACTTCTCGAACTCGATGAAGGACTGGGTCTCGATCGATCAGCCAGCCGAGCACCAGCGGGGCAAGGTCGGCGAGGTGTCGTGCGGTCCCGGCATCGACCAGGACGTCGCCATCTGGTCGTCGCAGCAGGCCGGGCTGCGCTCGCGCGGCTACCGCAACGAGTACCTGCCCTGGCAGGAGCGCCGCATCCGGTACTTCCACGACAACATCGACCGGCTCCTCGCCCGGTGAGCGAGCAGGTCCCCCTGGGCGATCTCAGTGGACTCGCCGACGGCGAGATGCACGTCTGCGAGGCCGCCGGCATGGAGGTGCTCGTGTGCCGGGTGCAGGGCACGCTGCACGCGATCGAGGACGTCTGCTCCCACGCAGACACGCCGCTGAGCGAGGGCATGTTGACCGGCCACCTGGTCACCTGCCCGCTGCACGCCGCCCAGTTCGACGTGCGCGACGGGTCGCACACCGGTCCCCCGGCGTACACCGGCGTCCGCGCGTTCGACGTCGAGGAGGGACCGGCCGGCGCCGTGCTCGATCTCACCGAGCTCGACGACGGCGACGATCACGACGCCGGGCCGCCCTCGGGCTACTTCCGGACCCGCTGAACCGGGAGCCGTTCGACCGGCGACGGGCTGGATCGTCTCGGCGCTCGCGGGCGAGACTCGTCGTGTGAAGCTGGGACTGTCGATCGGGTACTCGGGCGCGAAGCTGCAGATCCCCATCGAGCGGATCCAGCTCGCCGAACACCTGGGCTACGACTCGGTGTGGACCGCCGAGGCCTACGGCTCGGACGCCATCACCCCGCTGGCGTGGATCGCGGCGAAGACCGAACGGATCCGGCTCGGCACCGGGATCATGCAGCTCGCCGGTCGCACCCCGGCGATGTGCGCCATGCAGGCCCAGACCGTCGATGCGCTCGCCGGCGGTGGTCGAGTGATCGCCGGCCTCGGTGTGTCCGGCCCGCAGATCGTCGAGGGGTGGTACGGCGAACCGTGGGGCAAGCCGTACTGGCGGTTGCGCGACTACATCCAGATCATGCGGAAGGTGCATCGGCGCGAGGAGCCGGTCACGCACGACGGCCGCGAGTACCAGCTGCCGTTCACCGGCGAGGGGGCGCTCGGCATCGGGAAGCCCCTCATGTCGATCATGCACACGAACCGGGACCTCCCGATCTGGCTGGGCTCGGGGTCGGAGGCGACGGTCAAGCTCACGGCCGAGCTCTGCGACGGTTGGCTGCCGATGCACTTCGTGCCCGGGCGCATGGAGCACTACCGGCCCTGGCTCGAGGAGGGCTTCCGGCGAGCCGGCAACGGCAAGTCGTGGAAGGACCTCGAGATCATGGGCGGTGGGCCGGTCGTCATCACCGACGACGTGCAGGCCGCCCTCGACCGGGTGAAGCCCGGCATCGCGCTCTACACCGGCGGGATGGGCCACAAGGACCTCAACTTCCACAACCAGCACATGGTCCAGCGGGGCTACCCGGAGGTCGCCGAACGGGTGCAGGAGCTGTACCTGGCCGGGCGCAAGCAGGAGGCGATCGAGGCGATCCCCGACGAGTACGTCGACGACGCCGGCCTGTACGGCTCCATCGAGCGCATCGAGCGCCGCTGGGAGGCGTGGGCCGACTCCGGCATCACGGGCTTTCGGGTGCAGACCGATCAGGAAGAGGCACTCGAGCTGATGGCCGACCTCGCCGGCACCCGGTCGGTGCGCTGAACATGGCCGAGCGAGCGAACCTCGATCGCTTCGACTGGCTGGCGCAGACCGTCGAGCCGGCGATCGACCCCCACCGCCCGATCGTCGATGCCCATCACCACCTCTGGGACCGCAACGGCAGCGTCTACCTCGCGGCGGAGCTGCTCGCCGACGTCGCCGGCTCGCACAACGTCGTCCGCACGGTCTTCGTGGAGTGCGGCTCGGACTACGACCAGGGGCGAGCCGAGCAGCTCCGGCCGGTCGGCGAGACCGACTTCGTCCGGCGCCAGGCCACCGACGCCGAGCGGACGGGCGACGGGCCGGTGATCGGCGCGATCGTCGGGCACGCCGACATGATGCTCGGCGACGCCGTCGAGGAGGTCCTCGCCGCCCACGTCGAGGCCGGCGGTGGACTGTTCCGCGGCATCCGACACGCGACGTCGTGGGACGCGAGCGACGAGATCCGCCCGGGGCACAGCCGGCCGTTCGGGCAGATGATGCGGACCCCGGAGTTCCAGGCCGGTGTCCGCACGCTCGCCGGGATGGGGCTGAGCTTCGACGCCTGGCTCTTCCACACCCAGCTCGACGACCTCGGTGCGCTCGCCGACGCCGTGCCCGAGGCGACGATCGTCCTCGATCACCTCGGCGGTCCGCTCGGCGTCGGGCCGTACGCCGGTGGGCGCGAGGCGGTCCGCGCCGACTGGCGGGCCGCCATCGCCCGGGTCGCTCGGCGGGAGAACGTCGTGGTGAAGATCGGTGGCATCGGCATGGAGTGGTACTTCGGGATGGGCTGGGCGGCCCGTCCGGCGCCGCCGGGCTCGGAGGAGGTGGCCGCCTACTGGTCGGACGACGTGCGGTACTGCATCGACACCTTCGGACCGGCACGGTCGCTGGCCGAGTCGAACTTCCCGGTGGATCGGGCGTCCCTGCCGTATCCGGTCCTGTGGAACGCGCTCCAGATCATGTGCAGCGGCTACGACGACGCCGAGCAGGACCGCATCTTCTCCGGAACCGCCGCCGACGTGTACGCCCTCGGCGACGTCACAGGTGACCCTGCGGGCTGATCGCCGCCCCGGCTCGGAAACGCCTGGCAGCCCGGTCGTCGACCCTGGCACCGTTCGGGCCGTGCCGCCCCGCATGCACGCCGACGAGGTGGAGGTCGACGAGGACCTGGTCCGACGCCTCCTCCGCTCCCAGCACCCGGAGCTGGGCTCGCTGGAGCTGGCGATCGTCGAGCCGTGGGGCACCGACAACGCCATCTGGCGCCTCGGCGACGAGCTCGTCGTGCGGCTGCCGCGCATCCACTGGGCGACCGAGCAGATCGACCTCGAGGCCACCTGGTTGCCGCGGCTCGGACCGCACCTCCCGATCGCCGTCCCCGAGCCGGTCGCGGCCGGAGAACCCGGTGAGGGATACCCGTACCGCTGGGCGGTCCACCGCTGGCTGTCGGGCGAGCTCGCCGGGCCCGAACGGATCGCCGACCCGGTCGCGTTCGCGCTCGATCTGGCCCGGGTGGTGCGCGCCCTGCAGGCGTGCCCGACCGACGGCGCACCGGCAGCCCGGGGCCGCGCCCGTCCGCTGGCGGAGTACGACCAGGAGACCCGCCGGGCGATCGCTGCCGCGGCGCAGCTCGTCGACGCCCGGGAGGCGACCGCCGTCTGGGAGGACGCTCTCGCAGCGGCGCCCCACGACGGAGATCCGGTGTGGGTCCACGGCGACCTCGAGGGCAACTGCCTCATCGAGCGAGGTCGGCTCAGCGGGCTCGTCGACTGGGGGTCGGCCTGCGCCGGGGATCCCGCGGTGGACGTCCAGGTGCTCTGGAGCCCGCTGCTCACCGTCGATGCCAGGGCCGCCTTCGTCGATGCCCTCGCGATCGACGACGCCACGCTCGCCCGGAGCCGCGGCATGGCGGTCCACCAGGCCTGCGCCGCGCTGCCCTACTACCTCGACACCTACCCGCTCATCGTCGAGCGCTCGCGCCACAAGCTCGCCGCCCTCGGCGTCGAGCTCATCGCCCCGGACTGACCGCCGGCGGCCTCACGGCGCCGACACCACCCGGAGCTCGCAACGCGGGCCCGCAGCTCGGGCGAGACGCCGGTCGGCGGTGAGCAGCGGAGCATCGAGCGCCTCGGCGAGGGCGACGTAGGCCGCATCGAACGCCGTCACGTTGGCCTTCAACTCGAACGCCCAGGCGAGCAACGGAAGGGCCGGGTAGCGCGTCATCGGGAGGTGGGAGAGGTCGTCGACGGCCTGCCCGAAGCGGTCGTCGGTCAGCGTCGAGTCGATCCAGCGCTTCCGGAGCACGGCCATCGTCTCGATGTCGACCAGGTCGGGCGCGGCCAGGTCCTGACCGTCGAGCTCCGCTCGGACGGCGGCGCCGTCGTCTCCATCGTCGGCGAGCGCGTTCGCGAGCGCGGACGCGTCGAGGACGATCACCGACTGCCGCGCCCCTCGTCGAGGTCAGCAACCGCACGCTCCAAGCCGACGCGACCACCGGAACGCTCCTCGATCCGCTCGAGCACGTCGGCGACGGTCGGACGGCTGACGAGACGACCGAGCTCGACGGTGAGGTACTGCTGGAGCGACTGTCCTGCCTGCTCGGCACGACGCAGCAACGCCTCATGGACGTCGTCAGGCAGGTCGCGCACCAAGACGTTCGGCATGCTTACAGTATGCAAGCAGCCACGCGGCGCCGCAACCAACGCGTGCTGACGCCGCGTCAGCCTCGCTGCAGACGCGGCAGGATCTCCGGGTCGCCAGGCTTGCGGAGCTCGTGAGCGCGACGCCAGTAGGCGAACGCGCCGAGGATGTGCGGCGGGTCGCCGTGGATCTCGGTGAAGCAACCGTTGACCGAGCGGGTGTCGAAGTAGGACGCGTTCACGCCGTCGGCGTAGAGCTCGCACGCCGCCTCGAAGCCGGCGTCGAGCAACCGCTGCCGCTCGCCCTCGAAGTCGTGGACGAGCACGCCGACGTGATGGAAGCCCTCCTCCCCCGGCCCGAACATGTCGCGGTAGATCGACGGCGTGTCGTCGTGCTGGACGATGAACTGGATCATCATGTCGCCGAGGTAGCCGAACGCGTACGACACGTCGGCCTCGTGGTCGGTGCCGCGGTAGTTGAAGGTGTCGGTCCGGTGGTGTGCGGTCACGACGAAGGGTCCGGCTCCGAAGAGCTCGGTCCACTCGTGGATCGACTTCTCCAGATCGTTCACCAGATAGGCCTGCTGGAACAGCGGGTACGTCGTGAGCATCAGCGTCCCTCCCCTGCCGGTGAACCTACCGTGGGGACGTGGCGCGGGTCTTCTTGTCGTATCGACGAGCCGACGGCCCGTACGCCGTGGGCTGGATCGCCGAGCGCCTCGCCCGCCTCGACGAGGTCACCCAGGTCCGCACCGCCTTCTACGACACCGAGCTGCGGGCGGGCGACCCCTACCCGGCCGCGCTCGATGAGGCCGTGGCGGCGAGCGACGTCGTCATCGCGATCATCGGACCGAACTGGCGCGGCGTCCGCGACGATGGCTCCGCCCGGATCCTCGACGACGACGACTGGGTCGCTCGCGAGGTCGGCAGCGCGCTCGAGCACGGCACGATCGTCCTCCCGGTCCTGATCGACGGCGCCGACCCACTCTCCGCCGCACACGTCCGCGCCGAGCACGCGCCACTCGCCGAGCTGCACGCGCTGCGATTCGACGGTCTCGACGACCTCGACGAGATCGAACGCCACCTGCGATCCCACCTCGACGAGATCGACCGGCGCCACGCCGTCGAGCGCGGGCTCAGCGAGCCGCTGGCCAACCCCTCGCTCGTGCCGGGCACACCCGTCCTGGTCGCTGCAATCGGGGCCGCTGCGCTCGGCGCCGCCCTCGGCTGGGTGACGTTCGACTGGTTCGGTGACCGCACCGACGCCGACCCCGACGATCTCGACGGCTGGATCGTCGCCACCGCCGTCCTGTGGGCCGTCGGAGCGGCCGCTGCGGTGCTCGGCTCCGACTTCGTCAGACGGCGATTCAGCGACGGCGCCCGGATCCGCTGGCGACGATCCAGCCGTCGAGATCGTCGGGGTCGGCGTCGGTGCGGTCACCG
>JBCBSZ010000057.1:0-42100 GCA_039818945.1 Actinomycetota bacterium
CGGAAGGGTCTCAGGCGAGAGGCAGTCGCGAGCCACGGGCCTCCTCGACGCGACGCAGTTGGTCCGCGGACTTGAGGCTCGCGCCGAACGAAAAGTACCGCGGTCCGCGGAAGGTGAAGGCCAGCGTGCTGGCGACGATGTAGTCGTCCATCGCGGATTGCTGCTCGGCGCGATAGACCGTGTCCTCCTCGGCCGAGTGGAGGTAGCCGTGCCCGACCTCGTCGGCCGTCAGCTCGCGGCCGTCGACGAGGAGGACGGCGTCGAGGTCGCCGCGGACGATCAGGTCGCAGTGGCCGAGCTCGGTGTGGTACACGGGGATGGTTGTCGACATCGGTCTCGTCTCCAGTGCTGGAGTCAGGTTGGCGTCGGGTCTCGTCCGACCGACACACATACAATATCGTCACGGTTTCGACGGGTCAACACAAAACCGTGACGATTTCGGCGGATTTCGTCAGCCGACGCGGGGGTCCCCGGCCTCGCGGGCCGCACGGACCGACGCGGCCCCCGGGTGGGCGGCCGCGTAACGGCGGACGACGTCGTCGAGTTCGCGCTGCGAGAGTCGTTTCGCGAGTCCGCGGCGGGAGTCGTGCTCCAGATTCGCCAGCCAGCCGAGGGTGGCGTGCTCGATGTCGTCGAGGGGGACGCGTGCGCTCTTCTGGGCGCGGGATTCGGGCACGTCGACGTCCTCACGATCGGTGTTGACTCGCCACGGTTGGACAACCGCACAATCCGCGTGCACTCGGACCTGCGCGGCATGGACGCCGTGAGAGGTCACACCGACCGGGGCGAGGCGGGACGCCGAGCTCCGGTTCCCCTCGTTATCCCATCGCGACCCGCAACCGCCAACAGCACCTCCGACCCCGAACCCGCGCGGCGGAGGAGACGTCACCACAAACCATCCTGCCACGCGTCTCCGCCACGTGCCCGATCGGGATCGAGGCTGCTGCGATCGAGCGACGCGGACGGCAACTGACCCTGTTCGAGGATGCCGCGGACATGTCGGCCCCCACCATCGACGAGCTCGAGGAGTACGTCGCCTGCAAGAGCGAGGCGGCCGAACTCAGCCGCAAGGCTCGCGAGCGGACGGCCCGGGCGAAGGTGCTCGAGGCCGAGTTCGCCGCCTGGCTCGGCGACAAGTCGAGCCGCAAGCGGCACGGATTCACGCTGCGGCAGAGCAAGTCCCCCGGGAGCGTCTCCTGGAAGGACGCGTTCGTCGAGCTCGCCGGCGTCGAGGCGGCCGACCGGCTCAAGGCCGAGGCCGACCCGCGGACGAAGATCGAGGTTCTGGCGCCGTGAACGAGCGTGGCGAGCAGTTCCCGCGGATCTTCGATCCGGAGGCCCCCACGGCGGACGCCCCGCGATCGTCGATCGACACGCAGGCGGCCGTCCTCCAGTTGGCCGTCCGCGTGACCGCGCTCGAGTCGCAGCGGCAGTCGATGGGGGCGTCGGTCGGACTCGGCGCCCTGCTCGGATTCCTGATCGCGGTCGGGGGCTACGCGCTCGCGGCCGCGATGCATGCGCTCAAGTAACCCCGCCCAACCCGAATCGAGAACCACGATGCTCGAGAAGATCAAGGCCCTCGTTCGCTCCCGTCGCTTCTGGGCCGCCGTGGGCGCCGTCGTGACGGTGCTCCTGCAGGACGTCCTCGGACTCGACGAGGAGACGGCCACGACGGTCGCCGGGCTGCTCGGTGTGTGGATCATCAGCGACTCGGTGCGGGTGACGGCCGTCGTCCTCGTGGCGTTGCTCGTGCCCTCCCTCGCCCTGGCCGATCCACCGGAACCGATCATCCGTGGACCGCGGACGGCCGTACCCGGCGACCTCGTGCGACTCAACGGCGAGGACTCGCGGCACGCCGATCACCTCGCGTGGCGGGTCGACCTCTCCGGTGTCCGGCTCCCGGATGACGAGCTCGAGCGGATGGTCAAGCAGGTCAAGCAGTCCGGATTCTACGAGGTCAAGCCGGTCGAGGGGGATCGGGGCGGTCGGCGGGTCGTCGGCATCCACGGACCGCTCTGCTACCTCGGCTCGCACCCGGGCACGTATCGCGTGACGCTCGCTGCGAGCAACTCGGAGGGAGTCCGGATCTCCGAGGTGCACCTGATCGAGGTGTCCTCGTCGCCCGCACCGGGACCGAGGCCGGACCCGGAACCCGAGCCGGAACCCGAGCCACAGCCTGCTCCGTTGCCGGACGGGCGATTCGGGATCGCGGCCGACGTGCGGGACTGGGCGCGGGCGGTACCGGGATTTGCGCCGGCCCGAGCAGTGGCGCTGGCGGCGGCCTACGAGTCGACTGCCGCCGCGGTCGGGGCCGGCACGCTGTCGGGGCCCGGTCCAATCCAAGCGGCGCTGCAGGAGTCCGGCGGGCTCGCACTGGGCGAGGATCGCGTGGTTTGGCGGACGTCCTGGGGACTGCGTGTCGGCCAGCGGGTCACGGGACTGATCGCCGATGGCCGGCTGCCGGACCGGGCGGCCTGGGTGACGCTGCTGCGGGAGATCTCGGCCGGGCTGCAGGCGGCCGGGCGTTAGCTGGAGCAGGCGGACGAGGACTGATCCCGGGCGGCCAGGATGGCCCCGGGCGACGAGAACAACGAGCCGAGGAGAGCAGGGATGCTCGGACGGATGTGGCGTGCGGTGCGGTCGCTGCCCTGGGTGGCGATCGTCGTGGCGGCGCTGGGGGCCAGCGGTGGCGGGCTGATCGGCTCCGCGGTGATCAATGTCGAGGTCAACGTCACGCCCGAATCGGATCGGGACGGCTGGCGACCGGAGGCGCTCGAAGAGCTCGAAATCGACGCGCCGCGGCTGGCGATCGTCGACCCCGACTCGGGACTGCCGATCGCCCAGGACAACGCCCGGCGGGACGTCCGGCTCTGGAAGGCCGCCGTCACGCTCCTGGACGGGGAGCACCTGCCGAACTACCCGCAGCAGACCGGCGACTGCGTCTCGTTCTCGGTCAAGAACGCCGTCGATCATCTCTCGCTCAACCAGATCGCTCGCGATCCGTTTCGGCCGTGGGAGTTCCGCACGGTCTTCCCGCCGTACATCTACGGCACGAGCCGGGTGCAGGTCGGCCTCGGCAAGCTGCGGGGCGAGGGGAGCCTCGTCGCGTGGGCCGCCAAGGCGGTGCGGGACTACGGGGTGCTCGCCACCGACGCCGAGAACTGCCCGGAGTACTCCGGACGGATCGCCAAGACGTGGGGACGGCGGGGACCACCGGAGGAGTTCCTCGAGGTCGGCAAGCGGACGCCGGTGCGGGGCATCGCCCGCGTCGAGACGGCCGGCGACGTGCGGGACGCGCTCTGCAACGGCTACCCGGTCGCCATCGGCAGCCGATTCGGCACAAAGAACAGGTCGATCCGGGAACGCGACGGGCGGATGGTCGCCCGGCGGGACGGCTCGTGGAGCCACGCCCTGTGTGTGCTCGCCTACGACGGGAGCGTCGATCCGCCGCTGTTCTACATCCTCAACAGCTGGGGGCCGTCCGCCCATCCGGAGCCGCTCCAGGACGAGCCGCCCGGAGGATTCTGGATCACGTGGGACGACATGGATCGGATGGCCCGCGACGGTGATGGCTGGACGTTCTCGGACTTCGCCGGCTTCCCCGCCCGGGACATGGATTTCCACGTGCTCGCCGATCCGGCCGCGTTGGCCGAGGCGCGGCAGCACGTACACGTTGAGGAGTGTGCGACCGTGATGACGCGACCCGTTTCCGAGGTCTACATGGGGACCGATCCGCAGACCGCCCTGATGGTCGGCTTGGGGCTCGTCCTGCTGGCTCTGGCGTGTCTGGTGCCGGGGATGGCCCGCTGGGTGCGGCCACGGCGGATGCAGTCCGGACTGCTGCTGTTGCTCGTCGCCCTGGGCGGCTCCCTCCAGGCCGACGAGTTCCGCGTTCTCGCCCCGCCGAAGGCGACGCCGACGTTCGCCCCGATCGCGGTCGAGGAGTGCCCGAATCCCGCATGCCGGAACTGCCGCTGTGCGGACGACGTGCGTGAGGCCCACGGCGAGCTCCTCGAGCAGCTCGCAACGCTCGAGCAGGCGGTCGAGGACCTCGACGTCGAGCTCGTGCAGCTACGGGCCGAGGTGGCCCGGCTGCGGACGGCGAAGCGGGAGGCCGAGGCCGAGGCCAACCGGGGCAAGCCGATCCCCGCCGTCTACAACGGGCGTCGGGTCCAGTTCGACTCGACGGGGCGTCCCTACACGTTGGAGCCGATACGGAACTGCCGCGGGAAGAGCTGTTCGATCGTGCGGGTCTACCTGCCCGGCCACTGATGTTTCGCGCGAAACGACGTCGGCCCTCAGCGGCCGACGTCGACGCCGATGGCCCGGCTGGCCAGGGAGACAAGTCGATGCGGACCACCGGGAGCAGGACCACCAAGGACGTGCGACTCCCGATACGGATCGACGACTGGCAGCGGTTGGAGGCCGAGGCACGGCGGCGACGGACATCGATCACCCGGCTCGTCCTCGGCTGGATCGAACCGGAACTCGAACCGTTGAGGACCGATGGCCAGGGCCGCAGCGACGCATCGGAGTGAGCGGTCGAGGATCGATCCCCGACCCTCCGCCCATCGGCGTGGTTACGACCGCCGCTGGGGTCGCGTCCGTGCGGCGAAGCTCCGGGCCAATCCCCTGTGCGAGCGATGCGAGGTCGTGGGACGGTCGAGGCGAACTCGGGAGGTCGACCACATCGTGCCCTTCGACGGGCCATCCGATCCGCTGCGGCTCGAGTGGTCGAACCTGATGAGCCTGTGCCGCCCCTGCCACGCATGGAAGACACACCGCGAAGGGGCACCGATGCCGATCGCCACCGTGGTCACCGGCCCGCCGGGCTGCGGCAAGACGAGCTACGTGCGTCGCCGCCGTCGAGACCACGACCTCGTGTTCGACCTTGACGTGGTGGCCGCTGCTCTCAATCCGGACTGGCTGCGGCACGGGCGTCGTCCCGACGACGTCGCCTCGCTCCTGCTCGGTTGGCGGGACGTGCTCGTCGAGCGGGTCCGCGTCCACCTGCTCGACCGCAACGTCTGGGTGATCGTCGCGGACGTCGAGACCGGCAAGGCGATCGCCCAAGCGGTCCGCGGCAGGCTCGTCCGGATTAGATGAACGGAGGGGCAGGGGGGTGGGAATTATCAGAATGGGCGAGGGTGGGAACCACACGGCGGCAGCGCGCATTTTGTCGCGGGTTTCGAGCAAGGGGGTCTCCTGATGGGGCGGCGTGGACCGACCAGGAAGACGGCGAAGCCGAAGTCCGCGGGCGGAAACGCCTCCAAGCGGACCGGCCGCAAGCCGAACGCGCCGGTCGGTGACGCGCCGGAGCCACCGGACTGGCTCGACGCGGAGGCGAAAGCCGAGTGGGAACGCACCGTCGAGGACCTCCGCGCAACCGGTACGTTGCAGCGCGTCGATCGCGTGGCCCTCGTGACGTACTGCCAGGCCTGGTCGAATCTCGTCGAGTCGACGACGACGCTCCGCGATGAAGGCGCCACGTACACCACCGACAGCGGCTACTGCGGCAAGCACCCGGCCTGCACGATCCAGAAGGAGTCGATGCAGACGCTGATCGCGTTCGCCCGTGAGTTCGGGCTCACCCCGATGGCCCGCATCCGGATGGAGATCGATCTCGGCGGCCGTCGCGACGGTGGCTCGACGATCGGGGACTACGCCGACGCGAAGGGCGGTGCCTGATGGCGCGTCGCCCGTCCCTCACCGCACTCCGCAAGCGGGCAGCCGCCCAGGGCTGGGCACGCTGGATCCGTGGGGAGGCCGATGAGAAGGCGACTCTCGAGGGCTGCCGGTTCGACGCCGGCCTCGCCGAGCACGCGGCCGGGTTCTTCCCGCGCTACCTGCGTCACTCGAAGGGCGAGTGGGCCGGCCAGCCGTTCGACCTGCTCGACTGGCAGCGCGAGGACCTGATCATGCCGCTCTTCGGCTGGGTCCGCGAGGACGGCTCGCGTCGCTTCCGCAAGGCGTACGTCGAGCTGCCCAAGAAGAACGGCAAGAGCACGATCGCATCGGGCATCGGCCTCTACATGCTTGTGGGCGACGGCGAGCCCGGCGCCGAGATCTACTCGGTGGCGACCGACAAGGACCAGGCGTCGATCGTCCACGGGGAGGCAATCAACATGGTGGACGCCTCCCCGGAGCTCTCGCAGGTCCTGCGGCTCAACCGTACCACGCGGAACATCCACTACGACGACGCCCGCAGCTGGTACCGAGCCCTCTCCGCCGAGCCCCGCTCCAAGGAGGGCCTCAACGCCCACGCCATGATCATGGACGAGTTCCACGTCTGGCGGGGCCGCGAGCTGTACGACGCCCTCCGCTGGGCGTTCGCCGCCCGCCGGCAGCCGCTCCTGTTCGTGATCACCACCGCGGGCGACGACCTCGAGTCCGTCTGCGGTCAGGAGCACGACTACGCCCGCGGCATTCTCGACGGCACGATCGACGACTCCCGCTTCTTCGCCTACATCCGCTCGGCCAGTCGCGAGGACGATCTCGACGACCCCGCCGTCTGGCACCGCTCGAATCCGTCGCTCGGCGTCACGATCCCCGTGGACGACTTCCGCCGGGACTGGCAGGAGGCGCAGAAGAGCACCGCCAGCCGCGTCGCGTTCGAGCGGTACCGCTTCAACATCTGGGGCGGCTCGACGACCCCTTGGCTGGACTACCAGGCGTGGGTCGACGGAGCCGGGGAGTACGGTCCGGACGACCTCGCCGGCTGGGAGTGCTTCGGCGGTCTAGACCTCGCCAAGACCCGCGACCTGACCGCCTTCTCGCTCGTCTTCCCGGACGAGGACGCCTACTGGCTGCTCGCCTGGCACTGGATCCCCGAGGAGGTCGCCTTCGACCCTCGCCAGGTCAATCCCTACCGGCAGTGGGTCGAGGAGGGCTGGCTGCGGACGACCCCCGGGAACGTCGCCGACCACGCCGCGATCCGGGCGGAGATCGCGGCCATCGTCCACGGCCACGGCTTCGTCCTCCGCGACTACGGTTACGACCCGTGGGAGGCCGAGTCGACGACACAGCAGCTCGAGCAGGACCACGGATTCCCACGGGTCAAGTTCACACAGACGATCGGGAACTTCGCCGAGCCGACCGCCGAGTTCGAGCGGCTCGTCCTCTCCGGCCGGATGCGACACGACGGCAACCCGCTGCTCGGCTGGCAGGTCCGGAACGTGACCGTCTACACGGACGCCAACGGCAACATCCGCCCGGTGAAACCGCAGGCGGGGAACCATCGCAAGATCGACGGCATCGTCTCGTCGATCATGGCCCTCGGCCGGGCGCTGGCCCACGCCGAGAAACCGAGTGCGTACGAGGAACGGGGGCTCCGATGCGTGTGACCGGACCGGCTCGCCACGTCTGCTCCTGGCTGGGGACGGCCCTCGTCGTGGCCGGCCTCTGGTTGATGTGGCCGCCGATCGCCCTGCTCGCCGCGGGCGTCGTCCTGCTCCTCGTCGCCGGCAAGGTGTGACCGTGGAACCGTACTTCACACTCGGGAACGTGACGCTCCTCCACGGGGCCTGCGAGGACGTCCTGCCGACGCTCGACACCGGCTCGGTCGAGGCGATCGCCGGCGATCCGCCGTACGCGATCACACGGGCGGAATGGGACACCCCGATCGACTGGCCGGTGTTCTGGCAGCACGCCGCCCGCCTGCTCGCCCGGCCCTCGTCGGCCGTCGTGCTCACCGGCGTGCAGCCGTTCGTCACCGATCTCATCAACTCGAACCGCCCGTGGTTCCGCGACGAACTGATCTGGGAGAAGAACCACGCCACCGGCCATCTCAACGCCCGCCGACGCCCGATGCGGGCCCACGAGTCGATCCTCGTCTTCTCCATGGCCGCCCACGTCTACAGCCCCCAAATGCGGCCCATCGGCTCAGATCCTTGGCTCCGCGAGTCGAGTCGCTCGGGCGTGAAACGTAGCGGGGGGGGGCAACTCAGCGAACTCCACGGATACCAGCCGCCCTCGACCTGGACCGAAACCGGCCTCCGGTTCCCTCGAACCGTGCTCCGCTTCGCCAAGACCGGCAACGCCCACCGCGGCCGCCGCGAGCGCTCGACCGGCAAGCCGCTCGCGCTGATGGAGTACCTCGTCCGGCAGTACTCCAAGCCGGACGACACGATCCTCGACCCCTTCGTCGGCCGCGGGACGACACTGATCGCCGCCGCGCGGGCCGGCCGCCCCGCCATCGGCATCGAGCGTTGCGAGGCCGAGTGTGAGCGGGCCGCCGACCGCATCACCCGCGAACTCGCCGACGCGGACGCCGATGTCCCCGCGATCGCCGCCTGACCCATCCCCCTCGCGACACCGAAGCCATGCTCGCCCTCGCCGAAGCCGTGCACCGCGCGTTCGCCCCCGTCGTCCGCTCGCTCGAGAATCCCTCCGTCCCGCTCTCGGCGATCGACGCGGACTCGGACGTCTGGAACGCCCTCACCGGGGGTGCGGAGTCGCTCTCGGGGGTCAAGGTCACCCGCCGCACCGCCCTCGGCTACGCCCCGTTCTGGCGAGGCGTCAACCTGCTGGCCCGCGACGTCGGCAAGCTCCCGCTGTTCGTCCATCGCCGGGTCGAGGAGGCGAACTCCAGCGGCAAGAGAAGGGCGACCGGCCACCCGGCCTTCCGCCTGCTGCGGCGGAAGCCGAATCCCTGGACGAACGCGTTTCACTTCAAGCAGACCCTCACGGGCCACGCGGTCGCGACCGGCAACGGCTATGCCTTCATCGACCGTGACGACGCCTCCGTCCCGCGGGACCTCCTGCAGCTGCTGCCCGACCGCTGCACCCCGGTCAAGGCGAACGGCCAGCTGTGGTACGTCGTCTCGGTCGGCGGCACGCTCGACGACGACGATGCCGAACTCCGCCGCGTCCCGGCCGAGAACGTGCTGCACGTGAAGGGGCTCGGGTTCGACGGTCTGATCGGCTACGACCCGATCGCCGTCCATCGCGACACGCTCGGCAAGGGGATCGGGACTCGCCGCTTCGGGGCGGTCTACTTCAAGAACGCCGCCGCGCCGCACATCGTCCTCGAGCACCCCGGGACGCTCTCCGACACGGCCTTCGGACGGCTGCAGGGCGGTTGGCAGACGATGCGGTCGGGCCTCGACCGAGCCCACAAGACGGCCATTCTGGAGGATGGCCTGAAGGCGAACGTCCTCTCGGCGAACGCCGACGATGCGCAACTGACCGAGGCTCAGCAGTTCGACCTGGTGGAGACGGCGAACGTGCTCGGCCTGCCCCCGCACAAGCTCGGGGGCGAGGGCCGCACGTCCTACAACTCGCTCGAAATGGAACAGCTCGCCTACCTCAACGAATCGCTCGACCCCTGGTTGATCGCCTGGGAGGAGGAGTGTTGGGACAAGCTCCTCAGCGAGCGACAGAAGGAACGCGATACGCACTTCGTCGAGTTCGAGCGGAAGGCCCTCGTGCGGGCCGACCTCCGGACGCGGGCGATGTTCTACCGGCTCGCCCTCGGCGGCCAGCCGTTCATGTCGGTGAACGACGTCCGCGGGCTCGAGAACATGAATCCCGTCGAGGGCGGGGACGAGATCTCCAAGCCGCTCAACATGTCCAGCGGCTTCGGCCCGGCCGCTCCCCAGGGTGGCGGCGAGGGGCAGGGCGACGACGAGGAGCCCGAGGCCGAGAAGGAACCCGTCGAGAGTGAAGAGGAGGGGGGATCGCGGCTCGACGCGGAGCCGTTCCGCCAGTTGCTCGCCGAGGCCCTCGGCCGGGTCGCCAAGCGGCTGTCCGTGCGTGTCCGCAAGGCCGCCGGGAAGCCGAGCTTCGACGCCTTCCTGGACGGTCTCGCCGAAGCCGAACGATCGGGGTGCGTGGCGATCCTCGCCGCGCCCGCCGACGTCTGCCGCGCCGCAGGGTTCGAGGTCGACGCCGAGTCGCTCCACCGGGCGCTCGCCGGCCTGATCCGGGAGCAGCTGCAGGAGACGTCCACCCGCCACGAGCACGACCTTCCCGCCCACGTCGCGGCCTACGCCGACGCCCTCGAGCGGGACGCCGCCACGTACGTCCTGCACACCCTCGACCCGTTCGCGGAGCCGACCCCGTGATCGCACTCCTGTTCGCCATCGGTTTCTGCATCGGAGCCTGCTGGCCGGCGATCGCCCGCATCGTCGCCATTCGGCGCCGCACACGGGCGCGGCTCCGGGCGATCCGCGAATCGTTGGACGTCGAGACGGTGGATGCCGTCCCGCGGGTGAGGGTTCAGGTGCGCGGCGTCGACGGAACGTTTCCGGTCGAGTGGATCGTCGCGGCCGCGACCCCCGTGCGTGCGATCGGCCGCGTGCTCGAGGCCGGCACGATGCTCGGAGAACTCCACCTCATCGGCCGGGACCGGATCGTCAAGCTCGCGTCGTTCACCGCCAGGCCCGATCCGGTTTGCCTCGATTCCTGGCACGTCACCGCCCACTACGTCCCGGTTATCGGCTGGGAACGCGACCTCCTCACCGCGGGACGCGGGTAGTTCCCGCGCCCCACCACCCTCGACCAGGCCAAGCACGATGCCCCCGAAACTCGAGACTCGCAAGTATCCCAATGCCCTGGCCCGCGTCGGCATCGAACGCCGCGGCGGCGACGACGCGCCCCCGGTCATCACCGGCTACGGGGCCGTGTTCTATCGCGAGGGCGATCCGGGAACCGAGTATCAACTCTGGTCGAACTGCGTCGAGCGAATCATGCCCGGGGCGTTCGACCGGGCGCTCCGCGAGGACGACGTCCGCAGCTTCTTCAATCACGATGCGAATCTCCTGCTCGGCCGCAACCGGTCCGGTTCGCTGCGGCTCGAGGTCGACGACGTCGGGCTCCGCTACGAGATCGACCCGCCCGACACCCAGACCGGCCGGGACCTCGTCGTCTCGCTCGAGCGGGGCGACGTCGACGGCAGCTCGTTCATGTTCGTGCCCGACGAGCTCGTCTGGCGGGAACTGGAGATCGACGGCCGCACGCTCGAGGTCCGCGAGCTCGTCAGCGTCCAGCTGTGGGAGGTCGGCCCGGTCGTGTTCCCGGCCTACGAGTCCTCGACGTCCGGACTCCGGGGCGAGGAGCGTCACGCCGAGGCCCGCAGCGGCTGGGAGGCGTGGAAGCGAGACGCGACGCCGGCATTCGATCGCGAGCGGATCGCCAGACGGACGGCGATGGGCGTTCGCTTGCGGGAGGTCGAGCAGGACGAGCCGCGGGGCTAGTGTCGCAACGCCACCGGCGGACACGACCCGCGGAAGAACGCGTCCGCCGCTCTGCACTTACCGTTCTTCCGTGCGACCGCTGCGTAGGCCGCCTCCCAGTCCATGCTCCAGCGCCGTATCGCTTCGGCCTGCCAGTCACGTAGTTCCAGACCGATCTCGCCCACGCTGCTGTGGGGCTCCGTCATCGTCATCTCCGTTCGACGGCGGGAACGCCGAGTTCATCACCCGGAGCAGTTCCGCCTGCTGCGTGAAACCGGCGTCCTCGAGTAGATCGGCTGCGACGCGGTCATCATCGACCACTGCCGGCCTGTCGTGCAAACGCACATCCAGCACGAGTTCCACCCGCGCCGTGAGGTCATTGAGTTCCACCGAACAGGCGACAACGTGACCGTACCGTACCGCCCAGCCGGCGACGGAATCCGCTGCGCGATTCTCCCCTTGACCGATCATCCGAGTCATTCCTAGCACACCGCCTCCGAAGTCCCCTCCGATCCCCGGCGGCCGGCCCAGTCCGGTCGCCACGATCGCGGGTCACTGCGAGCGGTTCCGTCCAATCGGCACCGGCCCAGTGTCGCAGACGATCGAGATTGATCCTCTGCGCCGGTGCCGCGCGCCGGCGCGACGATGGAGCCGATGATGCCCGAGGAACACGAGTCCGCCAAGGCCCTCCGCGAGAAGCGGGCCGAAGTCTACGCGTCGATGAAGACGCTGAGCGAACGCGCCAACGACCCGGATCACGACTGGTCGGCCGAGGACGAGCAGGAGTGGACTCGCTGCAACGCCGAATACGACGCCTACACGCGTCGGATCGACGTCGTCGAACGGGCCGCCGAGCTCGACGAGCGGCACCAGCGGCGTCCCTCCGATCGACGCATCGGCCGCGAGGACGCCGATCCCCGAAACGACGATCCCGATCGTCCCGAGGACCGCCAGCGGTCCGACGAGGAGGTCCGCGGCCTCGCCCTGCAGGCCTGGTTCCGCCACCAGTCGGGCGAGGACCTTGAGCCGGAGCACGAGGAGGCGTGCCGCGCGACCGGGCTCAACCCTCGCCGCCGCAACCTCGACTTCTTCCTGCCCCGCACGGACGTCTTCCGTCCGGCACAGCGGGAGTTCCAGACGCAGCACCCGACCCGCGTCCGGCGGGCGCTCGAGGGGCGCGACCTCTCCTCGGTCGTCGGCGCCACCGGCGGCGTCACGGTCCCGGAGTCGTTCGTCAACCAGCTCGAGATCAACATGCTCGCCTTCGGCGGGCTGCTGCAGGTCGCGGACGTGATCCGCACGGATCGCGGCGACGACATGCCCTGGCCGACCGCCGACGACACCGGGAACACCGGCGTGCAGCTCGGCGAGAGCAACCCGATCGGCGACTCCGTCGATCCCTCGTTCGGGGCCATCGTCTGGAAGGCGTACAAGTTCAGCTCGAAGCTCGTGAAGATTCCGGTCGAGTTGCTCGAGGACTCCGCCTTCGACCTACCGAGTGTCCTGGGCGAGATGCTCGGCGAGCGACTCGGGCGGATCCAGAACAGCAAGTTCACCACCGGCAGCGGGGCCGGCACGCCCCGCGGCGTCGTCACCGGGGCCACCCTCGGCGTCACCGCGGCCGGGGCCGCGGCGATCACCGCCGACGAGTTGATCGACCTGCAGTACGCACTCGACCCGGCGCGCCGGATGAACGCCCGGTACATGTTCCACGACAACGTCCTGCTCGCGGTCCGCAAGCTCAAGGACGGCCAGGGGCAGTACCTGTTCCAGTCCAACGCCCAGCAGGGTGCCCCGGACACGCTCGTCGGCCGCCCCTACACGATCAATCTCGACATGGCGAGCGCGATCGCGAGTGGGAACAAGACCGTCCTGTTCGGCGACTTTCGGAAGTACAAGGTCCGCCAGGTCCGCGGCGTCCGGCTGCGTCGTCTCACCGAGCGGTACGCCGACACGGACCAGGAGGGCTTCGTCGCCTTCGTTCGCTCGGATGGCAACCTGCTCGACGCCGGCACCGCCCCGATCGTCTACCTGCAGCAGGCGTAATTCGCAAGTCGCCCACGTCCGGGCACGAAGCCCGCCGCGCGCCAGGAGACCGAGAACCATGCCCCGCATCCGCCTCACCCATCACTGCCGGATCCCGTCCTGCCACGGCAACCGCGGCGACGTCCTGGACGTCTCCGCGGCCGATGCCGCGAAGCTGATCGAGCGGGGTGGGGCCGTGCCGTATCGCGCCGAGCGGTCCGAGCCGGCCGTCGCGATCGAACCGGTCCTCGAGTCGCACGACTCGGGCGGGGACCCTTGGCCCGGAGAGGAGACGGTCACGCCGCTCGAGGCGGTGGCCGACTTCCCGCGCGACTGGCTCGACCCGCTCGTCGTGGCCGACGTCGACTCTCTCGAACGGCTCCGCACGCGGGTCGCCGAGGGTCCGGCCCTGACCGAGATCGACGGCATCGGACCGGCGGGCGCGAAGGCGATCCGCGAGTTCGTCGAGAACATGGAGGAGGACGACGTGCAGCGACCGGAGACCGCCACCAAGCCCCGCCCGGAGACGGCCGCCAAGCCGCAGCCGAAGAAGCCGCAGCCGAAGAAGCCGCAGCCGAAGGGCAAGCCGCACCCGGAGAAGTGACGCGAGGTCGGCTCTCGGCGACCCCGGGCGAACCAGGAACAACGGAACCAACGCGATGAAGAAACTGCTCAGCGAGTGCATCCGGGCCGGCCGCGTGATGAACGCGGTCGCCGCCGGCACCACCGACCAGAACGGCACCGGCGTCGACCTCTCCGCGGACGGCGGCTACGACGGCGTGCTGTTCATCGGCGTGTTCGGGGCGTTGACCGCCACGCAGGTCACGCAGTTGCACGCCGAGGTCTCCGACGACGACGGCTCGAGCGACGGCTACTCGGACCTCGCCGACAGTCAGACCGACGCCCTGGGCGACGACGACGACAACGATCTCGTCCTCCTCGACGTGTTCCAGCCGCCGAAGAAATGGGTCCGGCCGGTCGTCGAGCGGGGGACGGCGAACGCCGTCATCGACGGCGTGATCGCCCTGCTCTACCGGGGTCGGGCTCCGATCACGAGCCACCTCGGCACCGTGGCCGTGACCGGGACCGCGGTCCAGAAGGCCGAGGGCACGATCTGAGCCGCGCCACGCCGGTCGCGGACCACCCGTTCCTCCACCCGTTTCGCGCGAAACTCCATGCGATTCATCTTCGCCGCACTCGTCCTGGGAGCCACCCTCGTGGGACTCGTCCGCACCTCCGACCCCGCCGTCGAGCCGCTCTCGACGGACGAGGCCCGGGCCCACCTCCACGTCGACCACGGCCACGAGAACACGCTCCTCGACGCCTACGTCGCCGCGGCGCGGCAGGAGGCGGAGCGGGTGTCGTGGCGAGCGCTGATCACGCAGACCTGGCAGCTGACGCTCGACCGCTTCCCCGGATCACGCGCCGCGATCCGGTTGCCGCGGCCCCCCCTGCAGTCGGTGACGAGTGTCGTCTACACCGACGAGGGTGGCAGCCAGCAGACGCTTGCGACGAGTCAATACGACGTCGACACGGCCGGGGAGCCGGGACGGATCGTCCCCGCCTTCGACCGGTGCTGGCCGAGTACGCGCCGCGTGGCGAACGCCGTCGTGATCACCTACGTCGCCGGCTACGGCGACAGTGCGGCCGACGTGCCTCAGGCGATCCGCCACTGGTTGCGGCTGTTCGTCGATCACGCTCACCGCTTCCGCGGATCCCACGTGCCGGACGACGTGTTCCGACAGCCCCATCTCGACGCCCTGCTCGACCCGGTCCGCGACGAACGACTCAGCCACGTTCTGTGACGTGGTGCCGCCCGCAAACCACCGACGGACAAGACCCAGCGGAGCCAGCCGCGTACGAGGCCCGGCGCCGCGAGTGAGCCCGAGGTCACAACGATGAACGCGAACACGAATCAGTTCCGGGCCCGCGACACCGGTGACGTCCGCTCGCAGGTCGAGGCGAAGACCGCGGACTACACGGTCCTCGCCGGCGACATGGGCAAGATCTTCACGACCCGCGGCGCCGGCGGGGCGGTGACGTTCACCCTGCCCGCGGCCTCGCCGGAGCTCGAGGGGTCGGTGGTCGAGTTCTATGCGGTCGCCGATCAGAACCTCGTCGTCGCCGGGCAGGACGAGGGGCTCGTCGTCTTCAACGACCTGACCGCCGACTCGATCGCCCTGCAGACGACGAGCGAGAAGATCGGCGGCGGCTTCCGGGCCGTGTGCGACGGCACGAGCTGGATCGTCGTCCCGCTCGCCACCGAGACACAGACGATCACGGTCGCCTCCTCCTGATGATCGACACCGGCCGACTCGACCGTCGCATCCTGATCGAGACACTCCGCCCCGATGCCCCGACCGGCGCCGGCGGACGGATCGATCGGACGCTCGGCTCGAACTGGCGACCGTTCGACGGTCGTGGCGGCTGCCGCTGGGCGAGACGACACACCCCCGGCGGACGCGAGTTCGCCCGCGCCGCCGAACAACACGCCGAGACGACCGAGGTGTTCGACGTCCGCTGGGACCCCGACACCCACACGATCGACGCCGAGGCCCGCGTCACCTTCGAGGGGCGCGTGCACCACCTGGTGGCCGTCTTCGAGGTCACCGACGACGGCATGCGAAACGAAATGATCCGCCTCGTCTGCAGCCACGTCGGCTGACTCGAGCGAACCAGTGGAGGACCCGGGACCTTGCCGCGGTACGCGACCATCACCGGCGACGGCACGCTCGATCGGCGGCTCCGTGTGGAGCTGCCGAAGCGGACGCGCTCGTCGGCCAAGAAGGCCAGCGGAGCCGGTGGTCGCGTGGTGCGTCGCAAGCTCAAGCTGCTCGTGCCCCCTCGCCTGAAGAGCGTGCGGGCCACGATCGGGATGCGGACCGACTCCGACCGCTCCGCGGGCGGGGCCGTGCTCACGAAGGTCGGGTTCAACGTCGGCAAGAGCCGCCGCCGCACGATCCCGGCCCGCTCGACCGACAAGGGGGTCGGGATCAGTCGCGCGAACATCCACTGGTGGGTGCTCGGCACGAAGCCGCGGAAGACCGCGGCGGGACGCAGGACGGGCAAGATGCCCGCCAACGGTCGCGACCTCGTGGAGATCGCGGCGACGAGCACGAAGAGCGAACAGCTGAAGGCGATCGCCGACTCGTTCAGGAAGGACATCGCGAAGCTCGGGGGTGGCCGATGATCGAGGAGGGCCTCCACACGCTGCTGCTCGGCGACTCGAGCGTGACCGCGCTGGTCGACGGGGCCGCGACCGGAGAGCTTCGCGGCGTGTACGTCGACGACGTGCCCCGCGGTGCGCGACCGGACTACGTGCTCGTCGCCACGCTCGAGGACGACCACAACAACACGCTCGACGGCGGCGACGGGAGCGGGGCGGGCGCCCTGTTCACGGCGGAGGTCGAGATCGACTGCTGCGCCGTGCGACCGGGCGACGCGAAGGCGCTCGCCCGCGCCGTCCTGGCCGTGCTCGAGGACTTCGAGGGCGCGGCGGGGAGCGTGACGATCGAGGCGATGATCCTCGGTCGACGCCAGTCGGGGACCGACGACCCGCTGCCGGGCGAGGACCACCGGCTGCACGTCGAGACGCTCCCGTTCACCGTCCAGTACCGTCCGTGAGAGCCAGAAGGGAACCCAGAGCATGGCGAAGATCAAGTGCAAGGGGACGGTGCTCCAGCAGGAGATCGCCTCGGTGTTCACGGCGGTCGCGCAGATCATCTCGCTCGACGGACCGGAGGCCGAGACGGAGACGTTCGAGAGCGACACGCTCGACAACGCCGACGCCGGCATCCCCTACGACCCGACCGGCCGCACGGAGGGGGGCGAGGTCACCGGGGAGATGTTCTTCGACCCGGCCCTGGCCGGCCACCAGGCGTTGACCGATCTCCTGCTGGCCCCCGCGAAGACCGCCTTCAAGCTCATCTTCGCCGACGCCGCCACGACCGAGTGGCCGTTCGACGCCGCGGGCCTGAGTCTCGGCGTGGCGGTCGACCTCTCCGACGGCCTGAAGGCGAGCTTCGGTCTCAAGGTCGACAAGACGGTCACCTACCCGAGCTGACGTCGAGGGCTTCCCCACCGGTTTCAGGCGAGACGAGCAACCGCAATGCACGTGGACATCGATCAGCACTTCCGGAGAGGCAACACGATCGTCCTGCGGCTTCGCGGTGCGCGGCGACTGAGTTGGCGGTGCACGATCTTCGCTTGGATGGTCGGCCTCGCCGCGCGAGTCACCGGCCTCCGCGCCAAGTGCGACATCGAACCGAACGAGGAATCGACATGAAGTGCGAACTGCTCTACGAGCTGACCGGCACCGATGGCGAGGCGAAGCCGATCGGGACGGTCATCGACCACCCGGACGCGTACAAGCTCGTGAAGATGGGCTGCGCGAAGCCGGCCGACGCGGAGTGCCTGGAGCGGGCCGAGGAGTGGGCGGCGCGGCTCGGCAAGCCGCTCCCCGAGTGCCTCGCGGAGGCGTTCGTCGCCTACCGGGCGACCTCCAAGGGCATCCATCCCGACGACCTCGAGAAGTTCAAGTCGGGCGAGATCGACGGCTACACGCCGGACGGCAAGTACGTCCCCGGCCCCAACGCGCGGAGCGAGAACCACTCCGGCGTGTTGATCGTCGACGAGTAGCCGAGTGTCGGCGGTCGACCATCGGCGAAGCCGGCGGGCAGGACGCCCGCCGCACGGAACTCTCCAGGTTTGGAACCGACCATGACCACACTGACACGCGAATCACTGCTCGCCCCGGCCAAGCGGCGCTACCGCTACGTGCCGCTGCCGATCAAGGGCGGCACCGCGAGAATCCGCTCGCTCACCCAACTCGAGCGGGAGAAGTACGAGGCGGACATCGTCGATCCGAAGTCGAACCGACCCCGCTCGGATGCCGACCGACACCTGCTCGTGCGGTGCCTCGTCGACGAGGAGGGCGAGCGACTGTTCGGCGACGACGAGACACGGCTGCTCGCCGACAACGACGCGGGCGATCTCGCCCTCGTCTACGCCGCCTGCGTCGAGCACTGCGGCCTCTCGCTCTCGGCGATCCGGGAGCACCTGGGAAACTCAAGCGGCGACGCGGACGCCGGTACGCCTTCCGCGTCGCCGAGGCCTGCGGACGACTCGGAGACGTCGACGAGCTGATGTCGGGCATGAGCCCGGCGGCGTGGGATGAACTGGAAGCGTGGATCGAACTGAGTGGTGGACTGTGGCCGGACCGATTGCAGGCAACGCTCGCCGAGGGCATCGCCCGGATACTCTCCGCCTTGAGCGCGACGCCGGTCGATGCGCGGTCGTTGATGCCGGGCTGGCGACCGGAATCGGACCGGCCGACCGACGCGACACCGACGCTCAGCCCCAACGCCTCCGTGGCGACGTTCCGCACGCTGCTCACCGGTCGGCGGTGAGGTTTCGCGCGAAACGTCGGCGATCACCGCTGGGCGATCCGCTGCACGTCACGGGCCACGACGATCGCCAGCCGCACGAGCGCGCCGACGGTCACGAGCGACACGGCCAGGCCGAGCAGCCATCCGGCCTGCACGAGTTGACCAGTGTCCGAGACGGCGAAACCACGTGCGCCGATCAGCAGACCGACGACGCACACGACGAGGCCGAGCACACCGTGCAGGCCTGCCAGCACGGCGAGGAACGCGTGCTCCCGTACCGGCGCTGCACTCATCGCGACCGACGCGGAGCGGGACGAGACCTGCTGCGTCCCCTCGTCGTCGAGGTGTCGCACGACGTCGAGACCCTTGTCACTCGCCTTCGCCCGTGCGGCTTCGAGATCGGGGGCGGCGACGTTGGCGACGTGGGTCCGTTCGGTGGCGTGGTCGAAGACCTCGAGGCGGTAGTGGGGCACGGCCCAGACTCCGGTGCGGGGGGCTGCTGACGTGTCCACCATCGGCGACCTCGTCGTGAATCTCAAGCTCGACCACATGCAGTTTCTGGCCGGCTCCCGTCAGTCGGCCGGCGCGGCTCAGCAGGTCTCTGCGTCCGTCTCGAACACGAACCCGGTCCTCGCCCGGATGTCGGCGGCCGAACGTCGAGCCGGCCAGGATGCACTCGTCATGGCGCAGGCGCTCAAGCAGGTGGACGCCGCGAACGATCGCGTCCGCACGTCGTCCGCGCGTGTTACGCGCGGCCTAGGTCGCTCGGCGCTGGGCGGGGCCACCACGCAGCTCTCCTTCGCGCTCGACGACGTCGTCAACTCGACCGGCGACTGGACGATCAAGCTGCGCGGAGCGGCGAACAACATCTCGACGCTCGTCACGACGATCCACCCGGTGGCCGGCATCTTGACGACGATTGGCATCGCCTCCCTGCCTCTGGTGGTCAACGGACTGACGGGGTTGGGCGACGCTGCCGAGGCATCCAAGCGTCGGCTCGCCGGCCTCCGTGAGGAACTCGCCGAACTCGATGAGGACCTCGCCCAGCGACGTACGCTGCAGGACCTCGACCGCAACGGGGGGGGAGGGGGGGGCGGCGACAACCTCGTGTTCGGGCTCCGGGAGAACAAGCGCGACCTCGACGCACTCGCGGCCGAGCGAGAGGACGCCTTCGACCGCCTCCTCGGGGCCGGCAACGACGACTCCCGCACCGTCGCACGGGAGAGGATCGCGAAGATCGAGGAGCGGATCAACGGAGCGTGGCGGGATCGCGAGCGCCTGCAGGCTCGGCTCGACGCGTCGAGCCGTAAGTCGGCCTCGGAGCGGATCGTCGAGGACGCCAGGGCGCGGGCGGCGGTACGTGCAGCTCGCGAGGAGACGGCCGTATTCCTGCAGGAGGCGCGCCGCGCCTCGCTCGAGGTGGGTCGTGAGATCGAGTTCGACCAGGCCCGGAGAGCGGCGAACGCAGAATTCACGAAGGCCGACGCCGGGAGCCGTGAGTTTCTGAGTGCGCTGACTCGGGCCGTCAGCGAGCGTGATGAACGCGCCGCGGCGGAGCGTGCCGGCGAGCAGGAGAAGGGCCCCGATCGTCGGACCGCCGCCGACTTCTCGATCGGTCCCGCGTCGCGTGGCTCGGTCGAGGCGGCCGAGGCGATCGCCAACGCCACGTCCGGGACCCGTGACAGGGAGCGCAAGGAGGCGCAGCAGACGGCGAAGGCGACCAAGGAGACCGCGAAGAACACGGCCACGATCGCCGCCTGGACGCGACGCCAGGCGGGCTCGAACCCGCTCCGCATCCGACGCGGGAGCTTCGACGAGCAATGAGCGTCGTCTCCGCGAAGCGCATCCGCGACGGCCGCGGCTCTCGCGAGGGCGGGCTCGACCCGACCTCCGCGACGGAGGTCTACCGTGTCACCGTGAACTCGCAGTTCGACACGCGGGCCACGATCCTGACGGCGATGCCCGGGATCTTCGCCCCGCACGACTCGACTCCGGCCCTGACGTTGCGGTCGATCGACCTCGCCCACGAGCACCGCTACACGTGGCTCGCCACGCTCGAGTACTCCAACGCGCCGATCGACCTCCGTGAGCGGGAGCGACAGACCGAGCCGAACCCCACGAACCGCAGCGCCCGCGTCCGCTGGCGGACCACGCAGCGGCAGATCGTGGCCACCCGCGATGCGAACGGCAAACCGTATCTCAACTCCGCCGGCGACCAGTTCGCCCCCGAGGCCCGCCAGCGTTCGGTGACGGACATCATCGTCCTCGTCACGAAGTCGGTGGCCAATCTGCCCGCCTGGATCCTGACGCTCGACAACCGCGTCTCGAGTGCCCCGTTCTCGGTCCGCGGCGTGACGTTCCCGGCCGGCACGCTGAGGCTCGCCAACCTCGACATCGGCGACGAGCAGGACGAGGGCAACGTCACGTTCCTGAACACGAGTTTCGAGCTGCACTACCACAAGGAGGGCTGGAACCGCTTCGAGCTCGACCGCGGCTACCGAATCATCGATCCGACGAACGCCTCGAATCGAGTCAAGATGTTCGACGACGAGGGGCACGAGCTCGACGAGCCGGCCCTCCTCGACGGTGCCGGCGGGAAGCTCGTCGATCCCTCCGTTTCCAACGCCGTCTACATCGAATTCCAGGACCTGCAGGAGGCCGACTTCGGCGTCCTCAACAGCCTCGTAATCTGAACGGACGGACGATGCCCAACCGCATCCACGGATCACTGATCGAACCACTCTCGATGAACGAGTCGGTGTTCGCCCCCGGGACGGCCATTCCCGCGGCGAACCTCGCCCAGGCGGCCGACCGGGCGCACCCGGTCCGACTGACCGACCTACTCGTCTGGGACGACTTCACCGCGCGCCTGCCCGCGGCCGCGGCGAACGACGACCTCGGTCTCGTGACCGGGACGTGGGGCACGCACGTGCCGACGGTGCAGGCGGGCGATCTCAAGGGGGTTGGTGCGACGACGCGGCGGGCTGGGTTTCTGTGGCCACTGCCGCCGAACTACGACCTCGCTCAGTCGCTCTCGTGCCGCATCCGTGCCGGGATGCAGACGACCGTCGCGGACAACGCCTGCACGCTCGACCTCGAGGTCTTCCTGGTCGGTCAGGACGGCAACGTCGACGGGGCCGATCTCTACGCGGATCCCGCGATCGACGTGAACCAGTTGGCCGAGGCGGATCGCGAATTCGAGCTCACCGGGAGCGGCCTCAGCGAGCGCGGCTTGGTGTTGATGGGTCGCATCTCGCTCACCTGCAACGATGCGGCGACGGGGACGGCCGTGACCCCCACGATCTACTCGGTCTCCATGCTCGTCGACACACGGGGCTGACATGGCGGAGGACGGCTACTATCTCTCCCCCGAGGACTTCGGCCGCACGCAGAGGGCGGTCGTGGACTGGGAGCGCCGCGGCCGTGGAGGGCCACCACCGAGGTTCGGTGGGGGGTCGCGGCGCGGCACGCGCACGCGTCGACTGGCGAAGACGACGCAGGCGATCGCCGCGGGATCCACGGGCACGTTCGAGTTCTGGGTGGGCGAGAACGGCAGCGAGACGTCGACCGGCGTAACGCGGACGGGACACGCCCGAGTCGAACTGTCGAGCGGCGACTGGTGCGAACCGGTCCCACGCGGCGGGGGGTGGGACCTCGTGCCGATCGGAGGTGGTGGAGGTGGCGGCACGACGATCTCGGATGATCGGCTGCGGCACATGGCGGGAAACCACGTGGCCTCCATTTCGCAGGGCGTCGTCGACTACAGTTGCGTCATCGGCAGCGGTGCCGCCCTGCAGTTCTATCAGAGTAATTTCGGAAACCGCGTCGACATCGGAACCACGGGGCAAGCCTACGTAGCCTCGTCGGGCACCGGGATCTCCGGCCTCACGAAGTTCTCGACGCCCACGCTGACGCAGCTCTGGTGGGCGTCGTCGGCCGGCCTGACCCACGCTGCGTTCGGTAGCACGTACGTCTACGGGGCATCCGGCAGTCGGGTCTACCAGTTCAACGCGTCCACGGGTGCGCTGATCGGCAACGTGTCGATCGGCACGGGGATCGTCGGGCTCGCGGCCGACTCCTCGGACAACTTCTATGTGCTCGACGACGACAGCCCGCGAAGCGTCTTCCGCTACGACTCGGCCGGACTCCTCGACTGGACGTCCGACGACAACATCACGTTCTCGGCAGTGACCGGGGCGTCGCGAGTACTGTCCGGCAGTGGCTCGAGCCTCTACGTGGCCCACTCGACCGGCTGGCGCGAGATCGACATCTCCGACGGCAGCACGAACGACACGACAACCGGCGCGACGTGCACGACCCAGTCTCTGGTCTCTGACGGGTCTAACGTCTACTTGGCGGGGACGAGCAGTGGTGACCTGCGAATCGCAAAATACACCACGGGCGGGACCCAGACTTACGACGAAGTTGTGGAAAGTGGCGTCACCGGGAACGCCATCGACCTCGACCTGTCCGGTGGCAATCTGCTGTTGGCTCTGAGGCAAGCGATCGCCGCAGGCACGGACGGAGACGTTCTCCGGCAGGTCTACGAACTGGACGAGTCCGACGGATCGATCGATCGCGTCCGACACTACGGTCACTCCGTTCTCGCCGGTTGTCGCTACATGGCCGGGGCGTCGGGATTCATCGCGAGCGGCCGTGCGCAGCAGTAGAGCCCCAGCGTGACCAACCAAACCAGGCCGTCCCACTCGGCCGCCGAGGAGACTGACCCATGGCCACCTTCGCCTACAACGACCACACCCACCGCCTCGGCGAGGGCAACGTCGCCTACGCCACCGACGATCACCGCCTGTTCTTGTTCATGAGCAACACGACGGCCGACACAGAGGACGACATCACGACGTGGGGCGGGCTGACGACGCCGGACTGGTACGACGGCACCGGCGGCGACTCGACGTCCGGCTACGCCCTCGACAGCGAGGCGTGGGCCAAGGATGCGAGCAACAACCGCAGCGAGTTCGACGCGGCCGACGAGGTCCTCTCCGGCGTCGCCGCCGGCACCCGGGACTGCGTCGGGTCGGGGCTCGCCCAGTGGGACACCGACCGCGCCAGCAGTCACCCCGAGGTGTTCTTGGATCACACCGACTTCGCCGGCAACGGGGGAGACGTCACTTTCCAGATGCCGGCCGAGGGGATCATCCAGGTCGGCCAAGCCTGACCCCGCCCACGAACCCAACCGGAGCACGCCATGACCACTCTCGCCGAGTGCGGCAGCAGCGACGACCCGATCCTGCACACGCCCGTCAAGACGCGGCACAACGTCCACTTCGTCCCCGTCCGCGAGTTCACGCACGACGACTACCGCAGCGTCCTCAACGCCGAGGCCAAGGCCAAGGATACCGAGGCCGAGGTCGGCAAGGCGTCGGGCACGACGGAGACCAGGCTCGCCATCGCCGAGGCCGAGGCCGCAAAGCGCACGGCCAAGCGGCTCCGCGAACGCCTCGAGCGGGCCACCTTCACCGATCCGACCGACTCGAAACGGTACGTCCGCTGCGAGCCGGACCACGAAGCCCGGCTCGGCGGCAAGCTGTTCGTCGGCCTCGGCACGCTCCCCGAGGACCTCGACCACCTCGTCGAGTCGCTCGACTGGTCGACCGGCTACGAGCTGCGGCACAACCCGCCGGGGGGGCGCAAGCAGCTCCGCACTGTGCCACTCGTCCAGCTCACCACGAAGCAGGCCACACGGATCTACCGCCTGCAGAACGGCCGCGTCGTGTACTGGGCGGGCGAGATCGTGACGCCGGAGCCGGGCCAGCCGTTCGAGGGGATTCCGTGCGCCCGCGTCGACTACGGCGTCCTCCAGAAGGTGCGGGTACCCGGCGGGGCGGAGGGCGTCGAGCAGGCGAAGCAACAGGTCCGAGCTTGGCGGGATCGTCTCGTCGAGCAACTCATGAGCTGACGCGACAAAGTCGACCTACACGCTCCGGGCAACCGGCAGCAGCACGTGACACTCGACCCCGGCGGGGCCAACGAAAGGCGGTGAGACGATGGCAGCCAACCATATCAAAATCAACTCCGAGACCGAGGTCGGGCGGCAGTTGACCCGCTACGCGCGGCAACTCGTCGAGGCGGTCGACGGCCTCGCGTCGGTCGAGGCGGCGATGGTCCAAATGCGGGACGGTGACGGCATCTCGGCGTCGCACTACGACCTGCTCGCCACCGAGGCGGGCTACGCGGCGGCCGACTACGCGGACGCGAACACGGCCGCCAAGGCTTCGTTTGACGAGCTTGCGAGCCTGCTCGCGAAGGTCAACTCGGACGCCTCCGTCAGCAACGTGCGGGCGGCCATCGATCAGTTCGCCGCCAAGCACGCGGTCATCAGCTGATGTCGCTCCTGACCGACCTCGTCGCCCACTGGAAACTCAACGAGACCAGTGGCACCCGCGCGGACTCGCACGGGTCGAACGACCTCACCGACAACAACACGGTGGGGTCGGCGTCGGGCAAGCTCGGCAACGCGGCCGACTTCGAATCGACGAACAACGAGTACCTCAGCCACGCCGACAACGCGGACCTCGCCACGGGTGATTTCGACTGGACCGTCACCGCGTGGTTCCGGCTGGAGTCGCTCCCGTCGGCGGTCGGAGACACCGGCGGGATCGTCACGAAGCACAAGGACGGCGACGAGAAGGAGTTCATCGTCGCCGTCAGCACCGGTGAAGACAAGCCGCTCATTCGCCTGTTCGCGTTGGGCGGCAGCACGATCGCCACCGCGACGTGGGGCGCGGCAGTGTCCACGGGCACGTGGTACTTCGTGGAGGCGTACCACGACGCGGCCAACAACGAGATCGGGATCGCGATCAACAACGGGACGCACGTCACGGCGCCCACGGGAGGAACGGCCTCCGCGCGTAAGACGGACGTGCTGTGGCAGATCGGCTCTCTCGGAAACGGTTCCAGCTTCCTCGACGGCCGCGTCGACTCGGTCTCGCGGTGGGACCGTCTGCTGACGTCGCAGGAGCGGAGCGATCTCTACAACAGCGGCGACGGGCTGGACTACGACGACTTCGGGGGGGCGGACACCACGCTCACCGACGCCGGCCCCGCCGCGGTCGACGTCACGGTCAGCGCCCCCACGGTCCAGCACGACCTCGTCCTCGCGATCGGCCCGGTCGCGATCGACGTCGATGCCGTGGCTCCCACGATCAGCCTCGGGCGGGACGTCGCCGTGGGCTCGGCCGCGATCAACGTGGCGGCCGTCACCCCCACACCGTCTCTCGGTGCGATCGCCGTAGCGGCCGGTCCCGCTGCCGTGGACGTCCTGCCGATCGCGCCGACCGTCGACCTCGCCCTCGCGCTCGCCGCTGGTCCCGCCGCCGTCTCGGTCGCCGCCAACGCTCCCACGCCGAGCCTCGCCTTGGGTGTCGCTGCAGGGCCGGCCGCTGTGGACGTTGCAGCGGTGGCTCCGGCCATCGGTCTCGGCAACCTCAACGTCGCCGCGGGTACCGCCGCAGTCGATGTGACTCCGCAGGCCCCGACCGTTTCGCAGGGCGTCAGCGTCGCGACCTCCCCCGCGGTCGTCGAGGTGACACCGCTCGCGCCGTCCGTCTCGCTCGCACTGGACGTCACCGTCGGCACGGCCACGATCGACGTCGCCAGCCTTGCCCCCACGCTCGACCAGGGGGCGACGCTTGCAATCGGCTCCGCCGTCGTCGACATCGCCAGCGTGGCCCCAGCGGTCGACCTCGGCACGCTCACGGTCACAACCGGCACCGCCGCGATCGACGTGGATGCGGTTGCTCCAACGGTCGGCAACACGACCGACGTCTCCGTGGGCACGACCGCCATCGACGTGGCCGCGATGTCGCCGACGCTCGATCTCGCGACGACGCTCGCCGTCGCTCCCGCCGGTCTCGAGGTCGCGGCCGCTGCGCCCGCGGTCGCGACCGCGACGGTCGCCACGCTGACCCCGGCGGTGATGAGCGTGTCGGCGTCGGGCCCGGCCGAGATCGTCTACGCATTCGACGTGGGCCTGCCGCCGGCGTTGCTGACACTCGGGGCAGCCGCTCCCGCGGTCGACCTCGTCGCGATCATCCTGCAGCCGGACGAGACGACCCGTCTCCCCGGCCGCCGCACGAGTGCGTCGCTCTGGGGCCGTGTGCTCGTTGCCCCGCTGATCGCCCGCCGTACCGTCTCGGAACTCGAGGACCGCTGACCATGTCGAGCAACAAGGGTCGCGCGACCCGCCGCCTCGAGAAGCACGCCGACGACGATCGCCAGTTCGGCTTCGTGTTCGACGCACTCCTCGCGACCGGCGTGACGATCACCGACGTCGGCGAGATCACGATCGAGGTCGTCGAGGATCCGGGGACGCTCGAGGGGGCGTCCCCCTCGCTGACCGTGGCCAACGATCAGTCCAACGCCACGGGCTTCACGGACGACGCCGGCAACACGGTCCCGATCGGCAAGGCGGTGCTCGCCGACGTCGCCGGCGGCGTCGCGTCCACCTCGAACTCGGTCGTGTACCTGGTGACGATCCGCGTCACGACGAGCGACGACGAAACGCTCGCCGGCGGCTTCGAGGTCGAGGTCTGGAAGTGACGTATCACGCGACTCGCTCCCACGTTTCGCGCGAAACGTCGCGAACCCGCCGACCCGCGCACCGCGCACCGCAACAGATCGGTGGACGGAATTCGGTTCTCGCGAAACGTCCCGGTAGCGCGGCGGACCGGATCGGCGGACAACGCACCTTCCGCCTGCGGAACGGAGCGGAATCATAATCCGCGTGTCGGGTTCGAGTCGCCCTCAAACCTCGACGTCATCCCACCGACCGTTGTCGTCGAGCAGCGACGCGAGTACGTCGCCGAGCATGATGGCGAAGTCAGCGCGGTGGGTGACGTCGCACCACACATCCTCGACGACACCGTAGAGACTGTCGTCGCCGCCGAGTTCTCGGCCCTCGCGATCGTCGCGTCGGGCCGCGTCCGCCTTCCGTCCGTCCCCGTGGATCAGGAACGGCCGCAGCACGGCGTGGGTGATCTCGGCCGGGAGGTAGGGAAGGTCGAGCTCGTCCTCCCGCTCCTTGTCAACGAAGCAACGTTCGACGAGGGCGTCCCAGCAGTCCTTGGCGAGAGCCCGCCATTCGTCGGCCCGCGGGCGGTCGGCCTCGTCAATCGCCCGGTCGAAGGCCAACGTCAGGACACGCAGCGACGTGTCCCACTGCTGGCTCCTGCCCTGCCGGCGCCCGTCGAGAGCATCCATGAAGACGTCGAACAACCGCTGCGGGTCGTCGAATCGAATCGCCTCGCCGTTGCCCGACATCGCCCCCTCCAGTACCGGTTCACGGATCACCGCGAAGTAGTGTACACGACCCCCGCGCTGCGTCATCCGGCCGTACACGTCCGCAGTCCCGTCGGGCGGTCTTTTCGATCCAGTAACGAGGGTTCAAATCCCTCTGGGGTCACTTCGGTGTTCAGTAGGGGCGGTAACTGGATATCGAATCCAGTTACCGCCGGGAAACCACTGAACACCGGGCGGCGGATCGACGCCGATTTCTCGGTGTACGCGGGAGCTTCAGTCGTGGACGAGCAGCGATTTCCCGTTCGCTCCGACGACGGACGCGAGGCGACGCTCGTTGCGCAGAGGACCACCCGCACCGTCCGCAATCGGGGCGGCGCGTTCCCGGTTCGCGGACCCTGGCGGTTCTCGATCGAGGGCGATCCCGCGACGCCGATCGGGGATCCGGGGAGCGGACGCTTCCAAGTCGGCTCGACCGAGTGGACGACCGACGACGACTTGGGCCTCAGCTGCCACCGGGGGGCGCGGTCGTGAGACACGACTCCACGTCGAGCCAGGAGACGACGCGGCCCTCCCTCACGAGGGTCCACTCTCGTGGGGCGAACGGAAACTCGACCGCCCAGTCACCCTCCGCACCGGGACAGTACAGCCCGCGGAGGACGCGGCCGTCGTCGAGGCGGACCGGGATCACGTCCGACGCGGTCGTCCCCGTCGCCAGCCGCGGGATCGCCGTCTCGACGTCGATCCAGGGCAGCTGCTCGGACGCGGGCCAATCGTGCATGGCACAACTCCTCGTGGGCCGGACCGACGCAGAGTAGCAGATCGGGCGGGATTGCCCACGACGTTGCTGACAGGTACCTTTCTCGCATGGACATCATCGCCGTGAGTCGATCCCGTGATCTGTTGAGCGAGAACCTTCGTCGGCGTCGCAAGGAACTCGGTCTCACACAGGCCCAATTGGCAGATGCAATGGGCTGCAGCCGTGTTTTTGTGACTCAGCTGGAGCGCGGCGGACGCTGGCCAAGCGACGAAACGCTCGACTCATTGGCCCACGCGCTGGAGATGCCGCTCGCGTCCATGTTCCTCGCCGCCGAGCCAGTTTCCCGCCAATCGGCTTGACGGAGTGATACTCTGAGCTACATTGTCGGTCGCCACGGGTGGCCGGTGATGCTCTGGTGACGGAGCGACGGCCGCCCGGGTGATCCTCACCCGGCGCTCGGCCATGTCCGACACGCTCCCGTTCGCTACGCCGGCCGACGACGAAGCCGACGCAATCGGCGTCGGTGCCGACGGGGCGCGGATCGCCAGCCGGCTGGCCGAGACCTTCGCCGCGCTCGCCCGGTTGGAGGGCGTCACGACCGGCGAGGTCGTCACGCTGCTCGGGTTCGCCCGCGAGCACCTCGAGCGCCGTCTCGAGCGGGAGTCCGCCGACCACGCGCGGGCGGCCGCCGCGCTCGTCGAAACGCACCTGCCGTTGGTGCACCGGATCGCCCGCCGGATGCAGGTGCCGACGCACGTCGACGGCGACGACCTCGTGCAGTGGGGGGCGCTCGGGCTGATCGACGCAGCCGGGAAGTTCGACGCCGCGCGGGGCCTGAAATTCGCGACCTATGCCGCGAATCGCATCCGCGGGGCGATGCTCGACGGGCTGCGGTCGATCGACCCGGTCCCTCGTCTCGCCCGCTCCCGCGGCCGCCGCATCGCCGAGGCGCGGCGGGAGACGTCGGCCGAGCTCGGTCGAGCCGCCACGGACGAGGACCTCGCCGCTCCGCTGGGAGTCGACCTCGAGCATCTCGGCGAGCAGCTGCGGGCCGCGACCGTCGCCGGCACGAGCTCGCTCGACGTCGAGGTCGGCGTCCGCCCCGATCCGGCCCGCGCCGAGCGGGAGCGGGAGCTGTGGCGGGCGTTGCTCCGGGGCCTGAATCGGCAGGAGCGGCTGCTGCTGATCCTCTACTACCGCCTCGGCCAGACCATGAGGCAGACCGGCGCCCACCTCGGTCTCTCGGAGTCGCGGGTCAGCCAGATGCACACCGCGATCCTCGAGCGGCGGCGCGAGGAGGGCGAGGCGTTCGCACGGAACCTCGAGGGGATCGCGGCATGACGCGTCGCCATCCCGAGATCGCCGGCCGCTTTCGCGACTACCGGGCGGATGACGCGTCCGAGGTCCTCGCGACGCTCGGGAACGATCCCCACACCGTCGCCGGCCGCCTTCAGTTGCTCGGCATCACCGGCGAGGGGCTCAACTCCCGCACCTGCCCGCTGGCCCGGTTCCTGAACGGGTTCGGCATCGGATGCGAGTGCCGCGTCCACCAAGGTGGCGTCGAGGTCACCGGCGCGGACGGCTACGTGTCGCACGAGGTGCATCGGCAGACGGCGTTCGTCGACGCGTTCGATGACGGCGTCTACCCGTTCCTCGAGCCGCAGTTCGATCCGGGCGACCTCGACCTCGTGCCGGGGGGGACCTCGTGAAGGTTGCGATCTCCGAGCCGCTCGCCCGGGTCCTCGTGACGAAGATCGGCGAGGTCAACGAGTGCCCCGACAAGCTCGACACCGTCTGGCTGGCGGTCCGGACCGGGGCGAAGTCCGATCATTCGGGCACGCCCGAGGACGTGTGGCAGGAGTTCCTGCGACTCGCCGAATGCGACCCGCCGATGGCCCGGGCGATCGTCGATGTCGCGGTCCTCGGGATCATGTTGTTCCGCGAGCATCGGGCGCGACCCGAGACGGGAGGTGCCGCGTGACGCGTCGCCGCACCGAGATCCCCGGCAAGCGTTGCCAGCGGCGGGTGTTCGCCCGCCTGCTCGACGCGCTGGACCGCTACTACGAAACCGACCGCGGGGCGGACCCCGAGTACGTTGCACCGGACGTCCTGCTGACGTCCCGACGCGTCGTGCTCTCGCAGCTGCGGTTCACGGTCTGGGTTGACGACCCGGACGACGACAGCAGCGATGGGGCCGTGCCGTGCCCGTGATTCTCCGTATTTCCACGGCCATGGTCCGATGGCGACGGTCGCGAGGACTCGCCGGGCGCCGCACGGGACGCCCCGCTTCGCTGATCGAAAGCGGGATGGTGCCGGGTGCCATGTGTGTGGCACCCTGCGGCGCATTCCTCGCCGCGCACGGCGGGATCGCCGCTAGTCTCGCATGCACGTTCACCAATGCGACGGAGTCGACGTCGGCGCTCGGCAGGGAGGGGCGATCCGCGGTCCGGATCGGCGGAGCGACCGGCTCGGGAGTCTTCAGGTATGTCCGAATACGGCACCTCGCCCCGGCCACTCGATGCCTACGATCGGCATCCCGAGACGATCAACTTCCTCGCCGCCCGGAGAGCCCGACTCGAGGCTGCGGAGGAGCGCGACGCGGCACGGTCGGCGATCACGCTGCGGGAGCTCTACAGCGAGCACAAGCTGCCGGAGATGATCGCCCGAGACCGCTCCCCGGGGACGATCGACGCCTACTGGGGCGCCGTGCGGCTGTGGGAGGCGAGCACCGAGAATCCGGTGATCGCCAGCATCACGCGGGCGGAGCTGATGCGCTTCGTGCGGTCGCGTCTGGAGGCGGGTGTCTCGATCGCGACCGCGAACAAGGACCTACGGCAGGTGATGACGATCCTGAACTTCGCGGGCCCGAGAAAGGCGGAACTCCTGCAGCGCATCCCGACCGTGGAGCCGCTCGAGGGGGCGAACGTCCACAAGGATCGGGAGTTTCTGGAGGCGGGGGAACGCGAGGCGATGCTCCGGGCCTGCCGGGTCGCGCGGCGTCCGAGGGGCTCCAAGGTCCCGCCCCCGCTGCTGTGGAGGACGCTGTTCGCCCTCCAGGAGAGCTACGGCTGGCGTCCCTCGGACCTGCTCCACGGTCCGCCGGAGTACCGCGAGGGTGTGCGGAACGAGGCGATCGACCTCGCTGGAGACGAGATCAAGGTCGTGCTCCAGAAGACGCGACGGTTCAAGCGGGGCGAGCACGGGGTGCCGATCACCGAGCCGGTGCGGGTGCACGTCGAGGCGTGCCGCGCCTTCCTCGGCGACCGCGAGGGGCCGCTCTTCCCGCTCACGAAACGGGTCTACTACTCGGAGCTCGAGCGGATCACGGCCGCAGCGGAGATCGACCGCACGGCGACCGCCTACGAGTGGCGGGAGACGACCAACACGGAGTGGCACCTCCGCAAGCTGCGGGGCGACCTGTTCCTCGGCCACGTCGGGCGCGACGTCAACACGCGGAACTACCTCGCCCAGCTGCGAGTCATGCGGGCCCAGGCCCCCGAGCGGGACTATCCGCCGGAGTTCCTGCAGGTGCCGTGACGAACTCTTCTGGCCGCCCCGCGGGCGGAAGGCGGCCGCACGATGAGCCGGGATGGGCGTCGAACTCGCCGCCGGCATGTTGCTGGGCTTCGCCCTCGAACGCCGGCGGCGGTTCGTCGCGGTGCTCTCGCTGACGTTGGCCCTCGTCGCGGCGCTGTCCGTCGCGGCTCATCTCAACCAAGGAGGACCCGATGCTCGTGCTGTCCAGAAAACGCGATGAGCGCGTCGTCTGCACGTTGCCAACCGACCTCGAAGCGCTCGCGCAGCTCGCCGGCGAGACGATCTCGCTGACCGTCGTCCGCTTCGGGCCGGGTCAGATCCGGCTCGGGTTCGATGCCCCGCGGGCGATCTCGATCGACCGCGGCGAGCTGCTCGACCGGGTCGGCCCGCGGCTCAATCCCTCGATCGCTCGATGATGCCGCGCCACCGAATCGGCGACGACGCCACACCACGGGAGAGAACCATGACGCGCGTTGAGGAGGTCCCGCTGGACTTCACGAACCTCGCCCATCTCGACAACGGGCGGATCGACAAGCTGCTGCGACGGCACCTGGCGATCGTCGCCATGGACTGCATCAACCGGCCGTCCGACGACGGGAACCGGACGGTCAGCCTGAAGTTCAACGTCTCCCCCGTGCTCGATCCCGACACGGGGGACGCGGAGAGCTGCAAGCTGGAGGTCGAGTGCACCTCGGGCGTGCCGAAGTTTCGATCGAAGACGTTCGAAATGCGGCTGCAGAACAACGGGCTCACATTCAACCGGGACTTCCCCGGCGAGCTCGATCAACCACCCCTGTTCGATGGAGACGAGGAACGATGATCGGAACGAGCGTGGAGACGCTGGAGAAGATTCAGGACACCGCCGTGAAGGCGTCCGGCGCGGACGGCAAGCTGCAGGTCGTCGATCTTCCGGGACCGCCCGGGACGTACGCCCTGGTGAAGCCGTCCGGGCACCACGAGGTACGCCGGGCTGAGCCGGGGGCACGCTGTCACCAACTGCGGAGCGTCGAGGAGGTGGGGGGGTTCGTCACCGAGGCGACGGAACGGCTCGGCGGGGTCAGCCCGACCGTGTGGTATGACGAGGACGGTGTGGTCGTCGTCCTCGACGACGGGCCGGGTGAACACCGCGAGCACCGCTGCGAGGTGGTTCTCGACTGGTCGCCCGAGTTCCGGCTCCTGCGCGCCCTGGGCGGTCTCGACGGCGGTTCGCCGCGGGCGCTCTCGCAGCGGGAACTGATCGTCACGCTGAGGACGCGGTTCGCGGCCTGTCTCGACGACGCCGGCCGCGAACTGATCCGCGTGCTGCGGACGATCCGCTTCTCCGACGTCTCCGGAGGCAACGCGACGGTCGAGACCGGGCGGGAGTCGCTCGGCCGCGACCTCGAATCCGAGGTTCGCTCCGAGGCGGGGGACATCCCCGACGAGGTCGTGCTCGACGTACGCATCTTCGACGATCCCGCACTGCAACGGCGGCAGACGGTGCGGTGCCTGCTCGAGATCAACACCCGTGAGGTGACGTTCGAGCTCCTGCCGTATGGCGACGAGGTCGAGCGGGTCATCGAGGACCAACTCGTGGCGATCCGCACGCTGCTCGAGGCCGGCCTCGACGGCATCCCGGTCTACGCCGGGCGGCCCTGACCGGCTCCACACACCCGCGAACGGACTCGCCGAACGATGACGCAACGCGAATGGCACCTCGAACTCGACCCGGCCCTCGGCGCCGTCAAACGGGCCAACGCCTCGCGGGGCGAACGCAAGCTCCTCGAGGCCCTCGTCCTGTGGACGTGGGGCCACGAGGAGGCCGCCGATCGGGCGGTCGGGGACGACGCCGAGCTCAACCTCGAACCGTCCGACGTCCAGCTGATGGAGGTGGCCGGCGTCGCCTCGGACAAGACGATCCGGCGTTGGCGGGCGGCCGTCTCGCCGGCCTCGCCGTACCTCCGCATCGAGTATCGCGAGGGGCGTCGGCTCGTCTACACAATCGACCTCGAGCGGCTCCACGCGTTGACGCCGGCCCGCCCCGATATGCCGAATGACCGCGGTCATTCGGCCCCAATGACCGCGGTCACCCCGGTCACAAATGACCGCGGTCACCCCGGTCAAATGACCGCGGTCACCCCGGTCACAATTGACCGCGGTCATCCGCCCGCTTCGGGCGGCCATACCTATTCTCCAGAAGAGTTAAATACCAACATCAACACCGACACCGTCGTCGACGTCTGGGGCGAGGTGGGGGCGGCGTTGGCGGCGGCGGGTGTCTTTGCCTGGAGGCAGGCCATCGACGCCGCCCGGGACAACGGCTGCGAGCCGGGGCACGTCTTGGAGCTCGTGGAGGTGCAGCGAACGGCGGGACTCCCGCCGAACGTCCTCCAAGCCCGGGTGCGGGGGGCGCACCCGACGTGGTCCGCCACCGAGGGCTGGCCGACCGACGTGGACGTGCCGAGGCTGCTCGAGCGAGCGGCGTTGCGGCCGTACCTGGAGCGGGTGCGGGCCCTCGACGCGAACGGTGTCCGGTCGCTCTGCGAGCAGCTGCGGGACGCCGGCCGGCCGCAACTGCACGCGATCCTCGAACGCGAGCACTGGCGGCCCCACGGCCACCAGATCAACTCGAGCGCCAAGGCCCTGCGCTGGCTGGAGGGTCGCGAACGGTGATCGATCCGAGCGACGTCCGTGTCTCCGCGCACGCCCGCCGGCGGTTCCGCTCGCGGGTGCGTCGCCTCGGCGTGCGGGTGACGGACGACGCGGCGGTCGACCGAGCGATCCGCGAGGCGGCCGTGGACGGCCGGCGGGTGTGCGGGGCGGGAGGCGACGACGTGCAGGTGGAGCACGGCGAACTGGTGCTCGTACTGGCCCGGCGGCGGGAACTGTGGGTCGTGAAAACCGTGCTGACGCGGGCGATGCGGGACGAGCGGCTGAGGCAGGGGCAGCAACGCAAGCGCGCCCGGAACGGTAGGACCAATAGCAGGACCAGGAGGCGGCGATGATCGTGATCGGATTCCCGCGCGGCGATCGGCGGGCGCCGCCCAGCCGGGACGTGCTCCCCTGCGAGGCGTGCGGGGTCGACGTCCCGCTGACGGCCCGCGTCCTCGACGCGATCGCCGCGGAGCCGGACGCGGGCACCTGGTCGGTCGCCTGCGTGTCGTGTGCCATCGAACGGGCGCGGGCGACCGGGAGTCGCTACCGGCCCGTGATCGCCCCGCCGCGGATCGTCGAGGCTCTTGGCGAGTGCGTCGTCGAGGAGGTCGCCTCGTGACCGCCGACGATCGCGTCCAGGGCGCGTTGTTCGATGCGACCGCGGAGCCGCTGCAGGCGTCCGTGGTGTGGGTCACGCCGAATCGCAATCCGCACTCGCAACTCCTCCACGCGCGGCTGATCCCGGAGGGTCCGGTGCTGTGCGGCACGCGCATCTCGCGGCGCTGGGGCACGTCGGAAACATGGGCGTCTCGGCTGTCGGGCGTGACCTGCCTCAAGTGTCGCCGCCGGCTGGAGCGGCTCGCCGGGTTTCTGGAGGACGTCGATACGCCGTGGCGGCGCTTCGATGACGGCACGCACCTGCTCGTGGCGGCGGACTGGTTCGAGGAACGTGACATGTCCGACGTCGCCGCTGCGCTCCGCCGCGATCCGCACGAGCGGTCGTTCTGGCGCGAGCTGCGGGCGGCCATCCTCCTCACCGAGCCGGGGGACCGGCGATGATCCTCCCCACGACGGCCGGCGGGTTCGCGACGATCCTCGCCGATCCCCCGTGGCGGTTCGACAACCGCACCGGGAAGATCGCGCCGGAGCATCGGCGGCTCTACCGCTACCGGACGATGGCGACCGACGAGATCGCCGCGCTGCCGGTCGCCGACGTCGCGGCGACGCCCGCCCATCTCTACCTGTGGGTCCCAAACGCGCTGCTGCCGGACGGGTTGACCGTGCTCTCGGCGTGGGGGTTCCGATACGTCTCGCTCCTCCACTGGCTCAAGGTCACCCGCGATGGCCATCCGGACGGCCGCGCGTGCGGGTTCTACTTTCGGAACGTGACCGAGCAGCTGCTGTTCGGCATCCGCGGCCGGCTGCGGACAAGCTGCCGCCGGACCTCGAATCTCATCACCGGCCGGCGGACGGAGCACTCGACGAAACCGAACGAGGCGTACCGCGTGATCGAGGACGTCTCACCGGGTCCGCGGCTCGAACTCTTCGCGCGGCGGCCGCGGAGCGGCTGGACCGTGTGGGGCGACGAGAGCGGGAGACGGCCGTGACTCGAGACGTTTCGCCGGGCAGGCGGGTGTACCGCGCTTCGGACTTCGGGGCCAACCCGGTCATGATGCTCGACATCGCGCTCGTCGATCCACCCTTGCCGCGATCCGGATGGGTGCGGTTGCGGCGCAGGGACGAGTCGCTTTGGTTCGGTGTGCGAGGAGTTGGCCACGACTTCGACGAGTGGCAACCAACGCCGCTACGGGCTCTCGATTTGGCCCGGCCGAACGATCGGGTCCGGGCGTCCTACAAGCTCGGACGCATCGGCTGGGTCCTGATCGAAATCGAGGCGGACCGACTCTCGTGCGAGGACGAGGACGAGGTCGGCGTGTTCCTCGACTTCTGCGAGGAGCACGGGCTCCGCGGCGAATACGACGACGACCTGATCGTGGCGGCCCGTCACTGCCTGCACGGGGACCGGCGATGACGCCCGGGGCCGCGATCGTCGAAGCGTCCGTCTGCCCCTGCGGCCGCGGGCTGGTGTCGATCGCCGAGCGGTTGCTCGGTCGCTGCGAGTGCTGCGTGCTGCCGTCGGCGATCGCCGACCGGGACGAGTTCGCGGCCTGCCTCGAGGGGGGACAACCGGACGTCGCCGAACTGCGGCGGCGGACGGAGGAGCGGATCGCGGCCGGTGTCGGCCGCGGCGATCGATTCGAGAGATCAGGGAGTGCGATGATGCCGGCCACGAAACCACGAAACGCGGCGACGGCGGACTGGACCTGTCCGGATCCGGACTGCGGGGAGACGAACGGGGCCGGCCTGCCGTTCTGCGCGGGGATGTGCGACGGTGTGCGACCGGGACTCTCGCCCGAGGACGTCGTGCTGGCGACCGCGATCGATCCGAACGACGAGACGGAGTCGAAGTGGGCCGAACACCGCAGCGGAGGCGTCACGGATGCCGTGCTGCGGTCGTTTGTCGTGACCGCGCTGCAGGAAAACTTCGCGGGGCATGCGGAATACGACCTGGACCTCCGCGACGGCAAGTCGGTCGAGGAGGCCACGGTCACCTGGTCGATCGAGGACCGCCAGCCGCGGCTGTGGTTCGGGGCCCTCGAGCCGCCGACCGATCGCGTCCCCGATCTCGAGGGCAAACCGCTGCTCGCCCGGGTGCGGTCGCTGATGGGCGTCGGGAAGCCGAAGCGGAGCAAGCCGAAGCCGGCGAAGGCGTCGCCGCGGCCGGATGGACAATCGCCGGGCGAGCCGCCGTTCGTCGTCGAGTCGCTCGCCGTGGGCGAGGTCGTCCCGGCCGAGGGCAACCGGTCGTGGTCGCTCGCGGACCTCTCGGACGAGGAGCTGGCGGAGTACGAGCGGACGAAGGCGTCGATCGCCGCGAACGGCCAGCAGAGTGATTGCCTGGGCTGGCGGCCGCCCGAACGCGAGGGCCGCGTCGAGCTGATCGCCGGCGAGGGCCGTTGGCGGATCTGCGGCGAGCTCGGGCGGCCGGTGCGGGTCAAGGTCTACGAGGTCGATCGAGCCCGAGCGGTCGAGATGCGGGGCGACGAGAACCTCCGCCGGCGGGAGCTGACGAAGGCCGAGCGCGCTCGCTGGTACCAGCAAATGCTCGACGCCGGCTGGACGCAGGCGGCGCTCGCGCAACGGGAGGGGCGATCCCGCGAGGTCATCACGAACGACCTGCGGACGCTCCGGCTGCCGGCGGACTGGCTCGCGCTGGTTTCGCGCGAAACGGTCGTCCCGTGGACCTACGCCCGGGAACTGACGGCCCCGTGGATCACCGACGACGTCTGGCCGGCGCTCGAACCGCTGCGAGCGGAGATCGCGGCCGGCGAGATCGACGAGTTCCGGAACGTCGGGGAATTCGGGTGGGCGCTGCGGCAGGCGGTCGTCGCGGCGGCGCATCCGTTGTCGGGCTCGTTTCACGATCGCTCCCGCGGCGAGTGGGGCGAGTGGGTCGACGTGGCGATCACGCCGGCGGTCTGCCGCAAGCATGCCGACGATCTGCGGATCGTCGAGGTGCCGCGGAACGGCAAAACCGAACGTTACGCCCTCAACGTCGAACTCGCCCGCGAGCTGCAGGCCGCCGGCGAGGAGAAGCGGGCCGCGCGGAAGTCGAAGACGGCGGGGGCGAAGGCCGGGGCCGCGAGGACGCCGGCCGACCGGAAGGCGTTGACGGAACGGCAGGCGGTCCAGCTCGAGGACAAGCTGCGGCGGTACAAGACCGCCTGGCTGCAACGGGCGATCGGCGAGCGGCTGAGCGACCCGAAGCGCCGGCTGCTCTGCGAGCCCATCCCGCGGTCCAGTCCCCGGGCGTACCGTGCGACGCCACTGCTGCTCAAACTGCTGCTCTGGTTCGCGACGCGGTCGGATGGGGCGACGTCACGGCGGGAGAGGCTCGCCCCCGCCGTCGAGGGCGTCAACGGATCGGCGAAGGGGGTTGCGGCGATCTCGGCGAACGCCGACGTGTGGGGCTGGTTGTCGTCGTTCCCGGCCGACCGGATGGGGTCGGTGGCCCACGCCGTGATCGGCTGGCTGCAGGAGGACGCGTTCGACTATCGCTCGTCCCTGGGGCCGGGGGACGTGGCGACGATCGCATCCGAACTCGGCATCGACTTCGCGGCGGAGTACTCGCTCGACGAGGAGCTGCTGTCGCTCCCGACGCGGGCGCAGCTGGACGCGTGGATCAAGGAGTGGAAGCTCGCCAAACACCCGGCGTGGACGGCCGAGACGCGGGACGCGAAGACGGCGGCGATCGCGGGGGTCCTCGCCGTCGAGGCGGCCAAGGTCACGGCGGGCGAGAACCCGCTACCGCCGCCGAAGGCGCTGGCGAAGCTGAAGGTGTGACGACGTGAGGATCGGAGGTCCTGTGCTCCTCGGAGCACATCAACAATCGAGAGGACGTGCCGATGAGCGAGCGACTCGACCGAATGGAGCGGTGCGGCTGGGCTCCGTTCGAACTGGACTTCCTGCGGGAACTCGGTTTCGAGTTCCACCTCGATCTCGACGGGGCCGTCGAGGTGGACTTGCCGGCGGCGATCGACCTCGAACAGCTGGCCTCGTTGATCGGCCGGTTCGGTCGCGGCATCCGACAGGGGCTCGAGCACGAACGGTCGATGCGGATGCGCGTCTGCATGGGGGGACCGTGCGATGGCCGGCGGCATCGGTCCGGCTTCTCCGAACCGCTCCTCTATCACCTGGCGCGGGGACGGTGGGCCGTCTACTCGCGTAGCCGGCACCACTACAACGACAGCCGGGCCTGGTTCGTCGGCGAGGCGACGAGCAAGCCGAAGGCCCGCCAACTCTGGGTTCGCTACTGGGACGAGTCGAAGCGGACCGCGGACAAGGAACCGAACCGAGGGGGGGACGAGTGAAGATCGCCCGCGACGTGGAACTGCCGGCGGACGCCGTGACGCAGACGTTCGCCTTCGTCGGCCGCAAGGGGTCCGGCAAGACGTTCGCCGCCGGCGTCCTCGCCGAGGGGTTTCTCGAGGCGGGCGTGCAGGTCGTCGTGCTCGACCCGGTCGGCAACTGGTACGGCCTGCGGCTCGGGAAGTCCGGCAAGTCGCGATCGCCGTTCGCGATCCCGATCATCGGCGGCGAGCACGGGGACCTCCCCCTCGAGGCGGCGGCCGGGAGCGTCGTCGCCGACTTCGTCGTCCAAACCGGATCGTCGGCCGTGCTCGACGTCTCGCATTTCCGGAAGGGACAACGGAAGACGTTCGTCGCCGAGTTCGCCGAGCAGCTGTTCCACGCCAAGAAGGGGGCGCGGACGCCGATGCACCTGGTCATCGAGGAGACGCAGGTGTTCGCCCCGCAACGGGCCGGCAAGGGCGAGGAGCGGATGCTCGGGGCGATCGAGGACATCGTCCGCCTCGGCCGCAATTACGGCATCGGCTGCTCGATGATCTCGCAGCGACCGCAGTCGATCAACAAGGAGGTGCTCAACCAGGCGGAGCCGCTCGTCGTGTTCCAGCTCGTGGCGAAGCACGAACGGGACGCGGTCCGCAACTGGATGGAGCACGTCGGGGCGGAGGCGGCCGGGATGCTCGACGAGCTGCCGTCGCTCGAGACGGGCGATTGCTTCCTGTGGTCGCCCGCCTGGCTGCGGCGGTTCCTGCGGACGCGGTTTCGCGCGAAACGGACCTACGATGCCTCCGCCACGCCGCGGCTCGGCGAGGAGCCACCGAAGCCGGTCGAGCTCAAGCCGGTCGACATGACGGCCCTCGAGTCCGCGATCGGCGAGAGCGTCGAGCGGGCGCGGGCCGATGACCCGAAGCGGCTGCGGAAGCGGATCGCCGAACTCGAGGCGGAGGTCGCACGGCCGGCCGAACCGCTCGCCGACGAGGCCGCGATCGAGGCGGCCGTCGCGTCCGCGGTCGAGGAACGGGACGCGTACTGGCGCGGCGAGTTGGAGGGCGTCGAGCGAATCGCCCGCGACCGCTACGACCGGCTCGTGGCGATCGGGGAACTCGCGGCGACCGATGCCGAGTTGGCCGGATCGAGAAGCGGGGCGAACTCTGGTACGCGACCGACGAGGCCGCCGCGGAGTTCGGCGGGGGCGGCACCGTCCCGACCGATCCCGCCGAACTCGTCGAGTTCTGGAAACAGCGGGTCAAGGGCGGAGCCGCCCGGATGATCGATGCACTCGTCGCCGCACATCCGGACGATCTCACGCGCGACGAGCTCGGCGAGCGGACCGGCCTGGCGACCTCGGGCGGAACGTTCGCCACGTACTTGTCGCGACTCCGCTCCAACGGGCTCGTCCGCGATCTCGCCGACGGCGGCCTGCAGGCGACCGACGTCCTCGTCCGCGGCCTCGGCGCGAGCCGCTAGTCCGCGCGCGCCTGACGCGACTGCAGGCGGCGTCTCACGGTCGCCTCGACGACGCCGAGGTCCCTGGCGGCGGCGGCGTAGCTGCCGTGCTCCCGGTACGCGCGGCGACACTCCTCGGTCGTCACCTTGGGCGGACGGCCGGCCTCGCCCGGGATGGCGTCCTCGACGATCTCGCGGAGCCGGTCGCGGAGGCCCGCGGGGCGGACCTCGGGGAGGGCGTCTCGCACCGCCTCGAGGGCCGCGACGAGTTGGCGGTGGCGGGTCATTGGTCGGGTCGTGTGAAAAGGGCGTTTCAATCCGCTCCGCCGATCCCGTATCGGCGGAGAACCTCCTCGGCCATCGTGTCACGGATGGACCGCAGTTGCTCCTCGGCGACCCGGGCCTCGTCGAGGCCGAGGTCGAGGTGCGTCCTCTTGGCGAGCTTGCGGCGGAGCCGGGCGACCAAGTCGAGGGCGTCGAGCGCCTCGTTGCCGCCGATCACCTCGTTCCGGATCGCCCGGTTGACCACCTGCGCGCCCTTGCCTTTGCCGTACTGGTCCCAGAGATCAGACCACGCCACTGCTGCGCTCCACCACGTTGCCGTCCACCACGAGCGGGCGCTCGCGAATCTCGGCCGGCGTCGCGACGGAGAGCTCGACCCGAGGGAACCTCGCCCCGGCACCATACGGGTAGGCCGGGTCGATCCCGCCACCGCAGTAGACGTTGGGCGCGTGATCGCTGTGCAGTGCCGTCACCGCTTCGAGCGCCGCTCGTGCCTCCGCCTCGGTGTCCCAGACGGGGATCGCATCCTCCCACCCGTCAGGTTGAGGCGCCCACGCTCCGACACGCTCGATATGGCCGTGGGCAAACGCCCATGCGTCAATCGCGTACGTTCCGTCGGCAACGAGGCCGGGGGTGACCGTGATCGTGTAGCCGTGCTTGCTCATCGGTCGCGT
>JBCBSZ010000058.1:0-41653 GCA_039818945.1 Actinomycetota bacterium
CCTACAACGAAGACATCGCCTGGCACAGATACGCAGCCACCGCGGCTTGACCAGCCACAGCCCTGGGATGTCTACGCTGAGCCGGTGACGACCGGCGCTCCGGGCCCAACCGCCGAGCGGCTCCCGCCCGACCTCGAGCCGGTGCACGCCGCTCACCTCGAGACCTGGTGGTTCGCCACGTGGGACGTCGAGGGGGCGGCGTGGTGGATCTCCATCTCCGCCCACCCGGCGACCCGGCGCAGCTGGTACGCCGCGGCGTGGGTCGAGCCCGGCGCCCGTCCCGTCGTCGTCGCCGACGCCGAGATGCCCTGGCCCCGGCCCGAGCGGTACCTGGAGATCCGGGGCCGCGGGTTGTGGGCGCACCACGTCTGCGAGGAGCCGCTCCAGCGCTGGAGCATCGGCCTGGAGGCCGTGGCGGTCGCCCACGACGACCCCGCCCAGGGCCTCGACGATGGTTGGGGCGACCCCGACGGCCTCGCCGGCGACGTGGAGTGGGAGGGCGTCGGCGACGTCGTCGAGCGCTCCGACGGCAGCTACGACCAGCCGTGTCGGGTCGACGGCGTGCTCGAGCGGGTCGGCCGCGAGCTCCGGCCCGACGACGCGCCCGGCCATCGGGGCCGGATCATCGGTGGTGTCGAGGAACCGGCGCTGATCGTCGCCGGTCGCCTGGCCGGTCGACCGGTCGCCGCGACCGCCGCCGCGCCATGGTCCGCGGTCGAGCTCCCCCGTCACGCCACCGTCGAGCTCGATGGGACGCAGGTCTCGGCGTCGGCCACCGCCCACGCCGCCTGGCGCTGGCCGGACGGCTCGGTCCATGCCGTCGCGCCGGTCACGTTGACCGCAGCGGACGGTCGAACCGGTACCGGGCTCGCCCGCTGGCGAGCGACCGCTGGAGGATCGGCCGCCTAGCGTTCGGGGATGACCTCCACCGGACCGCTGCTGCGCGACGCCACCGAGCGGGCCATCGCCTACCTCGACGGCCTCGACGATCGGCCGGTGGCACCGACCGAGGAGGCGGTCGAGGCCCTCGCCGAGCTCGACGAGGAGCTGCCCGCCGCCGGGGCCGATCCGGGCGAGACGCTCGCGCTGCTCGATCGGGTCGGGTCGCCGGGCACGATGGCCAGCGCCGGCGGCCGGTACTTCGGCTTCGTGAACGGCGCGACGCTGCCCGGTTCGCTCGCCGCCCACGTCCTCGCCTCGGCCTGGGACCAGAACACGGCCCTCGCCGTGATGTCACCCACGGCGATCCGGCTCCGGAACGTCGCCTCCCGGTGGATGGTCGAGCTGCTGGGCCTCCCGCGGTCGGCGGAGGCGATGTTCGTCGGTGGTGCGACGGTGGCCAACGTCTGTGGGCTGGCCGCCGGACGGGACCACGTCCTCGCCGAGGCCGGCTGGGACGCAGCGAAGGACGGGCTGATCGGTGCCCCACCGGTGCACGTGGTGGTGGGGGAGAGCGCCCACTCGACGATCGCCAAGTCGCTGTCGATCGTCGGGCTCGGCCGCGACCGGGTGATCCGCGTGCCGGCCGACGACCAGGGGCGGATCGTCGCGGGCGAGCTGCCCGACCTCGACGGCCCGGTCATCGTGTCGTGCCAGGCCGGCGAGGTGAACACCGGCGCCTTCGATCCCTTCTCCGAGATCGTCGACTGGGCCAGGGTGCGCGGGGCCTGGGTCCACGTCGACGGCGCCTTCGGCCTCTGGGCGGCCGCGTCGCCGCAGCGACGCCACCTCACCGAGGGCATGGCAGGGGCCGACTCGTGGGCGACCGACGGGCACAAGTGGCTCAACGTGCCGTACGACTCCGGGATCGTCTTCGTGCGCGACGCCGCAGCCCTGCGGTCGTCGATGTCGGCGATGGCCGGCTACCTCCCCGGCGGCGATCTCGAGCCCATGCACCACACGCCGCAGTCCTCCCAGCGGGCCCGGGCCGTCGACGCCTGGGCGGCGCTGCGCACCCTCGGTCGCGACGGGCTCGCCGCCCTCGTCGATCGGTGCAGCGACCACGCCGTCCGCTTCGCCGATGGCCTGACCGCCGCCGGCCACCGGGTGCTCAACGACGTCGTGATCAACCAGGTGCTCGTGCGCTTCGGCGACGACGCCGAGACCGACCGGGTGATCGACGAGGTGCAGCGCTCGGGCGAGTGCTGGTGCGGTCCGACCGCCTGGCGGGGCGAGCGGGCGATGCGCATCAGCGTGTCGAGCTGGGTCACCACCGATGCCAACGTCGACCGCAGCCTCGCCGCCATCCTCCGGGCCGCCGAGGGTTGACGCTCCTGCGCACCCACTGGGGTGCCGTGCTCGCCACGGCCCTCGGGCTCGCCGGGTACGGCGCCATGGTGGCGCTCGACGCCGTCGAGGGCACGCTTCGGGCCGACGTCACGCCGCGCACCATCGTCGCCTACCTCGTGGCCTTCGCCGGCTTCGTCGTCGCGTTGGTGTGGCAGGAGCGGCGGGGCATCCCGTGGCGCTGGTTGCTGCTCGCTCCGCTGGTCTTCCGGGTCCTGTTGCTCTTCACGACGCCGACGTTGAGCGACGACGTCTACCGCTACCTGTGGGACGGTCACCTGCTGACCCAGGGCGTCAACCCGTACGAGTTCGTCGTCGAGGACCCCCGGCTCGACGAGTACGAGATCGAGCTCCGGGAGCTGGTGAACCAGCCGGACTACGCCACCCCCTACCTCCCGGCCGCGCAGCTGACGTTCGGTGCCGCCGCCGTGGCGGCACCGGCGGAGCCGCTCACCATGCAGGTGCTGATGGTCGGCTTCGACATCGTCGCCGCGACCACGATCGTGGCCCTCCTCGGCCTCGCCGGGCTGCCCCGCGGTCGCCTCGCGATCTACTGGTGGAACCCGCTCGTGATCGTCGAGACGGCCCACGGCGCCCACCTCGACGCGCTCATGATCGCCCTCGCCCTCCTCGCCGTGTACCTGACCCTGCGAGGAGGGCGGCGCTGGGCGCCGCCGGTGGTGCTCGCCCTCGCCACCCTGACCCGTCCACTCCCTGCGCTGCTCGTGCCGGTGCTGTGGTGGCGGTGGACGTGGTCGCAGCGGATCACCTACCCCGCCGTGCTGCTGGCCCTGCTGGTGCCGTTCGGCGCGTCGGGCGGCTGGCAGCTGGTCGGCGAACCGGATCGGACCGGCCTCTTCGGGTCGATCCGGTTCTTCTTCGAGGAGGTCACCTTCAACGGCGGGCCCTACCGGTGGATCGAGTCGATGCTCGACGGGCTGGGGATCGTCAGCGATCCGGCAGCGAGCGCCCGGACGGTCACGACTACGCTCGTGGCGCTCGTCGCGCTGGCGGTCTGGTGGTGGTCTCGCGACGCCGAACCCCGGCGGTTGCTCCGCCTCGCCGTCGTCCCGCTGGCGGCCTCGGTGCTCCTGAGCAGCATCGTCCACCCGTGGTACCTGCTGATCGTGCTCGCCTTCCTGCCCTTCGTCCCGCCGGCGGCGGACGAGCCGACGACGGGGTGGTGGTTCACCACGGCCTGGCTCTACCTCGCCGCGGCCCTCGTGCTCTCGTACCTCACGTACCGCGACCCGGCGGCGTTCGGCGAGCTGGCGTGGGTCCGTCACGTCGAGTGGATCCCGACGGTCCTGCCGCTCGGCGTCGCCGGGCTGCGGCCCGGTGCCGGGCGCCTCGGGGTGCGTCGGTAGGCTCATCGGGTGGCTCGGATCCTCCTCGCCCACCCGCTCTTCCTCGCCGAGAGCGAAGCGGAGCGCGAGGCCGCCAGCCCGTACTTCCCGCTCGGGCTGCTGTCGATCGCCGCCTACGTGCGCGAGCGGGGCCACGAGGTCGAGGTCTTCGACGGCACCTTCGCCGAGGGGCCCTCGGCCTTCCTCCCCGTCCTCGCCGCACGCCGTCCGGACGTCGTCGGCATCTCGGCCGTCCTCCCCTCCCGGCCGGCCGCGCTCGAGCTCGCCGGCATGGCGGCATCGGCCGGCGCCACCGTCGTGGTCGGCGGTCCCGACGCCACCGCCGCCCCGGAGGCCTACCTGGCCGGTGGCGACGTGCACGTCGTCGTCCATCACGAGGGCGAGCGAACGATCACCCGGTTGCTCGAGCTCGTCGACGCCGGCCCGCTCACCGCGGCCGTCCTCCGGGAGGAGCCGGGCGTCGCCTTCCTCGACGGTGCCGAGCTCGTCGTCACACCGCAGCGACCGCCGATCGACGACCTCGACTCGTTGCCCCCGCCGGCTCGCGACCTGGTCGACCTCGATCGCTACCTGGAGGCCTGGCGCGAGCAGCACGGCTACTCCTCGTTGACCGTGTCCGTCTCGCGGGGCTGCCCGACCGGCTGCGAGTGGTGTCGCGACGCCGTCCACGGCCAGGGCTTCCGGATCCGCTCACCCGAGCACGTCGCCGCCGAGGTGCGCGACCTCGAGGAGCGGTACGGCGTCGACAGCATCCGGCTCGTCGACGACGTCGACGAGCTCGACCGCGGGTGGGTCGAGTCCTGGGCGGCCGCGGCGGAAGCGGCGGACGCAGTCGTGCCGTTCGAGGCGTTGAACGACGTCGAGCGTCGCGACCTCCCGATGCTCGAGGTCCGCGACGGGCTCTGACGGCGCCGGAACGGTTTCCTCCCCACCGTGAGTGGGGATCTGCACGCTCCCCCCGATGTGAACGATCGAGAACTCGGAAGCGGTCGGAGCTGAGCCCGGTTCCGTCGAGGTGCCACCATGACGACGGCGGCACCGACGAGAGCGCCGTGCCCGAGAGGACCCACCATGATCACCGACATCGAGACGAGGTCCGGGTCCGTACCGGTCGCCCTGCTGCGCATCACCCTCGGGGTCATCCTGCTCGTGGCGTTCTTCGACAACCTCAGCAAGGACCTCTACACCGCCGACGGCTTCGAGGGCTTCATCGACTACCTCTTCAGCGAGGAGGGCAACGACAGCAGCCTCGGGATCTACGAGTCGTTCGTCGATGCGGCGATCGTGCCGCTCGGCGGCGTGTACGGCGTCTTCCAGGGTGTCGTCGAGCTGGCCATCGCCGTCGCCTTGATCCTCGGCATCGCCACCCGCGCGGCGAGCCTCATCGCCGCCATCTTCTTCGCCAACCTCTTCCTGGCCTACTTCGGCGGCGAGGAGTGGATCTGGACCTACGTGCTGCTCTTCATGTCCGCGCTGACGGTCTTCCTCGGCTACGGCGGCCGCAAGCTCGGCCTCGACGAGCGGATCGTCCAGCAGCGGGGCGAGTCCTGGAACACGCTGATCTGGTGAGCTTCACGTCGGCCCTCCTGCTCCTCGCCGGATCCGTCTACGCCCTGCTGACGATCGGGCTGATTGCCTTCGGCGCCAACCTGCTGGCGCTCTCGGTCGTCGCGCTCCGCCGCGGACGGGTCCGTGAGTCCGCGGTGACCGAGTCGTCCGACCTGCCGTCGGTGACCGTGCAGCTGCCGATCTACAACGAGCTCTACGTCGCCGAGCGGGTGATCGAGGCCGCGGCGGCGCTGGACTACCCGTCGGAGCTGCTCCAGATCCAGGTGCTCGACGATTCCGCCGACGAGACCGTGCAGATCGTGGCCGCAGCGGTTCGGCGTGCCCGAGAGGGCGGGGCGTCGATCGAGGTGGTCCGGCGTCCGGATCGCATGGGGTTCAAGGCCGGTGCGCTCGCCAATGGCCTCCGGTCGGCGACCGGTGAGCTCGTCGCCATCTTCGATGCCGACTTCGTCCCGTCCCCGGACTTCCTCCGCCGCGCCGTGCCGCACTTCGAGCCCGGGGTCGCGTTCGTGCAGGGACGCTGGGGTCACCTGAACCGCGACCAGTCGTGGCTGACGCGGATGCAGGCCGTGGCGATGGACGGCCACTTCCTCGTCGAACAGGCGGCCCGGGGCGAGCGTGGGTGGTGGTTCAACTTCAACGGCACGGCCGGGGTCTGGCGACGGGAGGCGATCGAGGAGGCCGGCGGCTGGCAGGCCGAGACGCTCACCGAGGACCTCGACCTGTCGTACCGCGCCCACCTGCACGGCTGGCGGGGACGGTTCGTCGAGGACCTCGTCGTCCCCGGCGAGGTGCCGGCGCAGCTGTCCGGCTTCCGCCGCCAGCAGCATCGGTGGGCTCGCGGATCGCTCGAGTGCGCCCGCAAGCTGCTGCCCGCCGTGTGGCGCTCCCACGAGCGGCTCGGCGTGAAGGTGCAGGCGTCGTTGCACCTGCTCTCCTACTCGATCCACCTCCTGCTCGTCGGCGTGGTCGCGCTCTACCCGGTGGTGGTGGTCGCCGCCGAGGAGCACCCGCAGCTGCGCACCCTCGCCGGGCTGGCCTACCCGTTCGCCCTGTTCTCGCTGGCCCCGCTCGTGTTCTTCGCCGTGGGACAGGTGCGCCAGGGCCGAGCCTGGTGGCGGGAGGCGCCACGGATGGCGATGCTGACGCTGATCGGCCCGGGCATGATGGTCAACACGCTCCGGGCCGCGCTGGCGATCGTGCGCCGACCCGACGAGGGGTTCGAGCGGACGGCCAAGTTCGGTGCTGCGCCCCCCGGTCGCCCGGACGGGTGGAAGCAGCAGCGGTACCAGCTGCGGTCGGATCGCATCGTCGTCGCCGAGCTCCTGCTGGGCGTGTACGCGCTCGGCGCCGCGTGGCTGGCGTTCGACCATCGGAACTGGGCCGTGGTCACCTACGCGACGCTGTTCGGCCTCGGTCTCGTGGTGCTCGCCGCGGTGACGGTCGTGCAGGACCTCGACGTGCACCGCCATCGACACCGCCGAGCGGCCCGTCGGCGCGACGAGGAGCGAGTCGTCGCCCGCCTCGCCGCCGGCCAGGTGGCCTCGTCGTGACCAGGCCGGCGATCATCATCCCGGCCCTCGACGAGGCCGGCAGCGTCGGCGCCTCCGTCGAGGCGTTGCGGGAGCAGACCGATGCGCCGATCTACGTCGTCGACAACGGGTCGACCGATGGCACCGCCGAGGTCGCGGCGGCCGCCGGGGCGATCGTGGTGAGCGAGCCCCGGCGCGGGTACGGCTACGCCTGCGCAGCCGGCTCGGCCACCGCGCTCGATGCCGGCGCCGACGTGCTCGTCTACTTCGACGCCGACCAGAGCTCGCGGCCCGACGAGCTCGACCGGGTCCTCGCTCCGATCGAGGCCGGCGAGGCCGACCTCGTGCTGGGCTCGCGCATGCTCGGGACGATCGAGCCGGGGTCGATGGCGCCCCACCAGCGCTTCGGCAACTGGCTGACCGCCGCGATCATGCGACGGATCTACCGGCTGGAGGTGACCGATCTCGGCCCGTTCCGGGCGATCCGGTCCGACGTGTTCGCCAGACTCGACATGACCGAGATGACCTTCGGCTGGCCGACCGAGATGACGCTGCGCTGCGCGACGACCGGCGCCCGAATCATTGAGGTCCCGGTCACCTGGCAGGCCCGTCTGGCCGGTGAGTCGAAGGTCAGCGGCACTGTCGTGGGGTCGGCCAAGGCGGCCTGGCACATCCTCGGCGTGACGATGCGCTTCGCCCGCCGGTGAGCGGATCTACCCGGCCACCTCGACCTGCACGGTGTCGGTGCTGGTCGCGCCCTGGTCATCGCTGACCTCGAGCTCGATCACCCAGGTGCCGATCTCGTCGACGATCATGTTGCTCTCGAGCGTGAACTCGCAGCCCTCCTCCTGCTCGCGCAGTGGCTTGTTCACGTCGTCGCTCATGTTGGACGGCGTCTCGCGGATCGTCCACGCGTAGTTGACGATGTCACCGGTCGATGCGCAGCCGTCGAAGGTCGGGGCCTCACCGACCGGGACGCTGAAGTCGGCGCCGGCATCGGCGACCGGCAGGCCGCGGTCGTCGTCACCGCAGGCGGCGAGAACGAGGCCGAGGGCCGCCGTCGCTCCGAGGATCGTCTTCGATGGCCGATGCATGCCCCGCTCCCGTCTGGCCGGTCTCCGAGACGGTAGTGGGTCATCACCCGGTCGATCGGCGCAGCTCAGACCACCGCGCCCTGCACCGAGGAGACGGCGCCCTTCTGCTTGAGCTCACGAGCGAGCGCCTTGTCGCTCTTGAGGATGTGGCCGGTCAGCCACTTGCGCAGGAAGGTCATCAGCTCGACGGAGACCGCGGCGGAACCGGCCTCGTAGTCCTCCTTGAAGGAGGCGACCTGAGCGACCAGCTGGCGGTGCTCGTCGAGGTGGGCGGCCGAGGTGCTGATGTCGTGCTCCTGCATCAGCCGTTCCTCGAACGCGAAGTGGTCAACCGTGTAGCGGACGAGCTCGGTGAGCACCGGACCGACGGCGTCGCGGCCCGAGCCGGCGCGCATCTCGTCGTTGAGCTCGTTCACCAGCTCGACGAGCCGCTTGTGCTGTGCGTCGATGTCACCGAAGCCCACCTGGAGCGCGGGTCCCCACGTCATCAGTGTCATGGTCCTGTCCCCTTCTTCCGCCGAAGCGGTCGCGTCCGGTTCCGATCGGCAGGTGAGGAAGGGGTGTGAGCCCGTGGGCTCGGCGAGCTATCGCTGGCCGGCCAGCTTGCGGTTCTTGGTGAGCGAGGCGACGTAGTCGCGGTTGAGCATCGCGATGAAGTCGATCGAGATGTTCTTCGGGCAGGCTTCCTCGCACTCGCCGTGGTTGGTGCACGAGCCGAAGAACGACTCCATGGTCTCGACCATGTTCTGCACCCGCTGGTAGCGCTCGGCCTGACCCTGGGGCAGCAGGCCGAGATGGGACACCTTTGCCGCGGTGAACAGCTGCGCCGCCGAGTTGGGGCACGCCGCCACGCAGGCGCCACAGCCGATGCACGCCGCGGCGTCCATGGCCGCGTCGGCCGCCTCCTTCGGGATCAGCTGGAGGTTGGCGTCCGGGGCGGCGCCGGTGGGCGCGGAGATGTAGCCGCCGGACTCGATGATCCGGTCGAACGCCTGCCGGTCGACGGCGCAGTCCTTGATGACTGGGAAGCCGGCGGCCCGCCACGGCTCCACCGTGATCGTCTCGCCGTCCTGGAAGACGCGCATGTGGAGCTGGCACACCGCGGCACCGTCGACCGGGCCGTGGGCCCGTCCGTTGACCATCAGGCTGCACGTGCCGCAGATGCCCTCACGGCAGTCGGACTCGAAGATGATCGGCTCGGTGCCGGACTCGATGAGGCGCTCGTTGACGACGTCGAGCATCTCGAGGAACGACATGTCGTCCTTGATGCCGGGCGCGTCGTAGGTCTCGAAGCGGCCGGGCTCGTCCGGGCCGGCCTGGCGCCAGACCTTGAGGGTCAGGTTGAGGATCTTCCCGCTCACTTGTAGCTCCGGGTGGTCGGCTTCACGTACTCGTAGTTGAGGTGTTCCTTGTGGAGCTGCGGGTCGTTGCCCTCGCCCTCGTAGGACCAGGCCGCGACGTACATGAAGAGGTCGTCGCGGCGCATGGCCTCGCCCTCGTCGGTCTGGTACTCCTCGCGGAAGTGCCCGCCGCACGACTCCTCGCGGTCGAGGGCGTCGCGGCACATCAGCTCGCCGAGCTCGAAGTAGTCGACGAGGCGCAGGGCGTTCTCGAGCGTGAGGTTGTAGTCCTTGCCGCCGAGGATGCGGAGGTCCTTGTAGAAGTCCTCCTTGACGGCCCGGATCTCGGAGATGGCCTTCTCGAGGCCGTTCTGCGTCCGGCTCATCCCGCACTCGTTCCACATGATGCGGCCGAGCTCGCGGTGGAAGTGGTCGGGGCCCTTGGTGCCGCCGATCGAGGTGAGCTGGTCGATCCGGTCCTCGACCTCGGCGATGGCGCCGGTGAAGGCCGGCTCGTCGGTCGACACCGGCGTGGTGCCGAGCAGCGGGGCGAGGTACGACGAGATCGTGTTGGGCAGCACGAAGTAGCCGTCGGCCAGGCCCTGCATGAGCGCCGACGCACCCAGGCGGTTGGCGCCGTGGTCCGAGAAGTTCGCCTCGCCGATGGCGAAGAGCCCGGGGATCGTCGTCTGCAGCTCGTAGTCGACCCAGAGCCCGCCCATGGCGTAGTGCGGCGCCGGGTAGATCCGCATCGGGACCTGGTACGGGTTCTCACCCGTGATGTTCATGTACATGTCGAACAGGTTCCCGTAGCGGTCCCGGATGACCTGCTCGCCGAGGCGCCCGATGGCATCGGCGAAGTCGAGGTAGACGCCGTTCTTCAGGTCGCCGACGCCCTGGCCGGCGTCGACGGCCCGCTTCGCGGCCCGGGACGACACGTCGCGAGGGGCGAGGTTGCCGAAGCTCGGGTAGATCCGCTCGAGGTAGTAGTCGCGGTCCTCTTCGGGGATCTGGTTGACCGGCCGGCTCTCGTCGGGGTCCTTGGGCACCCAGATGCGGCCGTCGTTGCGCAGCGACTCCGACATCAGCGTGAGCTTCGACTGGAACTCGTCGCTCTGCGGGATGCAGGTCGGGTGGATCTGGGTGAAGCACGGGTTGGCGAACGCCGCGCCCCGCCGGTGGGCCCGCCACGCGGCGGTGACGTTGGACATCTTGGCCATCGTGGCGAGGTAGTAGACGTTGCAGTAGCCGCCAGTGCCCAGCGCCACGGCGTGGGCCGAGTGCGCCGAGATCTCGCCCGTGATCATGTCGCGCACGATCACGCCGCGGGCCGCGCCGTCCATGACCACGACGTCGAGCAGCTCCGAGCGGTTGTGCAGCTCGACGTTGCCCAGCCCGATCTGACGGGCCAGCGCCTGGTAGGCGCCGAGGAGCAGCTGCTGGCCGGTCTGGCCCCTGGCGTAGAAGGTCCGGGCCACTTGCGCGCCACCGAAGGACCGGTTGTCGAGCAGGCCGCCGTACTCGCGGGCGAACGGGACGCCGCCCGCCGCGCACTGGTCGATGATGTTCCCGGACACCTCGGCGAGGCGGTAGACGTTCGCCTCGCGGCTGCGGTAGTCGCCGCCCTTGACCGTGTCGTAGAAGAGGCGGAAGTCGCTGTCGCCGTCGTTCTTGTAGTTCTTCGAGGCGTTGATGCCGCCCTGGGCCGCGATCGAGTGCGCCCGGCGGGGGGAGTCGTGGTACGTGAAGACCTTGACCTTGTAGCCCTGCTCGCCGAGCGTGGCTGCGGCGGCAGCGCCGGCCAGGCCGGTGCCGATGATGATGATCTCGAACTTCCGCCGGTTCGACGGGTTCACCAGCTTGTGGTTGAACAGGTAGTTCGACCACTTCTCGGCGATCGGTCCCTCGGGGATCTTGGGGTCGAGGTTCAGGGTGGCGCTCATGCGTGCTCCTCGCTCAGATCAGGGAGAGGAGCGCCGAGGCCTCCTCGAGATAGGTGGGTTCGACGTGATCGACGATGCCGGTGAGCACCGCGATCGGGAAGCTCACGTTCCCGACGAGGATCACCGCCGCGATGCCGTAGGAGGCGTAGCGGCGCAGCTGGTTGAAGTTGGGGTTGGTCACCCCGAGGCTCTGGAACATGGACCACATGCCGTGGTACACGTGCACCGCCAGCGCCACGTTGGCGACGATGTAGATGATCGCCACCGGCCACCGCTGGAAGCTGTCGACGACGTTGTTGTAGACGTCGCCGCGCACCCAGTCGTCGCTGAGCCAGCCCCACGTCAGGTCGGCGAGGTGGAAGAGCAGGTAGAGGCCGACGATGACCCCGGTCGCCCGCATCGACCTCGACGCGAAGTTGGCGGCGGCGAACTCCTGGCCGCCGTCGTAGGTCTTCTGCCCGGTGAGGTTCGCCTTCGGGTTGGAGGCCGCGTTGAGCCTCGTGAGCGAGTAGGCGCTGTGGATGTGCAGGGCGAACATCGCGATCAGCCCGAAGCGCAGCAGCCACAGCAGGTGGGTGCGGGGCACGAGCGGCTCGCCCATGTCGCGCAGGAACTCGCCGTAGTGGAAGATGTCCTCGGCGCCCAGGTAGAGCTTGAGGTTGCCGGCCATGTGGGCGAGCACGAAGCCGATGAGACCGAGGCCGGTGAGCGCCATCACCCACTTCTTGCCGACCGCCGTCTGGTAGACGTTCAGCGGCCACGGCAGCGGCTTCTTGGCCGCCCGCTTGGGCGGTTCGGGGCGGCGGATGCGCCGGTCCTGGGTCGGTGCGACCATCGTGTTCTCCGCGCTCGGCGTCGTCGTGAAGGTCGGCGCTTCACCGACTCGGACACGATCCGGCCCGGCGGCGGGCACCAACTCCAGGCGTGACGGTACCCCCGAGTCCGAAGGGGTGCGAACCTCCCGGACGTCCGGCTGTCGAAGGCTCAGACGAGCGCGGCTCGGTCGATCCGCTCGATGACCTCGTCGGGCGTGCGGAGCACGACCCGCAGCTCGAGCTGCTCGCCATCCACCGGGAGGCGGTGATCGATGGTGCCGATGCGTTCGACCGCGTCCGCGGGCATCGATCCGACCCAGCGCCAGGTCTCGGTCTCGCCGTCGACGGTCAGCCGAGCGGTGACCTCCACCTCGTCGATCGGGTGGCGCAGGTCGCTGACGACGTGGACCGCCAGGCGCAGCCGTTCGCCGGCCGGCAACGATGCGGGGAGCGGGTCGGTGAGCACGACGACCGGTCGGCAGGCCTCGCGCAGCGCCTCGTAGGCGAGCTTGGGCACCCGCCGGTGGTCGACGAGGCTCGTCGAGATCGCCGGCTGCGCGTCGACGAGGCAGTGCACGCAGAAGCCGCCGGAGGGCCGGTACTTGAGCCGCCGCAGCGTCTCGACGTAGTGGCGGACGAGCGCGGCCTGCGACCGCTGGGTGGCCTGAGCCCAGGAGCCGAGGCTGTCGTGCTGGTCGCTGGGTGCCCGCCGCTCGAGCAGCCCGCGCCGCAGTCCGTGGTGCTCGGAGAGGCGGACCCAGTCGAGCTCGGGCCACCGCTCGGGCTCGATGAAGTCGTCGCTGTCGGGCACCGACTGCGCCCCGAAGGCGCCGACGAAGCGGACCAGGCGGGGCAGGCTCGCGGCGAGCCGGCCGAGGTCGGCCTCCTCACCGCCCTCCCAGCCGAGCCAGAGGTGGGTGTCGGTGCCGGCGAGCTGGGGTGGGTGGGGGAGCACGCCGGCGTGGGCGATCACCGGTCGACTCCCGTCCGCGCTGCGCAGCGCCCGGGCGACCGTGCGGTCGAGGATCGTCCGATTCCAGCTCGGCAGCTCCTGTGCGATCAGCTCGCGGCGGCGTCGGCGCCGACGACCGGCCGCTTCGGCCACGGTGGCCGGATCGGCCGTCCGCCCGTCGGGCTCGTCGTGCCCGCACCAGAGCAGGATCGACGGGTGGTGGGCGAGCAGGTCGACGAGATCGGTGGCCTGCCGAGCCGCGGCCTTCCGGACGCCGCGGGCCATGCCCCTCGTCATCGGGAGGTCCTGCCACAGCAGCATGCCGATCTCGTCGGCGTGGCGGTAGAGCTCGGGTCGGGCGACGTGGGTGTGGATGCGGAGCAGGTCGAGCCCGGCGGTCTCGGCGAGGCCGAGGTCGGCGCGGATGTCGGCATCGGTGACCTCGGCCAGGGACCGCTTCGAGGGGGGCAGGATGGCGCCCTTGAGGTGGATCCGCTCGCCGTTGACCTGCGCGATCCAGTTGTCGAGCTCGACGCGGCGCAGCCCGGTGCGCCGCTTGCGCACGTGGGACGCCTCGCCGTCGACCACGGCCTCGACCCGGAGATCGTGCAGCGGCTGGCCGCCCAGAGCCCGGGGCCACCACAGGTCGGGCTGGTCGACGCGGATCCGCCAGTCGACGAAGTTCTCGCCCGCCGCGAGGTCGTGGTCGGCCTCGTCGGTGACCAGTGAGCCGGTGCCCAGCACGTCGGCGGCGGGGTCGAGCAACGTCCGGAGCCGGACGACCGTCGGCCGGTCGGCGAGGAGCCGGGCGTGCAGCCGCAGCTCGGCCCGATCCGCGGTCGCTCGGTGGCAGACGACGCGGAGGCGCTCGATGCGCACCGGCCCGGTTCGCTCGAGGCGGACCGGCCGCCACAGCCCGCCGGGGTTCCACGCCGGGTCGATGAGCTCGGAGTCCTGGAGGCAACCGGTGAGCAGCCGCTTCGACGAGCGATCGCCGGGCGGTGGGCAGGCCACCTCGATGGCGACGAGGTGCTCGTCGCGCGCCGCGACGTGGTCGGTGACCTCGAAGGAGTGGGGGGAGAAGTAGCCCTCGGTCGGGCCGAGGTAGGCGCCGTCGAACCACAGCTCCGACTGCGCGATGGCGCCGTCGAGCACCAGCCACCACCGGTCGGTGGCGGTCCGTTCGCGGTCGAGGTCGAACCGGTGCCGGTAGAGCAGCGGGCCCGCCGATCCGGCGAACGCCTCGGAGTCGGCCCAGTGGCCGGGGACGGCGATCTCGTCCCAGTCGGTGTCGTCGAGCCCGACCTCGCGCCCGGTGCGACGGGTGGGGTCGTCGGCGATCCGGGCGCGCCACGGGCCGGACAGGTCGATCCGGTCCCGGTGGTGTGCGCTCTCGGCCACGGAGGGACGGTACTGCCACGGCGAGGGCATCGGCGGTGACGCGCCGTGAACCAAGTTCCCGTCGCCGTGGGAGGACCCCTCCGAGGGACGTACCGATAGGTTGGCCCCATGGATCGACCGAGCACGTTGGGGGAGCTACGAGCATCCGGCTGGGAGTCGGTGCCGGTCAAGGAGGAGATCCGCCGCAACGCCGTGCGCCGGATCCAGGCCGGTGAGCAGCTCGTCGACGGGGTGCTGGGCTACGAGGACACGGTGCTCCCGCAGGTGGAGAACGCCCTCCTCGCCGGCCACGACATCATCTTCCTGGGCGAGCGGGGCCAGGCGAAGACGCGGATGATCCGCTCGCTCGTGGGCCTGCTCGACGAGTGGATGCCGATCATCGAGGGCTCGGAGATCAACGACGACCCCTACCACCCGATCTCGGCCCACGCCCGCCACCTGGTCGAGGAGCGGGGCGACCTGACCCCGATCGACTGGGTCCATCGCGACCTGCGCTTCGGCGAGAAGTTGGCGACGCCCGACACCTCCGTCGCCGACCTGATCGGCGAGGTCGACCCGATCAAGGTGGCCGAGGGTCGCTACCTCTCCGACGAGCTCACCCTGCACTACGGCCTCGTGCCCCGCACCAACCGGGGCGTCTTCGCCATCAACGAGCTGCCCGACCTCGCCGAGCGGATCCAGGTCGGCCTGCTCAACGTGCTCGAGGAGCGCGACGTGCAGATCCGGGGCTACAAGATCCGCCTGCCCCTCGACGTCGTCCTCGTCGCCTCGGCCAACCCGGAGGACTACACCAACCGCGGTCGGATGATCACGCCGCTGAAGGACCGCTTCGGCGCCCAGATCCGCACCCACTACCCGCTCGAGGTCGAGACCGAGGCCGAGATCGTCCTGCAGGAGGCCCGTCCGCTGGGTGCCGAGAGCATCGACGTCTCGATGCCGGACTTCATGACCGAGATCATCGTGCAGTTCACCCACCTCGCCCGGGGATCGAGCCACGTCAACCAGCGCTCCGGCGTCTCGGTCCGACTGTCGGTGGCCAACTACGAGACGCTGGTCGCCAACGCGACGCGCCGCTCGCTGCGCCGGGGTGAGACCCGGGTCGTGCCGCGGGTGTCCGACCTCGAGGCGATCATGTCGTCGACGGCCGGCAAGGTCGAGCTCGACACGCTCGACGACGGCCGCGAGGGCGCCATCATCGAGAACCTGCTGCAGGGCGCGGTCCTGACCGTGTTCAAGGGCTACTTCGGGCCCGAGCGGACCAAGCCGATCGTCGACGCCTTCGAGGAGGGCCGGGTGGTCCACGTCGGCGACGACGTGCCCTCCGACGAGTACGTCCGGCTCCTCGAGGAGGTGCCGGCGTTGCGCGACCTGGTGTCGGAGCTGACCGACGACGAGTCGCCGGCCGCCGTCGCCAGCGCCACCGAGCTGGTGCTCGAGGGCCTGCACCTCTCCAAGCGCCTCAACAAGGACGCCATCGGCGCACGGGCCAGCTACCGGGGCCGCTGAGCATCCGCCGCCCATCGGCGGCGGATGACGGCTAGGTTGCCATCGGCGCGGCGTGAGGATCCTCGGAGTGAGGTGTCGATGCGACGTGTGCTGGCCGCGCTGTTCCTGACCTCTGCGGCGTTCGCCGCCTCGATCGTGCCGGTCGGCTCGGTCGACGAGGTGAGCGAGGTCGGCCTGCAGCAACGCCTGTCGTCGATGGGCGTCGACGGCGACGTCACCTCCGGCGGCTTCGCTCCCGCCGTGGCCCACGACCCGGGCGCCGACCGCTACCTGGTCGTCTGGTACGGCGACACCGGCGAGGCGCCGCTCGCCGACGACGAGCTCGAGATCTGGGCCCAGCTGCTCGACGACGACGGCATGCCGGTCGGTGACCGGCAACGGATCTCGGCGATGGGTCCCGACGGCAGCGCCGACTACGACGGCCTCGATCCGGCCGTCGCGTTCGATCCGGTCACCGGCGCGTACCTCGTGGTCTGGCACGGCGACACCGACGAGGGCGACCTGGTCGACGAGGAGTTCGAGGTGTGGGCCCGGCTGGTCGGCGCCGACGGAGCGCCGCAGGGCGATCCCGTGCGGGTGTCCGAGATGGGCCCTGACGGCGATCCGGCCTACGCGGGCCGGGAAGCGGCGGTGGCGGCCGATCTGGCCGGAGGTTGGGTCGTCGTGTGGAGCGGCGACACCGACGAGGCCGCCCTGGTCGACGACGAGCTGGAGATCTGGTCCCGCCGGGTCGGGACCGACGGCACGCCGGCCGCCGTCACCGATCGGGTGTCGCTGATGGGCCCCGATGGCGACGCGTCGTACCAGGCCGTCGAGCCGGCCATCGCCGCCGACCCCGCCAGCGGCGGCTTCCTCACCGTGTGGGCGGGTGACACCGACGAGTCCGACCGGGTCGACGACGAGCGCGAGGTGTGGGCCCGGCCGCTCAGCGCCAGCGGCAACGTCGCCGGGGCGGCGCAGGTCGTGTCGTCGATGGGGCCGGTCGGCAACCCGGCCTACGACGCGTTCTTCCCGGACGTCGCCGTCGCCCCCGACGGCTCGGCGATGGTCGTCTGGCACGGCGACACCATCGAGGGTGAGCTGATCGACGAGGAGCTCGAGGTGTGGGCCCAGGCGGTCACCGCCGTCGGTGAGACCGTCGGCGACGTCCGCCGCGTCTCCACCATGGGCCCCGACGGCGATGCGGCGTACCACGGCCTGCGCCCAGCGGTGGTCCACAACCCGCAGAGCGGCGAGTACCTCGTGACCTGGAACGGCGACACCGACGCCGGCGATCTCGTCGACGACGAGTTCGAGGTGTGGGCTCGGCGGGTGGCGCCCGACGCGTTCCCCGAGGCGCAGTTCCGGGTCTCCGAGATGGGTCCCGACGGCGATCCGGCGTACGCCAGCTCGACCGCCGACGTCGCCCACGGTCCGGCCGACAACGAGCTGCTCGTGGTGTGGTGGGGCGACACGACCGGCGGCGGTCTGGTCGACAACGAGGCCGAGGTGTTCGGGCAGTTCCTCGCGCAGGCCTCCGCGCCGAGCACACCCCGCGACGTGGTGGCGGTGCTGTCCTCGCCGGGCCGGGTGACGCTGTCGTGGTCGCCGCCCGAGACCGACGGCGGCTCCGACATCACCGGCTACCGGGTGTCGACCGACGACGATGCCTTGCTGGCCGTCGCCGGCTCGGTGACCAGCGTGATCATCACCGGGTTGGCGCCGGGGGACTACACGTTCAGCGTCGAGGCGCTCAACGTCAACGGCACCTCGCCGGCCGCGACGTCCGAGGTCGTCACGCTGGCGGCGACCGGGTACTGGCTGCTCGAGGCCGACGGCACGGTGTACCCCTTCGGCAACATCGACGCGATCGGCTCGCTGCTCCTGACCGACGGCGCGACGGCGGTCGACATCGTGGCCGTGCCGGGCGGCTCCGGGTACTGGGTGCTCGACTCGTCCGGCACGGTGACCGGCTTCGGTGACGCCGAGGCCCACGGCTCGGTCATGCCCGACGACGTGATCGAGGGCGAGCAGGTCACGACGCTGTCGTCCACGCCGAGCGGTGAGGGCTACTGGGTCTTCACCGATCGGGGCCGCGCGCTGCCCTTCGGTGACGCGACCGACATCCCTGACCTGGTCGACCTGGGCCTGGCCGACATCCTGAACGGGCCGATCATCGACTCGGTGGCGACGCCGAGCGGGCGGGGGTACTACATGATCGGCTCCGACGGTGGCGTGTTCAGCCTCGGCGACGCCGAGTTCCACGGCTCGATGGGTGGCACGGTGCTCAACCAGCCGGTCAACGGCATCGTCCCCGACCCCGACGGGAAGGGCTACTGGCTCGTCGCCGGTGACGGCGGGGTCTTCTCCTTCGAGGCCGAGTTCCGCGGGTCGGTCCCCGGCGAGCTCGATCCGGGCGTGTCGCTGAACGCCCCGGTGATCGGCATGGTCTCGTACGGCGACGCCTACCTGATGGTCGGCGCCGACGGTGGCGTCTTCAACTTCAGCGACCTGCCCTTCGTCGGCAGCCTCGGCTCCAACCCGCCCGACTCCGGCATCGTGTCGATCGCCGCCTGACGCTCGTGGCCGGCGGCTTGGCCGGCCGTTGATCCGGCGAGGCTGGGGCGTTGGGCGCCCACGTGCCGATGACCTCGGGGTGACCGAGGTTCCTGGAGGCACGATGCGACGCACGGCGGCGAAGCGGTTCCTGGTGGTGCTGGCGGTGCTGGCGCTGCTCTCGGGGCTGCTGGCCGTCCCGGCCGGCGCCAAGCCCAAGAAGGACCAGCCTCAGGACCGGGCAAGCTCGCCGGCTGCCGTCGCCTACGACGCACTCGGCGAGCGGGGCTCGCTGCACCACGTCGTCGACCAGATCGGCGCCCGGGAGCTGTGGGCCGACGGCATCACCGGCGCCGGCATCGACGTCGCCGTCATCGACACGGGTCTCAGCCCGGTCCCGGCCTTCTCCGACCCGGACCAGGTCGCCGCGGTCGTCGACCTGTCCTTCGAGGGTGGCGTGCCCGAGCTCGCCTTCCTCGACACCTACGGGCACGGCACGCACATGGCCGGCATCATCGCCGGCCGCGACCCCGGCGTGGACCCGGCGACGGCCTCACCCGACGACTTCCTCGGTGTCGCGCCCGACGCCCGGATCGTCTCGGTCAAGGTGGCCGACAACACCGGCGCCGTCGACGTCTCCCAGGTGATCGCCGGCATCGACTGGGTGGTCCAGCATCGCGACGCCGAGGGCCTGAACATCCGGGTGATCAACCTCTCCTATGGCACCGACAGCACCCAGCCGGCCGACGTCGACCCACTGGTCGCGGCCGTCGAGCGGGCCTGGGACGCCGGCATCGTGGTCGTGGTCGCCGCCGGCAACGACGGCCGACCGGAGAAGGGCCTCTCCAACCCGGCCCGCTCCCCGTACGTCATCGCCGTCGGGGCCGCGGAGCTCCGCAACAACGGCAAGTGGAAGGTGGCGAAGTACTCGACCAGCGGCAGCGCCGAGCGCACCGTCGACGTGGTGGCACCCGGGACCAGCATCGACAGCCTCCGGGTGCCCGGGTCACGGGCCGACGTCGAGCACCCCGAGGGCTACGTGAGCGGGACGCTCTTCCGCGGGTCGGGCAGCAGCCAGGCCGCAGCGGTCGTGTCCGGCGGCGTGGCGCTGCTCCTCCAGGCCCGTCCCGACCTGACCCCCGACCAGGTCAAGGCACTGCTCCGCGGGAGCGCCGAGTCCATCCGCAACACCAACGCCAAGTTCCAGGGCGAGGGGCTCGTCGACCTGGCCGCCGCGGCTGCGGCGCCGGTGCCGGACGCCGAGCAGACGTGGCCCCGCTCGACCGGCGCCGGCTCGCTCGAGGCGGCCCGGGGCAGCGCCCACGTCGTGGTCGACGGCGTCGAGGTCCGCGGCGAGGTCACCGTGTGGGGGCAGCCCTTCGACGGCGCCGCCGTCCACGAGTCCGGCCTCCTCGGCAACTCGTGGACGGGCAACTCCTGGACCGGGAGCTCCTGGACCGGGAACTCGTGGACCGGGTTCTCGTGGACCGGCAACTCCTGGACGGGGTTCTCGTGGACGGGCAGCTCGTGGACCGGGTTCTCCTGGACCGGCGTCTCGTGGACCGGGAGCTCGTGGACCGGGTTCTCGTGGACCGGGAACAGCTGGACCGGCAACTCCTGGACCGGCAACAGCTGGACGGGGAGCTCCTGGACCGGCAGCTCCTGGACCGGCACGGCCTGGGGCTGACGACCCCACGCGCTCAACTCTTGCGCCCCACCTGCCGATGAGCGCACCAGTGGGCAAGGTGAAGGTGGGACCGTGGGCAAGCGCAGGCATCTGGTGTCGCCGGGAGCGACGATCGTGTTCATCGCGACCGGGACCACCGTCGGCCGGCGGGGCACGATCATCGAGGTCGGCGAGCTCGGGGTGCGGGCCAAGCTCGAGACCGACGAGTCGCCGGCCCTCACGCAACCGACGGAGGGCGGGCTCGTCGTCGTGGCCCCGGACGAGCGATCGGTGCTCGTCGCCGGCCACGCCCGGCCCGTCGGCTCGCTGGCCGAGCTCACGCCGCACCCGGGCGAGCCGCCCGACCGGCGCGCCGACCCCCGTGTCCCGGCCCACAGCCACGTCTCCGTCCACGTCCTCGGGCGGCTCGGGGCGACGCTCACCGGCAGCCTCCGCGACCTGTCGCTCGGCGGCTGTCGCTTCGAGCGTCCCCGCGACGGTGGGCCGGTACCGAGCCGAGGCTCGAACGTCGACATCGAGACCATGCTCGACGGGGACTGGATCCGTGTCGGCGGCGAGGTCGTCGGGCTGACCACGATCGGCAGCGTCGATGCCTTCGACGTGCGCTTCACGTCGGTGGACGCCGGCTCGTGGTCGGTCATCGAGCGCTTCGTCGAGCGCCGCCTCGAACGGATCAGGGCGACCAACTCGGTCAGCGGCCCGATCACGGCCCACGTCGAGCTGGGCTGCGAACGGATCAGTTCCCGGTTCGAGCCCCTCGACGACTCCTTCGACGTGCCGTTGCCGGTGTCGTCGCGCTTCACGGCCCGCTTCCGGCTCCCGGGCGTCGCACCGACCCTCACGGCCATCGGGTCGGTGACCGGCCACGACGATGATCGCTCCTTGGTCGAGTGGTCCCGCACCGACCCGGTGACCCGGGTCCTGCTCGAGCGGGCGGCGATGAGCCGTCGTCAGCTGGCAGCCGTCACGGCTCCCTGACGAGCAGGGTGGCGAAGCACATCTCGTCGTCGGTGCCGTCGGCCCAGATCACGTAGGCCGGTTCGAGGGCCGGGTCGCGCAGCGACCGGTCCCAGGTGCACTCGATGCGGACGGTCTGGTCGCTGGTCACGAACAGCTCGTCGAGCGGCTCGTAGACGTACTGCCAGTCGAAGTCCCAGCGATCGATGTCGAGCAGGACGAGCTCGTCGTCCTCGTCCGGGTTCAACGTCATGCGGAAGGCCGAGCCGAGCTCGTGGGCGTGGCCGAACACGCCGAGGATCTGGCCGCTGACGTCCGCCGGCTGGTCGCACTCGCCGCTCACGACGCCGTCGACGAGCACGAAGTCCTCCGGCTCGAATCCGCAGGCGCTGGTGATGAAGGGGCCCTGCACGCCCTCGAAGCCGTACTTCGACCAGGCCTCCTCGATGGCGGCATCGCGGTCGCAGAGCGGCCCGGACTCCTCGGGCCCACACGGGATCTCGGCCGGGGCGAAGTAGCTCTGGACCCGGACCCGGTCGGGGGCGGCGTCGTCGCTCCACCGCAGTCGCATCTCGGAGCGATCCTCCGGGGCGTCCATCTCGAAGTGGTAGTGCACCTGGACCACGAGGAAGTCGCCGGCGTCGAGGCGCATGCCGGAGCCCTCCGGCAGGAGGGTCGGGCCCTGACCGGGCGCCCAGCCGAGGAAGAGCTCGTCGTCGCCGAGCCCCGAGCTGCCGAAGCAGCTCCAGCCCGGCTGACCGTCGGCGCCGTCGAGCGCCTCGGCGTCGGCGCGCTGGGCACCGTCGAGGAGGTACCCGACCGCGTGGTGCACGACCTCGGTCTGGTCGGGCACGAACTCGTAGGCCTCCAACCAGGCGGTCTCGGTCAGCTCCGGGTCGTAGACGTAGCAGCGGTACTCGTCGGGCTGGCCGTCCTCGCCGTCGTAGCCGCCCGTGGCCGGGGCGAGGGTCACGTCGGCGTCGGTCAGCTCCTCCCGGCTCGACGGCTCGAACGCGGTCGTCGGGTCGACGTCGAGGGGTCCGCCGGCCCGGTTCCAGGCGACGATGGCCTCGATCTCGTCATCGCTGAGGCTCCAGTCGCCGGCGAAGTCGACACCGTGGTCCGACGCCGGCCACGGCGGCATGGCCCGGATCTCGACCATGTCCGAGATGAACAGCGCGTTCTCGGCCGCGTCGCCGGCGGTCTCGAGCAGGAAGTGCGGCGTGCCGGGGCCGTCGCCGGTGTGGCAGCGGGCGCAGGTCTCGGTCAGCACCGGGGCGACGTGCTCGGAGAACGACACCTCCTGCGCGGTCGCGACCGACGGCGCGGTCTGCGTGGCAGCTGCCGTCGTCGGGGCGGCAGACGACGCGGCGCCGTCGTCACCGCCACCGTCGCCGCTGCAAGCCGCGAGGGCGACGACCGCGAGCAGCCCGGCGATCCACCACGTCCGTACGCCCGTCACGGATCCGACCGTACGCCGTGGGTTCGGCGGGATGGGATCGGTCAGTGACAGTGGTCCGACGGCGGGAGGTCCATGGCCGGGCTCTGGTCGAAGAATCCGGTCGGCTTCAGCGTGAAGCCGATGCTGGCCACCGGCATGACCGGCCAGTCCTCGAGGCTCGGCAGATGGTTGTGGCCCATCACGTACCAGACGACCACGTCGGTGTCCGCGACGTCGCGGTCGCCCGCCGTGTAGGCCGGCAGTCCGTCTCCGCCGGCGTGCTGGTTCGGGTAGGCGCCGGCCGGCCACCGCTCGTCGGGGGCGTAGGGGGTCACCCAGAGGTGCTTCCACATGTACCCGGCCCGCTGCTTGATCGAGGACTCGTCGGTCGCGAGCGGCAGGCAGTTCTCGCCGGCCATCAGCTTGTAGCCCGTCGGCGTCCCCATCTTGTTGGTCCGCTCGGTACTGATCACCTTCCAGTAGCGGGCGACGAGCGGGTCGACGAGCCGCTGGGCGGCCTGCTCGGTCTCGAGCACGGTCTGCACGCCGTGGAAGGCGTTGCCCCACGGGTTCTCGTCGGACGGCGCCGCGTGGGTGTCGACCTCGACGACCGAGTTGGCCGTGCCGTCGATCCACATGTCGAGCCGGGTGCAGAAGAAGTGCTGGTGGTTCGGCCCGTAGAGGTGGTCGCCGAGCTCGGTGCCGTATCGGGTGGTCTCGCCGGTGTCGAGCCCGCCCGTCGAGAGGATCCCCGTGAGCTTGATCTCGTTCTCGATCCGACCGTCCTGGTACAGGTACCAGTAGATGCCGTACTCGTAGTTGCCGACCGTGGCGATGAACGACACGACGAGGCGGCGGAGTCGGCGGACCTCGACGGTCTCGGTGCGGAAGTCGGTGTGCTTCCACGAGATGCCGGCGTCCTCCTCGTGGATGCAGATCGACTGCGGCAGCGAGATGACCTCGCCGGAGGCGTCGGTGAAGTGGGTGTCGAGGTAGTGGATCTCGCCCAGGCAGTCGCAGCCCAGGACCAGCGAGTTGGCGAGCATGCCGAGGCCGTACTCGCCGACGTCGAAGGCGTTCTTGCGGGCCTGGGTGACCGACGGGTCGCCGTACGGGACGGTCATCTCCGCCAGCGACGCCCGGTAGATGACCGGTCGGACCTCGTCGCCGTCGGTGTAGGTGATCGTGTTGAGGACCAGCCCCTCGCGCGTCGACCAGCCGATCCGGAGGTCCCACTTCTGCCAGCTGAGGTGGTCGCCGTCGACGGTGAAGCTCGGCCCCTCCGGCTGGGTGATCTCCAGCGGCTTGATGCTGTTGCGGGGCTCGCCGGTGAACTGCCGGGCCCAGTCGCCGGACTCGCCCGGTACCGGGAGCACGCGCTCGTCGTCGATGCGGAGGATCCGACCCTCGGTGAGGTCGTAGAGCACGGTCAGGCCGTCGACCGGGCGGGCGTACTGGTTGTCGCCGGGCTGGTCGTGGACCCACACCAGGCCCCGGATGATCCGGTGGTCGGACTCGACCGGGTCGCCGTAGTTGCCGGCCGACCAGGGGTCGATCGTCACGAGGTCCATGTCGGTGATGCCCCGCTTGGCCATCGCGGCCTGGAAGTCGGGGTCGCCCTGGATCGCCGCCTCGGACTCGAAGAACTCGTCGATGATGACCGACGGCTGCACGCCCTCGATCCGCTCCCAGCTCGTGACCTCGCCCGCCGTGATCGAGGCGGTGACCTCGTGGGTGGAGCCGTCGCCGCCGTCGAGGAGGATCACGTCGACGGCGCGATCGATGGCGTCGCCCGGGGTGAACCCGAGCACGGTCTCCTTGGCCGGGAGGTGGAGGTTCACGCTGCCGAAGCGCATCCGCTCGCCGAAGCGCTCGTCGGCCTTCACGAGCGCCACGCCGGCCCGGGTCTCGTCCTCGGAGAGCCGGTCGAGCGGGTGCGTCGCCGTCCGCTCCAACGTCGTGTCGCTCATGGCCCTGACCCCCTGATCGCCGAGCCCTCAGTCCACACGGAGACCCCGCCCACGGCAAGGGGTTCCGGCCGGGTCACGGGTAGCGTGAGCCCATGGCGTTCCGACGGGGGAAGCGGACCGAACGAGTCGAATCGGGGTCGCGCTTTCGCTACTCCGCCTGGGACGGCACCCAGACCGGGTTCGAGTTCGACGCCGACTCGCTCTTCGACGAGCTGACCGACGACCTGCTCTACCACGGCGACGTCAACGCGGCGCTGCGCCGGCTGCTCCAGGGTGGGCTCAACAGCGAGGACGGCGAGCGGCTCCGCGGCCTGCGCGAGATCCTCGAGGAGCTGCGCCGCGAGCGCCGCGAGCGGCTCCAGGAGCACGACCTCGGCGGCGTCTACGACGAGATCAACGACGCCCTGAACGACGTCATCGACACCGAGCGCGAGGCGCTCGAGGACCTCCGCGCCGAGGCGCAGGCCTCCGGCGACGAGCGGCGGGCCGAGCTGGCCGAGCAGACCGCCACCGAGAAGAACCTCGGCCTCGAGATGCTCCCGAACGACCTCGCCGGCAAGCTCCGGGGCCTGCAGAACTACGACTTCGAGTCGGCCGAGGCCCGCCAGCAGTTCGAGGAGCTGAGCGAGCAGCTCCGCCAGCAGCTGGCCCAGCAGATGTTCGACCAGATGTCCGGTGCGATGCAGAACATGTCCCCGGAGGACATGGCCCGCATGAAGGACATGATGGCCGAGCTCAACCAGATGCTCGAGCAGCGCGAGCGGGGCGAGGAGCCCGACTTCGAGGGGTTCATGGAGCGCTACGGCGACTTCTTCCCCGAGAACCCCGAGACGCTCGACGAGCTGCTCGAGATCATGGCGCAGCGCATGGCGGCCATGCAGGCGATGCTCAACTCGATGACGCCCGAGCAGCGGGCCCAGCTCCAGGGCCTCGCCGAGGCGCTGATGGAGGACATGGACCTGGCCTTCCAGGCCCAGCAGCTCTCCCAGAACCTGCAGAACGCCTTCCCGCAGATGGGCTGGGACCGCAGCTACGACTTCTCCGGACAGGACCCGCTCGGCTTCGCCGAGGCCGCGCAGATGATGCAGGAGCTCGGCGAGCTCGATCAGCTCCAGCAGCTGCTGTCGCAGGCCACCGAGCCCGGCGCGCTCGCCGACATCGACCTCGACCGGGTGCGGAACCTGCTCGGCGACGACGTCGCCCGCGACCTCTCCCAGCTCCAGGACCTCAACAAGATGCTCGAGGAGGCCGGCCTCATCGAGCAGCGCGAGGGCCGCTACGAGCTGACCCCGCAGGCGATGCGGCGCATCGGCCAGAACGCCCTCGCCGAGCTGTTCCGCAAGCTCACCCGCGACCAGCTCGGCCGCCACCAGCTCGAAGAGGCCGGGCACGGCCACGAGCGGGAGTACTCGACCAAGCCCTACGAGTTCGGCGACCCGTTCAACCTCCACATCGAGCAGACCGTGCGCAACGCCATCCAGCGGACCGGTGGCGGTACGCCCGTCGAGCTGTCGCCGGAGGACTTCGAGGTCGAGCGGACCGAGCAGCTCGTGCGCACCTCGACGGTGCTGATGCTCGACCTGTCGCTCTCGATGCCGATGCGCGACAACTTCCTCCCCGCCAAGAAGGTGGCGATGGCGCTGCACTCGCTCATCACCACCCAGTACCCGCGGGACTACCTCGGCATCGTCGGGTTCTCCGAGACCGCCCGGATCCTCAAGGCCCAGGAGATCCCCGAGGTCTCGTGGGACTTCGTCTACGGCACCAACATGCAGCACGGCTTCCTGCTCGCCCGCCAGCTCCTCGCCAAGGAGAGCGGCACCAAGCAGATCCTGATGATCACCGACGGCGAGCCGACCGCCCACCTGCTGCCCAACGGCGAGCCGTTCTTCTCCTACCCGCCGGTGCAGGAGACCGTCGACGCGACGCTGCACGAGGTCATGCGCTGCACCAAGGAGAACATCCGCATCAACACCTTCATGCTCGACGCCACCAGCTACCTGCGGGCCTTCGTCGAGCGGATGACCGAGCTCAACGGCGGCCGGGCGTTCTTCACCACCCCGGAGACCCTCGGCGACTACCTGCTCGTCGACTTCGTCGAGCACCGCCGCAAGCTCACGACCTCTCGCCGCTAGCGCTCAGCCGTCGTCGACCTCGTCGAGCCCCTGGTGGAGCTTGCGGAGCAGGCGCACCAGCGTCGCTCGGTCCCGGTCCGACAGTGAGGCGAGGAGGTGCGTCTCGTTGGCGGCGTGGTCGACGAGCGCGTCGTCGATGGTCGCTCGGCCTGCGTCGGTGAGGCGGGCGAGCACACGGCGAGCGTCCTCCGGGTCGCGCAACCGCTCGACCAGCCCTCGCCCTTCGAGGCGGTCGAGTCGGTTGGTGATGGCCCCCGACGTCAGCATCAGCGACGACCACAGCTGACCGGCCGTGAGCTCGAACGGCGGGCCGGTCCGACGCAGCGCAGCGAGCACGTCGTACTCCCACCAGGCCAGACCGTGGCGGGCGAAGACCCTGCTGAGCAGGGGTTGAAGCCGCTGCTCGATGCGGCTGATCCGTCCGATGACGGCGATGGCCGAGACGTCGACGTCGGGTCGTTCCCGGGCCCACTGCTCGATGATGTGGTCGACGTGATCCGGCGGCGGCACGCCGACAGCCTAGTTCTCTCAATGTTGAGAGAACTGCACTACGATTCTCTCAATGTTGAGAGAAATCGGGTCCGGCTACCGATCGGCCCTGCTGGCGCACGCGCTGTGGGGCCTCGCACCGGTCTTCTGGAAGCTGCTCGACCACGTGCCGGCGGCCCAGCTCACGGCCTGGCGGTTCGTCCAGACGCTCGCGGTCATGGTGCTGGTCCAGCGCGTCGCGAGGGGACGGACGATCCGGGGGCTCGTCGCCTCCAGGGCCTCGGTGTCGATCCACGTCGCCGCCGTCGCGCTTCTCACCATCAACTGGCTGGCCTTCGTGTACGCCGTGTCGGCCGAACGCATCGTCGAGCTCAGCCTGGGCTACTTCCTCGCCCCACTCGTCTCGGTGCTGCTCGGCGTGGGACTGTTCCGCGAGCGACTCTCGCGCCCGAGCTGGCTCGCCGTCGGCCTCTCGTCCGTCGGCGTCGCCGTCCTCGCCGCCGAGGCGGGATCGCTGCCGTGGATCGCGCTCGCGGTGGCCACGGCGTTCGGCTCGTACGGGGCGCTGCAGAAGGCATCGGAGGTCGACGCCGTCGACGGCCTGACCATCGAGATGCTCCTCGCCGCCCCGATCGCCGCGGCCTACCTCGCGTGGTCGTCGATCACGGGCGGCGTCGTGACCGGCGGTGCGGTGGGCATCGGAGCGACCGCACTGATCGGCGTGGTGACGGCCGCGCCGCTGCTGCTCTTCGTCCGCGCCGCGCGCTCGCTCCCGCTCTGGGCGCTCGGCCTGCTCCAGTACGTCGGACCGAGTCTCCAGCTCCTGCTCGGAGCTGTGGTCTTCGGTGAGACGACGAGTCGTGCCGAGCTGGTCGCCTTCGCCGTGATCTGGCTCGGCCTCGGCGTCTTCACCGCCGATCGATGGCTCAGCCCTCGAGCACCGCGAACGCGGCGGTACCGGTGGCGATCAGACGACCCTCGCCGTCGGTCACGTCACCCCGCACGGTGACCAGTCGCCGGCCGGCGTTCACCACCGTGGCGTCGGCGGTCAGCGAGCCCTCGAAGGCCGGTCGCAGGAAGCGGATCTGGAGATCGCTGGTGGCGCAGATCTGACCCTCCTCCAGCACCGAGGTGGCCGCCGCGCCCATCGCGGTGTCGAGGATCGTGAAGACGACCCCACCGTGCACGGCGCCGTGGGGCTGGCCGTGCCGATCGTCGACCCGCTCGATGCCGCACCGGCCGCGCCCGGCACCCCGGCTGATCTCGAAGTCCAGGTAGTCCTGGAGGGGGAACCGCATGGCGGGGTCGCCGGGCTCGAGGTCGACGTCGTCGTTCACGGCGCAGCAGGTTCGCGCGCCGATCAGTGCAGCAGCGAGTCGTAGAGCATGAACGTGGGCTCGTCGAAGGCGACGAGGAGGATCGAGTCGACGTCGGCGGTGGTTCCGGTCGTCTCGGCGACGGCGATCCGCGCGGCGGCCTCCCGCGGGAAGCGGTAGACGCCGGTCGAGATCGCCGGGAACGCCACCGAGCGGGCGCCGAGGTCCTCGGCGACCTCCAACGAGTGCCGGTAGCACGAGGCGAGCAGGTCGGCCTCGCCCCGGTCCCCGCCGTGCCAGACCGGGCCGACGGTGTGGATCACCCAGCGGGCGGGGAGACCGAACCCGGGCGTGGCCTTCGCCGCACCGGTCGGACACCCGCCGAGCGGCCGGCAGGCCTCGAGCAGCTCCGGCCCGGCGGCGCGGTGGATGGCGCCGTCGACGCCCCCGCCGCCGAGCAGCGTGGAGTTGGCCGCGTTGACGACGGCGTCGACCTCGAGCGTGGTGATGTCGCCTCGCCAGGCGCGTACGTCGGCCACCGCACGAGGATCGCGCGCTGAGGCGCCGCTCACAGCGACGATGTCATGCCCCCGTCGACGAGCAACGTCTCGCCGTTGACGTAGGAGGCCTCGTCGGAGGCGAGGAAGACCGCCGCCGCGGCGATCTCGTCGGGCCGGCCCCAGCGGCCCACGGGCGTCGCACCGACGACCATGGCGTCGAAGGTCGGGTCCTCCACGAGCGCCGCGTTGAGCTCGGTGGCGACGTAGCCCGGTCCCAGCGCGTTGACGGTGATGCCGTGGGGCCCGAGCTCGGCGGCGAGCGCCTTGGTCAGGCCGGCGAGCCCGGCCTTGCTCGCCGCGTAGGCCGGGATGGACGGCCGACCGACCGCCGTGCCGATGATCGACGCGACGTTGACGATGCGCCCCGAGCCCTGGCGGACCATCGGCCCGGCGGCTGCTCTCGCCAGCGCGAACGGCGCATCGAGATCGACGGCCAGGACCTCGCGCCAGCGGTCGTGCTCGAAGTCCGCGAGCGGAGCCCGGTGCGTGATCCCGGCGTTCGAGACGAGCACGTCGAGCCGGCCTTCGGACGCGGCGACCTCGTCGACCAGCGCGACGGCGTCGTCGAGCTCGGCGACGTCGACGGCCCGACCGGAGGCGGGGTGGCCGGCCTCGCGGAGCTGTGCGACCCGCGCCTCGACGTCGCCGGCCGATCGGCTGGTGACGACGACGTGGGCGCCCTGTGCCGCGAACGCCTCGGCCATGGCCCAGCCGAGCCCCCTCGTGCTGCCCGTGATGAGCGCCACCTTGCCGTCGAGCCGGAACATCGCGCCGACGGTAGCGGCGACGGCCGGCCGTGGCCGTCGCTCCCGGTCAGGAGCGGATGGGGCCGGTGTCGACGAATTCGAAGTCGCTGCCGGTCAGGAGCGGATGGGGCCGGTGTCGACGAACTCGAAGTCGCTCCCTGTCAGCGTCTTGATCTGGTTCAGGTCGTCGTCGGACCACCGGGCGTCCGGGGCGCCAGAGAAGTAGAACGACGACCCGTTGTCGGCGACGAACGCGCCGTACTCCTGGAGCGCCTCCATCACGACGAGCGACTGGCCGCTGTAGCCCGAGAGATCGACGTCGGCCCGCAGTCGCAGCCGGGCACCCATCGGCGGGCAGGCCGGGTCGTCGACGCCGGCCTGGTGGGTCGCAGGGAGGACGTAGCCCTGCTGGGTGCAGGCGAACGTCACGCGCAGGGCGTGGTCGATCGAGCCCGCTGCGACCTCGTCGTAGCGGACGAGCCCGGGCAGGATCGGCAGCCCGGCGGCGTCGGCACTGGTCCAGCCCAGGGGGCGGAGGAGGTTGGAGCCGAGGTCGAAGACCGCGCCGCTCTGGGCCTCCCAGCCCGAGCCGACCTGGTCGGCGGCGAAGAGCTCGTAGAGCGTGCACGAGCTGGACTCGAGCACCAGCACGTGACGGTCGGAGCCGCCCTCGACGGGAGCGTCGAGGGGTACCGGGTAGGGGCCCGGATCGCTCTCGTCGCCGTAGGCGGTGAACGTGATCGGGACCTCGGGCTGGTCGCCGTCGACGACGACGAAGGGGATGCCGAAGGGGCCACCGAGGTAGTTCGCCCCGAAGTCCGGATGGGCGTTGCGGTCGGCCCCGGCGCGGGCGATCCACGCATCGGAGTCCGGGTGCACGTCGTTGTCGACGATCGGTGCGTTCCAGGGGTTGTCGGCCGGGAACATCTGGCAGCCGGCCAGCGTCGGTGCCCCCGACGGCGGCGCGGTGTCGGTCGGGAAGGCGAAGATGCCGCCGTCGCTGGCGACGAGCCAGTACCCGTCGGCGCTCGGCGTCGGCGCCATCCCGACGATGGGCTGGTTGAGGGTCAGGCTGCCGGTCGAGCCGAAGAAGGCGGCGTCGCCGAAGGCGAAGATGCCGCCGTCGCTGGCGACGAGCCAGTACCCGTCGCCGGACGGGGTCGCGGCGATGCCGACGATCGGCTGGTTGAGCGCGACGTCGGCGAGATCGCCGAGATCGGCCGCCGCGCCCTGGGCGGTCACGACGCCCGCCGTGCTCGTGACCCAGTAGCCGTCGCCCTGGGGTCGTGGTGCCAGGCCGGCCACCGGGCCGACGACCGGGCCGGTGCCGGTGAGCTCGCCGGCGTCGCCGAAGGCGCGCGCGACCCCGTCGATGCCGGCGATCCAGTAGCCATCGCCGCTGGCCGTCGGGATGATCCCGAGCGCGGTCACGCCGGTCGTGGCCGTCGAGCCGTGGAAGACGGCGTCCCCGAACGCGAACACCCCGCCGTCGGCGGCGACGAGCCAGTAACCCTCGCCCGACGGCGTGGGCGCCATCCCGATCACCGGCGAGTTGAGGACGATGTCGCCGGTCGAGCCGAAGAAGGCGGCGTCGCCGAAGGCGAAGATGCCGCCGTCGCTGGCGACGAGCCAGTAGCCCTCGCCCGACGGGGTGGGGGCCATGCCGACGATGGGCTGGTTGAGCGTGAGGCTGCCGGTCGAGCCGAAGAAGCCGGCCCGGCCGGTGGCGGGGAGCGCGGCGGCGAGCACGAGGGCGATCGCGATCGCCGCGCCGCGGGTCAGGAGGCGAGCCATGGGTCGCATCGTGGTCCCGTCGGCCGCTCGGCGGCGATCTGGAGCTGAACGCGGATCGGGGTCGCGCGAGCACGAAAACGGGTGACCGGCTTGCACACGTGCCGATCCTGTTACACAATGACACCCGTGTAATCACACGAGTGTGATTTGCACCTCGGCCCTCACGGGTCCGCAGCACCGTACACCCGGCGGTCCGACAGAGGGCGGACCCTCAGCGAGGGGACCACGGAACATGAAGCACGACACCGAACACGACGAGATGCCCGGCTGGTGGGAGCTGTCCAACTGCCTGGGCGTCGACCCCGACCTCTTCTTCCCCGAGCGCGGTGCCTCCACCCGCGAGGCCAAGGAGGTCTGCCGGGGCTGCGTGGTCCGCGAGGACTGCCTCGAGTACGCGCTGGTCAACGGCGAGAAGTTCGGCATCTGGGGTGGGATGAGCGAGCGCGAGCGTCGTCGCATCCGCCGCGAGCGCGCGCTCCGCCGCCGTGAGCGTGAGGCCGTCGCGGGCTGATCTCCGCCGCCTGCGGTTAGGCTGCAGAGCGTGAACCTCGGTACGCCAGAGCTGCTCATCGTGCTCGTCGTGATCCTGCTGCTCTTCGGCGGCTCCCGACTCCCGAAGCTGGCCCGGTCGCTCGGCCAGGCCCAGAAGGAGTTCAAGGACGGAGTCACCGAAGGCGCCAAGGACGACGACGACAAGTAGCGGTTCGCTCTCCGATCTCGACCTCCACCTCTCCTCCGGGAACTCCCGTCGCGTGCCCTGCGTTGGTCACGACGGGTGTGATCGGCGCCGTGTCTGACCCAGCTCGCGACGTCGATGACGGCACGGTGCCGTCCTGGGAAGAGGTGGCGCGCGACCACGGTCGCTTCCTCTTCACCGTCGCCTATCGGCTGACCGGCAACCACGAGGAAGCGCAGGACCTGGTGCAGGACGTGCTGTTGCGAGTGCGACGGGGCCTCCCCGGCTACCGGCCCGGCAACCTGCGGGGTTGGCTGTCGCGCATCACGACCAACGCCTTCCTCGACGACGTGCGCCGCAAGCAGCGGCGACCCACGAGCGCGCTGCCCGACGATCCCGATCGCGTGCTCCCGTCGGAGGCCTCCGCCGAGGAGGCCTCGGCCCAGCAGTCGCTGCCCGAGCACCTCCAGACGGCGCTCGCCCAGCTGCCCGAGGACTTCCGGGCCGTGGTCGTGCTCTCCGACGTCGTCGGCCTCAGCTACGACCAGATCGCCGAGCGCCTCGACGTGCCGGTCGGGACGGTGCGCAGCCGCCTCCACCGGGGCCGGGCGCGACTCCGGGCGGTGATCTCGTGACCGCCGACGACGGCCTCCACGACGAGCTCTCCGGGTACCTCGACGACGAGCTCCCCGCCGACCAGCGGGCCGAGCTCGAAGCCCGGCTCGCCGCCGACTCCGAGCTGGCCGACGAGCTCGCGTCGGTCGCCGCGGTCCGCGCTGCCCTGCGCGGCCTCCCCGAGGTCGAGCCGCCCCCGGGCGCGCTCGAGGAGGTGGTCGCCGCGGTGCGCGCCGCCGAGCACCTCGAGCGGCGCGGCCGCCGGGCCCGCCGACTGGTCGGCGCCGGCGCGATGGCCTCGATCGTCGCCTTCGTGGTGGCGATGGTCGCCGTCGAGCCCGCGGTGGCCGACGCCACCCCCGATCTCGAGGCGGCGCTCGACATCCACGCCGCCATCGAGCAGACCGGCGCGGTCGACGACTCGGCGGGCGCCGGCCTGTCGTCGGTGCACCTCGTCGGGCGCGACGAGCTCGTGCACCGCTCGGCTCGGCCCGAGGGCGGGACGTTGGTGTCGATGTTCAGTCAGCCGGGAGAGGTGGACTGGTCGCGGATGCCGGGTGGAGAGCGGGTCTCGGTCGCCGGGCAGCAGGCCTGGACCTCCGTCGAGGGTGACGACCACCTGCTCGTGATCGAGCGCGACGGCGTCGTGGTGACCCTCGTCAGCGGGGCGCCGCTCGTCGATGGCGGCTCGGCGCTCCTGGAGCTGGTCGACGAGCGGGCCCCCGAACCCGACGACCCGAGCGTGTGGGACCGGGCCGAGGCGGTCGTGAGCGGCCTCGGCGACCTCGTCGGCATCGGCTGAGCTCGCCGAGCCGCCGTCAGGGCGTGTCGCCGTCGGCCACTCGGGTCACGCGGGCGTCGGTGACGATCGCGGTGACCAGCTCGGCCGGGGTGACGTCGAAGGCCGGGTTGAGCGCGGCGGTTCCCTCCGGGGCCACCCGGGTCGCACCGAACCCGACCACCTCGGCGGCGCCCCGGTCCTCGATCTCGATCCCGGCGCCGGTGGCGGTCCGATGATCGATGGTCGACTCGGGCGCGACGACGAGGAACGGCACCTCGGCGTGCCGGGCGGCCAGGGCCAGGCTGAAGCTGCCGATCTTGTTGGCGGTGTCGCCGTTCGCCGCGATCCGGTCCGCGCCGATCAGCACGACGTCGGCGGCGCCGCGGGCGAGCAGGAACGGGCCGGCCGAGTCGACGACGAGTCGGTGGGGCGCCCCCATGCGAGCCAGCTCCCACGTGGTGAGGCGCCCGCCCTGCAGCAGCGGCCTCGTCTCGAGCGGGAGGACCTCGTCGATGCGGTCGTGCTCGTGCAGGGTCTGCACCACGGCGAGCGCCGTCCCCCGCTCGAGCGAGGCGAGGCCGCCCGTGTTGCACACCGTCATGACGCGCACCGGCCGCTCATCGAACCACTCGGCGATGAGGCCGGCGCCGAGCTCGCCCATCGAGATCGAGGCGGCCAGCTCCTCGTCGCGGATCCGGTCGGCCTCGGCCTCGGCCGCCCCGACGGGGTCGGCCGCCGTTCGGGCCACCTCCACGACCCGGTCGACGCCGTGCGCGAGGTTGACGGCGGTCGGACGTGCGGCGCGCAGCCCGTCGACCGCCGTGGTGAACCCGTCGGGGTCGGTCCTCGGATCGTGGTGCCGGGCGGCGATGGCGACGCCGTAGGCGCCGGCGACGCCGAGGGCGGGTGCGCCCCGTACCGAGAGCCGCCGGATGGCGGCGACGAGCCCGCCGACGTCGTCGAGCTCGAGCCAGACCTCCTCGTGGGGCAGCGCCGTCTGGTCGATCATGGTGATGACGCCGTCCTCGTACCGCAGGGTGCGCATCAGCTGCTCCCGTAGCCCGTGCCCGAGGACATCTTCGCGAGGACCTCGTCCATCTCGTCGTGCGTCAGCGCGACCGGCTCGCCGACGGCGAGCGCGGCGAGGTACTGGCTCGCCAGGACCTCCACCTCGACCGCGAGATCCAGGGCGGTGGCGAGCGACGAGCCGATCGCGACCACGCCGTGGTTGGCGAGCAGGCAGGCCCGCCGGCCGTCGAGCGCGGCGACCACGTTCGCGGACAGCTCCGGCGTGCCGAACGTGGCGTACTCGGCGCAGCGGATGTCGTGCCCGCCGGCCACGGCGACCATGTAGTGGAAGCTCGTGATGCCGCGGCGGTGACAGGCGAGGGCGGTGGCGTTGATCGGGTGGGCGTGGACCACGGCCTCGGCGTCGGGGCGGGCGGCGAGCACGTCGGCGTGGAAGCGCCACTCCGACGACGGGCGGCGGTCGTTGGCGACCCGCCAGGTGCCGTCGAGGTCGAGGTCGACGATGTCGGCCGGGGTGAGCTCGGCGTAGTCGACCGACGACGGGGTGATCAGCGCACCGGCACCCCAGCGGGCCGACACGTTCCCGGACCGGCCGTGGTTGATGCCGCGATCCGACATCGCGAGGGCGGTGGCGATCACCTCCCCGGCCAGCCGGTCGCGGCCGGAGGTCACGGCGTCGGCTCGCTCGCCAACGTGATCGTCCGATCGATGAGCCGGTACAGCGGATCGGTGACCGCGTCGATCATCTCGAAGATGTCGTCGGCGCTGAGCGGCTCGTCGCCGAGACCGGCGGCGGGGTTCGACACGATCGCGATCGAGGCGTACCGCAGACCGGCCTCGACCGCGAGGACGACCTCCGGGTAGCCGGTCATGCCGACCAGGTCGCCGCCGAGGGTGCGCAGCATGGCGATCTCGGCGGGCGTCTCGAACCGGGGGCCGTTCGTGGTGCAGTACACGCCGCCGTCGACGAGCTCGACCCCCTCGATCCCGGCGGCGTCGAGGAGGTGACGGCGCAGCTCGGGGGAGTAGGGGTGGGTCATGTCGACGTGGTGACGGGCGGGGTCGAACGGCTCGGTCTCACCGTCGAAGAAGGTGTCGGCTCGACCCGAGGTGAGGTTCAGCACGTCGGAGATGGCGACGAGCGAGCCGAGTCGCAGCGCCGGGTCGATGGCGCCGCTGACCGCGGTGGCGAGGACGGAGTGGACGCCGGCCTCGCGGAGGGCCCAGATGTTGGCCCGGTAGTTGATCTTCGCCGGCGGGACCCGGTGGGCGGCGCCGTGGCGTGGGACGAAGGCGATCGGGCGGCCCCGCCAGCTGCCGCTCGTGATCCGGGCCTCGCCGTAGGGCGTCTCGACGGTGTCGATCGAGCGGTCCCCGAGATCGGGGACGTCGTAGAACCCGCTCCCGGTGATGAGGCCGAACATCGCGGTGACCCTAGGTCGCCGCGCGAGCGGGCGGAGGGTGATGCTCCCGGGCGCGGCCGGGCGTCGGTCGGCAGCGCCAGGTGGCCGCTGCCCGCGGAGCCGACGACGTCGGCCCCCGGCGGCTCAGACCGGCTGCTCCTGCGCAGCCAGGCGACGGGCCTTCAGGATGCGGCGGCGCTCGCGCTCCGAGGTGCCGCCCCACACTCCGTGGTCGATGCGGTTGCTGAGGGCGTACTCGAGGCAGCCGGAGCGCACGGGGCAGTCGACGCAGACGCGCTTGGCGACCTCGACACCCACGCCGTCGCTGGGGAAGAACAGCCCCGGCGGTCGCTCGGCGCAATTGCCCTGAGCCATCCAGTCGTTGTCCATCACGGGATTTCCCTCCGTCTTGCCCAGTGATACGTCTCCGGCGGCCCACCGGTTCCAGAAAATTCTGAAACCATGGTCACCGGGGAGGTCTCCCGGGCACGGTGTGTCTCTCGTGGACGTTGTCGACCGGCGGCGTCGCCGCATTAGTTCTCCCGCCAGATCCCGCTTCGGGTCTCGGCGCCGGACGTCAGGAGTGTCGTGACGCCGCCAGGTGATGGTCAACCGGATCGGGCGCACAGCGTGCCGTCGCCGCACGCTCCGTCGTCTGCCCAGGCCGGGGGGCCGACCTGGCCCGAACACGTGTCCGGCCCGACGACCCCGCCCTACGGCTCGCCGCAGTCGCCCGCCGCACCGCCCGTCGGTCCGGGCGACGACAGCGCTCCGCCGCCGGGGTCGGTGCCGGCCGAGGGCGACCCCGTCGCGACGCCGTCGTGGTCGGGGACCGAGTCGTGGGCCCGCTACGGCGGGGCGGGCTGGAGCCGGCCGCAGCCGGTGATCGACGCGGCCGAACCGCCACCCGAGGTGGCCGCCGCCCGCGAGCGCGAGCTCGATCGGCGGGCCGTGCTCATCGCCGGCGGGGTGGGTGCCGGCGTCGCCGCTGTCGTGGCCGGGTTCATCGTGCTGCTCGCCCTCGCGCTCGACGACGACTCGCCCTCCACCTCGGTGGTCGAGGCGGCACCCGCACCGGGAGCCGTCGACGTCGGCGCCGTCCTCGACCGGGTCGGGGCGTCGGTCGTGACCATCCGCACCGGCGAGGTGACCCCCGGGGTGCTGATCGACCCCGACGCGGACGCGGTGCCCGACACCGGCGCGGGCTCGGGGGTCGTGCTCGAGGCCGACGGCCTGGTGCTCACCAACGAGCACGTGATCGCCGGCGCCGACCAGATCACGGTCCTGCTCAGCGACGGCAGGGAGCTCCGGGCGGACTTCGTCGGGAGCGTCCCCGACGAGGACGTCGCCCTGATCCGCATCCGCGACGTCGACGGTCTCGTCCCGGCGCAGCTGGGCTCGTCGGTCGACGTCGCGGTCGGCGATCCGGTCGTCGCGATCGGCAACGCGTTCAACCTCGCCGGCGCGCCGTCGGTCACCTCGGGCATCGTGTCGGCCAAGGGCCGCACGATCGAGTCGGGCGACGTCCGGCTCCAGGGCCTGATCCAGACCGACGCCGCCATCAACCAGGGCAACTCGGGCGGGCCCCTCGTCGACACCGACGGCGCGGTGATCGGGATCAACACCGCGATCGTCCGGGTCTCGCAGAACGTCGGCTTCGCGCTCTCGATCGACCGCGTGGCCGAGGTGGTCGAGCAGATCCGCGACGGCGATGCCGTCGTGCGGGCCCAGGGCTTCCTGGGCGTCTCGGTGCTCGACGTCGACAACCTCGACGAGGACCTCGTCGCGCAGTTCGCCGTCACCGCCGAGCGGGGGGCGTTCGTCGCCGAGATCGTGCCGGGCACGGCCGCGGACCAGTCCGAGCTCCAGCGCGGCGACGTCATCGTCGCCATCGACGGCTCCGGGGTGGACGGCCGCGACGACGTCTCGGAGCTGATCGCCCGCCGCCAGGCCGGCGAGACGGTCCAGCTCGAGGTCCTCCGCGGCGACCAGCGCCAGGTCATCGAGGCCGAGCTCGGCGCCCGCGGTACGGGCTGAGCTCTCGGCAGCCTCGGCCGGGACGGGTGCTCGGCCCGATACCATCGGGCGGTCCCCGGCGGCGCGCGCCGGCGCACGAAGACCTCGGAGGAACACCCGTGAGCGATGTGATGGAGGAGCGCGAGCCGCCGGTGGCCCACATCCGGGTCACCTACCTCGGCCCGGTCGCCCCGCACTGGGAGGTCGGTTCGACCTTCGGTGACGCCTCGCTGGTCGAGGGGTTCCGCGTCCGCACCATGGCGCGGCTCCAGCTCCTGCCCCCGCACGACCCCCAGTTCCGCCGCAACCGCGAGCGGGTCGTGCGCGACGCAGAACGCACCAACGTCACCCTCGAGTGGGACCTGGGCGAGCCGGAGTCCGAGTCCGAGGCGCCCGCCACCGCCTGATCGACATCGGCGCGAATGCCCTGGTGGGCAGTCAACGTTGGGTGCTCCGTCACCTGTTGTTCACCTGGAAGCGCTTTCGACGTCAGGTCCGGTACCTAGCGTGCGCGCCATGACAACCCCTGACACCCCCCTGCGCCGCCGGAGCCCGTGGCTCCGGTTGGTGGCACTCCTGATGGTCCTCGGGCTCGTCGCAGCTGCCTGCGGCGACTCCGATGACGACGACGCAGAGACCACCGAGGCTCCGGCGACCGAGGAGACCGAGGCTCCGGAGGAGACCGAGGCTCCCGACGAGACCGAGGCCCCCGACGAGACCGAGGCCCCCGACGAGACCGAGGCCCCCGATGACGCCGCTGGCGGCGGTGCGAGCTGGGAGGGCGTCGAGGGCAACGTGATCGTCTCCGGCTCCTCGACCGTCGAGCCCGTCTCGACCCGCGTGGCCGAGCTCCTCGAAGAGGTCAACGGCGACATCCTCGTGACCGTCGACGGTCCGGGCACCGGTGACGGCTTCGAGCTCTTCTGCAACGGCGAGACCGACATCTCGGGCGCCTCGCGTGCGATCAAGGACGAAGAGGCCGAGAACTGCGCCGGCAACGGCATCAACTTCGTCGAGCTGCAGGTCGCGTTCGACGGCATCGCCGTCCTCACCAACCCGAACAACCCGGTCGAGTGCGTGAGCTTCAACGACATGTACGGCCTGATGAGCGCCGAGGCCGAGGCCGCCGGCGTGCAGCAGTGGGCCGACGCCGCCAACGTGCCGGACCTCGAGCTGTCGCAGGAGCTCCCCGCTGCGCCGCTCGACATCACGGCGCCGGGCACCGAGTCGGGCACCTACGACTCGTTCATCGAGATCGTCCTCGAGGACATCGCCGACGAGCGTGGCCAGGAGGACTTCATCCGGACCGACTTCGCCGGTCAGGCCGAGGACAACGTCATCGTCCAGGGCATCGCCGGTTCGGACTCCAGCTTCGGCTGGGTCGGCTTCGCCTTCGCCGAGGCCAACGCCGACGTGGTGAAGAAGCTCCAGGTCGACGGTGGCGACGGCTGCACCGAGGCCACCTTCGACTCGATCGCCGACGGGTCGTACCCGGTGAGCCGGTCGCTGTACATCTACGTGAACGTCGACAAGGCCGCCGAGAACCCGGCCCTGACCGGCTACGTGGACTTCTACCTCTCGGAGGGCGCCTACGAGGACGCCGTCGTCAACGCCTTCGGCGAGGGCGCGGGCTACATCCCGCTCCCCGATGACCTCTTCGGTGCCACCCTGGGCGCCTGGGAGGGTCGCTGATCCACCCCTCGTTGTGGCGCCGGTGACGGCGCTGCGGCGAGACTGAACCCGAACTCACCGCAGGGGCCGGGGACGTCGTTCCCCGGCCCCTCGTGGGTCCGGACCGAAGACCAACGTTCCACGACAGCAGACATGTGGGGAGCCGAATGACGACGATGACGAGTCCGGGCGGGCTCGAGACCGCCCTGCGGGGCAACCCCAGACGCCACGCCAAGGAATCCGCGATCAAGTGGCTGTTCTTCGGGGCGGCGGCCTTCTCGATCGTCATCAGCGCACTGATCGTCATCTCGCTCGTGGGTGAGGCCTGGACCTTCATCTCACAGGTCGAGGCGGCCGCCCTCTGGGGCGACCAGTGGGCGCCCCGCTTCGGCGAGTACGACATCAAGACGCTCGTCGTCGGCACGCTGATCGTCACGGTCATCGCGATGGCCGTCGCGGCGCCGGTCGGGCTCGGCGCCGCCATCTACCTCTCCGAGTACGCCAACTCACGGGTCCGCAAGATCCTGAAGCCGACGCTGGAGATCCTCGCCGGCATCCCGTCGGTGGTGCTCGGCTTCTTCGCCCTCCAGTGGATCGCTCCGAACATCGTCCAGCGCTTCTTCGACTCGGCCGGCATCTTCTCGCTGGCCGCCGCCGGCCTCGGCGTCGGGCTGCTCTCCGTCCCGCTCATGGCCTCGATCTCCGAGGACGCCATGCGCTCGGTGCCGAACTCCCTCCGCGAGGCCTCGGCCGGACTCGGCTCGCGGAAGATGCGCACGACCCTCTCTGTGGTCCTCCCGGCCGCCGTGTCGGGTCTCGTCGCCGCCGGCATCGTCACCATCAGCCGGGCGATCGGCGAGACGATGGTGGTGTTCATCGCCGCCGGCGGCGCCGGCAACCAGACGCAGTTCACGACCAACCCGCTCGACCCGGGCTCGACCATGACGGCGGCCATGGCCGCGCAGGCCTCGGGCACCGACGCCGTGGTCGGTGAGGCGCTCACCTTCCAGAGCCTCTTCTTCGTCGGGATCCTGCTGTTCCTCATCACGCTCACCCTGAACGTCATCGCCGACCGCTTCGTGCGCCGTGTGCGCGAGGCCTACTGAGAGGGGATCGGACATGGCAGTCACCGACGCACCCACCCAGGTCCCGGAGAGCTCGGAGGTCAGGGAGCAGCTCCACAAGAGTGGCATCGACCTCTCCGGCAAGGCGTTCCAGGTCTCGCTGCTCGCCGCGCTGCTCTTCGCGCTCGTCATCCTCGTCGTCCTGATCTACACGGTCCTCGACGACGGGCTCGGGGTCATCATCGACCGGCCGACCGACTTCCTCGGCTCCGAGCTGCGCTCCCGGGCCGACGAGACCGGCGTCTTCAAGGCGCTGCGCGGCACGTTCTGGATCGGCGTGTTCACCGCCGTCATCGCGTTCCCGACGGGCATCGCCGCGGCGATCTACCTCGAGGAGTACGCGCCGAAGAACAAGCTCACCAACTTCATCTCCGTCAACATCCGGAACCTCGCCGGCGTCCCGTCGGTGGTGTACGGCATCCTCGGCTTCTCGATCTTCGTCGGCTGGTTCGGCGGCTTCGCCTGGCTGTTCCCAGGGGAGGACACCGGCGGTGTGGGCAAGACCACCGCTGCGGCGGGCATCACGCTGGCGACGCTGGCCCTGCCGATCGTGATCATCACGTCATCGGAGGCCATCCGCTCGGTGCCCCAGGCGCTGCGCGAGGCGTCCTACGGCGTCGGCGCCACCAAGTGGCAGACCATCCGGAGCCACCTGCTGCCCTACGCCGCCCCCGGCATCCTCACCGGCACGCTGCTCGCCCTGGCCGACGCGCTCGGCCAGGCGGCACCGCTGATCCTGGTGGGCGCCATCCAGGGCCGCCTCGGCGCCGACGAGGGCTTCTTCGAGCTGGCCCAGCTCTCGGACCAGTTCACGGCGATGCCGATCATGATCGCCGTGACCGCGGGCCGGCCCGGCGACGAGTGGGCCGAGATCACCGCGGCGACGATCATCATCCTCCTCGC
>JBCBSZ010000059.1:0-41137 GCA_039818945.1 Actinomycetota bacterium
GGACGAGAGCATCTTCTTCGGCTACACGTCCGTCGACGCGGCGATCCGCGACTTCGAGGACTTCCCGACGGTCTCGTCCTGGTACATGATCGCCGTCGTCGACTGGAAGCCGATGAACGGGCCACCCGGCCGCACGTGGACCTCGATGGACGGATCGGCCCACAGCGGGCCCACGAAGGCCGACTCGCCCTCGTCCCAGTCGCCGACGCCGGCGGTGAGCTGGTAGGTCGCGCCGTGCTCCGGCTCGGGGAACCAGTCGGTCTGGACGATCAGCGGGTTGGGGCACGAGGCGAGTCCGGCGGCCGCGGCGTCGCCAGCGGGTGCCTCGGTGTCCTCGGGTGCCTCGGTGTCCTCGGTCGCCTCGTCGTCGGCCGGTGCCTCGGTCTCCGCCGGTGCCTCGGTGTCCTCGGTCGCCTCGTCGCCGGCGTCGGCCTCGGTGGCCTCGCCGCCGTCGTCGTCGTCGGAATCGCCGCACGCCGCAGCGATCAGGCCGAAGGCGAGGAGGAGCGCGAGCAACCGCGCCCATCGCTTGGATGTCATGTGTCTCTCCCGGGTGGGTGTCAGGGACGCACCGTCAGGGCCGGTGCCGCCGGCGGGTCCCCCCGCCGAACAACTGGGTTATTGGAGCCCGCCGCTGGCCGACTCGTGCCAGCTGCGGGTCATCCGGTTGGCCAGCCAACCGAACATCACGAAGACGGCGATGCCGAGCACCGCCGACCAGAAGACCGCGCCCACCATCAGCTCGGGCTCGAGCTCGTTGCGGTACTTGTCGATCAGGATGCCGAGGCCCTGGTCGCCGCGGCGGAAGAAGAACTCGCCGACGATGGCGCCGATGACCGAGAGGCCGGCGGAGATCCGCAGACCGGTGAACATGGCGGGCAGCGCGTTCGGGAGCTGCAGCTTCTTGAACCGGGTCCAGCGGCTGGCGTTGTGGAGCGTGAACAGGTCGTGGAGGCCCCGCTCGGCGGACTTCAACCCGAAGAGGGTGTTGGTGATGATCGGGAAGATGGCGATGATCACGCACACCAGCACGCGGGAGCGGAACTCGAACCCCCAGATCGTGCCGATCAGCGGTACGAGCGCCAGGATCGGGATGGCCTGCAGCGTGACCGCGTAGGGATAGAACGATCGCTCGATCCAGGCGCCCTGGCTCATCGCCACGGCGATGATGACGCCGAGCACGATGGCGATCACGAGCCCGACGATCGCCACCTGCGTGGTGATCCAGAGGCCGTTGAGCAGCTCCGACAGGTTCTCCCAGACGAGGAACGCCTCCTGGAAGGCCTCGTGGGGGTAGGGCAGCACGACGCTGCGTCGCCGCGGGGACATCGAGGCCGAGAAGGCGTACCAGGCGGCGAGGAACAGCACGAACACGACCGCCGGCGGGCCGTAGAGGCGCAGACCGGTGCCGACCAGGCGAAGGCGGTTGCCGGTCGCCGCGGCGCCGCCGAGCGCGTCGACGGCCGGAACGGCGCCGGGCGGGAGCGGGGACGGCTCGTCGACCCGGTCCTCGGGGTACTTGGTGGAGGTCATGACTCCTCGACTCCCTGGCGGAGGGCGGCGGACACCTCGCCCGAGATGCGGGCGAACTCGGGGTCGAAGCGCATCTCGTCGGTGCGCGGGTAGTCGAAGGGCACGTCGAACTCGGCGACGAACCGGCCCGGGCGAGGCGACATGACCAGCACCCGCGTCGAGAGGAACACCGCCTCGTAGAGCGAGTGCGTGATGAACAGACCGGCGAAGCCCTCGAGCACGAAGAGCTTGAGCAGCTCCTCCTGGAGGCGCTCACGGGTGATCTCGTCGAGGGCGCCGAAGGGCTCGTCGAAGAGGAAGAGCTTGGGGTTGAGCACGAGCGACCGGGCCAGCGAGACCCGCATCTTCATGCCGCCGGAGAGCCGCTTCGGGTGGTGCTTCTCGAAGCCGGAGAGGCCGACGAGGTCGATGGCCTCCTGCACCCGGCTGGTGCGCTCGGCCTTGTCCATGCCGTGCAGCTCGGCGAAGAGGTCGACGTTCTTGCGCACCGTTCGCCAGGGCAACAGCGTGGCGTCCTGGAACACGTAGCCGACGTTGTCGTCGGCCAGCTCGACGGTGCCGTCGGTGTTCGGGATCAGCCCGCTGGCGATCTTGAGGATCGTGGACTTCCCGCAGCCGGACGGCCCGACGACGGTGACGAGCTCGCCCTCGCGGACCGTGAGGTCGATGGGTGCCAGCGCGTTCGTCCCGTCCGGGAACGTCTTGGACACCCCGGTGAAGGTGAGCGCGGGCTCACCGACCGGAGGCCGGGCACCCGTGCTCGTCGATTCGGTCGCCGTCAATGGCCCTCCCCAGACCCGATCCGAAGCAGTCTCGCGCGGGCCCGGCACCGATGTGGGGTCCGCTCGTGTCACGAGCGTGACCTTCGTGTTGCGCCCCCCTGTCGCGAACCTGTCAGATTCGCCGTTCGAGCACGGTCTCGGCGACGACCCGGCCCCCTCGCAGGACCGATCGTTCCGGTGGTGCCGAGGCGACCAGCTCCCGGACGGTCGCGGCGGCGGTGACCAGCAGATCGGCCCGCTGGCCCACCTCGAGGCCGGCGTCCGGGAGGCCGAGTGCCCGACGCACCTCGGTCGAGACTGTCTCGTAGGCCTGCTCGGCGGTGAGGTGGCCGGCCATGACGAGCAGCGCTGCGGTCTCGAGGGGGTCGTTGCGCCCGACGGTGTTGAACGGGTCCTCGACGTTGTCGCCGCCACCGGCCACGTTCACGCCGTGTTCCAGGAGGGCGGGCAGCGCCGTGAGGCCACGCGGCGGCGCCGTGCCGATGCCGCGGGCCTGGAGGAACAGGTTGGTCTGGGGCAGCGTCACGACCGAGACGCCGGCCTCGGCGCAGAGCCTCGCCGTCTCGGCCTGGTCGGCCTCCGGCTGCATGCCGAGGCTGACGCAGTGGCTGGCGGCGACGCCCAGGTCGAACCCCCGATCGAGCACGGCCCTGGCGAGCATCGGCAGGGATCGCATCGACGGGTCGAGGGTCTCGTCGACGTGGAGGTCGAGCGGGAGCCCGGCCTCGGTCCCGGCGTCGAGCGTGGCGTCGACGACCGCCTGCGGGTCGGCGTCGAGGTGGGGGCAGCCGCCGACCAGATCGACCCCCGCCTCGATGGCGGCGTCGAGGGCCCGGCGGTTCCCACGACCGTCCGGTCCGGACAACGGGCAGGCGACGAGGGCGACGATCTGGAGATCGATCCGGTCCCGGAGCTCCTCGCGGACGCCGGCGACGGCCTCGACCGCCCGGGTGCCGATCGTCTCGCCCACGTCGACGTGGGTGCGGATGGCGGTCGCCCCGTGGCCGAGCGCCACCTCGGCGCCGTGGCGGGCTCGCCGGGCGATCTCGTCCGGGGTCCGCTCGCCGTAGCGGGCCCGCCAGGCCTCGATCGCGCCCATCAGATCGCCGGCGGGATTCGGGACGAGGTCGGCGGTGTAGGCCTTGTCGAGGTGGGCGTGCGGCTCGCCCGGCGCCGGCACGGTGAGCCGCCCGGCGAGGTCGATGTCGCCGGGTTCGACGACGCCGGACGCCGGCCCGCTCGCGGTGACGACGCCCGTCTCGTCGACCTCGACGTCGAGCAGTCGTCCGTCTGGTGTGCGAGCGGAGCGGAGGGTCGGCATCGGCTGGACGCTACCGCTCCGGTCTCACCACCCGATCGCTGCGCCGGTGAGGGCGCGCGGGTCCGAGGCTCCCGCGAGGTGCCCGTCCTCGGCGGTGATCACGTGGGCGTGGCCGAAGCCGGTCGACCACGGTTCGGCCCGATCGACCGGGTGGCCCCGGCGGGCGAGGCCACCGTCCCAGGTCTCGGCGGCGTGCCCCTCGATCGCCACGCGCAGTCGCGCCGGCTCGGCCCAGGTGTCGAAACCGGTCGCGCCGGGCGCGGTGAGCATCCAGCGTGCCGAGGCGACCGCCGCTCCGGGGGTCTGCCCGTGACGCAGCAGCCGGACGAGCAGCTGCTCGACGATCTGGGGCTGGGCGTCGCCGCCCATCGTGCCGACGACCGCCCGCAGCCGCCCGTCTGGCCGGGTGACGATCGTGGGAGCGAGCGTGTGCGGCGGCCGGCGACCGGCCCGGTACTCGGCGGGGTGGCCGGCGTCGAGCGAGAAGCCGATCCCTCGGTTGTGGAGGAAGATCCGCGTGCGGGGCAGGACGACGTGGCTGCCCCAGCCCGAGGCGTTCGACTGGATCAGGGAGACGGCCTGGCCGTCCCGGTCGGCGGTGCAGAGGTAGATCGTCCCGCCGCCGGCCGTCGGCAGCGGCAACGTGGACGCCGTATCGCGGTCGACCGCTGCGGCCTGCGCGTCGAGGCGGTCCGGACCGAGCAGCGCGGCGCCGTCGGCGCCGTCGAAGAGCTGCTCCGGCCGGTCGTGGCCGACCTGCTTCGCCGCCTCGACGAGGAGATGGGCCCACCGCTCGTCGTCGGGATCGTCGGGGAGATCGAGGCGCGAGGCGACCGCCGCGCCGGCGGCCGCCAGGTAGCCCTGGGAGTTGGGTGGGATCGTCCACACCGTGTGCCCGAACGCCTCCGCGGAGATCGGCTCGACCCACTCGGCCTGCGAGCGATCGAGATCCGCCCGGTCGTACTCGCCGGCCCCGACCTCGAGCAGGTCGTCGCCGTAGTCACCGCCGAAGACGGCCGCCCGGCCGCCTTCGGCCAAGGCTCGCAGGGTGCGTGCCGCACCCGGTCGCCGCACGATCGTTCCGGGTCGCAGCGGGGCGACGTCGTCGTAGTCACCGGCGCCGGGCAGGCCCGCCACCCGCTCGTGCGCACCGACGAGCAGCGGTGTCGCCGGGAAGCCGTGCTCGGCGTAGTCGGTCGCCGCCCGGAGCACGCGACCGAGCGGGAGGCGTCCGCAGCGGGCGTGCAGCTCGGCCCACCCGTCGATGCAGCCGGGCACCGGTGCGGAGCGCACGTCGTCGCGGAACGGCATGTTCGAGTGGCCCTCGTCGCGGAGCCGTCCGGCGTCCGCCCCCGAGCCGGCTCGCCCCGAGGCGTTGAGCGCCAGCGGCGGGCCCGCTCCCTCGTGGACGAGGGCGAAGAGATCGCCGCCCATCCCGCACATGTGCTGGGTGGTCACCGCGAGCACCGCCGAGGTGGCGATCGCCGCGTCGGCCCCCGAGCCGCCGTCGCGCAACACGTCGACGCCCGCCGCGGACGCCAGGTGATCGACCGAGCAGACCATGCCGCGCGGCGCCCGGACGGTGGAGCTGGGAGTCAGGTGCATCGAGCGCCCACCGTAGGTGCTCGGCATCCGCCATCCTGTGGCCGTGGCCGACGTCTCCCTCATCGCCGACCTGCAGGGTGTGGTCGGGGCCCGACACGTGCTCGTCGACGACGATCTCCGGGCCGGGTACGAGCGGGACTGGACGGGGAGGTTCGTCGGGAGCACCCCGTGCGTGGTGCGCCCGGCAGCGGCGCACGAGGTCGCCGACGTCCTCGCCGTGTGCGCCCGCCACGGCGTCGGCGTCGTCCCCCAGGGGGGCAACACCGGCCTCGTCGGTGGCTCGGTGCCGCTCGGCGGCGAGGTCGTGCTCAGCCTCCGCCGCCTCGACGGGATCGGCGAGGTCGACGAGCTGGCCCGCCAGGTCACGGTGGGCGCTGGAGCGACCCTCGGCGCGGTCCAGGAGGCGGTCGCGATCCACGGGCTGGCCGTCGGCGTCGATCTCGCCGCCCGCGACTCGGCGTCGATCGGCGGGATGGTGGCGACCAACGCCGGCGGGATCCACGTCGTGCGCCACGGCTCGATGCGCTCCCAGGTCGTCGGCGTCGAGGCGGTCCTGGGCGACGGTCGGATCGTCGAGCACCTCCAGGGACTGGAGAAGGACAACACCGGCTACGACCTCGCGGCGCTGCTGTGCGGGAGCGAGGGCACGCTGGGCGTGATCACCCGTGTCCGGCTCCGCCTCGTCACGCCCCCCGCGGAGCGCACGCTCGCCATGATCGGCTGTTCGTCCAGCGAGGCGGCCGTCCACACCGCCGCGTCGGTCCGCTCGGTCGCCGGGCTCAACGCGGTCGAGGCCGTCTGGGCGTCGACCACCCGGGCCGTCGAGGCCCATCTGGGCGTCGAGGCGCCCGTTCGGGCGCCGGTGCTCTTGCTCGTCGAGGTCGGCGGTGACGACGACCCGACCACACCGCTGGCGGAGGCGCTCGAGGCGCTGCCCGACCTCGTCGACGACGCCGTCGTCGCCACCGGTCCGGCCGGTCAGTTGAACCTGTGGCGCTTCCGCGAGTCGGCCACCGAGTCGTTGGCCGCAGCGGGGGTCGACGTGAAGCTCGACGTGACCCTGCCCGCCGCCGAGCTCGCCCGCTTCGCCGACGAGGTGGCCGAGGTGGTCGAGAGCGTCGACGCGGGAGCGGCGACCTACCTCTTCGGGCACCTCGGCGACGGCAACCTCCACGTGAACGTGCGCAGCCTCGCCGCGGACCTTCCCGCCATCGAGGACCGCGTCCTCACCGAGGTCGCCCGGAGGGGCGGATCGATCAGCGCCGAGCACGGCATCGGCACCGCCAAGCGAGCGTGGCTGGGCCTGATGCGCAGCGACGACGAGCTCTCGGCGTTCCGCTCGCTCCGGGCGGCCCTCGATCCGGACGGCGTGCTCAACCCGAACGTCCTGATCGAGCGCTGACCGTCAGGCGTGCCAGGCGCCTCGGGCCTCCAGGACGGCTCGGAGCCGGCTGGGATGATCGGTGATCACGGCGTCGACGCCGGCGTCGAGCACGGCGTGGAGGTCGTCGACCTCGTCCACCGTCCACGTCACGACCGAGAGGCCGAGCCCGTGTGCGGCCTCGACGAACCGAGCGGTGGCCAGTGGGCGGCCGCGGACGGCGAAGGGCGGCTGGACGCAGTCCGGCCGATGGCGGGGGAGGGGCGCCGGCAGCCGGCGCGAACGCAGGACGACGGCGGTCGTGCCGTAGGGACCCAGCCCGATGCACGCGGCGTCGCCCAGCTCGCGGCGAAGGCGGCCCAGTCGGCGATCGGAGAAGGCGCCGAAGCAGACCCGATCGAGCACGCCCGTCCGGCGGACGACGTCGACGAGCGGGCCCACGGCCGAGTTGTGCTTCGGGTCGATGCTGAAGCGGGCGTCGGGGAACGCCTCGAGCAGATCGACGAGCCGGGGGATCGGCTCGGTCCCTGCCACCCGAGCCTCCCGCACATCGGCCCAGGGCCGGTCGCGGATGAGGCCGCGTCGATCCGTCATGCGGTCGAGCGAGCTGTCGTGGAACGCGACCACCTCGCCGTCGGACGTGGCGTGCACGTCGGTCTCGAGCCAGCGGTAGCCCTCGGCGACCGCCCGCTCGAACGCCCGCATCGTGTTCTCCGGCTCGACCCCGGCACCACCCCGGTGGGCGATCGCGATCGGGCCGGGGTGGTCGAAGTAGGGGTGCGTCACCGCCGGACCCGCAGCGCGTCGGCCGGGTCGGGGTCGGGCAGGCCCGGGTGCAGCGCCATCGACAGCGCCCGGGCGGCGGCCTTCACCGCGCCCGGAGTGCAGCGGGAGAACGCCCGGTTGGCGTCGAACGCCCACAGCTCGCCGGCCTCCACGGCGCGGAGCCGGTCGAGCGGTACCTCGGGATCGTCGAGCAGCTCCTCGGCGTGGGCCACCGCGTCGTCGAGGCCGTAGCCGCACGGCACGAACGCCACGACGTCGGGGTCCGCGTCGAGGATCTCCTCCCACGACGACCGCCGCGACGGCTCGCCGCGTGCGCCGAGCACGTCGGTGCCGCCGGCGATGTCGACGAGCTCGGGCACCCAGTGGCCGCCGAGGAAGGGCGGAGCGCCCCACTCGACGGTCACGACCCGCCGGCGCTCCCGTCCGGCCACCGCCGCCCTGACGGCGTCGAGCGCAGCCGACACGTCGGCGACGAGGTCGTGGCCGGCGGACTCGGCGCCGAGCGCCCCGGCCACCCGGCGGACGTCGTCTCCCAGGCCGGCCAGCGAGGAGGCGCTGAGCTCGACGATGCGCGCCCCGGGCGGGAGGTCGCCGATGACCGCGTTCGTGGTGATGGCGCACACGTCGCAGATGCCCTGGGTGACGACGACGTCGGGGGCGAGCTCGGCCAGCTGAGCCCGGTCGGTTCGGTAGAGCGCGTCGCCGGCGGCGAGGGTCGCGGCGACCTCGGCGTCGACCGTCGCCGGGTCGGCCGATCCCGTGGCCCCGGCGGCGGGCACCGCCGACGACGTGAGCCTCGGCAGGCCGGCGACGGCCTCGTGATCGCATTCGTGGGACACGCCGACCAGGTCGGCCTCCAGCCCGAGCGCGACGACGACGTCGGTCGCGGCGGGGACGAGCGACGCGATCCGCGCCATCCCGGCCTCAGATCGAGCGGCCGGCGGCCGCCCAGTACTCGTCCTTGAGGAGGCGCTTGTAGAGCTTGCCGGTCGGGTGCCGGGGCAGCTCCTCCCGGAAGTCGACCGACCGCGGGCACTTGACCGAGCTGAGGTGCTCCTTGCAGTGCTCGATGAGGGTGCGCTCCAGTCGGGACGCCGCCGCCTCGTCGGTCAGCACCGAGGTGTCGGCGGGCTGCACCACCGCCTTGACCTCCTCGCCGAAGTCCTCGTTCGGGACGCCGAAGACGGCCACGTCGGCGACGGCGTCGTGGACGACGAGCAGGTTCTCGACCTCCTGCGGGTAGATGTTCACCCCGCCGCTGATGATCATGAATGCCTTGCGGTCGGTCAGGTAGAGGAAACCGTCCTCGTCGACGTAGCCGACGTCGCCCAGCGTCGACCAGTCCGGATGATCGGGGTGCTGGGAGCCCCGGGTCTTCTCCTCGTCGTTGTGGTACTCGAACGTGCCGCCGCCCTCGAAGTAGATCGTGCCGGGCTCGCCGGTCCCGAGCTCGGTGCCGTCCTCGTCGCAGATGTGCAGGACGCCCGAGATGGCCTGCCCGACCGTGCCGGGGTGCTCGAGCCACTGCTCGCTGTTGCAGTAGACGAACCCGTTGCCCTCGGTGCCGGCGTAGTACTCGTGCAGCACCGGCCCCCACCAGTCGATCATCGCCCGCTTGACCTCGACGGGGCAGGGCGCGGCGGCGTGCACGGCGATCTGCAGCGACGAGACGTCGTACGGCGCCCGCTGCTCCTCGGGCAGCTTGAGCATGCGGATGAACATGGTGGGCACCCACTGCGAGTGGGTCACCCGGTGCTGCTCGATGAGGCGCAGCGCGTCCTCGGGGTCGAAGCGCTCCATGACCACGACCGTGCCGCCGAGGCGCAGGACCATCATGCAGAAGCGCAGCGGTGCGGCGTGGTAGAGCGGCGCGGGGGAGAGGTACACCGTGTCCTCGCCGAAGCCGAACAGGGCCTGGCCCATGGCGAGGAGCGGGGGCGGGGTCCCGAACGGCAGGCCGTCGAGCGGCCACCGCACCCCCTTGGGGCGGCCGGTGGTCCCCGACGAGTAGAGCATGTCCGCGCCCTCGACCTGCTCGGCGATCGGCTCGGCCGGGTAGCGGCCGACGACGTCGTCGTAGGACTCGAAGCCCTCGGCGACGCCGTCGAGCATCAGTCGCAACCGGACCCCCGGGGTGTCGGGCACGGTCTGCGCGACCACGTCGCGCAGGGAGGCCGACGAGATCAGCACCTGGGCACCGCAGTCGTTGACGATGTAGGCGATCTCCTCGGCTCCGAGGCGAGACGAGATCGCGGTGTAGTACAGGCCGGATCGCTGCGCAGCCCAGGCGATCTGCAGGTAGCGCTCGTGGTTCTCCATCACGAACGCGATCGAGTCGCCCGGGCGCAGGCCGAGGTCGTGCAGGAGCTGCGCGAGCCGGTTCGACTCGTCGTCGAGCTCCCGGTACGTGACCGTGCGCCCCGAGCTCGCCATCACGTAGGCCGTCCGGTCGGGTGCGTTCTCAGCGATCAAGCCCGGATGCATCGATGTCCCCTCGCGCTGTCGTTGGGGCCGCCCGCCGGCCGTGCGGCAGCGGCACGGTACCCGGCGCCCGGCGCCGCGGCCGAACGTCGAGGCGGACACGCGCGCGGCCCCGGACCTCGCTACCGTGACCGCGCGTGGAGCTCCCGGCGATCACCACACGGTTCTCCGAGGTCGTCAACGCCGACCCGGTCCGCCTCGATCTGGCGGCCGCGCTGATCGCCGCGCACGCCTCGCCCGGGCTCGTCGCCGACGAGGTCGTCGAGCGCCTCGACGAGCTCGCCGACCAGGTCGAGACCCCGACCGTCGAGGGTCTCCTCGACTGGTACCGGGCCGCCGGCTTCGACGGCGACCGCACGACCTACGGCGATCCGCGCAACTCCTACCTCGACCAGGTGCTCGACCGGCGCAGCGGCATCCCGATCACGCTGGCGGTGGTCCTCATCGAGGTGGCCCGGCGTCGCGGGGTGCCCCTGGCGGGGGTCTCGATGCCCGGCCACTTCCTGGTCCGGGACCTCGACGACGGCACTCGTCTCATCGACGCCTTCGACGGCGGTCGGTTGCTCGGCGAGGCCGACGCCCGCGACCTCCACGCGCGCATCCACGGACCCGACGAGGGGTTCCACCCGTCCTTCCTCGCCCCGGTCGACCACCTGCACATCCTCACCCGGATGCTGACCAACCTCCGACTCGCCTTCACCCGGACCCAGTCGCTGCGCGACCTGACGTGGGTGCTCCGCCTCCGCACGACCCTCCCGACGGTCGATCCCGACGAACGGCGGGCCCTGGCCTCGGTGCTCGCCACGCAGGGCCAGTACCTCGCGGCGGCCGATCTGCTCGACGACCTGGCCGAGCGGACCGACGGCGCCCGCGAGGCGAAGTTCCGCACCGAGGCCAACCAGCTCCGAGCGAAGCTCAACTGACGTCGGGTGGATTCCACCCCGCCGGGGGCCCGGAGATATCTTGACCCGACGGTCAAGACGAGTGGATCGGGACCGTGATCCAGGAGGGGTGCTGTCGATGAGCGTGACCGAGGTGGCCAACGACACCGAGCGGGTGCTGGCGCTGTGCGAGGAGTTGCTCGCCGCCAACGAACCGGCCACGACCGGTTCGGTCGAGTTCCTGTCGGCGCAGTACGACCTGGGCCTGGCCTGGGTGCACTTCGACGAGGGCTTCGGCGGCCTCGGGCTCAGCCCCAAGCTCCAGTCGACGATCAACGCCCGGCTGGCCGAGGCCGGCGCGCCGTCGCCGTACTACCGCAACCCGATCGGGTACGGCATGGGCGCGCCGACCGTCTACACGCACGGCAGCGAGGAGCAGAAGCGTCGCTATCTCAAGCCGTTGTTCACCGGCGAGGAGATCTGGTGCCAGCTCTTCAGCGAGCCCGGCGCCGGCTCCGACGTCGCCGGCCTCTCCTCCCGTGCGGTCGAGGACGGCGACGAGTGGATCGTCAACGGCCAGAAGGTCTGGACCACCCTCGCCCACGTCTCGCGCTGGGGCATGCTCGTCGCCCGCACCGATCCCGAGGCGGCCAAGCACAAGGGCCTGACCTACTTCGTCATCGACATGGACCAGCCCGGCGTCGAGGTGCGCCCGCTGCGCCAGATGACCGGTGACGCGGAGTTCAACGAGGTGTACTTCACCGATGCCCGCGTCCCCGACGCCGAGCGCCTCGGCGAGGTCGGCGAGGGCTGGCGGGTCTCGCTCACGACGCTCATGAACGAGCGCGTCTCGATCGGTGGCACCGTGGCCCCTCGGGGTTCGGGTGCGATCGGCGAGGCCGTCAAGGTGTGGCAGCAGCTCCCCGACGACCGCAAGGACGCCGCCACGCTCGACCGCCTGATGCAGCTCTGGGCCCAGGCCGAGTGCAACCGGCTCACCAACATCCGCGCGTCGCAGAACCGCAAGCGCGGCGTCCCCGGACCCGAGGGGTCGACCGGCAAGCTCTCCTTCGCCGAGTCCAACAAGGAGATCTACGAGTTCGTGATGGAGCTCCTCGGCGCCGAGGGGATGCTCTACGGCGAGTACGACATGGACCCGTCGGCCCACGCCATGTCGTCGGCCACGCTCCAGCAGGCGTTCCTCCGGGCGCGGGCCAACTCGATCGAGGGCGGCACGTCCGAGGTGATGCGCAACATCCTCGGCGAGCGCGTGCTCGGGCTGCCCGGCGACGTCCGGGTCGACAAGGACAAGCCCTGGAGCGAGGTCCCCCGCAACTAGGTCGTCGTCGCCGGGGACCAGTGGTCCTCGGGGCGGGGCAGGCCTCGCAGGTGGTCGAGCTCGTTGAGGCTGTGCACGGAGCGATGGCCCCTGCTCGAGCACACGAACCGGTTGATCGACGTGTACCTCGGCTCGAAGAAGAACGGGTCACCCAGGCCGAGCACGTGCGCGCCCCAGGCGTTGATCACGCCGCCGTGGCAGACGACGGCGACGGTCTCGCCCCGGTGCGCGGCGATGATCCGCTCGAGTGCGGCGACGACCGTCCGCTGGAAGGCGATCGGATCGGCACCCTCGGGCATGCCGCCCTCGGCGACCATCGCGGCCCACGCCTCGTAGTCGGTGGCCTTGAGCTCCTCCATCGGCACGTACGAGTCGCTGTCGCGGTCGAACTCGGCGACGTCGGGCTCGACGACCGCGGTCAGCCCGCTCGCCTCGGCGAACGGAGCGGCCGTCTGGCGGGCCCGCTGCATCGGGCTGACGTAGAGCCGGTCGATCCCGTCGTCCGTGAGCCGCTCCGCGAGACGGCGCGCCTGGCGATGCCCCAGCGTCGAGAGGGGCGGGTCCGCCGGCGCCCCGTCGTCGCGCTCGACGCGCTCGGGGAGGGCGTGCCGGATCACCAGGAGGTCCATCGACCCGACAGTAGGTGACGCTCTGTGAACCTCCGCATTCCCGGGCGTTCACCGTGAAAGCGCTTCCAGGTCGGGACGGGCCGACTACCGTGGAGTGCATGGCCCGCCGTACGAAGATCGTCGCGACGATCGGACCTGCGTCCGAATCCGAGGACACGCTGCGCAAGATGATGGACGCGGGCATGGACGTCGCTCGCATCGGCCTGGCCCACGGCGGGCTCGACGCCGCGATCGAGAAGTACCGGCGGATCCGCTCGGTGTCCGCCGACCAGCGCAAGCACCTCGGCATCCTCGTCGACCTGCCCGGTCCCAAGGTCCGCGCCGGCCAGTTCCCCGAGGGCGGCGTGATGCTCGACGAGAACTCGCCGATCCGGCTGACCGTCGGCAACGAGCCGAGCACCCCCGAGCTCGTCCACGTCGACTACGACACGTTGCTCGACGACATCGTCCCCGGCGACCGCCTGGCGTTCGGCGACGGCGCCGTCAACGTGGAGGTGCAGGAGGTCGACGGCGACGAGCTGGTCGGCATCGTCTGCCACGGCGGCAACGTGCAGGGTCGCCCGGGCGTGCACATCCCGTCCGACCGGTTGCGGATCACCGCACCGACCCCGATGGACCTGAAGTTCGTCGACGCCTTCGTCGAGCTGGGCGTCGACATCGTCGCCCTGTCGTTCGTGCGCTCGGCACACGACATCCGGCGCCTCGGTGTCGAGCCGGCCCCTCGCGGCCCGATGATCATGGCCAAGATCGAGACCCGAGCGGCCGTCGAGAACCTCCGCAGCATCATCGAGGCGTCCGGCTCGGTCATGGTCGCTCGCGGCGATCTCGGGGCCGAGTTCCAGCTCGAGGAGCTGCCCCACCTGCAGAAGCAGATCATCCGTGACTGCATCGCCCTCGGCCGCCCTGCGGTCACGGCCACCCAGATGCTCGAGAGCATGGTCACGTCGCCGCGCCCCACCCGCGCCGAGGCCTCCGACGTGGCCAACGCGGTCTTCGACGGCTCGTCGGCGATCATGCTCTCCGGCGAGACCGCCATCGGGCGCGACCCGGTCAACGCGGTCGAGACGATGTCCCGCATCGCCGAACGGGCCGACCAGGAGTTCGACTACGAGACCTGGATGGAGACCGTCGAGGAGATCCGCCTCGCCGAGAGCCCCGATCCGGGCGAGCGCATCACCGACGCCATGACCGTCGCCGCCTGGCGCGCCGCCCGCCAGGTCGACGTCAGCGCCATCGTCTGCCTGTCACGGACCGGCTTCACCGTCCGATCGATGGCCCGGTTCCGGCCCGACACGCCGATCCTGGGCTTCAGCCCCAACGAGCGCACCGTCGAGCAGCTGACGCTGAGCTGGGGCGTGGCACCGATGCAGGCCAAGGAGCACAGCGACGCCAACGAGATGATCAACCGTGCGCTGTCGGTGGCGAGGGATCAGGGGCACGTGCGCAGCGGCGACCTGGTGCTGGTGCTCGCGGGTTCGAGCCTCAAGACGCGGGCCACCGACATCCTCCGCTTCTCGAACGTCCCGTAGGGCCGGCGGCTCAGCCGCAGCGGACGCGATCGGCCGCCGAGGGCAGCTGGACGTCGAACCCCACGATCGAGCAGCTGCAGTCGTCGCTGTCGATGCAGTCGCCGAGCGCGGTGCGCTGGTTCCAGAGGACGAAGCCGGCGATGGCGATCAGCACCAGGACGACGGCCTTCACGACGACCTCCCGGACGAGCTTGGCGACGAGATAGGCGAAGACGAGCATCCCGACGACGACCAGCAACAGGATGGTGCGGAGGTTGTCGGCGTCGAGGAACGTCGGCAGCGTGATCGCGAACACGGCGACGGAGAGTAGCGGCATCGCCCTCACTGCCGGTGGCGACACCGTGGGTCGTAGCATCGGAGCCATGTCGCAGCCGGTCAACCTGACTCCCACCGGTCCGCCCGAGACCGTCCTCGGGCCGGAGCCGGCCGAGGCGCTGGCGGCGCTGGCCGCCGCCCTCGATCTCCCGGAGCCGGAGCGCCGCGACGCGGTGAGCGCGGTGGTGGCCCGGTGGCCGACCTTCCTCGACGCCTGGGCCCAGCTCGGTCGCCTGGCGAGAGACGACGTCGAGGCCTACGCCGCCTTCCGCGTCGGGTATCACCGCGGGCTCGATCGGCTGCGCGGGAGCGGTTGGCGCGGAAGCGGCTACGTGCGCTGGGCCCACGAGACGAACCGAGGCTTCCTGCGGGCCCTCGCCGGGCTGCGGGATGCAGCGGGGGCCATCGGTGAGGCCGACGAGCAGGAGCGCTGCGATCAGTTCCTGAATCAGCTCGACCCCGAGGCAGCCGACCTGCTGAGGTGAACGACCGGGCGCGCCGAGCGCCGTGACGGAGAGGACGACGAGGTGGGACCCCACGAGCGCGACGAGGTCACCGGCCGGTACCTCGCGCTCCTGGAGCACGCCGACGTCCTCGCCGGCATCGTCGACGCGGAGGGCCGGGTCATCGACGCCAACGCGGCGGCCCGACGTCGCTTCGCCCTCGACGAGCGCGAGGTGGTCACGACCGCCGACGTGTTCCCGGCCGAGCTCTTCGTCGAGTACTACGAGCGCGTCCGTCCCGCGCTGACCGCCGGCCAGCCGTGGCGCGGCCGGGTCCAGATGGTCGACGGCGACGGGGAGCGGTTCGCGGTCGACCTCGTCGTGAGCGGCGGTGTCGGCGCCGGGGGCGAGATCGACTGGCTGTGCATGATCGGTCTCGAGCTCGAGCCGGGCCTGCGGGCGGACGTCGGCGTCCTCGACGACGCCTGGCGCGACGCCCGGACCGGTCTCGCGGGCGAGGCGCTCCTCGCCGAGCACCTCCAGAAGTCGCTGGCCCGGATCGACCGGAGCGCGAGCGCGATCGGGGTGCTCGTCGTCGATGTCCGGGGCAGCACCGAGGAGATCGTGCTCGCCCGGGCCGGCGACGCGATCTCCCAGGCGGTGCGACCGGGCGACGTGGTCGCCCGGGTCGGCACCGAGCGGTTCGTGATCGTCTGCGACCCGCTCTCGGAGCAGGGCCGGCTGGGGGACCTCTCGTCGCGATGCCGCAAGGCGGTGCGCGCCTCGGATGCCCGTGGCCGCCTCGACGTCACTACGGGTCACACGATCGGTCGGGCCGGCGACGAGCCCGACGAGGTCCTGGCCCGGGCCATCAAGGCCGCGGAGACGGCGCGTCGCATGGGGCCGGGGGCCAGCCGGGGCGTCGTGGGTGCCGTCGTGCCCCACGACGAGGCCCGCGCACGGCTCGCCTCGGAGCTGGCGATCGCGATCTCGCACGGGCAGATCGGCCTCCAGTGGTCACCCATCGTCCGCCTCGACGACCGCACACCGGTCGCCTGGGAGGCCCAACCCACCTGGCGGAGCTCGCTGATCGGCGCCACCAGGGGCCAGCGCCTGCACGAGGTCGCCCGCCACGTCGAGCTGCTCGAGCCACTGGTCGGGCACATGCTGCGTCGGACGATGGCCGCCATCGCCGAGTGGCGGCACCGACTCCGGGCCGTGCCGCCGTCGGTGCACCTCGAGCTGCCCACCGAGTCGCTGATCGACGGGGCGATCATCGGGCAGCTGCTCGACGTGGCCCAGACGGGCGATCTCGAGCCGGAGCGGATCCGGATCAAGCTGACCGACGACCAGCTCGCCCGCAGCCCCGAGCTGGAGCGTGCGGTGCGGTGGATGGTGGCCGAGGGGCTGCCCGTCGTGATCGGTGACCTCGGTGCCGGACTGTCCGCCCTGTCGACGATCCGGGTCGTGCGGCCCGCGATGATCGAGCTCGGGGCGGCGGTGACCGCCGGTCTCACCGCGGAGGACGGCGGCGTCGAGCTCGCCGCAGCCGTGGCGGTCGGTAGGGCGTTGGACGTCCCCGTGTCGGTCGCCGGCCTCGACACGCCGGAGCTGGCGGATCGGGCCCTCGAACTCGGTGCGACCGCAGGGCAGGGGCGTTGGGCCGGTCGGCCCGTGCACGGCCGCACCGCCGATCGGCGGGTCCCGACCGACCGCGTGCCGACCTGAGCCCACGCCGCCGACCAATAGGGTTCCGCCCATGGTGACCCCCGGTGTGATCGGCCCGTTCCCCCCTCGCGTCGGCGACGACGCCGAGGCCCGCGACGAGTACGACCGGCTCCGACGGCGCGTGCTGTGGTCGCTGCCGTACGGGCTGTACATCGTGGGGTCCGTCCACGACGGCCGCCGCAACGGCATGACCCTCAACTGGGCGACCCAGGTGGCCTTCGACCCCAAGCTCGTCGGCATCGGGGTCGAGCACGAGGCGCTCACCTACGAGCTCATCCGCGACGGAGGCGTGTTCTCGATGTGCACGGTCGCTCGCGAGGACCGGGCGATCATCCGGAAGTTCACGAAGCCGGTCGAGGACGATCGCGCGGCCATGACGCTCAACGGCTTCGCCTACCACGATGGCGTGACCGGCGCCCCGATCCTCGACCAGGCGCCGGCCTACGTGGACTGCGAGGTCCGCCAGGCGGTGGAGACCGGCGGCCACACGTTGTTCATCGGTGAGGTCGTCGACGCCGCCTTCCAGGCCGACGAGGAGACGGAGGTCCTCCGCATGGAGGACACCCGCATGAACTACGGCGGCTGAGCCGCTCGGTACCGGCCGAGCCGCTCGGCCGGCGACGAAGGTCGCCGCGGTCCACAGCGGATCGCTCGTCGCCGCCAGCGCCAACAGCGGCAGCACGGTGCCGGCAGTCGCGTCAGCCCTGAGTCGAGCGAAGCCGACCCGGGTGGCAAGGTGACGGGATGCGCCGCCTGCTCCTGCTCCTCGCCGCCGCCACCCTGGCCGCCGCGTGCACGGGTGCGCCGGACCTGTCCGCTGCGGAGGAGCGAGCACTTGCGGTCGCGGCGTCCGACGACCCACTGCCCACCGGGTGGCGACTGGACGACGCGGTGCGCGCCGAGTCCGGCGACGCGGTGCCCCAGATCGAGGGGTGCGACCAGCTCGCCGCCCTCGACGTGTCCGAAGCCGAGGGCTTCGTGACGGCGTCGTACGACGCGCCGGATGCGGAGCTCCCGCTGCTCGACCTCGATCTCGACGTGATCGTGATGCCCGCGACCGCAGCGGCCGCCGCCTATGTCGGAGCGGTCGCCGATCCCGCCACACCGGACTGCCTGATCGCGATCAACGACGGCTTCGCCGGTGTCGCGGTCGTCGATGTCCTCGCGCCCGCGGTCGCCGGTGGGGAGTCAGCGCGACTCCGCTTCGACTTCCCGCCGGACGACGAGGATGCGGCCGCCACCTTCGAGCTCGTGGCGATGGCGAGCTCCGATCTCCTCGCCGTGGTCGAGATCGCATACGCCACCGAGGTGCCGCCGCCTGGCCTGGACGCGTTGCTGGCCTCGTTCGCCGATCGCCTCGCCGCCGCGCCGTCGTGACCTGGTCGGGGGCCGTCCTCGTCGGTGGGGCGAGTCGACGGATGGGCCGCGACAAGGCCGCGATCGAGCTCGACGGCACCACGCTCACGGCGCTGGTCGCAGGGCGGCTCCTGCGAGCCGGGGCCAACGAGGTGCTCGTCGTCGGTGGCGGCCTCGACCGGCGGTCGGTCGCGCCGCTCGGCACCAGGTGGGTGGGTGACCGCTGGCCGGGCCGCGGACCCGTCGGCGGCATCGCGACAGCGCTGCTCGCGACCGCCGATCCCGTGGTGGTCGCCGTGGCCTGCGACCTCCCGGCCCTCGAGCCCGCCACGATCGCCCGACTGGCCGAGCTGGCCTCGACCGCCGATGCGGCTGTCGCCCGGTCCGAGCGGGGACGAGAGCCGCTGGTCGCGGCCTGGTCGCGGCGGGCTCTGCCGAGGCTCGAGGCGGCGCTCGAGGACGGGTCGTCGGCATCGGTGCATCGCGTCCTCTCAGGGCTCGAGGTCGTCGAGCTGCCCGTGGACGCAGCCGAGGTCGTCAACCTCAACCGGCCGGAGGACCTGGCTCGATACCACTCGTCGAGGGCGGCGGTTGGTACTGTGCCCGCTTCGGCAGCCGGCGGAAGATCGACCATGGACGTTCCCGAGATCGACGTGGAGGAGCTGGTGACGCAGCTCGGGGCGGGGCGACCGTTGATCGACGTCCGAGAACCGGACGAGTACGCCGAGGCGCGGGTCCCGGGCGGGGCGCTGATCCCGCTCGCCACCGTGCCCGAGCGGATGGCCGAGATCCCGTCGGAGGGCACGGTCTACGTGGTCTGTCGCTCGGGCGGGCGGAGCGCCCAGGCGGTCGCCTTCCTGCGGGAACAGGGCGTCGACGCCGTGAACGTGCAGGGCGGGACGCTCGCGTGGATCGAGGCCGGCCACGAGGTCGATCGAGGGTGAACCGGCGGCGGCGACGCTCCACGTCGACGGTCGCCCACCGCTGGGTGGACGATGCCGACGGGTTCGCCGAGGTCGTCGAGGCGTTGCTCGCCGTCGAGCGCTACACGGTCGACACGGAGTTCCACCGCGAGCGGACCTACTTCCCGCATCTCGCGCTCCTCCAGCTCGGGTGGGACGACCAGGTCGTCCTGGTGGACCCGCTCGTCGTCGATCTCCTGCCACTGCGGCCGGTCCTCGAAGGCGCCGGCCTGTGCATCATGCACGCCGGTCAACAGGACCTGGAGGTGCTCGAGCGAGCGTGCGGGGCCGTGCCGGCACGGCTGTTCGACACCCAGATCGCCGCCGGTTTCGTCGGGTACTCGACCCCGTCGTTGGCGAAGCTCTGCGACGGGGAGCTCGGCATCCGCCTGCCCAAGGCCGATCGGTTGACCGACTGGTTGGCGCGCCCGCTCGGCGAGACGCAGCGGGCGTATGCCGCCTCCGACGTGGCTCACCTCGGCGCGCTCCACGACCGGCTCTCGGCCGAGATCGAACGCCTCGGCCGGACCGAGTGGGTGCGCGACGAGTGCCAGACCCTGCTCGACCGACCCCGATCGGCTCAAGCGCCCGAGACCGCCTGGCTCCGCGTGAAGGAGGCGCGCCACCTGCGGGGGCCGGCCCGCGACATCGCTCGGACCGTCGCGGCCTGGCGGGAGCGGACCGCTGCGGAGAGTGACCAACCGGTGCGCTTCGTCCTGTCCGATCTGGCGCTGGTCGGCATCGCGCAGGCCGCACCCGACGACGACGAGGGGCTGCGCCGCCTCCGAGGCATCGACGGCCGCCACCTGCGCAACGGCGGCGCTGCGGCGATCCTCGACGCGGTTCGTGAGGGCCTGACCGCCGACCACTCCGCGTCGTCCGACGAGGGCGCACCCGCCACCGCCGGTCTCGATCCCTCCCTGCGGCCTGCGGTCACGCTGGTCTCGGCGTGGGTGGCGCAGGTCGCCCGGGACGAGCGCTACGACCCGGCCCTCCTCGCCACCCGGGCCGACATCGAGGGCTTCCTGCGCGGCGACGGCACGAGCCGGCTCGACGAGGGCTGGCGTCACGAGCTCCTCGGCGCACCGATCCGTGACCTCGTGGGCGGTCGCGCCGCCCTCGCCTTCGACGGCGCGAACGGACTCGTCCTGGAGACGAGGGGTGGTGGAGGCGATGTGTCAGAAGCCGGCGGGTGAGCACTAACATGGGTGGTCCGCAGCAGCGAGATCGAAGAACGTCGAGCGGTATCCGCACGGCTCGCGACCAGGGGAGACGTCCGTGAAGAAGGGACGCCATCGTCGTTACGAGGAAGCGCGCAAGTTCAAGCGCCAGTCGACCTCGATCGAGGACATCGATCTGGAGAGCGACCCCTTCTTCGGTGACGCCGACGATGCCGATGACGACGACGACGGCGCCGACGACCCCTGGGCCGACCTCGCCGCGAAGTACAACGACGAACCCGACGAGGACGAGCGCGAGCTCGGCTGACCCGACTCGGCGGTCCGTCAGCCGCGGAGCGCCAGCTCATCCGGGGCGTTGGTGAGCCACGCCGCCGAGGGGCGGGGCGCGACGGCGTCGTAGACCGCGTCGGTCACCGCCGCGAGCCGGTTGGCGTCGTGGTCGGGCCCGGCCACCCCGCTCGGGAGGAAGACCAGCACCAGGCCCTCGTCGGGGTCGCACAGCGCCCGCGGACCCGGGAACCCGTCGTGGCCGAACGAGCGGTGCCCGACCGTGCCGGCGAAGCCCCCGGCGACCATCACGCCCAGACCCCACGGGATCCGGTGCCCGCCGAAGGCGGCGTCGCGGAGGCCGGATCGCTGTGCGGCGGTCATCGCCGTGACCGTGCCCCGCTCACGGAGGATCGGGCCGCCGCCGAAGAGCAGCGCCTCCAGGAGTCGACCGAGATCGTGGGCCGGCCCGCGGGCACCGAGGTCGGGGTCGATCCGGTCCAGGCGGGCCGCCTCGCCGTGCACACCCACCTGGATCGGCGGCAGGCCGGCGTTGCCCCGCCAGCCGTCGCGGGTGGGTCCGACCCGCTCGAGCGGCACCATCCACTCCTCGAGCCGCTCGCGATCGCCCTCGTCGAGGCCGAGGTAGGTGGCCTCCATCCCGACGCGATCCCAGACCTCCTCGCGGAGGTAGCGCTGGATCGGTCGGCCGTCGATCTGTCGGACGACCTCGGCGAGGACCCGCCACGCCGCCGATCGGTGGTAGGTCGCACGGGTTCCCGGCGGGGAGTCGGCCGGAGCCGAGGCGACCTGCTCGAGCAGGACGGTGGGGTCGAGCTCGTCGCCCTCGCTGGTGTCGATCGTCGCGAAGCCGCCGAGGTGGGTGAGCAGGTGGCGGATCGTGCAGGCCTGCTTGCCGCCCTCCCAGCCGGCCACGTAGCGGTTGACCGGGTCATCGAGCTCGACGCGGCCGCGCTCCCACTGCTGCAGCACGGCGACCGTGCCCAGGAGCCGGGTGCAGGCCAACCAGGGCAGCAGGTGGTGCGGCGTCAGGGGCGCACCGGTCGGTGTGGTGCCGATGCCGACGTCGAGCAGGGTGTCGCCCTTGAGGCTGATGTACAGCTGGGCACCTCGCTGTTGGCCGTCGGCGACCTGCTGACGGACCAGCTCGACGACCCGATCGAGCCGGCTCACGTCGGGGTGCGTTGCCGGCGTGCGGGGATCGGGAGCCAGCTCGTCGACGATCGCTCACCGAGGAGCTTGCACAGCTCGGCGTACACCTCGGGGGACGTGAGCTCCTCGATGTCCTCGCCGCAGCTGAGGTAGACGGGCCGGTCGCCGACGAAGGCGCCGTCGTCCTCGACGCACCACCAGCCGAAGTCCAGTCCGCCCTCACCCCAGTCGCGCCGCTTCCACTCGCGGATCGTCGACCAGACGTGGCCCGCGGTGTCGACCAGGTCCTCGCGCCGCAGCGGCGCCTGCCAACACACGCCGGGCTTCCAGTCGTGGATCGACTCGCCTCGTCGCCCCGCGGCCTGGTGGAGCGAGCAACCGGCGCCGCTGGGATGGCCCGGGCGGTTGAGCATGATGCAGGCGCCCTCGACCACCTTGGTGCGCAGGTCGCCGTCGTCGTCGACGTAGAGGGCACCGCCGAGGCGCTCCGCCTCGTCGTGGAACTGCCACTCGTCGGGGTCCATCGCGTCGATCGCCGCACGGACCAGGCGCTCGTCGTCCTCGCCGTCGATGTAGGCGCCGTGCGAGCAGCAGCCGATCATCCCCTCGACGTCCGGCTCGTCGTCGACACCGGGGCATCCGTTGCCGTAGATGCAGGTCCACGGGCTCGTGAGGAAGGAGACGTCGAACAGCCACGTCCGCTCCTCCTCGGGGTCGGGTACGGCAAGCCACTCTCGGGGGCGTTCCATCACTCCGCGAGCGTAGAACCGTCGTGGGGAATCCGGAGGGACCGCCCACTCCACGGCGACGGCGTGCGGTTCGGGGCCCCACTACGCTCGGCCCATGTCCAGGGGGAGCGGGCTCGTCGACGAGCTGCGTTCGATCGTCGGCGACGATCGCCTCCGCAGCGGAGCCTTCGACACGGCGTTGTACTCGCGCGACAGCTCGCTCCTGCGCGGCGACGCGTCGGTCGCGGTGCTCCCGATCGACGCCGACGAGGTCCGGCGGATCGTCGAGGTCTGCTCCGCCCACGGACGCCCCTTCGTGGCCCGCGGCTCCGGGACCGGTCTGGCCGGCGGTGCGGTACCGGTCGGCGATCCGGTCGTCATCGTGCTGACGAAGATGGACCGTCTGCTGGAGGTCGACGTCGAGGACCGGATCGCCTGGGTGGAGCCGGGCATCCTCAACCTCGACGTGAGCACGAGGTTGAAGGAGCACGGCCTGCACTTCGCCCCCGATCCGTCGAGCCAGTCGGTGTGCTCGATCGGCGGGAACGTGGCGAGCAACTCCGGCGGTCCCCATTGCCTCGCGTACGGCGTGACCTCGGCGCACATCGTCGCCATGGAGGTGGTGCTCCCCGACGGCCGGGTCACGACGCTGGGCTCGCTCGACCCGGAGCCGACCGGCTACGACCTGCGCGGCGTGTTCGTCGGCAGCGAGGGCACGCTGGGCGTCGCGACGAAGGTCGCCGTGCGCCTGACGCGCAACCCGCCCGACGTCCGAACCCTCCTGCTCGACTTCAGCTCGGTGAGCGACGGTGCGGCGACCGTGTCGGGCATCATCGCGGCCGGCGTCGTGCCGGCTGCGCTGGAGATGATGGACCGACCGGCGGTCGAGGTCGTCGAGGCCTTCGTCCACGCCGGCTACCCGACCGAGGCCGCCGCGGTGCTGCTCGTCGAGGTCGACGGTCCCCCCGAGGCGTGTGACGCCGAGGTCGAGGCGATCACAGCGGTCGCCCACGAGCACGGTGTGCGCAGCGTCCGCCTCGCGGCCGACGACACCGAGCGAGAGCTCCTCTGGAAGGGACGCAAGGCCGCGTTCGGCGCGGTCGCGAGCGTCGCGCCCGACTACTACCTGCACGACACGGTGGTGCCCCGCACCCGCCTCGTCGAGGTGCTCGACCAGGTCTACGAGATCGCCGAGCGCCACGACGTGCAGGTGATCAACGTGTTCCACGCCGGCGACGGCAACCTCCACCCGATCCTGTCGTTCGACGCCCGGGAGGACGGCGTCCTCGAACGGATCCACGCCGCGGGCGAGGAGATCGTCCGCGCGTCGCTCGACGCCGGCGGGGTGCTGTCGGGCGAGCACGGCATCGGCATCGAGAAGCGCGATCTGATGCCGCTGATGTTCGGCCCGCACGACCTGGAGCTGCAGGACCGCGTGCGGGCCGCCTTCGACCCGCACGGCCTCGCCAACCCCGACAAGGTGATCCCCAGCGGTTCGCGGTGCGGCGATCTCGCTCCGCAGCACGTGCCGGACGGGGCGTGGGTGTGAGCTCGCCCGGACTGGAGGTGGCCCGGGCCGCGGACCTCGACGAGCTGGTCGAGCTCGTCGGCCCGCGCGGTCCGGTGGTGCCGGTCGGTGCAGGGAGCCACCAGCACGTCGGGGGAGCGGCCGACGTCGGTGCCCGGGGGGTCAGCGCCCCGGCCGGTGTCCGCTCCTACGACCCCGCCGAGATGACGGTCCGCTGCGGCGCCGGCACGACGGTCGCGGAGCTCGACGCCCACCTCGCCCCGGCCGGGCAGATGTGCCCGATCGACGCCGATCCGGCCCGGACCATCGGCGGCGTCCTCGGAGTGGGACGAAGTGGCCCTCGACGGCTCCGCTACGGCGCGGTGCGCGACCTCCTGCTCGAGGTGCGCTTCGTCTCCGCCTTCGGGAAGCTGGCGACGGCCGGTGGCCCCACGGTCAAGAACGTGAGCGGCTATGACCTCTGCCGGCTCCTGGTGGGCTCGCTCGGCACGCTCGGGATGATCGGGGAGATCGTCCTGCGCTGCCTGCCCCGTCCGGCCGAGTCGAGGTGGCTGTCGGGGGACGCCGATCCCTTCGAGCTGCGCCGGCGCCTCCACCGTCCGTCGTCGATCCTCTGGAACGGGAGCACCATGTGGGTGCTGCTCGAGGGGTCGGCTGCCGAGGTCGAGGCACAGGCTCGGCTCGCCGGTCTCGACGAGGCGCACGGCCCGCCCGACCTCCCGACCGGCGGCCGCCGCTCGATGCGGCCCCGCGAGCTGCCGGATCTGTCCGGCGAGTTCGTCGCAGAGGTGGGTGTCGGGGTGGTCCACCTGGTCGAGCCGACCGGCACCGCGCCGCAGCCCGCCGAGCAACTGCTGCACGCCGAGGTGAAGCGTCACCTCGATCCCGACGGCCGGTTCTCGCCCGGGCGACAGCTGTGGGGCGCCCGGTGACCAGGATCCAGATCGGCGTCGACCACGACGACCTCGTCGCGTGCGTGTCGTGTGGTCTCTGCCTGCCGCACTGCCCGACGTACCGGGTGACCCAGGACGAGTCGGCGTCGCCCCGTGGCCGCCTGGCCATGATGCGCCTCGCCGGCGAGGGCCTCGAGGTCGACGATCGGTTCCTCGCGTCGATGGACTCGTGCATCCAGTGCCGGGCCTGCGAGACGGCCTGCCCGGCGCACGTGCCGTACGGCCGGGTGATGGAGGCGACGCGCGAGGCCCTGGCGGAGGCCGTGCCGAGCTACGTCCCGAGGTGGAAGCGGCTGGCCTACGGCGCGCTCGGACGCCATCGCCTGCTGCTCGCCGGGTCGAGCGCCCTCGCGGTCGCCCAGCGACTCCGGCTCGTCCCGAAGCGACTGGGGGTGCCGCCGTTGGCGCTGCGCCGGCCCCGCCTGCGGCCGTCCGGTGTCGACGTGTGGCTGTTCACCGGATGTGTGATGGACGCTTGGCAGCGCCCCGTGCACGCGGCGACGATGCGCGTCATCGAGGCGACGGGACGCGGCGTCGCCCTGCCCGGAGCGGCGGCCTCGTGTTGCGGCGCGCTGCACGTGCACACCGGCCTCGGCGACGATGCCCGGGCCCTCGCCGAGCGGACGATGGTTGCGTTCCCGGGCACGGCGCCGATCCTCGTCGACTCGGCGGGATGCGGAGCGCAGCTCAAGGACTACGGCCACCTCCTCGGCACCCCCGAGGCGGAGCGCTTCGCCGCCCGGGTGCTCGACGTGCACGAGTGGCTGGCCGATCACGTCGACGAGCTGCCGCACGCCGTGCGCCGGCCTTCGGGGCCCGTCGCGGTCCAGGACCCGTGCCACCTGAGACACGTCCAGGGGGTCCACGGCTCGGTGCGCTCGGTGCTGGCACCGTTCGTCGACGTCGTCGAGCTCGACGACGGTGGGATGTGCTGTGGCGCCGGCGGCGCCTACGCCGTGTTCGAGCCCGAGCTGGCCGGCGAGGTCCGCGACCGCAAGCTCGCGTCGATCGAGCGGGCCAACGGCGACGTCGTGGTGAGCGCCAACCCCGGGTGCAGCGCGCACCTGCAGGTCGCCGGGGTGACCGTGCGACATCCGATGGAGATCATCGACGAGGCGATCGGCGGCTCGTCCCGGTGAGCGCCGAGGAGCTCGAGGGCATCGCCGACCGGCTCGACGACATCAACGAGCAGCTGGCCGAGCTGGCCATGGCCGCCCTGCGCGACGCCATCGAGGCGGGGGAGGGTAAACCCGAGCTCGAACGCCGCATCACCCGGGCCCGGCGAGCGGTCGAGAAGGCATCGACGCTGCTGCGCGACCAGCGCGGCGACGACGGCTTCTGATCCCGCACGCGACGAGGGCCGCCCCGACGGGACGGCCCTCGTGCGACGTTCGGTGGGAGCTCCGCTACTTCTTGGTCTCCCAGAAGATCGTGTCGATCTTGGCGATGGCGTCGAGGAGGGCCTGACCCTGGGCCGGGTCCTCGGACTTCTTCGACTCACCGGCCAGCTTGGTGGCCTCCCAGAAGAGCTGGTGCAGCTCGGGGTGGGCCTCGAGGTGCGGGGGCTTGAAGTAGTCGGTCCAGAGCACCCACAGGTGGTGCTTGACCATCTCGGCCCGCTCCTCCTTGATGGCGACGGCGCGGCCGCGGAAGACCTCGTCGTCGGACGCCTGGAACTTCTCCTGGCAGCCCTTGACCGACTCTGCTTCGATCCGGGCCTGGGCCGGGTCGTAGACGCCGCACGGCAGGTCGCAGTGGGCGCTGGCCGTGGCCGGCGCAGCGGACCGGTCGAGCAGTCGCAGCAGGGAATCGAGCATGGTGCCTCACCTCTCGCATCGGATGAACGAGCCGAGCCTAACCCGACCTGCGCTCGCCGCCCTCGTCCCGGCCGGGCTGATCGCGGCGGCCTGGGCGAGCCGTCGATTCACGCGGGTCGCGGTGGAGGGCGACAGCATGCGGCCGGCGTTCGCGCCCGGCGACCGGCTGCTCGTCCTGCGCACCGAACGGGTCCGTCCGGGGGAGGTCGTCGTGGTCCGCGACCCCCGCCACGAGGCGTCCCTGTGGGTCAAGCGGGTGCGCGACGTGACCGACGACGGCATCGACGTGCGAGGCGACGACCCGGCCCGCTCGACCGACAGCCGCCACGTCGGCCCGATCCCACGCCGCCTGGTCGTCGGCCGAGTCGTCCGCCGCTACGCCGAGGGGTGACGTGCCGCGCTCGAGTGAGACGCGGCATGACGTCGCCGCCGACCCGGACGGCCCGACGCCGCTAGGTTCGCGCCACGACTCGACGACCGCGAGGGACACGATGAACGTCATCTACAGCACCACGGCGAACGCGACCGGCGATGGGCGCAACGGTCGATCCGAGCTCGAGGACGGCAGCCTCTCGTTCGACATGAAGATCCCCGCGGAGATGGGCGGTCCCGGCGGTGGTCCCAACCCCGAGCAGTTGTTCGCGCTGGGCTACGCGGCCTGCTTCCACTCCGCGCTCAAGTTCGTCGCCGGCGCGGACCAGACCGATGTCGGTGAGTCCGAGGTGTCGGCCACCGTCGGCTTCGGTCAGACACCAGAGGGAGGTTTCGGGCTCGAGGTCGCGCTCGACGTGAGCATCCCGAACCTCAGCACCGACGAGGCACGGGCGCTCGTCGAGCGTGCCCACGAGGTGTGCCCGTACTCCAACGCGACGCGGGACAACATCGAGGTGGCCCTCAGCGTGATCTGACCGCCGGCCGTCGAAGCCCCCAGGCTGTGGACGGGTCTGCGCTGGCCGAGCACGCCTCGCTGCGACATCGACGCTCCGCGAACCGATGGACTCAGGACTCGGCGTTGAGGCGGTCGACCAGGGGGCGGAGCCGGCCGTAGTGGCGGGCCCCGTAGCGGAAGGCGAGGCGGGGAAGCTCCAACCAGTCGTCGCTCTCGATCTCGGGCCGGAGCGCGCTGGTGCGCTCGAACCCGCCGGCGGCGACCAGGTGCGAGAAGTCGGCGTCGAGCTCGGCCAGCAGCTCGTCGGTCGGCTCGCGATGGAGCCGGACGACGAGCCGGTCGCCGACGTAGCGCATCGAGTGGAAGTTCCGGTAGAAGCCGGTGACCTCCTGGCACGCCGCCTCGACGTCGTCGGTCACGAGGTACAGGTGGACGTCGTGCTCGGCCACGAGCCCGGCGGTGACGAGCTGGGCGCGGACGAAGTCGTCGAGGGCCCGCCAGTACGACCCGCCGGGTTCGTCGAGGAGGACGATCGGGACCACATCGGCCTTGCCGGTCTGCTGCAGGGTGAGCAGCTCGAACGTCTCGTCGAGCGTGCCGAACCCACCGGGCAGCGAGACGAACGCCCGGGACTCCTTCACCAGCATGAGCTTGCGGGTGAAGAAGTACTTCATCTCGACGAGCTTCTCGTCGCCGGCGATCACGTGGTTGGCCTCGGTCTCGAACGGCAATCGGATGGAGACGCCGATGGCGTGCTCGCGGCCGGCGCCGGCGAGCCCGGCCTCCATGATCCCGGGGCCGGCGCCCGTGACGACCATCCAACCGTCGGTGGCGAGATCGGCCGCGACGCGGTGGGCGGTCTCGTAGGTGGCGTCGCCTGGACTCGTGCGAGCGGAGCCGAAGATGGTCACCTTCGGTCGGTCGCGGTAGGGAGCGAACATCGCGAACGCGAGCTGCATCTCGCGCAGCGCCGCCGCCGCGATCTTCAGATCGAGACGGTCGTGCGCTCCCTGCGCCGCCCGCACGGCGGCGACGAAGAGCTCGGTGAGCACGCCACGGTGCTCGTCGGCGCCGAGGTCGTCGAGCATCGCCGCGACGTCGGCGTCCAGGCGGGCGTCGCCCGTGCTGCGAGGATCGTGGCGGACCTCGCTCAACCGAACTGGTCTCGCTTGGTGTCGAGGGCGCCGAGGAGCTCGTCGAAGGACTTCGAGAAGCTGGCCACGCCCTCCTCCTCGAGCACCCGGACGACGTCGGCGAGGTCGATGCCCACCTCTGCGGCGTCGGCGAGCACGGCCCGGGCCGCGTCGTAGTCCGCGTCGACGGTGCGGGCGAGCGTGCCCTCAGCGACGAAGGCCTCGATGGTGGCGTCGGGCATCGTGTTGACCGTGTTCGGCCCGATGAACGAGTCGACGTAGAGCGTCGTCGGGTACGAGGGGTCCTTGGTGCCCGTCGAGGCCCACAGCGGTCGCTGCACCTTGGCGCCGCGGGCGGCGAGCGCCTCCCAGCGGGGACCGGTGAAGGTTTGCTCGAACAGCTCGTAGGCGAGCTGGCCGTTGGCGACGGCGACCTTGCCCTTCAGGGCGAGGGCCTCGGGGGTGCCGATCTCGGTCAGGCGGCGGTCGACCTCGGTGTCGACCCGGCTGATGAACAGCGAGGCGACGCTGGCGGTCTGGGACAGGTCGCCCGCGGCGCGCTCGAGGCCGCGGAGGTAGGCCTCCATGACCTCGGCGTAGCGCTCGAGCCCGAACAGCAGGGTCACGTTGATCGAGCGGCCCTCGGCGATCATCTGCTCGATGGCCGGCAGGCCCTCGGCCGTGCCCGGGATCTTGATCATCACGTTGGGCTCGTCGATGCGCTCGTGGAGCTCACGGGCCTGGGCGATGGTGCCCTCGGTGTCGTGGGCGAGGCCGGGAGCGACCTCGACCGAGACGTAGCCGTCGGCGCCGTCGCTCTCGTCGTAGGTGGGCCGCAGCAGCGCCAGCGCGGACTCGATGTCGCGCACGACCAGGGACCAGTAGGCGTCGTCGAGGGTGGCTCCGTCGGCCATCAGGGACCGGAACTGGGCGTCGTAGCTGTCCTCGCCGGTGATGGCCTTCTGGAAGATCGTCGGGTTGGAGGTGATGCCTCGGATGCCGCTGTCGATGAGCGCCTGCAGCTCACCGCTCGTGATCCACCCCCGGCGGAGGTTGTCGAGCCACGGGCTCTGGCCGTGCTCGCGGTAGAGGTCCTGGAGCTTGGTCACGGCGTCTCCTGACGTCGACGGATCAGTTCGGTGGCGGTCTGGGCGACGTTCTCCGCGGTGAACCCCAGCTCTCGCATGGCGATTCCCCCCGGCGCCGAGGCGCCGAAGCGGTCGAGCGTCACGGTGGCATCGGCGAGTCCTCCCCAGCCGACGCTCACGCCCGCCTCGACCGCGACCGCCGGCACCGACGGCGGGACGACGGTGTCGCGGTAGCCGGCGTCCTGGTCGAGGAAGCGCTCGCGACACGGCATCGACACCACCTGGGCGGCGATGCCGTTGGTGGCGAGGAGCTCCGCGGCGCCGACGCACCACTGGACCTCGCTGCCCGTGCCGATGAGCACGACGTCGGGTTCGGCCGGCGCGTCGCCGAGCACGTAGCCGCCCCGCTCCAGGCCGGGTCCGCTGCCGTCGAGCACCGGGACGTTCTGGCGGGTGAGGATCAGCGCGGTGGGGCCGTCGGTCGCGAGGGCGAGCGCCCACGCCTCGGCCGTCTCGGCCGCGTCGGCCGGGCGGATGACCTGCAGCCCGGGGATGGCCCGCAGCGCGGTGACGTGCTCGACCGGCTGGTGGGTCGGGCCGTCCTCGCCGACACCGATCGAATCGTGGGTGAAGCTGTAGATCACCCGGAGGCCGGACAGCGCGGCCAGCCGCACCGAGGGGCGGGCGTAGTCGCTGAACACCAGGAAGGTGCCGCCGACCGGCACGATGCCACCGTGGAGCGCCATGCCGTTCATCGCCGCTGCCATGGCGTGCTCGCGGATGCCGTAGTGCACCGTCGTGCCTCCCGGCGCGTCCGTGCTCATCGGCGTGGCGTCGCCGAGCTTCACGCCGGTGTTGCCCGTGAGGTCGGCCGAGCCGGGGATCAGCGTCGGCACGGTCGGAGCGATCGCCGCGAGGACCTGGTTGGAACCGTTGCGGGTGGCGATCGACGCACCCACCTCGAAGGAGGGGAGCGCGGCGCGAATCGTCTCGGCGCTCACCTCGGCGAGCGCGTCGCCCAGCGACGCCGCGGACACGCCGGATGCGGCCACCCGCTGCTCCCAGGCCTCCCGGGCAGCGGCGCCACGCCGGCCGAGGCCGCGGTACATCTCGGCGATCTCGTCGGGGACCCAGAACGTCTCGTCGGCGGGCAGGCCGATGCGCTCCTTCGCCGCCGCGATCTCGTCGGTGTCGGTGATGGCGCCGTGGGCCTTGGCGGTGTCGATCGAGTCGGGCAGGGGGTAGCCGATGTGGCTGCGGAGCACGACCAGGCTGGGCCGATCCTCGACGGCCATCGCCCGCCGGATGCCGGCCTCGAGGGCGTCGAGGTCGTTGGCGACCTCGCCGAGCTCCTCGACGTGCCAGCCGTAGCTGCGGAACCGGCCCGGGGCGTCGTCGCTCACCGCGAGCTCGGTCCGACCGTCGATGGTGATGTGGTTGTCGTCGTAGACCGCGACCAACCGACCGAGGCCCTGGTGGCCGGCCAGGGACGCGGCCTCGTGGCTCACACCCTCCATGAGGTCGCCGTCGGAGGCGATGCAGAAGATGTGGTGGTCGCAGACATCGGCGCCGTGGACCGAGCGGAGGTGACGCTCCGCCATCGCCATGCCCACGGCGTTGGCGAAGCCCTGGCCCAGCGGCCCGGTGGTGACCTCGACCCCCGCGGTGTGCCCGTGCTCCGGATGGCCCGGCGTCGAGCTGCCCCACTGACGGAACTGGCGGATGTCGTCGAGCGACAACCCGAAGCCGCACAGGTGCAGGAAGGAGTACTGCAGCATCGACGCATGCCCGGCGGAGAGCACGAACCGGTCGCGGTCAGGCCACGTCGGGGCAGCGGCGTCGTAGGTCATGATCCGCCCGTAGAGCACGTGGGCGAGGGGCGAGAGCGCCAACGCCGTACCCGTGTGTCCGCTGTTGGCGGCGACGACCGCGTCCATCTGCAGGCCGCGGGCGACGTTGATGCCCCGCACCTCCAGCTCGGCGGTCGGCGCATCCGGCGATGAGGTCGTCGTCACGCCTCCGACACTACCGAGGCCCCTGCGGCTCTCGGGCCGGTATCGGACAGGATCCCGAGCGCGGCGGTGAAGCCGTGGAGTTGGGTGCCGGCGGCCCCGGGACCGATCTCCGAGGAGCACGACATCCCCAGCAGCGGGATGCCATCGAGCAGGTCGTCGACGACCGCGGCGTCGTGGTCGGGCTCACCGAAGAGCGCGCTGCCCCGACCCTCGCAGGTGAAGAGCAGCGCAGCACCGCCGGCGCGGTCGCGGAGACGGGAGCGCAGGTCGCGGTCGGCGGCGTCGGGGTCGCGCAGCTGGAACTGGAAGATCGACCCGACCGGGAGGCGGTCGCCGACCACGATCGAGCCGCCGGTGCGGTCGATGCCCCGGATCGAACGGATCACGAAGTCCCCGGCACCGAACGCCTCGCGGTGCTCGTCGACGACCCGCCCGGCGTGCAGGCCGGTCGTCGCCAGCGCCCGATCGGCGGGGGAGAGGTCGGCGAGGAGCTCGCGCAGCCGCTCGGTGGCGGGTCGGCCGCCGAGCTCGAGCACCGCCGGACCGTCGGACGCGGTCACGGTGAACGGCGTGCCGATCGGCCGGCAGGCCGGCGAGACCACGGCGTCGAGTCGGACCGAGCCGTCCAGGGCGAGGGCGACGGCGCCGGAGCGCTCGATGCCATCGTCGAGGACGAGCTGGTTGCCGCCGGGTCGCTGTGCCGCCGAGGTCATCGCACCGACGATCGTCAGATGGGGGTGCCGGTTGGAGAGGTGGTCGAGGACCGCGGCCGCCGGGAAGCTGAAGGGGTCGGCGACCAGCACCAGCGAGTGGGCGCGGGCGAGGACCGACGGATCCAACCCGTCGAGGCGGGTGCCCCGGTCGACGGCGCGGGTGGTGATGCGCATGCCCTGGCCGGCGGCCCCGTGCAGCGCCAGGAGGCCGATCGCCGAACGCCCCTCGTACTCCCGTCCACCGCCGACGAGCGTCCGGGCGGATGTGCCCACGAGCACGCCCGGCGTGAGCGTCGAGCGGATCGCGCCGACGATCTCGTCGAGCTCGTCGGCGTGTCCGGCGACCACGAGCACGGCGAGCTCGGGGGCGGTGCCGACCCGCTCGAGGATCTGTCCGATCACCTCGCCGGTCGCGTCCCGGGCTCCCGGATGGGTCGAGATGCCGGCGCCGGCGATCACACCGGTGGCAGGAGGGTGAGCGGCACGGTGGTCACGGGACCCTGGTCGATGCAGCAACGGGCCTCGATGGTGCCGAGCGTCTCGTAGGTGAGCTCGCCCTTCACGAGTCGGTAGTTGAACTTGCCCGGTTCGACCTGGAGCGGCTGGACGCTGCGCGCGACCTGCTCCCCGTCGCGGTGGAACGTGACCTCGAGGGCCGCCATCCCGGGGTGATCCGGTGGACAGCGGACGATCACCACCAGGTGCGGCTCGACGCTCACGGGTGGGTCGCTCGGCGCGGCGAACGAGAAGTGGGCGCCTCCGAGATCGAGGCGGGCCCCTCCACCGGGAGCCTGACGGATGTCGAAGTTCTCGACGAACAGGGCAGCGAGGATCTCCACGGCTGCGAGGCTATCGATCGTCGGCGTCGCCCTTCCCGTCCTCGAGCTGGCGGCGCTGGACCTCGACGGCGACCTGGACGAGGCGGGTGTTGAAGGCGACGAAGAAGCCGACCCCCATGATCGAGTACAGCACGGTGTAGAGGCGCATCAGGTCGCTGGTCGGCGCGAAGTCGCCGTAGCCGATCGTCGTCAGCGTCATCACGGAGAAGTACAGCGACTGGACCACGCTCCAGCTCTCGTTGATCGAGTACACGATCGTCCCGAGCGTGATCCAGAAGGCGAGCACGAGGCTCAGCCCCCGGAAGTCGCGATCGCTCCAGCCGTGCCGGACGATGGTTCCGAAGCGCTTGACGATCAGCAGCAGTGAGAGCATGCGCCCACTCTGGCCGATCCGCTCGCTGCGGACGGGCCCGCTGGGTCCGGATCCGCCGGGCTCGGCTACGTTCTGGCCCCGTGTCCGCACCCTCCACGGCCGGCCGCACGCTCGACGAGGCGACCTCGAAGTCGCTGCTCGCGGAGTACGGCATCCCGATCGCCGCCGAACGAGTCGTCCCCGACGCCAGCGCGGCGGTGGACGCCGCGCGTGAGCTCGGCGGTGGCCCCGTCGTGGTGAAGCTGTGCGGCGACGCGATCGCGCACAAGACCGAGCGCGGCCTCGTCCGACTCGGCGTCGTCGGTGACGAGCGCGTCGCCGCGGCTGCCGACGAGCTCCTGGCGCTGGCTCGACCCGAGGACGGCGACGTCGAGGTGCTCGTGGCCGAGATGGTGTCGGGGAGCCGGGAGCTGATCGCCGGTGTGCATCGCGACCCGCAGTTCGGGCCGACGGTGATGCTCGGCGTCGGCGGCATCCTCGCCGAGGCGGTCCGCGACGTCGCGTTCCGGATGGTGCCGTTGAGCGAGCTCGATGCGCAGGAGCTGCTCGACGATCTCGCCACCCAGCGGCTGCTCGGGGAGTTCCGCGGCGAGCCCGCCGTCGACCGATCCGCCGTCGGGGCGGTGGTGCTGGGGCTCGCCCGCCTGGCAGAGGAGCGCACCGACGTGAGGTCGGTGGACGTCAACCCGTTGATCGTCGTCGACGGGCGGCCGGTCGCGGTCGACGCGCTGGTGGAGGTCGACCGATGAGCTCGTCCCACCTGCGACCCGAGCACTACCGGGCGCTGTTCGATCCCCGCGGCGTGGTGGTCGCGGGCGCGGCGACCCATCCCGGCAAGTTCGGGTTCGTGTCGCTGCACAACCTCCTCGCGAGCGGCTACGCGGGCAAGGTCGCCGGGACGAACCTGCGGGGCGAGACCGTGCTCGGCATCGACACGGTGCCGTCGATCGACGATCTTCCCGACGGCGAGTACGACCTGGTCTTCGTCTGCACCCCGGCCTCGGCGAACCCCGACCTGCTCCGCTCTGCGGCGGCCAAGGGGATCAAGGCGGCGTTCATCACCTCGGCCGGCTACGGCGAGGCGGGACCGGAGGGCGAGCAGGCCCAGCGCGAGCTCGTCGAGCTGGGCGCCGAGCTCGACCTGCTCGTCGCCGGACCCAACGGGCAGGGCGTCGTGTCGACCCCGTCGAAGCTCTGCGCCCAGATCGTGGCGCCCTACCCGCCGGCCGGCGGGATCGGCATCGCGAGCCAGTCCGGCAACTTCGTGTCGTCGTTCCAGAACTGGGCCGTGTGGTCGGGTGTCGGCGTCAGCCGGGCCGTGTCCGCCGGCAACGCCGCGATGGTCACGGTCGCCGACTACCTCGACCACTACGCCGACGATCCCGAGACCCGGGTCGGTCTCGCCTACGTCGAGAGCATCGTCGACGGTCGTGCGTTCGCCGACCGGGCCCGATCGATCACCGAGCGGATGCCCCTCGTGGTCGTGAAGGGTGGGGCGACCGAGGGCGGTGCCGCGGCGGCCGCCTCGCACACCGGCGCGCTCGCTGCGGACGACCGCGTGTTCGACGGCGTGTGTCGCCAGGTCGGCATCACCCGGGCCGCCACGGTCGAGGAGGCCTACGAGGCGGCGGCCACGTTCGCGACCCAACCGCTGCCGACGGGTCCGCGAACGGTCGTGATGACCACCGCGGGCGGCTGGGGCGTCGTCACCGCCGACGCCATCACGGCCGGCGACCTCGAACTGATGCAGCTGCCGGCCGATCTGCTCTCCGCGATCGACGAGCACCTGCCGCCGCGCTGGTCGCGCAACAACCCGGTCGACCTCGCCGGGGGCGAGACCCGCGACACGATCCCGACGGTGCTCGACCTGATCGCCTCGCACGACGAGGTGGACGCGGTCGTCTACCTCGGGCTCGGCATCCAGTCGAACCAGGCCCGCCTGATGCGCGACGGGCACTTCTATCCCGACCACGGTCTCGAGCGGATCGTCGCCTACCACGAGCGCCAGGACGCCCGCTTCGCCGAGGCCGCGGCCGAGATCTCCGACCGGACCGGCAAGCCGATCCTCACCGCGACCGAGCTGTCGATCGCCGATCCGGGCAACGCCGGCCCGGCGGCCGTCCGCGCCACGGGCCGCCTCTGCTACGCCTCGGCCAACCGGGCGGTGACGGCGCTCGAGCACCTGTACCGCTTCGCCCGCTGGCGCGAGCGGCGCGGCCTGCCCACCTGATGCGGATCCGGCGCAAGGCGCTCGCGGTCGCGGTGGTCGTGCTGTTGATCCTGTCGACGGCGCCGCTGCTCATCCTGCGCGACGCCGACGCCACGGAGGACGACGCCGACGCGCGGGCGGACCTCGTTCCGATCGCGAGCGGGTCGACGCCCGAGCTGGGCGGACGGCTGCTGACCGCTCGACGAACCCCGGCTGCGCTCACCGCGCCGGTGGCTCGGCAGCGCCTCGCCCGAGCGCTCACCGAGTTCGTCGCCGAGCTCCCCGAGGAGTCCTGCCTGTCGGTCTCGCTCGACGGCGTGCCCACCCTGGACGTGCGCGAGGACGTGCCCCTCATCCCGGCCTCGACGCTCAAGCTCCTCACGGCGGTCGCCGTGCTCGAGGAGCTCGGCCCCGACGCCCGGCTGACGACCACGGTGGTCTCCGAGGTGGCGCCCGTCGACGGCGTGGTCGAGGGCGACGTCTGGCTCGTCGGCGGTGGCGATCCGCTGCTCTACACGACCGACTACGCCAACGCCTTCGGCCGCCAGCCGCAGGCGCGCACGACGGTCGAGGACCTCGGCGCCGCCGTCGCTGCGAGCGGTGTCACCTCGATCACGGGGGCGGTGATCGGCGACGAGACCCGCTTCGACACCGTCCGGTACCTGCCGTCGTGGCCGCCGCGCTACATCGACCAGAACAACACCGGGCCGCTGTCGGCGTTGAGCGTCAACGACGGCTTCGCCCAGTTCGACGGGCCGGTCGTGCACGCCGACGATCCCGCTGCGCTCGGCGCGACCATCGTCGCCGGCCTCCTGGCCGATGCGGGCGTCACGGTCGGGGGCGGCGTGGGCAGCGGCGTGGCGCCGGACGATCCGTTCGTGATCGCTGCGCTGGAGTCGCTGCCGATGAGCGAGATCGTGGCCCAGATGCTGCGCGAGAGCGACAACTCGACCGCCGAGCTCCTCCTCAAGGAGCTGGGCCTGCGCATCGGCGGAGCCGGCACCTGGGAGGCCGGCACGGTCGCCGTCACCGAGCTGCTGACCGCGCAGGGATTGCCGACGGCCGGCCTGGTCGTCAACGACGGCTCCGGCCTCGATCGAGGCAACCGGGCGACGTGCGAGCTCCTCCGCGAGGTGGTGGACCGCGCCGGTCGTGACTCCATCCTCGCGTCGGGGCTGGCGGTCGCGGGCGAGACCGGGACGCTCGCCAACCGCTTCGCCGATCACCCCGCAGCCGGACGCCTCATCGCGAAGACCGGGTTCCTCAACGAGGTCAACGGGCTGGCCGGGTTCGTCGACGGGCGGTCGGGCACGACGATCGGCTTCGCGCTGGTGACCAACGGCGTGCCGCTCGACTCGACGCTCGGCTTCGACCTCCAGGACCAGCTGTCCCGCCTCCTCATCGACCAACCGATCGTGCCGGCGATCGTCGATCTCGATCTCGCAGCGGGGTGAGGAGCGCCCGAGAGACCCGTCCGGGGCGTCGCACGACCTAGCCTTCCGCGCATGGACCCGACCCCGATGTTCCCGCTCGGGTCGGTGCTCGTGCCCGGGATGCCCCTCCCGCTCCACGTCTTCGAGGAGCGCTACCGCGAGCTCGTCAAGCACTGCCTCGAGCACGAGGCGCCGTTCGGGGTCACGCTGATCGAGCGCGGAGGCGAGGTCGGGGGCGGCGACACGCGCTTCGGGATCGGCTGCCTCGCCCGCATCGTCGACGCCCACCGGTTCACCGACGGTCGGTTCGCGATCGTCGCCGTCGGGACCGAGCGCATCAAGGTGACCGCCTGGCACGACGACGATCCGTACCCCATGGCCGACACCGAAGCGTGGCCCGACGAGGGTGGCCCGGTGACCGCCGGTGCGGTGGAGATGGTGCGGGCGGCCTTCAAGCGGGCGCTCGCCCTCGCGGCCGAGATCGGCGTCGGTGCCGCCCCGGCGACGACCGAGCTCTCCGACGATCCCGAGGTCCTCGCCTGGCAGGTCGCCGCAGGTGCTCCGCTGGCCTCGCTCGACCGGCTCCGGCTGCTCGCGGCGCCCGGGGTGGGGGAGCGCCTCGACGTGGCCGCCGTGCAGCTCCGCGAGGCGGTGAGCCTGCTGGAGATGCAGTTGGCGTCCGACTCCGAGGACCCGAGCTGGGACCTGCCACCCGACTGAGCACGGGCCGTGGCGCCACGCCGGCGGGCACGAGGTGATGGTCCGGCCGCGGGGTGCGGTGGTGGGTCTAGGATGCCGGGCTGATCGGCACGAGCCGGAGGAGGCGCATGGCGGACGACAGCGGGTCGTCGGGGACGATCGGCGAGGTCAAGGAGCTGTTCGCGCTCCTCCAGACGTACGCCAAGCAGGAGACCGTCGACCCGGTCAAGGCCGCGGCGCGCTACCTCGCCTTCGGCATCGTCGGCGCGCTGATGATGACGCTGGGCGTGACGTTCCTGCTCATGGCGGGGCTCCGGGCCCTGCAGACCGAGACCGGCTCGACCTTCACGGGGAGCTGGTCCTGGGCGCCGTACCTGATCATGATCGTGGGCGCCGGTATCACCATCGCCATCGCCCTCGCGGCGGCGGCGCGCGGAGGAGACGAGACGTGAGCAAGGACGAACCGGTCGAGGTCGAGCCGCAGAAGATCACCCGCGACGACCTCGAGGCCAAGTTCCGGTCGGTGACCGGCGAGGTCGAGTCCACCACCGAGCAGGTCCGCAACGTCGCGATCGCCGTCGGCGCCGCGGTCGTCGTCATCCTGGTGCTGCTCGCGTTCCTGAGCGGCTCCAAGCGGGGCAAGAAGGGCTCGACGGTCGTCGAGATCCGCCGGATCTGACCCGATGATCGGATCGCTCGTCGCGAGACAGATCCGCCGGGCCGGCGACGTCGGGCTCCAGCGCGGCGTCCAGGGCAACGGGGCCTGGCTCGCCGTCGGCGTGGTGGGGCTCGGGTTCCGGCTCCTCACCCGCTGGTGGCGCAAGGAAGAGGTCATCTGGCGAGCCGAGCTGGCGCCGGGGGAGCGGCTCGAGATCGGGCACCTGCTCGAGACGTTCCGCGACCTCGGCGAGAAGCCACCGCGCTGAGGTGACCGACGATTCCCTGACCGGGCCGTTCCGCGCCGGCGAGCAGGTCCTCTTCATCGACCGCAAGGGTCGGCGCTACCTCGTCGTCCTCCAGCAGGGCGGCTCCTTCCAGACCCACGCCGGCCTGGTGCCCCACGACGACGTCATCGGCGCCATGGAGGGCACCGAGTTCGGCTCGTCGGGCTCGGCCAAGTTCGACGTCTTCCGGCCGACGCTGGCCGACCTCGTGCTCAAGCAGCCCCGAGGAGCGCAGGTCATCTACCCCAAGGACCTGGGGCCGATGCTCATGCTCGCCGACATCGAGCCGGGCGCGAGGGTGTTCGAGACCGGGCTCGGATCCGGCGCGCTGTCATCGACGCTGCTGAGGGCGGGCGCCGAGATCGTCGGCTACGAGCTGCGGGAGGACTTCGCCCGCCGAGCCGTGCAGAACGTCGAGCGGGCGCTGGGGCCGGCGGCGCTCGAGCGCTACGACGTGCACATCCGCGACGCCTACCAACCGATCGAGCACCGCGACTTCGACCGGATCGTCCTCGATCTGCCCGAGCCGTGGCAGGTCGTCGAGCACCTGACCCCCGAAGTCCTCCATCCAGGTGGGATCCTGGTGGCGTACACGCCCTCGGTGACCCAGGTCATGCGCCTGCACCGAGCGCTCGACGCGGCGGGGTTCGCGATGACGGAGACGGTCGAGATCATGCAGCGCACCTGGCACGTCGACGGTCAGGCCGTCCGGCCCGACCATCGGATGGTCGCGCACACCGGCTTCCTCACCCACGGGCGATACCGCGGACCGAGCGCCGCATGACCCTCGCTCCCTTGCCGCGCCGGTGGGGGAGCACGTCGTGACGGTCCTGGACGTGATCGTGCTCGCCACGGTCGTGGCGGCGGCCTACGGCGGCTACCGGATCGGCTTCGTGACCCGTGCGATCTCCTGGATCGGGATGCTGGCGGGCCTGTTCCTCGCGACCCGTCTCGTGCCGCTGGTCCTCGACCCGGTCGACGACGAGTCGACGACGGCGTTGGTCATGGCCGGCCTCGCCCTGTTGCTGGCCGGTGCCCTGCTCGGACAGGCGGTTGGCCTCATGGCCGGGGCGCGGGTGCGGGTGTCGTTGCCGGCCGGGCGGATGAACACCGCCGATCGGGCCGGCGGAGCGCTGGTCGCCGGGCTCGGCGTGCTCGTGACCGTCTGGCTGGTCCTGCCCGCCATGGCGGAGGCACCGGCGTGGCCGTCGGACCAGGCCGAGGACTCGCTCGTGCGACGGGTGCTGCCCGAGCCGCCCCCAGCGCTCCAGACGCTGCGACGCATCGTGGGCGAGGACCGCTTCCCGCGGGTCTTCGAGGCCGATCCCGACGTCGACGGCCCGCCACCCGAGGCGAGCGAGATCTCGGCCGAGGTCGCCTCGTCGGTGTCGCGCTCGATCGTGCTGGTCCGGGGGCGCGCCTGCGGGCAGGTCCAGGAGGGCACCGGGGTCGTGGTCGGCCCCGACCTCGTCATCACCAACGGCCACGTGATCGCTGGCGCCGACCACATCCGCATCGTTCGCGACGACGGCGTCGAGCTGGCTGCCGATCTCGTGACGCTCGATGCCGGTCGCGACCTCGCCGCGCTCGTGGTCGTCGGCCTCGATCGGGAGGCCCCCGAGCGGCGCTCGGTGGAGGCCGGGGCCAGCGGTGGGGTCTTCGGCCATCCGTCGGGCGGCCAGCTGACCGTCTCGCCGTTCCGGGTCGACCGGCGGCTCCGAGCCCAGGGCACCGACCTCTACGGCGCCGAGGCCCCCGAGCGGGAGGTGCTGTTGCTCGCCGCCGACCTCGAGCCGGGCGACTCGGGAGCTCCCCTCATCGCCGACGACGGCGCGGTCGTCGGGGTCGCGTTCGCGATCGCCCCGGACCGCTCGGGCGTGGCGTACGCGGTGTCGGTGGGTGAGATCGACGAGCTGCTCGCGGCGCTCGATCGCCCGCCCAAGCGACTCGGCCGACGGGCGCTGGTGCTGGTCGGCGCGGTGGGGGTGCCACCACGGAGCTCACGGCGGATGCCACCCCCACCGCGCCGACCAGCACCAGCGCCCGTCGGCCGAGTCGCTTGGGCGGGCGATCGAGCGCCGCGA
>JBCBSZ010000060.1:0-41125 GCA_039818945.1 Actinomycetota bacterium
ATCGGGGCGTGGCGATCACAGGACGTCGGGAAGCCCGGTGATCACGATCGGGGCGTGCTGAACACCCGACGTTGGAGGGCCCGGTGATCACGATCGGGGCGTGGCGATCACAGGACGTCGGGAAGCCCGGTGATCACGATCGGGGCGTGCTGAACACCCGACGTCGGAGAGCCCGGTGATCACGATCGGGGCGTGGGAGTCACAGGACGTCACCGAGGCCGGTGATCACGATCGGGGCGCAGACCAGCAGCAGGAACGACGGGAGCACGCACAGCACCAGCGGCGCGAGCAGCAGCACCGGCAGGCGCTGGACCTTCGTCTCGAGCCGACGGCGGCGCTCGGCACGGGCCGAGTCGGCGAGGTCGCTCATGGAGTCGGCGACGGCAGCACCGGTGCGCTCGGCGGCGTCGAGCAGGTCGGCCATCTCCGGGCCGGCCGGCTCGGGGAGCTCCCGCAGCGCGGCCCAGGCGTCGCCGGCCGGCAGGCCGGACCGGAGCCGCTCGGCCGCCACGCGGACGGGGACGACGGGGAGCTCGCCGGTCACCTGCGCCACCCGCTCGACCGCGCTCGTCGCGCTCGCTCCGGAGCGCAGCGCCACGGCCATCAGCTCGACGACCTCCGGCACGGCGTCCTCGCGGGCGGCGAGATCGTCCGCCACCCGACGACGGCCCCGCCACCAGTGCCCGAGCAGCGCCAGCATCGCGAGGCCCGCGGCGACGACCGGGCCGACGACCGCGACACCGGCCAGGGCGGCGAACCCGGCGAGCAGCAGGGTCCGCCGGGCGAACCGCCACGGCCCGACACGGGCCGTCGCCGTCGATCGGAACGGCGGCGGCATCGATCGCACCGGCGGGGTGGAGGCGGACGAGGCGAACAGCGCGACCGCGAGCACGGCCCAGCCGAACGAGAGGATCACGCCAACGCCCGCTTCGTGAGGCGTCGCATCCACCACCAGCCGACGAGATCCAGCCCGAGGCCGACGGCGAGCACGAGCCACCCGAGCGGCCGACCGAAGAGGAACTGCGCCACGGACGGGGCCGTCATCATCGAGAGCGAGACGAACACCAGCGGGAGCGCAGCGATCGCCATCGCCGAGGTCCGCGCCTGGGTCGACTGGACCTCCGCATCGGCACGCAGGGCCTGCTCGGCCCGGACGACGGTGGCGGACCGGTGGATGGCGTCGGCGGTCGCGCCGCCGTCGTCGATGGCGACCGCGAGCAACCTGAGCGCCGGCGCCACCTGCTTCGACGCCGACCACGACGAGCGCTGGAGCTCACCGGCCAGCGGGCGGCCTCGGCTCGCGGCCTCGACGACCTGTCGCAACCGACCGCCCAGCGCGCCGCCGCGCTCGGACGCCTCGTCGAGGGCGCGGTGGACCGATGCTCCGCTGCGCAGCGCGCGGGCCACGGCCTCGATCGTCGCTGCGTCATCGGCCTCGCGCCGTCGCGGCCGGCCATCACGACGGTCGAGGATCGACCACTGCAGCAGGGGCTGCGAGGCCTCGGCGTCGCGGAGGCGGAGCACCGCCGAGCGGCGGGACCGGTCGAGGAGGAGCACGGCACCGACGACCACGGCGCCGACGGCGGCGAACATCACGGGCCGGCCTCGACCAACCGACCGTCGTGCACCAGGCATCGGCCGGCGTCGGGATCGCCGTCGCGGGCGACGCGGACGACCGAGCCCAGCCGACGCCCCGCCGGCGTGCGCTCCACCACGCAGATGAGGTCGAGGGCGGCGCCGATCTGGCTCCGGAGCGCGGCGTGGGGAACGGCCACGCCCGCCATGAGCGCGAGCGCCTCGAGGCGGCGGAGCGCGTCGCCGGCATCGGCGGCATGGATCGTCGCCAGCGAGCCGCGGTGGCCGGTGGCGAGGGCCTGCACGAGGTCGAAGGCCTCGGCGCCGCGCACCTCGCCCAACACGAGGCGGTCGGGGCGCATGCGGAGCGTCTCGCGCACCAGCTGCGCCAGGGTCGCCTCGCCGACGCCCTCGCTGTTGGGACGGCGGGTCTCCAGCCGGACGACGTGGCGGTCACCGGCCACGATCTCGGCCGCCTCCTCGAGGATGACGACCCGCTCCGCGACGTCGATCGCGCGGAGCAGCGCCGACAGCAAGGTGGTCTTGCCGGCTCCGGTGGCGCCGGCGACGAGCACGTTGGCCCGCTGCTGGAGCACCAGGCCCCGGAGGAGCTCGACGACCTCGGGAGGGGCGAAGGCCGACAGCTCCACCGGGACCCGGGCGGGCAGGCGGATCGAGACGTAGGGGCCGTCCACCGCCAGCGGGGGCAGCACGGCGTGCAGGCGGGCGCCTCCCGGCAACCGGGCGTCGACGGTGGGCGCCGATCGGTCGACGCGGAGGCCGAGGGGCGCGACGGCCCGCTGGATCACGGCGGCGATGTCGTCGCCGCTGACGACGACCTCGGAGCGGACCAGCCGGCCGTCGCGCTCCAACCAGACCGCGCCCGGGCCGTTGACGAGCACGTCGGTCACGCCGGGCAGCGACAGGAGTGGCTCGAGCGGCCCCCAACCGTCGAGGCGGGCGAGGACGGCGTCGAGGAGGGTCGCGACGGTGGCCTCCGATGCGAGGGGGAGCCGGGTCGTCAGGTGGCGACGGACCTCGGCCGCCCGACCGACCGACGCGCCCGATGAGACCACCTCGGCCGTGGCCACGGTCCGGTGCACCTCGCTGACGATGTCGTCGAGCACCGCGGCGTCGCTCATCGCTGCGCCATCCGCATCGAGTGGACCGAGCGCAACGAGCGCAGGAGCGGCCGCGGCTGCCGGGAGGCGAGCACACCGGCGTCGACGGCACGCGAGATCGCCGGATCCCAGGGGACGCGAGCGATCACGGGGACGCCAGCCGCCGCGGCGACATCGTCGGCGCGCAGCGCCCTGCCGGGCTCGTCGACCAACACGATGCCATCGGCGGGCATCGTCAGCCGCTGCAGACGGCGCAGCGCCAGGTAGCACGGCCGCACGACGCAGAGCCGCAGCTCGGCGGCCCGCAGCAGCTCCTGCCCGGTCTCGGAGACGGTCGATCCCGCATCGACGACGACGAGCCGGCCGTCGGTGCGGAGCAGGTCGGCGAGCAGGGCCACGTGACCCGGACCGTCGGCGGGCCCACCGTCGCCCCACGCCAGCAGCCCGACGCCGGTGGCGACCGGCATCTCCAGCCGGCCCAGCGCGTCGGGCGGCGGCACGGTGGCGGCGCCGAGCCAGGCGCCGACGCCGGGGCCCTCGGCGGCGACGCCGAGCACCCCGTCCAGCTCGCCGGCGAGGTCGACGAGCAGCGCGGGCGGGCCGCTCAGCCCGAGGGCCGCAGCGACGACCGAGGTTCCGGAACCGCCCTTGGGCGACCAACAGCCGATGAGCATCCGAGGCTCCGAGGCCGGGGGCCCGATCAGGGCGAGATGCGCAGTATCACATGAAACGCATGGAAGAGCAAGGAGAGCACCAGACGGGCACCGCATCCGTCTCGTACGATCGCGGCTCGTGGACGACGATCTCCTCCCCCGCTGGCTCCGACGCTGGGGCCTGGGCAGCTGGCTGGCCCTCGGCATCGTGCTCGCCGTCGGGCTCGTGGGTCTGGCCATCTCGGTCACGCGCACGGTCACCGTCCCACTGATCCTGGGCGCCTACTTCGCCGTCGTCCTCCACCCCGTGGTCGACTGGCTGGCCCGCCGGAACGTGCCCCGTGGCTTCGGGGCGCTCGCCGTGATCGTCGGCCTCTTCACCGTGCTCTTCGGCGTCGGCGCCCTGATCGGCGCGACCATCGCCGACGAGTGGCCGGACCTCCGCTCGAGCATCGACGACACCGTCGACGACGTCAGCGAGTGGATCGAGGACCTCCCGATCGACGAGGACCTGGTCGACCGCTTCGACCAGGGCGCTGGCTCGTCGGGCGGGTTCGCGCTCGACGGGCTCGGACCGCAGGTCGCCTCGGCGGCGAGCTCGGTCGCCGGGGCGATCGCCGGCACCTTCCTCGGCGTGATCGTGCTCTTCTACCTCCTCAAGGACGGCCGCCGGATCAGCGAGCGGCTCACCGCCTTCGCGACCGACCGCGGCCGTGACGACGTCGACGAGCTGCTCGCCTACGGCGCCACGGCCGTGCGCCGCTACTACGCGTCGCGCACCGCCCTCGCCGCTCTCAACGGCATCTCGATCTCGATCGGCATGGCGGTGATCGGGGTTCCCGGAGCGATCGCGATCGGCGTCGTGAACTTCGTCGGCGGGTACATCCCCTACTTCGGCGCCTTCGTCGGCGGCGCGTTCGCCGTGGTGCTCGCCATCTCGGAGGGCGGGCTCGGATTGGCCGTCATCGCGCTCGCCGTCGTGCTCGTCGCCCAGGTGCTCCTGGAGAACCTGCTCGAGCCGCGCCTCGTCAGCGGGTTCGTCAACCTGCCGCCGCTCGCCGTCCTCCTGGTCACCACCCTCGGCGGCGTCCTGCTCGGGCTCGTCGGCCTGATCCTCGCCACGCCGACGACGGTGGTCGCACTGCAGGCCTTCCGGACGCTCCGCTTCGGCGATCCGGTCCCGGAGCCGCCCGCTCCAACCGGCGACGAACCACCCGACGAACCGGAGGCAGCCGAACCGGAGGCCGAGGGCGCCTAGGAGATCTCGGCGAGGATGGCGTTGGCGAGCTCGGCGTCGACGATGCCGTCGACCGGGAGCCCCAGCGCGGCCTCGGCGTCGCGCGTGGCGCCGTCGGTGCCCCGCCCGAACACGCCGTCGACCGCCGGCGGCGTCACCCCGGTGAGCTCGGCCCACCGGGCGAGCAGGCCCTGCCACTGACGCACGGGCTCACCGCGCGCGCCGCGCTCGAGGCCGATCAGCTCGGCCGGCGCCTCGCCCCCACCGCCGGAACCGGCCTGCCCGGAGGCGTCGCGCACCACCGCACCCTGCACGGGGTCGACGCGGATCTCGACGCTGGTCCCGGGGACGGCGACGACGGTCGGTGCGGCCGCCGACGGATCGAGTGGGGCGCGCGGCTCGACCTGGAGCTGACCGCCCTCCTGGCGGACGACCAGCACGCGATCGCCGCCCACGACGACCGCCCGCAGATCGAAGGGCAGCGATGGGACGAGCCGCTCCTCGAGGTCGGCATCGGCGAGCTCGCCGAACTCCTCGATCAGCGACTCCCAGCTGGCCTCGAGGCCGTCGCGGAAGCCCAGCTCGATGCGCGCCGGCGCCGAGAGCGTGCTGTAGGCGGAGTTGATGTCGTCGTCGGCGACGGCGCGCAGGAACTGCGCCACCACGGCCTCGGCCGGGGAGACCGACTCGACGGGGACGACCTCGATGGCCGTCGTGTCGGTCGCGCCGTCGCCAGCATCGGGATCGCCGGTGTCGTCACCCGATCCGGAGCTGCAGGCGGCGAGGCCGACGAGCGCTGCGACGACGAGCACCGCTCGACGTCGTGTCGTCAGGGGTCTGCCCATTCGCTCCGGTCGCTCCCACGAGGTCGATCTGGCGGAGGTGGACGGGAATCGAACCCGCCGAAGGGGGATCGCCCCTTCCACCCGCTTTGAAGGCGGGGGCAGCCACCAGGTCTGCGGACACCTCCGTCGACGACGGTAGCCGCTGAACAACTCTGCGGCCGGGCGCGGAAGTGCCTCAAGGACAACAGGCCGCGGGACCGATACCTCTCGGCATGAGTGGTGGACAGAAGCTACGAGCAGCAGTGCTCGCCTCGATCCTGGGAGTCACGGGGGTCGCGGCAACCACCGCGGGGGCCGAGACCGACCTTCCCGGTGTGGAGCGCGAGGCTGCGTCCTGGGGCAACGACGTCGTGGCGATCGCCGACGACGAGGGCGCCCTCTACACGGTGACGGCATCGGGTGCCGTCGACGCACCCGACGGCAAGCACGCCGGCGACATGACCCAGTGGGTGCTCAACGCCCCGGTGGTCGGCATGGAGGTCGACGCCGACGGATCGGGGTACTGGCTGATCGGCCAGGACGGCGGGGTCTTCGCCTTCGACGCCCCGTTCCTGGGCTCGATGGGCGGCACGACGCTCAACCAGCCGGTGGTCGACATGGCGGCCCACCCCGACGGTGACGGCTACTGGTTCGTCGCCTCCGACGGTGGCATCTTCGCCTTCGGCAACGCGCCGTTCCACGGTTCGATGGGCGGCACGCCGCTCAACCGGCCGATCGTCGGCATGACGGCGACGGCGAGCGGCGACGGCTACTGGATGGTGGCCAACGACGGCGGTCTGTTCGCCTTCGGCGATGCCGCCTTCCACGGCAGCCTGGGATCGAACCCGCCCGCCGACCCCGTGGTCGGCATGGCGCTGACCCCTGGTGGTCAGGGCTACTGGATGTTCGACGCCTCCGGTGCGGTCTACGAGTTCGGTGACGCCACGAACGTCGGCGACGCCGCCGGTCAGCTCGACTCGGCGGTGGTCGGTGCCGTGCCGATCGTCGTCGACGGTGAGGCGACGGGCTTCCGCATGGTGCTCGCCAACGGCGAGGTCGTCGAGGTCACCCCGGAGAGCTTCTCCGGCCCGACCACGACCCAGCCCCCGACCACCGACCCGCCCGCCGTGCAGCCGTCCCAGCGGATCGGGGTGCCGTCGCCGTTGGGCTGATCGATCAGCCCAACGGCGACGGCACCCCGATCCGCTGGGACGGCTGCACGGCGATCCCCTACTGGATGGACCTCACGCTGGCCCCGGCCGACGCCCGTGCCCGGGTCGAGGCGGTGATCGGGGTGGTCGAGCAGGCCTCCGGCTACGACCTCGTCTATCAGGGCGACACCACGCTGCTGTCGGCGGAGTTCCGCAGCTCGGTGGACTACGGCATGCTGATCCGCTGGTCGACACCTGCGCAGGAACCGGGTCTGTCCGGCAGCGCCATCGGCCTCGGTGGCCCCTCGGCGACCGGCGCCTGGAACGGCAGCGGCTGGGACTACTGGATCCGGACCGGCGTGGTGCAGATCGACGCCGGGTTCACGAGCTTCCAGGAGGGCTGGGGGAACCCGAACTCGCTGGAGGAGGTCCTGGCCCACGAGATCGCCCACGCCATGAACCTGAACCACGTCGACTTCCGGTCGGAGCTGATGTACCCGTCGGCGATCGGCGTCGGCGGCCTCGGCGAGGGCACCACCTACGCCCTGGACCGGGCCCAGGACCTGACCTGCCGCAACGACAGCGCCTTCACGGCGGCCGGAGCGGACGGTGGGGCGGCCCCGACCTACACCATCGACGTCCCGGTGACGCTCGGGGGCGGCGACCTGACCCACATCGTGACCGAGGGTCGGACGGGACACGTCCACGGCACCTTCACCGGCGTCGAGGCGATGGCGGAGCCCCGGCTCTATGGCGCCCTGGCTCCCGAGTTCGGTGGGTCGGAGACGGCGGACGGCGATCCCGGTGACGCCAGCGACGACAGCGGCGACCCGCCCCACGGCGGCGGCTGCGGATGCTGCGCCTGCGCTCCTCTGAGCTGATCTCCCCCAGCACCCCCACCCAGCTGCCCCGGTGCTCTGCGCCGGGGCAGCGGCGCGCCCGGGCGCGCGAGGTCCAGCGGGAGGAGGGGTTCAGACCGAAGCGGGGTTCAGACGGACAGCAGGTCGCGGGCGCCGGTGTCGGAGCTCGGGTGCCGCAGCTTCGACATGGCCCGGGCCTCGATCTGGCGGATGCGCTCGCGGGTGAGGTTGAAGTGCTCACCGACCTCTTCGAGCGTCCGGGGCTCACCACGGTCGAGCCCGAAGCGGAGCTTGAGGATCTCGCGCTCGCGCTCGTCGAGCGGCGACAGGAGCCGGTTGATCTCCTCGGGGAGCAGCGCCGTGGCGGCGACCTCGAAGGGCGATTCGGCGGAGCGGTCCTCGACGACATCGCCCAGCTCGGCGTCGCCGTCCTCGCGCAGCGGCTCGGACAGCGACAGCGGCTCGGCGGCGAAGCGCAGGGCCTCGGTGACCTTGTCCTCGGGCATCTCGACCTCGGCCGAGAGCTCGGCCAGCGTCGCCGGGCGGCCGAGCTTGAGCTCCAACCGCGAGCGGGCCTTCTGGAGGCGGGCGAGGGTGTCGCCGGCGTGCACCGGCAGCCGGATGGTCCGGCCGGTGTTGGCGATGCCGCGGGTGATCGCCTGGCGGATCCACCACGTGGCGTAGGTGGAGAACTTGAAGCCCTTGCGCCAGTCGAACTTCTCGACCGCGTGCATCAGGCCGAGGTTGCCCTCCTGGATGAGGTCGAGGAGGGGCAGGCCCGAGGCCTGGTACTTCTTGGCGATCGACACGACCAGGCGGAGGTTGGACTGCACGAAGGTGCGCTCGGCCTCCTCACCCTGGCGGGCGAGTCGACGCAGCTCGCGCTTGCGGGCGGCCGTGAAGGCCTTGCCGCTGTCGTCGGCACCGGCCTCGAGGGTCCCCCGAGCCTCGTTGCCCGCCTCGATCTGCTGAGCGAGCCTGACCTCGTCGTCCTTCGTGAGCAGGGGATACTGCCCGATGTCGGTGAGATACAGGCGGACGAGGTCTTCCTCGTCCCGCTCGACGCGATCTTTCGCCACCTTGCTCCTCAGGCGTGAGTCCAGCACTGAGCGGCGACCACCACTTCGCCGGTCAGAACAGCGTACCGGCCGATCGGTCACATACGGACCCCCGAATGTCGCACCGTGTTCGCGCGACCCCGAAACGGGGTGCGGGCGCCTCAGCGGACGGGGGTGGCGACCCACGAGCGGGTCACGACTTGGCCCGGTTCCTCACCCGGGACGAACGCCGAGATGGCGAGACGATCGGTGCCAACGGACAGCCAGTTGAGCGAGCCCGGGCTCCGTGACGCCTCGGGCGGCAGCTCCACCTCGACCCAGTCGTCGCCGTCGGAGCTGAAGAGCAACGCGGTCGGTTCGTTGATGGTTTCGGCGACGAGAGCGACCCCGAGCGGCCCGACCTCGGCGGCGGTCAGCCATCGGACCCCATCGAGCGGCGGGGAGCTCGTCCGCCACGAGGTGCCGGAATCATCCGACACGTAGATCCGGAGCTCCTGATCGGCGGTCGCTGCGATGAGGCGACCGTTCGTGTAGCCGACCTCCTGGATCCAACCGTTCCGCACCGGAGGATCGACGCGTTCCCAGGTGACGCCGTCGGCCGATCGAAGGATCACCGCCTCCTCGACGCCGCCGGCCTGGCGCGACCCCCAGGCGATGAAGCCCTCCGGCGTCCGTTCGAGACCGCCGACGAACAGTCCGGCGAAGGCGGAGCCGTCGACGGCGGTCCAGCTCTCGCCCCGGTCGGTCGAGACGAACAGCTCGGCGGAGCTGACGTCGTCGGGACCGGCGAGTCCGAGCTCGGACCAGGGCACGACGCGGAGCGGGACAGAGGTCTCGCAGGCCACCGGCACGTCGATCACATCGGCTCCGAGCACGGAGGTGACCGTGGTCAACGGAACCGTGGTGGGCGGCACCGTGGTCTCGACCGGCTCGACCCCGGCGTCGGTGGCGAACTCGACGCAGTCGTCGCCCTCGATCACCTCCCAGCGGTACAGCTGGAGTCCGTCGGCGGTCGGTTCGGAGTAGACGTTCTCCTCACCGGGAGCGATCTCCTCCAGGTCGGGCAGCAGGCGCGAAGCGACCAGGGCCGCGACGACATCGTCGGACGCCGCGAGTCGCAGCCCGCTCGAGAGCACGAAGGGCTGGTCGTCCTCGATGACCAGCGACGTCGGCAGGGCCGTGTGGTCCCAGGTCGCGCCGTCGTCGCCGGAGACCGACACCCGGGGAGCGCCCTCCTCGCCCTCGGTCGCCGGGGTGGTTCCGACCGCGTAGAGCAGGCCACCCGCAGCGTCGATGTCACCGAGCCGCGCCCCGTCCTGTTCGATCCCCTCCCAGGTCAGGAGGTCGTCGGAGCGATACACCGCGTCGGCCGGGAAGCTGTCCGGGGGCACGTCCTCGTACCGCAGTCCCGGGGCGGTCGACACCGCGTAGTAGGTCCCGTCCGAGCTGATCGTGGCGTTCTGGAGGAAGGTGAGGACGTCCTCGGCCTCCGTCCACTCGAACTCGATCGAGCCGCTCTCGTCGAGCTGGCCGGCCGGGTCGTCGGCCTGACGGATCTCGATCGACGTGCTGGGTTCGGACCGCCAGGCACCCCAGCCGGCGAAGCCGACGCCGACGACCAGACCGGCCGCCAGCGACACGACGCCGACCTGACGCCGACGCCGCTGCTGCGCCCGGGCGCGGGCGGCGGAGGGCCCGCGGCCCTCGATGTGGATGGTCTCCGCACCGCGGCGGAGCAGTTCGCTGAGCTCGTCTTCGGAGGGCATCAGGATCACCTCAGGTGGGAGAGGTCGACGGCAAGGCGGCGGAGCGCGTGGTGGAGCCGGCTCTTGACGGTGCCGGGAGCGAGGTCGAGCGCCTCGGCGGTCTCCTCGACCGACCAGTCGAGGAGCAGCCGGCAGACGACCACGTCGCGATGGCGAGCGTCGAGGCGACGCAGCGCCGCGACGACCTCGGGGTCCGAGCACGGCGGCTCGACCACGTCGCGATCGACGAAGGGCAGGCGACGGGCCAGCCGGCGGTGCACCGATCGGGCCCAGTTCAACCCGACCCGGTAGACCCAACCGGCGGGGTTGTCGTAGTGCACGACCTTGGACCAGCGGGCGTAGGCACGGGCCATCGCCTCGTCGGCGGCCTCGCTCCCCAGCTCGACGTCACCGAGGGCGTAGGCGAGCGCCTTTGCCACGGGCTCGTAGGACGTTCGGTAGAAGTCGGCGAAATCGCCGACGACCCGCAAGGTGGTCGTCGCCTCCTCCGCCTCGTCCATGGTCATCGCAGGCTCCACGACGTGTAGACGCCTGACGGGCCCGATCGGTTCACTCCGATCCCGCGAGGTCGTCGAGCTCCTCGAGAGCGGCCTGCGCCGCAGCCGTGTCGCCGCGCAGCACCGCGACCCGCGCCAGGTCCACGAGCGGCGCCTCGGCGTCGGGGGCGAGTTCGGCGGCCCGGCGCAACGCCGCCTCGGCCTCGTCGAGCCGGTCGGCGAGCGCGAGGGCGACGCCGAGTCGGAGGTGGTGCTCGGCGTGGTTCGGGTCGGCGGCGACCAGCTCGCCCAGCGCGCCCACAGCCCGGTCGACGTCGACGGCGGAGCCGGAGCGCCCGGCCCGGTCGAGCAGCAGTCGGGACCGCTCGGTGCGCAACGCCGGATCGAGGGGCGAGACCGCGAGACCGGCCTCGATCCGGTCCAACGCGCCGTCGACATCGAGGATCGTGCCGCCCGCCGCGGCCGTTCGGCTCGCGACGAACCAGGCCCGGATCGAGTCGGGTCGTCGCTCGGTGGCCCGGTCGGCCGAGGCCAGCGCCGATCGCTGGTCACCCTCGACGAGCGCATCGGCAGCCGCGGCGAGGTCGCGATCGGCCCGGAGCTCGCCGACTCCGGTGACCCCGACGACGACGATCGCCGCCGCCACCGGTGCGAGGACCCAGGAGCCGACCGAGAGCGACCACGTCGCGCCGGCCTGGCGGGCGACGACGACGCCGGCGAGGAGCCAGGCCACCGGATCGACCTCGACCACGGGGAAGAGGAACACGCCCTGGACCACCCAGGCGAGCACCCCGGCGCCCAGCCCGAGGTCGTACGCCGAGTCCCTCCGCACCGACCGGACCGACGCGCCGACCACCATGCCCAGCACGACGACGAAGGCGAGCGCGGCCGGCGCCCCGCCCACGGCCGCGACGTCGAGCACCGAGTCGTGGGCCCGGTCGGGGAGGACGGAGCGCCCGTGCTCGCGCTCGTAGTCGGCGTCGACGTGCTCGGTGACGGCGATCCGGTAGCCCTCGGGTCCGGCGCCGATCCACGGATCGTCGGCGATCGTCGCCGCGGCGATCCGCCACTCGTCGAGGCGCCCCGCAGCCCCGGGATCGGTGAGCGTGATCGCACGGTCGCGTAGCGGCGCGACCGCCAGCACGACGACGACGACGATGGCCGCGACGACCAGCAGCATCCGCCCGCCGGGGCGCGGTCGGCGGACCACCGCGACGACGCATGCCGCCACGAGCACGGCGACCCACGCGGCGCGGGTCTGCGATGCGAGGACCGCCACCGACCCGAGCAACGCGCCGCTGCCGGTGACGACCCGCAACGGCGCCGGCGCCGATCGGTCGGCGGCGACCGCCCCGGCGAGGGGGACGAGCAGCACCAGCGCCGCGGCGACGTAGGCCGGTTGTCCGTAGGGCCCACCGATCCGGCCGTCGGCGAGCTCGACGTCGACCGGGCCACGATCGACCAGCTCGAGCGCCGCCCAGCAGCCGATCAGGATCGCAGCGAGCGAGGCCGCCCGGGCGACGAGCCGGAGCTCGGGGTCAGACCGCAGCTGCTGACCGGCGACGAACAACGCACCGAAGAGCACCCACGTCAGCCAACCGAGCCGGCGGTCCGGCGTGCCCCACCAGACGTGGGCGGGGTCGACGCCGGCGGCGGCGGCCAGGGCCAGCCAGCCGAGCAGCACGACCCAGGCGGCGGTGGACCACCGCTCGACGACCACCCGGTCGCGCACGGTCGCCCCGATGACCACCAGGCCGGCGACCGCGACGACGAGCCAGCGGAGGGGTCCGAAGGGGGCGAATCCGCCGGGATCGACGGCGACCACCGAGCCCACCACGAGCGCGGCTGCGGCGAGCGCACCGGTCGAGGGGACCGTCGACGATCGCTCGTCGAGGGAGGTGGCCATGGGTCAGCAGTGTTGCCGACGGCCGCCTCGGCCGGCCGGCGGCCGAGCGCTACCGGAAGCCGTTGGTGATCGGGAGGCGGCGGTCGCGGCCGAAGGCCTTGCCGGTGATGCGGGGCCCGGGTGGCGACTGGCGGCGCTTGTACTCGGCCAGGTCGACGAGGCGGGCGATGCGGGCCACGACATCGGCCTCGTAGCCGAGGTGCACGATCTCGTCGACGGTCATGTCGTCGTCGATGTAGGCGTGCAGGATCGGGTCGAGCAGCTCGTACGGGGGCAGGCTCTGGTCGTCGCGCTGGTCCGGACGAAGCTCCGCCGACGGAGGCTTGGTGATGACGGACTCGGGGATGATCTCGGCGCCGGCCCGCTCGTTGCGCCACCGACACAGCTCGTAGACGAGCGTCTTGTACACGTCCTTGATCACGGCGAAGCCGCCGGCGGTGTCGCCGTAGAGCGTGGCGTAGCCAACCGCCGCCTCGGACTTGTTGGAGCACGTGAGCACGAGCCAGCCGAACTTGTTCGACAGCGCCATCCAGGTGACGCCGCGGATCCGCGACTGGAGGTTCTCCTCGGTCACGCCGGGCGGCAGCTCGCCGAAGCTCGGGGCGAGCATCTCGAGCAGGGCGGCGTGCGCGGGCTCGATGGCGATCGTGCGGAAGTCGATGCCCAGGTTCCCGGCGAGCTTCTCCGCGTCGCTCACCGAGCCCTCGCTCGAGTAGCGCGACGGCATGCCCACGCCGTGGACGTGCTCGGGTCCGATCGCGTCGGCGGCCACCACGGCGGTGAGCGACGAGTCGATGCCGCCGGACATGCCGATCACGACCTCGCGGAAGCCGTTCTTGCGGACGTAGTCGCGGGTGCCGGTGACCAGCGCCTCGTAGACCTCGGCCAGGTCGTCGAGCGGTTCGGAGATGCGGACCGGGACGGCGTCACCCGAGTGACCGCCGGCCGGAGGGGCCGGGGTCAGCTCGACGACGTCGAGCGGTTCGCCGTCGGGGCGGCCGCGCGGGTCGAGGAGGTGCTGGCGGTAGGCGCCGCGGATCTCGAGGTCGACGACGAGCAGCTCCTCGTCGAACATCGCCGCTCGGGCCAGCAGACCGCCCTCGGCGTCGAAGGCGGTCGAGTGCCCGTCGAAGACGAGCTCGTCCTGACCGCCGACGCAGTTGACGTAGACGAGCGGGATGCCGGCGTCGGCGGCTCGTGTCGAGAGCATCCGCTCGCGCACGTCCCACTTGCCCTGCTGGTACGGCGACCCGTTGATGTTGATGGCCACCTCGGCGCCACCGACCGCCTGGTCGATGAGGGGGCCGTGCGAGCTCCAGATGTCCTCGCAGATGGACACACCGACCCGCACTCCGGCGACGCCGTAGAGCGGCCCGGCGTCGGTGCCGGGCAGGAAGTAGCGGGCCTCGTCGAAGACCGAGTAGTTCGGCAGCAGCCGCTTGCGGTACGTGCCCTGCAGCCGGCCGCCGCTGCAGATCGCAGCGGCGTTGTGGAGCGTGGCGCCGCCGTCGGGGAAGCCGATGACCGCGACGGCGTCACCGGTCCGCTCGGCGAGCTCGTCGATGGTGCGGCGGGCGGCGTCGACGAAGCCCGGCTTGAGCAGCAGGTCCTCGGGTGGGTAGCCGGTCACCGCGAGCTCGGGGAAGGCGACGAGGTCGGCGCCGAGGTCGACCGCGTCGCGGTAGGCGGACACGATCCGCTCGGCGTTGCCGTCGAGATCACCGACGCACACGTCGATCTGAGCGGCGACGACCCGGAGCCTGCGCATGAGCCCAGGCTAGAGGGACGCGAACGAGCCCCCGCCCGGGTGGGCGGGGGCTCGTCGGAGGATCACGTGGTGGAGAGGATCAGCCCTCGCCGCTGGCCGCGCCGCACACCGTGTCGGTGATGAGCTTGGTGACGACGTAGGGGTTCATGTTGGCGTTCGGGCGACGGTCCTCGATGTAGCCCTTCTGGTCGCGCTCGACCTGCCACGGGATGCGGACCGAGGCACCGCGGTTCGAGACGCCGTAGCTGTACTCGGTCCACGGGGCGGTCTCGTGGGCACCGGTGAGGCGATCCTCGACGCCGGAGCCGTAGTTGGTGATGTGGAGCTCGGCCTTCTTGCCGAGGGCCTCGGCGGCGGCGATGCAGGCGTCGTAGTTCTCGCGCATCTGGTTGGTCGAGAAGTTCGTGTGGGCGCCGGCGCCGTTCCAGTCGCCCTTGATGGGCTTCGGGTCGAGCGTGGCGGCGACGTCGAAGTCCTCGGCGACGCGGTAGAGGAGGTAGCGGGCCATCCACACCTGGTCGGCGGCCTCGAGCGTGCCGGCCGGGCCGATCTGGAACTCCCACTGGCCCATCATCACCTCGGCGTTGGTGCCGGAGATGTCGAGGCCGGCGGCGATGCAGGCCGAGGTGTGGGCCTCGACGACGTCGCGGCCCCAGATCTCGTCGGTGCCGACGCCGCAGTAGTACGGGCCCTGCGGGCCGGGGAAGCCACCCGAGGGCCAGCCGAGGGGATGGCCGTCCTTCAGGAAGGTGTACTCCTGCTCGATGCCGAACCACGGCTCGTAGCTGGCGTACTTCTCGGCGACCTCGGCGCACTCGGCGCGACGGTTCGAGGCGTGCGGGCTCATGTCGATGTTGAGGACCTCGCACAGCACGAGGATGTCGTCGCCACCGCGGATCGGGTCCGGGACGACGTAGACCGGCTTGAGGACGCAGTCGGACTGGTCACCGGGCGCCTGGTTGGTACTGGAGCCGTCGAAGCCCCAGATGGGCGGCTCGGCACCGTCGGCGAGGATCTTCGTCTTGGAACGCAGGTGCTGCGTCGGCTCGCCGCCGTCCAACCAGATGTACTCGGCACGGAAGACCATGCGTCTCGTCCTTTGTGTCCTGGGGGTCTGTGGTTCGCCCGCACCCGACGTTGCTCCGCGGGCGCGGCGGTCGCCGAGGCGACGTCGAGACGCTCCCAGGCCGTCGTGTCCCTCCCATTTCCCGTTCATTACCGCTGTGTGAACGGGATCACCACGGCACGGTGTGGACCTGCCGCCGCGACCACGGTGTGTGCCACCCTGTCGCCCATGGACCGCCAGATCGAGTACGTGCTGCGCACGGTCGAGGAGCGAGGGGTGCGACTGATCCGCCTCTGGTTCACCGACGTGCTCGGCCAGCTCAAGAGCTTCGCCATCTCCCCCGCCGAGCTCGAGACGGCCTTCGACGAGGGGATGACGTTCGACGGCTCGGCGATCCACGGGTTCAGCCGGGTGCAGGAGAGCGACGTGTTCGCCAAGCCCGATCCGCGGACCTTCGAGATGCTGCCGTGGGTCAAGGCCGAGCCGACCGCTCGGATGTTCTGCGACATCATGAGCCCCGGCGGCGATCCGTTCGCCGGCGACGCCCGCAACGTGCTGCGCCGCAACCTCGATCGAGCTGCCGAGCTGGGCTACTCCTTCTTCGTCGCGCCGGAGATGGAGTACTTCCTGCTCGCCTCGGGCGACCCCGAGCAGCCGATCCGCCCGCTCGACACCGCCGGCTACTTCGATCTGACCACCGCCGATGTGGCCTCCGACATCCGCCGCCGCACGATCAGCGTGCTGGAAGCGATGGGCGTGCCCGTCGAGTACTCCTTCCACGAGGACGCGCCGTCGCAGCACGAGATCGACCTGCGCTACACCGACGCGCTCACCATGGCCGACAACGTCATGACGTTCCGGCTCGTCGTGCGCGAGATCGCCATGGAGGCCGGGGTGTACGCCACGTTCATGCCCAAGCCCATCGCCGGGGTGCAGGGCTCGGGCATGCACACCCACCTCTCGCTGTTCGACGAGGACGGCAACGCCTTCCACGACCCCGACCGCGAGACCGGCCTGTCGGTGATCGCCGAGCAGTTCATCGCCGGGCTGCTCCACCACGCCCGCGAGATCACGGCTGTGACGAACCAGCTGATCAACAGCTACCGCCGACTCATCCGCGGCTACGAGGCGCCGACGGCCATCTCGTGGGCCCGCAACAACCGCTCCGCGCTCGTCCGCGTCCCGTCGCTCAAGCCGCACAAGCCGGACTCGGCGCGCATCGAGTACCGCGCCCCGGACCCGGCGGCGAACCCCTACCTCTGCTACTCGGTGATCCTCGCCGCCGGCATGCGCGGGATCCAGGGCGGGTACGAGTTGCCGGCGGAGGCCGCCACCGATCTCTTCCAGCTGTCGCCCACCGAGCTCGCCGAGCAACACATCGGCCGCCTCCCCGAGACCCTCGCCGAGGCCCTCGACGTGATGGAGCAGAGCGAGCTGGCCCGCGACACGCTCGGCGAGCACATCTTCGAGTGGTTCCTCATCAACAAGCGGGCCGAGTGGACCGAGTTCCGCCAGCAGGTCACCCCGTTCGAGATCACGCGGTACCTCCCGGCGGTCTGACGACGTGACCACCTTCGCCGTCTTCCCCGATCCCCCGCCCGCCGACCTCGCGCGCGCCCTGGACCTCGCGGGCTACCAGTGGATCGCCGTCGCCGACGAGGACGCGGCCGAGCGCCTCGAGCCCGACGACGGGTGGGGCGGCGCGGTGATCGCCGGCGAGGAGCACACCGACGCCGCCTTCGCCGTGTGCCGTGCGCTCCGCAAACGTGACGTGCCGGTCGCTCCGCTCATGCTGCTCATCCGGGGCAGCCAGCTCGACGAGCTCGAGATGCGCGACGAGCTCTACGACGACTTCTGCCTGGCACCGTTCCAGCCCCGCGAGTTCGAGGCCCGACTCAAGCACCAGCTCTGGCGGACCGGCACCGGCGCCAAGCCCGAGCTGATCGAGTACGGCGAGCTGGTGCTCAACCTCGAGACCTACCAGGCCGCCGTCGACGGCCGCAGCCTCGACCTCACCTACATGGAGTACGAGCTGCTCAAGTTCTTCGCCGCCCATCCCGGCAAGGTCTTCACCCGCGAGATCCTGCTCAACCGGGTGTGGGGCTACGACTACTACGGCGGCGCCCGCACGGTCGACGTCCACGTGCGCCGCCTCCGCGCCAAGCTCGGCGAGCAGCACGCGAACCTGATCCAGACCGTCCGCTCGGTCGGCTACCGCTTCGGGCAATCGCGCTGGTCGTCCTGACGGGGGCGTTCGGCCGTGGTGACCAGAAGCGTCAGCCCAGCGTGGCCCCGCAGGTGTCGGCGGCGTCGCTGAAGGCCTGGAACGCCTCGACCGACCCGGGATCGTCGGGGAGGCCATCGGGCAGGAGCGTGACCAGCTCGGCGTTCATGCAGTCGACGTCGCCCTGCGACACCGCGAGATCGGCGGGCGTGATGCCGAGGCTGGCGAACATGATCTGCGACACCCAGTCGTCGGGATCGATCGACGGCGCGGCCCTGTTGCCGGGCGGATCGTCGCCACCCGAGTCCTCGTCGCCGCCGGCACCTCCCTCAGCGCCGCCGTCGCCATCGCCCCCCTCGTCGCCATCGCCAGCGGCGTCCTGACCGCCACCGTCGTCGACGGTCTCGACGGGATCGTCGGACCCGCCGTCGTCGGAGTCGCCGCACGCCGCCGACCCGACGACGACCACCAGCACCAGTGCGATCCACACGTTCCGAGCCACCCCGGACCCCCTTCCGACCGCGCCGACGGTACGCCACCGGCGCCGTCGGTCCCCGTCGTGGGTCGCGCACGGTGGTGTTGTGAACATGAACGCTCGCTCATATCGTTGCCACCATGCAACGTGAACGACCGATCATCTTCTGTCGATCGCGAGGCCTCCCGTGCGCTTCGTGATCGCGTTCCACCAGTGGATCTACGCCGCCACCGACGGTCGCATCGGGCACGGTCTGCTCGGGGTCCCGACCCTGCTGCTCACCACGACGGGCCGACGCAGCGGCCGCCCCCACACCAGGGCACTGGTCTACGCCGAGGCGGACCGGGAGCTCGGCGTCATCGCGTCGTGGGGTGGGTCGGATCGGCACCCAGCCTGGTACCTGAACCTGGTCGACGAGCCGGAGGTCACGGTGCAGCGCCGCCGGACCGCAGCGCCCTACGTCGCCCACGTCGCCACCGGTGACGAACGGGCCCGCTGGTGGCAGCGATGCGACGCCGTCAACCGGGGCCGCTACACCGCCTACCAGCAGCAGACCGAGCGGGAGATCCCCGTCGTGGTCCTCTCCCCGCGATGACCGACGACCGGCCACCGGGCGACGCCGGCCTCGATCTGACCGGCCGGGTCGCCGTCGTCACCGGCGCCGCAGGGGGCATCGGGCTCGGCGCCGCCGAGGCCTTCGCTGCCTGCGGTGCCCGGCTCGTGCTCGCCGACGTCGACGCGGACCGACTCCGGCACCAGGCCGAGCGCCTCGACGCCATCGCCGTGGCGTGCGACGTCACGTCGGATCGCGACGCAGCCACCCTCGCCGAGACGGCGCTGGCCGCCGGACCGGTCGGCGTCGTCATGGCCAACGCCGGGGTCGCCGTCGGTGGGCGATTCCGCAACGTCCCCGTGGCCGAGTGGCTCCGGGTGCTCGACGTCAACGTCGCCGGCGTCGTGCGCACTATCGCACCGTTCGTCGGGCCGATGGTCGAGCAGGGCTCGGGCCACATCGTGATCACCGGGTCCTCGGCCAGCCTGTTCTCCGACCCGACCGGGGCCAACGCGCCATACGCCGCCTCCAAGCACGCCGTGCTGGGCCTCGCCCGCGCCCTGGCCCGCGAGCTCGAGGGGATCGGCGTGTCGGTCCACCTCCTGGCACCGCGGCTGACCGACACCGACTTCCCCCGCTCGGCCACGGCCTGGGGGCGCAGCGGTCCTCGCTCGACGACCGATCGGCCGGTGAGCGGCGCCGACTCGGTGGCGGACGTCGTCGACGCCCTGGTGGCGGGGATGGCGGATCGGCGGTTCCTGATCTCGCTCACCCCCGACACCGAAGCGCTCCTGCGGGCGTTCGCCGAGACCGGCGAGCCGTAGCGCCGGTCATCGACTCAGGCCAGGCGGTCCATCTCCCGGATCAGGTCGACCAGCTCTCGCACGTCCTCGGAACGACCCGAGAGGGCGTCCGCCTCGGCGGCGATCTGCTCGAAGGTCAGCTCTTCGGCGTACTGGCTGAGACGGAGCTTCTCGGCGAAGGCACCGGCGGTCACGGCGAGGCGGAAGTCCTCGGACGTGTCGCCCCAACGAGCCTCGATCATCGACGCCGACAGCTCGAGGCGGGTCTCGATGACCTCGCCCGAGTCGGGGTCCTCCCAGCGCAGCTGCGCCGTCCCGAGCCGGTCGCGGTCGTCGACGTCGTCGAACAGCTCCAGCTCGTAGAGCGCCGTCACCTGGTGGCCGGCACCGAGCTCGCCGGCGTCGACGGAGTCGTCGCGGAAGTCGTCGTCGAGCACCGCACGGTTCTCGAAGCCCAGCAGGCGGTAGGAGCGGACCACCCGGTCGTCGAACTCGACCTGGATCTTGCCGTCGATGGCGACGGTGAGCAGCGACGACACCAGGTTCTCGCTGAAGAGGTCCTCGGCCTCGTCCTGGGTGTTGACGTAGCGGTAGAAGCCGTCGCCGTCGTTGGCGAGGGTCTCGAGCACGACGTCGTTGAAGTTGCCCATGCCCACACCGACCGAGATGAGCTGCACGCCGCGGTCCGCGTCGTCGCGGATCATGCGGACGAGACCGTCGGGATCGGTCAGGCCGGCGTTGGCCACACCGTCGGAGGTGAGGACGACCCGGTTGATGCGGTCCCGGTCGAACATCTCGTCGGCCAGCTCGTAGCCGAACGCCAAGCCGGCCTCGAGGTTGGTCGAGCCGTTCGGACGGAGGTCCTCGATCACCTCGATGATCTCGTCGGCGTCGCGGACCCGGGTCGGCTCGAGCACGACGCGGGCGTCGCTGCCGTAGGTGACGATGGCGATCTCGTCGTCGTCACGCAGCTCCTCCACGAGGCGGATGAGGCTGGTGCGGACCAGGTCGATCCGGTTGTCCTGGTCCATCGAGCCCGAGGTGTCGATGACGAACGTGAGGGATGCGTCGGGACGGTCCCGCTCGTCGACCTCCTCGGCCTGCACACCGAGGCGGAGGATCACGTTGTCGGCGTCGAAGGGGGATGGCCCGCCCTCGGCGAGGACGGTGAGCCCGTCGCGGGGGGCGGCGTAGTCGTACTCGAAGGAGTTGACGTACTCCTCCACCCGCACGGACTCGAACGGGGGCACCACACCCTCGCTGATCCACTGCCGGGCGATCGAGTAGCTGGCGGTGTCCACGTCGAGGGCGAACGTCGAGAGCGGGTCGCGGTCGGTGTCGACGAACGAGCGGACGCCGTAGTCCTCGAAGGTGTTGCCCTGGGTGCGGTCGCGCTCGGGCGCCAGCTCGGCCTCGGCGTCGTCACCCTCGTCGCCGAAGAAGCCGTCGGCGGCGACCGCCGTGGTCGGCGGCGCCTCGGCTGCGGGCGCTTCGGCTGGCGCCTCGGTGTCGTCCGAGGCCTCACCGCCGTCCTCGTCGCCGCCGGCGAAGAGCTCCTCGGCGTCGTCGTCGTCGCCTCGGGTCTGCGGGCGATCGCCGCCGAAGTCCTGCTCCGTCGTCTCCGTCTCCTCGCGGAAGTCGAAGCCCCGCTCGGCGTCGGCGTCGCCCGAGTCGTCGTCGCTGTCACCGCACGCCGCAGCCACGAGCGCGATCGCGAGACAGGCGATCGCGACGCGCCACCAGCGACGGTGCATCGAAGTGGTCCGTGTGCCGTTGCGTGCGTCCATGACCGTTGGGCGACGCGTCCGAGCCCCCTGGTTCCCGCTGTCACGAAGTCGTCATGAAGCCGGCCCGATTGACCGGTTCGCCACGCGGCGCGACCGTGGCCCATGACCTCGACGTTCGCCCCACCCGGTCCTGGTGAGTGGACGCTCGACCGATCGCACTACCCCGGAGGGGTCACGCCGATCAGCGAGTGGCTCCTCGTCGACGGGGTGGAGCGGGGCCTCCGGCGCGTCTTCGCCGAGCTCGGTGTCCCGGCGGAGACGATGGACTTCGCCTTCGTCAACGGCTTCCACTACACCCGGCTCCGCCCGCTCCTCGGCGGGGACAAACCACCCCGCAGGCCGCCACCCGATCTGCTCCTCAAGGTGGTGACCCGGATCCATCCCGCCTTCCGGGAACGGACCCGCCGAGCCGCCGCGGCGTTGCGCGAGTCGCCGGCGCCGGCGGTGGTCGAGCGATGGGAGCGCGAGCTCCGGCCCGAGCTGCTGGACACCAACCGTCGACTCCAGGCCGTCGATCTCGACGCGTGCTCCGACGACGAGCTCCAGCGCCACGTCGACGAGCTCCTCGATCACCTCCACGAGACGTTCGAGCTGCACTTCTGGCTCCATGGCTACGACCTCGGCCCGATCGCCCAGTACCTCGACGGCGCGCTGGTCTGGGGGCTCGATGCCGACGACGCCATCGCCGCCCTGGCCGGGGCGTCGCCGACGACCGCCGCGCCGCTCGAGCAGCTGTGCCGCCTCCGCGAGCTGGTCGAGGCTGCCGACGACGAGGTCGACTCGCTCGACGACGTCCGGGCCATCTCGGCGGAGGCGGCGGCCGAGCTGGACACCTACCTCGCCGACCGGGGCCACGTCCTCACCACCGGCTACGACCTCACCGACTCGACGCTGATCGAGCTGCCCGACGTCGTGCTGCGCTCGATCCGCTCGGCCCGGCGCGCCCCGGCGCGCGACGAGCGGCACGCGGCGAGCCTGCGCGAGCAGGTCCCCGCCCCCGACCGCGCCGACTTCGACGAGCGGCTCGCACTGGCACGATCGGTGATGGACCTCCGCGACGGCAACGGACCCCTCACGGTCGAGTGGCCGATGGGGCTGCTCCGTCTCGCCCTCCTCGCCGCCGCCGACCGACTGGTCGAGCGCGGTCGCATCGACGAGCGCGACCACCTGCTCGTCGCGACGCCCGACGAGGCGAGTCGGTTGTTCACCGACGGGCTCCCGGCGAGCGAGGAGCTGGCGGCCCGCTTCGAGCGCCGCCGGGCCGATCTGCTCATCACCCCGCCGCCGACCCTGGGCGACCCCGAGCCGCAGCCACCATTGGAACTGCTCCCGGCCCCGATCGCCGACAGCATCCGCATGACCCAGGTGGCGATCGACCACATCGGCATGGGCGGGGCGCCGCGCTCGGGCCTCCGCGGCTCGGGCATCGGCTCGGCGCCGAGCCGGGGCGTCGCGTGCGTCGCCGACTCCGCCGAGGACGCGATCCGGCGACTCGACCCCGGCCAGGTCCTCGTCGTCCGCGCCACCTCGCCGGCGTTCAACAGCGTGCTGGCCATCGCGGGCGCCGTGGTGACCGTCGACGGCGGCGTGCTGTCCCACGCTGCGGTGCTGGCCCGTGAGCTCGGCATCCCTGCCGTGGTGGGCGCACCCGAGGCGATGACGATCCCCGACGGGGCGACGGTGGAGGTCGATCCCGTCGACGGCGAGGTGCGGATCCTCGTGTGAGGCCCTAGGTGTAGGAGCCGGTGACGTTGTCGACGCGGGTGGCGGGTGGGCCGCCGATGGCGGTGTGGTTGCGATGGAGGTTGTAGTCGTGGATCCAGCGGTCGAGGCGTCGGCGTCGTTCGTTCTCTGAACGGAACCGCCGGGCGTAGAGGAACTCATCGGCCATGGTCCGGTTGAATCGCTCCGCCTTGCCGTTGGACTGAGGCCGGTAGGGCCGGGTGCGCCGGTGCTTGATCCCCCGGGTGGCGAGCTCGGCGGCGAAGTGTCGTGACCGGAAGTTGGAGCCGTTGTCGCTGAGGACCTCGTCGACGGTCATGCCCCGGGCCTCGAACCAGGCCTGGGCTCGTTGCCAGAACAACACCAGTGTGCTGGCACGTTCGTCGTCGTGAGCTTCGACGTAGGCCACCCGGGAGTGATCATCGACTGCCACGTGGAGGTAGGTGTAACCAACTCGTGGTCGCTTCGGGTGGGTGCCGCGGCCGTGCGCTCTCCAGCCACCACCAGGCGGGATCTTGCCGACCTTCTTGATGTCGAGGTGGATCAGCTCACCGGGACGAGCCCGCTCGTAGCGGCGGATCACCCGACCCGTCGGTCGGTCCATCCACCCCAGCCGGTTCATCCCGTGGCGATGCAGGATCGCCCACACCGTCGACGACGGCAGCCCGGTGTGCATCGAGATCCGGGCCGGTCCCCACCGCCGTGATCGTCGCAGGCGACAGACTCGGCGTTCGACGCGACGAGGGACCCGAGTTGGTGAGCGGCGCGGTCGCGACGAGCGGTCCTCGAGACCGCCAGGTCCCTCGGCGAGCCAGCGGTGCCACCACTTGTGCACTGTGGCCCGCGAGATCCCCATCTGGATGGCGACGTGAGCCTGTGGGGTCCCGGCAGCGACACGTTCGACGAGGATCCGTCGGCCGGCAGGGGTGAGTCGGGCATTACGGTGAGACACCGAGCCTCCGTGGTCGTGTGGTCTGTTCAGCGACATCCACACTCGCCGCGGAGGCTCACCCCTTCACGGACCCCCGCGGTCAACAACCTCCATGGCTCCTACACCTAGGGTGCGGGCATGTCGCCAGCGCCGGTCGTCCAACTGTCCGACACGCACTTCCTGGAGCCGGGTGCGGAGGCCGAGGGTGGCGGCGCCTACGACACCGCCGCGGCCTTCGAGGCGGTGCTCGGAGACGTCGAGCGCCACCTCGACCCCGATCTCGTCGTCGTCACCGGCGACGTCGCCGACCACGGCCGGCCCGAGCAGTACCGGCTCGCCGCCGACTCGCTGGGGCGCTTTGCCGCTCCGGTGAACGTGTGCCCCGGCAACCACGATCGGGCGGTCGCGTTCGACGCCGGCCTCGGCCGCGCCGACGTGTCGACCACCCGGGTCATCGAGCTCGGCGCCTGGGCGTTGGTGTTCGCCGACTCCTGCGCCGGCGTGCAGCGACCGGACGAGCACGGCCTTCCGGTCGACCCGCCGGTCGAGGAGCGCCTCCACTCGAACGGTTCGCTCGGGAGCGCCGAGGCCTCGTGGATCCGCCGCGTCGTCGAGGCGTCGCCCGCCGAGCACGTGTTCGTGTGGCTCCACCACCCGCCGGTGCCGGGCATCGCGATGTATCGCAACGACGACTACCTCGCCGAGTGGCGGGCGCTGCTCGCCGACCTGCCGAAGGTTCGCGGCCTGGGAGCCGGACACACCCACGTCCCGGCCGAGCTGGAGCTCGACGGCCGGCCGATCTTCGTGGCGCCTTCGCTGAAGAACAACTTCGACCTCGAGGCCGGCACGTGGCTGCCGCCCGGCTACCGCTCGTACCGCTTCCACGACGACGGCACCGTCGAGAGCGAGGTGCACCTCGTCGACGGCGACGCCTGGCCCCGCCGCCCGCTCGGTCGGGCCCTCCGCTCCCTCTTCGCCGGGGAGATCTCGATGACCGAGCTCATGGAGATCGTCGAGCGCCGGGCGGCAGAGCGGGGCGGTTGACACACCCCGGTCCTAGACCGGGACCCGTGTTGTGGGAGCGGAGGTGCGCGTCGTGCGGTCGGAGCGGCCCGTCGCCGTGCGACGCCTGCGTCGCCGCCGCCCGTCCGGTCGTCGTGCCGATCGTCCTCGACGGGCTCGACACCGTCACCGCGCCGTTCGACTACGAGGGGCCGATTCGCGAGCTGGTGCTGGCCGTGAAGTACCGCCGCGACCGGTCGGCCCTCGCCTGGCTCTCGAGCCGACTCGCCGAGGCGGCGGCCGCCGTGCCGCTGTCGCCCGGCACCGTCGTGACCTGGCCGACCACCACCGCGCGGCGCCGCGGCCAGCGGGGCTTCGACCAGGGCGAGCTCCTCGCCCGGCGGGTCGCCGCCGAGCTCGGCCTGCCCGCCCGCTCGCTCTTGCGGCGGCTCCCCGGGCCGGCCCAGACCGGGCGGTCGCGGGCCGAGCGCCACGAGGGGCCCGCCTTCGTCGCCCGCCGCCGGGTCGGGTCCGTCCTCGTGGTCGACGACGTCGTCACCACCGGTGCCACGCTGCGCAGCGCGGCCGGCGAGCTGCGCCGCGGCGGGAGCTGGGCGGTGGCGGGTGCGGTCGTCGCCGCCACGGGTCGGGGGTCGACGGCGGTCGGGACCTCCGCCCCGGGCACCGGCGTCCGGAGGGAGGCATGATCTACAGTCCCCTTCACCCTCGAACCGGGAGGACCGGATGGACATCAGGGTCAGTGGTCGCAACGTCGCCGTCAACGACGACGTCAAGGGAGCGATCGAGACCAAACTCGACCACCTCACACAGATCGTGGGGATGGAACGGGCAGATGTCGTGTTCAAGGAGGAGCGCAACCCGCGCATCTCCGATCAGAAGGACTTCATCGAGATCACGTTGGAGGGCCACGGCCACCACGTGCGGTGCAAGGCGACGGCAGCGTCGCAGATGGCGGCGCTCGACGAGGCCGTCGACAAGCTGGGCAAGCAGCTCCGGAAGCTCAAGACCCGCCTGAAGCGCCAGAAGGTGCCGAACCGGAAGCGGTCGGTGAAGCCGTCGGCCGCGATCGTCGCCGACCCCGAGCCCGTCGTGCCCGAGGTCAGGGAGCCGGCGGTCAAGATCGTCAAGACCAAGAGCTTCGAGCTGACCCGGATGACGCCCGAGGAGGCCATCGACCGGATGCACCTGCTCGAGCACGACTTCTTCATCTTCACCAGCGAGGAGACGGGCCGTCCCTGCGTCGTGTACGACCGCGACGACGGTGACGTCGGGCTCATCAACGCCGAGGGCTGACACGGCCCGGCGCCCGGGCCACATCGGGCTCGACGGCAGGTCGGGGAGCGACCCCGGTAGCCTCCATCTCCGATGGGTCTCCTCTCTCGCGTCCTTCGCGTCGGCGAAGGCAAGAAGCTCAAGGCACTGCAAGGTCTCGTTCCGGACATCAACGCGCTCGAACCCGAGTTCGAGCGGCTCTCCGACGACGAGCTCCGCGCCAAGACCGCGGAGTTCCGCGGCCGGATCGACCGCGGTGAGGAGCTCGAGGACCTGCTCTTCGAGGCGTTCGCCACCGTGCGCGAGGGCGCCAAGCGGGTGATCGGCCAGCGCCACTACGACGTCCAGCTCGTCGGCGGCGGTGCGCTGCACTTCGGCTGGGTGGCGGAGATGAAGACCGGCGAGGGCAAGACCCTCGTCTCCACGCTCCCGGTGTATCTCAACGCGCTCACCGGCAACGGCGTGCACCTGGTCACGGTGAACGACTACCTGGCCTCGTTCCACGCCGAGTGGATGGGCTCGATCCACCGCTTCCTCGGTCTCGAGGTCGGGCTCGTCGTGCCCGGCAAGTCCGACCCGACCCACAAGCGCGAGCAGTACGGCGCCGACATCACCTACGGCACCAACAACGAGTTCGGCTTCGACTACCTCCGCGACAACATGGCCACCTCGACGGCCAACCGGGTCCAGCGGGGCCACGCCTACTGCATCGTCGACGAGATCGACTCGATCCTCATCGACGAGGCCCGGACCCCGCTCATCATCTCCGGTCGGCTCTCCGACGCTGCGCAGCTCTACCAGGACTTCGCCAAGATCGTCGGCCGCCTCGACCGCGACACCGACTACGAGGTCGACGAGGAGAAGCGGACCGTCTCGCCGCTCGAGTCCGGCATCGAGAAGGTCGAGTCGGCCCTCGGCGTCGACAACCTCTACGACCAGGTGTCGTCGAACCTCGTGCACCAGCTGACCGCGGCGCTCAAGGCCAAGGAGCTGTACCGCCTCGACCGGGACTACGTGGTCCAGGACGGCGAGGTCCGGATCGTCGACGAGTTCACCGGTCGCATCCTCGAGGGCCGGCGCTGGTCCGAGGGCCTGCACCAGGCCGTCGAGGCCAAGGAGGGGGTGAAGATCAAGGAGGAGAACCAGACCCTCGCCACGATCACCCTCCAGAACTACTTCCGGCTCTACGAGAAGCTCGCCGGCATGACCGGCACCGCCCAGACCGAGGCGGCCGAGCTCGGCTCGACCTACGGCCTCGACGTCGTGCCGATCCCGACCAACAAGCCGGTGATCCGCGACGACCGGGCCGACCTGATCTACAAGACCGAGGACGGCAAGTTCGGCGCCGTGGTCGACGACATCGTCGAGCGTCGCTCGGCCGGTCAGCCCGTGCTCGTCGGCACGGTGTCGGTCGAGAAGTCCGAGAAGCTGTCGCGCCTGCTCGACAAGCGGGGCGTGAAGCACGAGGTGCTCAACGCCAAGCAGCACTTCCGCGAGGCGGAGATCATCTCCGAGGCGGGCCGGCTCGGCTCGGTCACCGTCGCCACCAACATGGCCGGTCGTGGCGTCGACATCGTGCTCGGCGGCAACCCCGAGGCGATGGCCCAGCGCGACCTCCGGGCCGAGGGGCTCGATCTCACCACCGAAGAGGGCCAGTCCTTCTACGAGTCCGCCCTGGCCCGCCACGAGCCCGAGTGCAAGGCCGAGGGCGAGAAGGTCAAGGAGCTCGGCGGCCTGTACGTGTTGGCCACCGAACGCCACGAGTCCCGGCGCATCGACAACCAGCTCCGCGGTCGGTCCGGCCGGCAGGGCGACCCGGGCGCGAGCCGCTTCTACCTGTCGCTCGAGGACGACCTCATGCGCCTCTTCGCGACCGGCGCCATGAACTGGGTGATGGGCAAGGCCCTGCCCGACGACGTCCCGATCGAGGCGAAGATGGTCACCAAGGCCATCGAGCGGGCGCAGACCACCGTCGAGCAGCGCAACGCCGAGATCCGCAAGAACGTGCTGAAGTACGACCAGGTCATGAACGAGCAGCGCAAGGTCATCTACGCGCGGCGCGATCAGATCCTCGAGGGCGAGTCGTTGCGCGACGAGTCGGTCGAGTACCTGGAGGACGCCGTCCGCGGCGCCATCGACACCTTCTGCCCGGCCGAGTACGCCGAGGAGTGGGACAGCGACGGGCTCGCCGCCGAGATCAAGACCTACTGGCCGTCCGAGCTGACCACCGACGACATCCGGGCGGCCGACGACCTGCGAACGCTCGAGGAGCGGCTCGCCGCCGACGGGCTGGCCCACTACGAGCGGCGCGAGGAGGAGCTGGGCGAGAACGTCCTGCGCCAGGTCGAGCGCACCGTCATGCTGCGGGTGATCGACCAGCGCTGGCGTGAGCACCTCCAGGACATGGACTACCTCCGCGAGGGCATCAACCTCCGCGCGATGGGGCAGAAGGACCCGCTGACCGAGTGGCAGCGCGAGGGCTTCGACATGTTCGGGCAGATGATGGAGAACATCGCCCGCGACTTCGTCAAGTACGTGACCCGCGTCGAGGTGGTGAAGAAGGAGGAGGAGCCGCCGACGAGCCAGGCCAAGAACGTCGAGTACTCCGCCCCCGATGGCCGAGCGCCTCGGCGTTGGGTGCCGGCGCCCCGGCCGCGCAGCCGAAGCCGAACCAGCCCGCAGCGCCCGCCAAGCCGGTCGTGAAGTCGGCGGAGGAGAAGCTCGGCCGCAACGATCCGTGCCACTGCGGCAGCGGCAAGAAGTTCAAGAACTGCCACGGACGGCACTGAGTGCGCGACTTCACCGACGACCTCGCTCAGACGCGCACGCGCCTCGACAACGCGTCGGGGTACCTGCGTCTCGACGAGGCGCGGGTGCGGCGCAGCCAGCTCGAGGTCGAGACGTCGCAGCCCGATCTGTGGGACGACGCCGACCGCGCTCGCAAGCTCACCGGTGAGCTGGCGTCGCTGACGGACGACCTCGAGGGCTTCCAGCGTCTCGTCGGCGAGCTCGACGACGTCGCCACGCTCGTCGAGCTGGCCGCAGAGGAGGACGACGACTCCTTCGAGGGCGAGATCGAGGACGGCCTCGCCTCGCTCGCGAAGGAGCTCGACGAGCTCGAGCTGCGGTCGCTGTTCAGCGGCGAGCACGACGAGAACGACGCCGTCTGCACGATCCAGTCCGGTGCCGGTGGCACCGACGCCCAGGACTGGGCCGAGATCCTGCTGCGCATGTACATCCGGTGGGCGGAGCGCCGTGGCTTCACCGTGACCATCGACGAGGTCACCGAGGGCCAGGAGGCCGGTATCTCGTCGGCCTCGTTCCAGGTGAAGGGGCGCTACGCGTTCGGTCTGCTCCAGGCCGAGCGGGGCGTGCACCGCCTCGTCCGCATCTCGCCCTTCGACGCCAACGCGCGGCGCCACACCGCGTTCGCTGCGCTGTCGGTGGTCCCGTTCTTCGACGAGGTCACCGACGAGGTCGAGATCGACGAGAAGGACCTCCGCATCGACACCTACCGCTCGTCCGGCGCCGGTGGCCAGCACGTCAACGTCACCGACTCGGCCGTGCGGATCACCCACCTCCCGACCGGTGTGGTGGTCGCGTGCCAGAACGAGCGCAGCCAGCACCAGAACAAGGACCGGGCGATGAAGCTCCTCGCCGCGAAGCTGGCCGATCTGGCCCGCCAGGAGCGCGAGGCCGAGATGGCCGCGCTGGCCGGCGAGCAGCGCGAGGTCGGCTTCGGCAGCCAGATCCGGTCCTACGTCCTCCACCCGTACCAGCAGGTCAAGGACCTCCGGTCGAACCACGAGGTCGGCAACGTCGACGCCGTCCTCGACGGCGACCTCGACGCGCTCATGGAGTCGTGGCTGCGGTGGAACCGGGAGCGCTCGGAGCACGCCGAGTAGCACGCCGGGGGTGCCCCTGTGCGGCGAGCACCCACTGATACCTTCGATCACTGACCGACGCGCGGGCTCGGGCGAACTCGGTCAAGAGGAAGAGAGCATGATCCGCCTCGACAACGTCTCCAAGATCTACAAGGGCCAGACCGTCGCGCTCCGCGATGTGAACCTCGAGATCGCCAAGGGCGAGTTCGTGTTCCTGGTCGGCCCGTCCGGGTCGGGCAAGTCCACGATGATCCGGCTCCTCAACAAGGAGGAGTCACCCGAGCAGGGTTCGGTGTGGGTGGCCGGCAAGGAGATCAACCGGCTCCCGCGCTGGCGGGTCCCGCAGCTGCGCCGCAACATCGGCTGCATCTTCCAGGACTTCAAGCTGCTGGCCAACAAGACGGTCTACGAGAACGTTGCGTTCGCCCTCGAGGTGATCGGCCGGCCCCGTCACGTCGTCCGCACGCAGGTGCCAGCCATCCTCGACCTGGTCGGTCTGGGCGCGAAGACGCACAACATGCCCGACGAGCTCTCCGGTGGTGAGCAGCAGCGGGTGTCGATCGCCCGGGCGTTCGTGAACCGGCCGATGATCCTCCTGGCCGACGAGCCCACCGGCAACCTCGACCCGGCCACCTCGGCCGGGATCATGCGCCTGCTCGATCGGATCAACCGCACCGGCACCACCGTGGTGATGGCCACCCACGACCGCTCGATCGTCGACTCGATGCGCAAGCGCGTCGTCGAGCTCGACGACGGCCGGGTCGTGCGCGACCAGCACCGGGGGGTCTACGCCTGATGGCGTTCAAGCCCGAGTACATCGTCCGCGAGACGGCGACGAACCTCAGCCGGAACCTGACGCTCACGGTGGCGTCGATCATCACCACCTTCGTCGCGCTGGTGCTCTTCGGTGCCGCGCTCATGTTCCAGGACGGCACCGAGAACGGCACCCGGCAGTTCCGCGAGGGCGTCGAGTTCGTCGTCTTCCTCGACCCGGCCATCACCGGCGAGCAGTTCGACTCGATCTCCGCCGAGTTGCGGGGCCATCCCGACATCGACGAGATCGAGTTCGTGTCCAAGGAGCAGGCGCTCGAGCAGTTCCTCGAGTGGTACGGCGAGGAGGCGGAGCTGCGCGACGCCGTCACCGTCGAGATCATGCCGCCCTCCTACGAGGTGAAGCCCCGCGAGGCCGACCCGCTGCTCGTCGAGTCGTTGGCCGACCAGTTCCGTGGCCGGGCCGGCGTGTTCAGCGTCGAGACGGCCCAGGAGACGACCGAGACGATCGTGGGCATCGCCGACGCCGCGCAGAGATGGATGTTCCTCGGATCGGCGGCGGCCATCTTCGGCGGCGCGCTCCTCATCTTCAACACCGTGCGGGTCGCCATGTTCGCCCGGCGCCGCGAGATCGAGGTCATGAAGCTCGTCGGCGCGTCGAACTGGTACATCCGCATGCCGTTCGTGCTCGAGGGGCTCATCCACGGCCTGCTCGGTGGGCTGCTGGCGACCTTCGCCGTGCGCTTCCTGCGGACCTCGCTCGAGAACGACGTGCTCGACAGCCAGGCGCAGCTGTTCCGGCAGTTCTTCGTCACCGACGCCCAGATGTTCGGCAACTCGCTGTGGATCATGTTCGCCGGCGCCGCCGTCGGCGTGATCTGCTCGGCGTTCGCCGTGGGTCGCTTCCTGGACGTGTGAGGCGAAGCCAGAGCGGGTGATGTGAGGCGAAGCCGCCGGGGCTACTCCGGCGGGGTCACGTGCTCGTTGCAGAAGGCTCGGGTGAAGCGGGGCGTGCCCTCGGCCCGGGCCGGGGCCATCCACTTGGGCTTCTTGCGGCAGTGCCCGAACGAGCACCGCTCGAGGCGCTCGAGCTCGGCCGAGCCGAGGCGCTGCTCGAACTCCTCGGCGTCGAAGGGCACGAGGCCCTGGATGGCGGCGCGCTGGCGCGCACCGGCGGCCATCGCCTCGTCTCGCTGCTCCTGCAGCTCGGCCATCGCGTCGGAGGAGATCCGGTAGGAGTGTCGGGTGTCGGGCGTCGGGGTTCGGCGGCTCCGCGAGCGCGTGGTGCCCGGGCTCCGTTCGACGGACTCCTCGAGACTCCTGACCGGCGCCTGCTGTTGGCGCTGTTCGAGCAGTGACCGTTCGACCGCGGCGTCGCCGCCTGATTCCCGTCGCTGGGCCACCCGCTCGCGAGCCGCCCGCCTGCGCTCCTCGCGCCGCTTCTCCGCGTCCACGTCGAGCAAGGTAGCCGGGTCGCGAGCGGTGCCGGATACGGTCATCGCGCACACCGTGGAGGGGCAGGATGACCAACACACAGATCGACGTCGAGATCGCCGACCGCATCATGACCATCACGCTCGATCGGCCGGATCGGCTCAACGCGTTCACCGGCGTGATGATGAACGAGATGATCGGGGCGTTCGATCGGGCGGACGCCGACGACGACGTCCGGGCGGTGATCGTGACCGGCCGGGGCCGGGGGTTCTGCGCCGGTGCCGATCTCGGCTCCGGCGGCCAGACCTTCGATCACGGCGACGATCCGACCGACGACGACGGCCGCTTCACCCACCGCGACGGTGGCGGCCTGCTGACCCTCCGCATCTTCCAGAGCCGCAAGCCGGTGATCGCGGCCGTGAACGGGCCGGCGGTCGGGGTGGGCGTCACGATGACGCTGCCCATGGACGTCCGCCTCGCCTCGACCGAGGCCCGCTTCGGCTTCGTGTTCGCCCGGCGCGGCATCGTGCCGGAGGCCGCGTCGAGCTGGTTCCTGCCCCGGCTCGTCGGCATCCAGCAGGCGACCGAGTGGGCCTACACCGGACGGGTGTTCCCGGCTGCCGAGGCACAGGCCGGTGGGCTCGTGCGTAGCCTCCACGATCCCGACGAGCTGCTCCCGGCCGCCCGGGAGCTGGCGGCGGAGATCGCCGACAACACCAGCGGCGCCTCGGTCGCCCTGACCCGGCAGATGATGTGGCGGATGTTGGGCGCACCCCATCCGATGGAGGCGCACCGGGTCGACTCCCGGGCCATCGACGCCATGGGTCGCTCGGCCGACGCCCGCGAGGGCGTCGAGTCGTTCCTCGAGAAGCGGCCGGCGGAGTTCTCGCTCTCCGTGGCCGACGAGCTCCCCGAGATCTTCCCGGACTGGGTCGAGCCGGAGTTCTCGTGACCTCGTCGCGGGTCGCCGTCGAGGTGCTCCGGTTCGCCGTCGCCGCCGAGGAGCGCGAGGCGTTCATCGAGGTCGAGACCGGGGTCTGGACGGACTTCCTGCGGCGTCAGGACGGCTTCCTCGCCAAGGAGGTGTGGGCCCCGGTCGGGGGCGACGACGTGATCGTCACCATCTGGTGGGAGTCACTGGCCCAGTGGAAGGCGATCGGGCCGGAGCGATGCGCCGAGGTCGACGAGCGGATGGGGGAGTGGCTGCGGCCCATCACCGACGTGCAGGAGCTGGAGCTCCTGCACCGCTTCGACGGGCGCATCGAGTGACCGGGCGGCGTCCGCGCGAGCGGGGCCCGGATGGGGCACGATGAGCGGCATGGCCCTCGACGTCGACGAGACCCCGATCGAGTTCGACTGCCCCCGCTGCGGGGCGTCGGTCAGCCAGCGCTACTACGGGCCCTGCTCCGGGTGTGTCGCCCAGCTCGTCGCGACCCAGCGGTCCGACGGTGGTGACTACGAGGCGGCCGAGTACGAGCCGAAGATGAACGTCACGCCCAACCAGATCGCCTCGAAGGACTGAGCCCCACCGGAGGTGGGGCGTGGCCCGAGCGGCCCGGCGAGCGAGCGGATGCGGAGTGCCACCGGAGGTGGTGCGGAGCATCGAGGAAGCGAGTCCAGAGCGGGAAGGACTGAGCCCCACCGGAGGTGGGGCGTGGCCCGGCTCGGGCGGGTGCGTGCGTCGGGGACGTTGTCGGTCCCGCCCTTGGAGCGACAACGGACGGTCCGTGCCGGCGGTTGTCGCTCGGACGGTGGGACCGGACCCTGCCGACCTCCGTCGGCGATCTCGCTCCTGCTCAGGCGTCGAGGCCGACGCAGACGAGGCACTGCTCGTCATGGGTCCGCGACTCGGCCAGGAAGCGATCGTCGTCGGTCTGGTAGCGGGGTTCGGTCGTGCGGGGGTTGCGGGTGTCGCCGGCGTCACGGCCGTCGGTGTTGGCACGCGACCAGCTGAGCGGGCTCGCCCGCCAGGCATCGTCGTGCCAGCGGTAGGGCAGATCGACGATCGTGCCCGGTTCGGTGGCCGTGACGGCGGTGTCGAGCGCCGCCTCGACGAAGCGGCGCTGCAACACCGGGTCGTGCGCAGGACCGGAGGTGTGACCGAGCGGGGCGTCGACGAACGTGGCACGGGGCGCGAACGCGCTCGCCGTGATCGTGCGGGCGCTGGTGAGCGAGACGGTGGTGAACCCGGCGGCCTCGAGCTGTCGTGCGATCAGTCCAACTGACTGATGGCACACCGGTCACACCGGGACGAGCAGGACGACGTCGGGTGCCTGCCCGGTCACGAGCTCCACGAGCCGAGGTCCGACGACCTCCTCGGTCCGACGGATGGAGTAGATGCCGCCCATGAACGAGTACGCCTCGCCGCAGACCTCGCCGATCGTCCCGTCGGCGGCCAGCTCGCGCAGCCGGTCGAGGGGGAAGACGCAGTTGATGTCCTCGCGGGCGTCGGTCTGGTCGTAGGCGAAGTGGGCGGTCCGGAGGCGGTCGGTGTCGACGGTGGTGTCGATGATCCGGATGCTGGTGTCGTCCTTGGAGTGGAAGGCGACCTGCCCGCTCTCGTAGATCGCCCCGGAGCCGATGAGGCAGACCCGAGCCTCGGACAGCGGCTTCGTCAGCGGGACGAACGCCGGCGGCTCGGTGCGCTCGGCCCATCGGTAGTCGTCGTAGCCGAGGCTCGAGTAGAGGCGCTTGGTCTCGCCGATATAGTCCGCGGGCGGGTGCTCGGAGGCCCCGTCGACCATCTCCGGCGCGGCGTGGGAGGTCGGTTCGGGCATGCCGGCGATCGTAGTGCCACCGCCCCGAGGCCCGCCGGGGCCCGGGCCGCCCCGGTCAGCTGGAAGGATGGCGACGGGCCGAGCACCGAGGCAGACGGGAGAGGGTCGTGAGCGAGACCGAGACGGCGGTGTCGATCGACGGACACGGGATGAACTGGCAGGCGATCGTGGGCGACCTCAATCGGCTGTTGCGGCTCCGCACCACCCCGATCGGGATGAAGCTCTTCGAGTCGGTGGACGAGATGGAGGCCGTGCCGAGGATCCGTCGGCCCGACTCGATCCACACGACCGACCAGATCGTCGGCATGGCCTCGCGACTCGGATGGACCGTCGGCATCACCAACGACGACCTGGTCGGACCGCAGTGCGGTGCGGTCATCGGCCTGCACCCCCAGGACGACGAGTGGCTGTCCGGCGATCGGATGGCCGGCGTCTGGTACGAGACGATCGAGGACGCCAGCGCCCACCAGCACGCCATGGACACGGTGCCCTTCGGTCGCTACTCGGCGATGGCGGTCTCGCCGCTGGTGAGCGGGCGGCTCGACCCGCCCGACATCTGCCTGATCTACGCCACGCCGGCCCAGATGATCCTGCTGATCAACGGCCTGCAGTGGTCGGGCTACGAGAAGCTCGAGTGGGGATGTGTGGGCGAGTCGTCGTGCGCCGACAGCTGGGGCCGGGCGCTGTCGACCGGCGAGCCCAGCCTGTCGATCCCGTGCTTCGCCGAGCGCCGCTACGGCGGGGTGATGGAGGACGAGCTGCTCATGGCCACGCCGCCCCGGTTCCTCCCGGAGATCATCGACGGCCTCGACGCCCTGTCACGCAACGGCCTGCGGTACCCGATCCCGCCCTACGGCGTGCAACAGGACGCCCGAGCCGGACTGGGCGTCAGCTACGGGTGATGCGGCGTCGGAGGCCCCGGTCCGCGATGCGGCGGAGGCCTCGGAGCCGATCGACCGGGCCGAGGTCGACGCGGCCGACCAGCTGATCGGGCCGCACCGGCGCATCGGTGTGCTCGTTGGCGTCGCCGCGGAACGTGTGGCCCTCTCGGCCCGGGCGGACGTGGCGGTGGACGACGACCTGGCCGTCATCGGTGACGAACGCCCAGATCTCACCGGATCGAGGTCGGGGCTGGGCCTCGACGTCCACCGAGGTCCCCGCCGCGATCGTGGGCAGCATGCTCGACCCGGCGGCGTGGAGCTGCAGGCCGCCCGGAGCCGTGGACCGCGCCCGGAGCAGCGCGGCGCTCGGGTGGGGGTGCGACCCCGCGGGGCGCGACCAGGCCACGCGACGGGCGATGCCGTGGAGCTGGCGACGCTGCATCACCAGGTGGGCGGGCTCGAACAGCAACCGGACCACGGCCGCGGGGAGACGCAGCGGCGCCGGACCCAGGCGCATGCGGACGATGATGCGAGTCCCGTCGTCGATCGGCCGGAGGATCACGGCCCACGTGGCGCCCGGGGTGCCATCGCGCCGCGGCGCGGTCAGGACCAGATGGCGATCCGGGGCGACCTGGGCGGCGACGAAGACGTCGGTCCGGTCGGGGAGGCCGGGCACGACGTCGCCGGGACGCAGCTCCTGGTGCTCCGGCAGGATCGTCTCCGCACTGGGCCGGCCACCGTTGTCGATCCGGTCGTAGCTGTACCAACCCCCTCGACCGGCACCCATCTGGACGATCCACGGCCAGACGACCGTGGGAGCGGCATCAACCGTCACGGCGTGGGTGGCCGACACCGAGGGCGAGTCGAGCAGCTCGTCGCCGGCCAGCGTGGCGGAGCGCTCCTCGGCGGTCGCCCGCACGGAGGGCCCTGGCAGCATCACGAGGCGTCGGCCACCCGTCCCACGACGCAGAACTCGTTGCCCTCGGGGTCGGCGAGCACGATCGCGACGAACCCACCGTGATCCTCGTCGCCCTGGTCCCAGTCCAGGCGGCGGGCGCCCAGCCCGACGAGGCGGTCGGCCTCGGCCTCGGGGTCCCGGGAGAACAGGTCGAGGTGGGCCCGCACCTTCGTCGTCTTGGCCTCCGGCACCCGCTGGAGGGTGAGGTGGTTGAGCGGACGTCCGACGGGAGAGGCGGAGAGGGTGACGTACGGCGCGCCGTCGCCGCTGCGCTCGGTGAACCCGATGGCGGCCTCCCAGAAGTCCGCCAGGGCGACCGGGTCGGCACAGTCCATCGTCATGCCGATGGCGGTGATCGCTGGTTCTGCCATGAGCCGGACGCTAGTGCTGCGCTTCACGATGCCCCGGGGACGATTCGGACCGATCTGCTCGTAGCGTGGAGGCATGGGCATCGCCAGCGCAGCGCCGGTCATCGGATGCGGACTGTGCGCCTCGCTGCGGGCCGGTGACGGCCAGGGTCCGGCCGTGCCCGTCCACGAGGCGCACGACCGGCTCGCCGCCGCCCGCCGGCGGGTCGACACGCTGGACCTCGGCGATCTGGCCGGCCTGCCGACCCCCGCCTACCCGGCGCCCGAGCTCCTCGGCGACCCCGACGACGTCCGAGGCGGGGTGCTCGCCCAGGCCTACGCGGTGATGGGACGACCGGCGAACGGTCGACTCCCCGAGAAGGTGGCCCGGGGCATCGAGGCCGGCGCGGGGATCATCGCCGCGTCGGTCGCCGGGCTGTACGTGCCGCCGTGGGTCGGCGGCGGCGGTCGGATCGTCATCAACACGCCGACGATCGCCAAGCTCATGGCGCGGGAGGCCGTCGCCGATCGCGACGCCCTCGCGTCGCTGGTGATCGCACACGAGCGGGTCCACCACGTCCAGCACACGCTCCAGACGTGGCAGGACGTCTTCCTCCAGGTCGTCGACGAGGTGCTCGCGGCCGACCGCCGGACCCGGCGCGAGGTGGCGGCGCGGGCGCAGGCGATCATGTCGGTGGTCGAGGGCCACGCCTCGTTCGTCGAGCGGCTCGCCGTCATGGCGCTGCACGGCGATGACGACGACGTCTGGTGGCGGGTTCGGGGGCGTCACCTCGACCAGCGTCTCGGCGGCCTGCTCCAGGGTCTGATCAGCGTGCTGTTCGCGTCCAAGCGCGACCAGTACAAGCGGGGGATGCTGTTCTCGGCCGATGCGTCCGATCTCGTGCCCGATGCCTTCCGCATCATGTTCGGCGAGCTCGACGGCATGCCCCGGCCCGACGAGCTCGACCACGCCGAGCGGTGGCGCAGCCGGCTCCTCCTCTGAGTCGGCGCCCCAGGGGTCACCGGGCCGTCGGGCTCACGCGTCGAGGCGGCTCGCCTCACGCTCGGCGTGCTCGTTGAGATCGAGCCCACGGGACCCGCCGAGCTTCTGGGCGAGGTGCTCCCCGACGGTGACCGGTTCGTATCCGGAGCGGCCGTGCTCGTCGAGGCAGGTCGGCAGCGTCGTGATCGTCGCGTCGGCGTCGCCGTCGAAGAAGAACGCCGCCGAGCGCCGGCGGAGCAGCTCGCCGTCGGCGCCCCGCGGCGGCACCACGCGATGCATGGTCGAGATCCACCGATCGTTGGTCCATCGGGCCAGTAGGTCGCCGAGGTTCACGAGCAGCGCGCCCTCGACCGGCACGACCGGGTGCCAACCACCCTCGTCGTCGAGGATCTCCAACCCCGGCACCGGGTCGGCCCAGAGCACCGTGACGATGCCGTAGTCGGTGTGCGCGCCCATGCCCTGCTGACCGTCGACCAGCTCGACGTCGGGCGGCACCTCGTAGTGGTTCATGCGGAGCAGCTCGATCGGGTGCCGGGTGATCCGCTCGAAGTGGTCGTCGAGCCCGAGCGCCAGGGTGAAGATGTCGGTCATCGTCCTGGCGACGGCGCGGGCGTGCTCGAACCAGGTGTCGATCGCCGGACGGAAGCCGTCGAGGTCGGGCCAGATGTTCTCGGGATAGACGATCGGGTCGAGCCCGTCGTCGGGATGGTCGGAGCAGCCCGTCCCGACGTTGAACGCCTCGAAGAGGTCCTCGGGGCTGGCGACCCCGAGGCTGTAGCTCAGTCGTTCCGAGCGCGGCGGCGAGTAGCCGCGGTTGATCTCGGGCGGCGCGGTGTAGCGCCCCTTCTCCTCGACCGGGAGGGCGAAGAACCGATCCATCGCGTCGGTCAGTCCCTCCACGACGTCGCTCGGGACGCCGTGGCCGGTGATCTGCAGGAACCCCACCGTGCGGGCTGCCTCACCGACCGCGTCGGCGATGGCCGACCGGACCGTCGGATCTCCGCCGTGCCAGCCGCCGATGTCGATGACGGGTACCTCGAGCGCGGTCACGTCGTCGCCTCCCTGTTGCTCCACCATCTCACGATCCGTTCGGGGGAGGTCGGCGTTCGCACGATCTCCCCGGCGATCTCGGGGAGCGCTGCTGCGACGGCGTTGACCACGCAGGCGAAGCTCCCGTTCGTGCCGCCCTCGCCCATGCCCTTCATCCCGCCCGGGGTGTGGGGTGAGGGGATCTCGAAGCGCTCCAGCTCGATGGGCGGGAGGAAGGTCGCATCGGGGACCAGGTAGTCCAGCAGCGTCGAGCTGAGGGGCTGGCCTGCCTCGTCGACGACGGCCTCTTCGAGCAACGCCGCTGCGGCACCCTGGGCCACACCCCCGTGCACCTGACCTTCGACGATCATCGGGTTGACCACCGTGCCGCAGTCCATCGCCACCACGTAGCGCTCGATCTCGACGGCGCCGGTGTCCGGATCGACGGCCACCCGGCAGGCGTGGGTCCCGTAGGAGAACGTGCACGACGGCGGGTCGTAGGTCGACGACGCCGACAGACCCGGTCGAGTGCCGGGCGGCAGCTCGATGCCACGCCACGCCGTCTCGGCGAGGTCGTCGAGGGCCAGCGCACCACCGCCGCCCCGGACGCGAGCCCACCCGTCGACGAGCTCGAGGTCGTGCGGGTCGGCTTCGAGTCGGTGGGCGGCGAGCTCCCGCAGCTGCGTGGCCAGCTCGTCGGCGGCCTCGACCAACGCCGCCCCGCCGACCGCCATCGATCGGGATGCGGCGGTGCCGTACGCCGAGTACGGCGTGTGATCGGTGTCGGAGTGGAGCAGGTCGATGCGGTCGATGTCGACCCCGAGGCGATCGGCGACCAGCTGCGCGAACGAGGTCTCCTGCCCCTGCCCGTGCGGGGTCACGCCGGTGGTCACCCGCACCGTGCCATCGGGCTCCATCCGCACCCCCGCCGACTCGAACCCGCCGATCGACAGTCCGATCGCCGCGTTGGCCGCGCTGGGACCGAGCCCGGCCATCTGCACGTACGAGCAGAAACCGACCCCGCGTCGCCGACCGTCGTCGGGCGGCTCGGGCCAGGTCTCGACCGCGTCGGCCGCCGAGCGGAGGGCTCGGGGCCAGTCGCCGTTGTCCGAGACGAGCCCGGTGCCGAAGGCCCACGGCTGGGCGTCGGCGGTGACCATGTTGCGCTCCCGCAGCGCGACCGGGTCGGCGTCGAGCTCGGCTGCGACCAGATCGACGACCCGCTCGCGCACGAACGCGGCCTGCGTCTGGCCGAAGCCCCGGTAGGCGGCCGTCGGGACCCGGTTCGTCGCGACGCACCGCCCCCTCGCCCCGTACCGCTCCCACCGGTAGGGGCCGGGCAGCAGGCCGAGCCCGGCGAAGAGCGGCCCGCCGCCGAAGATGGCCAGGTGCGCGCCGGCGTCGCGGACCGCGTCGACCCAGAGGGCCCGCAGCAGCCCGTCGCGATCGAAGCCGACGGTGACCTCGTGGATCTCGCCGCGAGCCTGACAGCTGGCCAGGAGGGACTCGCGTCGGCTCTCGACCCAGTGCAGGGCCCGACCGAGGTGGAGGGCGGCGACGACGATCATCAGCTCGTCGTCGTGGGGGTGGTCCTTGATGCCGAAGCCACCGCCGACCGCCGGCGCGGCGACACGGATCGTGTGGCGGGGCCGACCGAGCAGCGCAGCGACCTGGTCGCGGACGGCGTGGGGCGCCTGCGTCGAGGTGACGACCGACAGCGAACCGGTCGGGTCCACCGCGATGCCGCGCGGTTCCATCGGCACGCCGGC